>CAYOIZ010000014.1:0-126778 GCA_964404165.1 uncultured Binatia bacterium (SeqCode) | reverse complement strand
GCGGGCGACCGGGGTCGAACCGGCGACGTCCAGCTTGGGAAGCTGGCATTCTACCACTGAATTACGCCCGCGACGGGGCGAACCCTAGCCCACGACCGGTCGTCGGGCAAGGCGATCGGCCGATCACCACCACCACCATTCGTCCCCGAACCCGTCGATGTCGACGTCCTCCCAGAACGCCAGATACCCGTACAGCTCGAGCCAGTCGTCCCCGTCGTCGCCGTCGAGATGCGTGTCCTCGCCGACGGTGGCATCGCCGAGCCACAAGACGTCGTTACCGTTGCCGAGGTGCACGTCGACGTCGTCGTAGACGTCGAGCACCGCGATCGAGACGTCGTCGTCGTCGCGGCCGCTGTCGAGGTCGAGGTCCCAGCCCACCGCCACCACCTCCACGGCGACCAGGTCGCTGCCACTGCCGGTGCGGATGGTGAGCGAGTCGAAGTACGAGGGCCCGAAGACGTTCACGAGGTCGAAGCCCTGGCTGGTGGCCACGGTGACGTCCCCGGCCTCCACCTCGTCGAGCTCGACGGTGTCGTCCCCCTTGCCCATCCTGATGTCGAGCGCACCCGGCAGGGTGATCCAGGAGACCAGCACGCGATCGGCCCCGTGCATCAGGCGCACCTTCAGGCGACCGACGCCCGAGAAGGTGACCTCCTCGGTGGAGCCGTCGACGAGCGTCCCGTCGAAGCCAGCGACCCTGATGCCCCCCTCCCCCGGCGTGATCGCTATGGAATCAGCGCTCTCGTCCCCGGTGACGGTCAGGTGGTTGCCCGACAGGGAGGTGACCACGTCGGCCTGGGCCAGCCCGACACCGAGCAGGAGGAGGGCGAGGACGCGCCCAGGGCCGGTCGTCATGGGCCCTTCAACCACCGAACAGGGGATCGGTTGCGCGCTTGCTTCGGCGCGACGGCGGGCGCCACCACCGATCCGAGGAGGGAAGGACCGATGCGAACCGTTTATGGAGTCAGTGCATCCCCGTTCGTGCGCAAGGTGCGGGTCGCGCTCGCGGAGAAGGGGCTCGATTATCAGATCGAGGCCGTGTTCCCGGGACCCCAGGAGCCGCCGGGCTGGCGGAAGCTCAGCCCGCTCGGGAAGGTTCCGGCGTTCCGCGACGGCGACCGCACGCTCGCCGACTCGTCCGTCATCTGCGCGTACCTCGAGCGCACGGCACCCGAGCCGCGGCTCTACCCCGCCGATCCCTACGACTACGCACGTGCGCTGTGGTTCGAGGAGTACGGCGACGGCGGCCTCGTCCCGATCGTCGGGGGAAAGATCTTCTTCCAGCGCATCGTCGGGCCGCGCTTCTTCGGGCACACCACCGACGAGGCGATCGTGAAGGAAGGCATCGAGACCGACCTGCCGAAGCTGTTCGACTACCTGGAAGGCGAGATCACCGGCGAATTCCTGGTGGGCAACCAGCTCACCATCGGCGACATCGGCATCGCGTCGCCGTTCGTCAACCTGCAGTACGCCGGCGTCGACGTGGACGCCGCCCGCTGGCCCAAGCTGGCCAGGTACGTGAAGGGCATCCTGGCGCGGCCCTCGTTCGCACCGCTCATCGCGGAGGAGAAGGCCCAGTTCGGATTCGGCCAATAGGGGACGGTCCCCGGTCCGATGGGAATTGACCCCCCCTCGGACCGGGGATAGACCCTCGGCCAGTGAAGGGCCACGCCCGAAACATCATGACGGAGCGAGTGACGAGCGTGGCCCCGGACACGCAGCTCGGTGACGTCGCAGCCACGCTGGTGGCGGAGGGCATCGGCGGCGTTCCCGTCGTCGATGGGCACGAGCGGGTCGTCGGCTTCGTCAGCGACGTCGACGTGATGAACGCGCTCCTGCGCAGCGACCCTGCCCACACCGAAGCGCAGGTCATCATGTCGAAACCGCCCATCGTCATCGACGAGTTCGCCCCCTCCGAAGAGGTCATCGCGCTGCTGCGCGAGCGCCGCATTCATCACCTGCCGGTGGTGCGTGCCGGCAAGCTCGTCGGCATCATCGCGCCGTCCGACGTGCTGCGGTTCTTCGTCGACCACATCCAGCCACTGCCGCCCGAGGTGGGCTGATGTACCGCGTTGCCGTGATCGGTGGCGGCATCGTCGGCATGGCCACGGCCATGGCGCTGAGCGAGACGCTCGGCGACAGCGTCGTCGTCCTCGAAGCCGAGGAGACGCTCGGCTGTCATCAGACGGGGCACAACAGCGGCATCATCCACTCGGGGCTCTACTACCGCCCGGGATCGCTCAAGGCGCGGCTGTGCATCGAGGGCCGCGATCTGATGTACCGCTTCTGCGCCGAGCACGGCATCGCGCACGAGCGCTGCGGCAAGATCGTCGTCGCCACGGAGCAGCACGAGGTGCTGGGGTTGGGCGAGCTGCTCAGCAACGGCGAGGCGAACGGGCTCAAAGGCATCCGCCGGCTGACGCGCGACGACATCCGCGCCCTCGAGCCGTCGGTGTGCGGGCTCGCGGGCCTGCACGTGCCCGACACCGGCATCGTCGACTACCGCCAGGTGCTGCAGGCGTTCGCCGACGTGGCCCGCACGGCGGGGGTCGAGATCCGCACCAGCGCACGCGTGCGAAGCGTCTCCCGCGTGACGGATGGACTGGTGCTCGACACGGCGAACGGCGTCGTCATGTGCCGATCCCTCGTCAACTGCGCCGGCCTCCAGGCCGATCGGGTGGCGCAGCTCTGCGACGTCACCCCCGGGCTCCAGATCGTGCCGTTCCGCGGCGAGTTCTGGTCGCTGCGCCACGAACGGCGGAGCCTGGTGCGCAACCTCGTCTATCCCGTGCCTGATCCATCGCTCCCCTTCCTCGGCGTGCATCTGAGCCGCCGCATCGACGGCAGCGTCGAGTGCGGCCCCAATGCGGTCCTCGCGTGGAAGCGCGAAGGCTATCGTCAGGCCGACGTGTCCCCCCGCGACGTCGTCCAGATGGCGCGCTATCGCGGCTTCTGGCGCATGACGAACCAGCACTGGCGTAGCGGCCTGAGCGAGGTGTGGCGCTCGTTCAGCAAGCGCGCGTTCCTGGCCTCGTTGCAGCGGCTGGTGCCCGAGCTGACGCTCGACGACCTCGAGCCCAGCGCGTCCGGCGTGCGTGCGCAGGCGGTGGAGCCGAGCGGCGCACTGGTCGACGACTTCCGGATCGTCGAGGCGGACCGCATGATCCACGTCCTGAACGCACCCTCCCCCGCCGCCACCGCGTCGATCGCCATCGGGCGTACCATCGCCGACATGGCGACGCAGCGCTTCGACCTTCGTCGCGCGGGTTGACTGTCCCCGGACCCCACGCCTACCATCGCCCCGTGTCGAGCACCCAGGCCGCCATTCGCGCGCTCTTCGACGACTGCGCGCGAGTGCAGCGGGTGTTCCTCGACGAGCAGGCCGCTGCGCTCGAGCAGGCCATCGCGCTGGTCGCCGACGCCATCGCCGGCGGCCACAAGCTGCTCCTCTTCGGCAACGGCGGCAGCGCCGCCGATGCGCAGCACATCGCCGCCGAGTTCGTCGGCCGCTTCGAACGCGAGCGACGTGCCCTGCCCGCCATCGCGCTCACGACCGACACGTCGGCGCTGACGGCCATCGCCAACGACTACGGCTACGACCAGGTCTTCGCGCGCCAGGTGCGCGGGCTCGGCCAGCGTGGCGACGTCGCGCTGGCACTCTCCACCAGCGGTCGCTCGCCGAGCGTCCTGACGGCGGTGGCCGCGTGCAAGGAGCTCGGCGTTCGCACCATCGGGCTCACGGGGGGCGACGGCGGAGAGCTGCTCGGACAGGTCGACGTCGGACTCCGCGTCTCGGCCAGCACGCTCTCGGCCCGCATCCAGGAGACGCACATCCTGATCGGTCACGTCATCTGTGCGCTGGTCGACGAACGCCTCGCCGGGACGTCGTGAGCGGCATGGAGACCTGGAACGCGCCGGCACCGGCGGTGCTGCCGTCCCGCGGCTGGACGCTGCTCCACATCCTGCTGCTCGTCGCGACGGTCACGACCACCACCATGGCCGGCGCACAGTGGGAGGGCGTCGATCCGCTCCGCGGCATCCCCTTCCTGCTCGACGGCCTGCCCTTCTCGCTCACGTTCCTGGCGATCCTGCTGACGCACGAGTCGGGGCACTACGTCATGTGCCGCGTGCACGGGGTGAACGCCTCGCTGCCCTACTTCCTGCCGGCGCCACCGCTCATCTTTCCGCTCGGCACCTTCGGGGCCTTCATCCGCATCCGGTCGCGGTTCCCCGATCGTCGCGCCCTCTTCGACATCGGCGCCGGCGGTCCATGGGCGGGGTTCGTCGTGGCGCTCGTGGCCATCGTCGTCGGGCTCTCCCGCTCGACGGTGCTTCCTGCCCCGGCCACGGGCAGCGTGCTCGAGCTGGGCGACTCGCTGCTGACGTCCTTCCTGACGCGCGCCATCCTGCACGCCGATCCGGCGACCGTCGTGCTGCATCCGGTGGCGTTCGCCGGATGGCTCGGCCTGCTCGTCACGTCCATCAACCTGCTGCCGGCCGGTCAGCTCGACGGCGGCCACGTCCTCTATGCCGCATTCCAGCGCCGCACCCGCTTCGTGCCGGTGGTCCTCGTCGCTGTCCTGGCCTGGCTGGGTTGGACGGGGTGGGCGGGGTGGCTCGTGTGGGCCGTCATCATCGTGGTCCTGGTCGGCCTCCGACATCCGCCGACCCAGGACGATCCGCGCCCGCTCGGGATGGCGCGTACCGTGGGAGCCTTCATGAGCCTCGTTCTCTTCGTGATCACCTTCGTGCCCGAGCCCTTCCGGTTGCTGCCATGAGCGAGCGGCCGAGCTGGCATCAGTACTTCATGACCATCACCCGCCAGGTGGCGGAGCGTTCGACGTGCACGCGCGCCAAGGTGGGGGCCGTCATCGTGCGCGAGAAGAACATCCTCGCCACCGGGTACAACGGCTCGCCGGCAGGGCTGCCGCACTGCCTCGACGTCGGCTGCCTGATCTACAAGTCGACGACGCCCACCGGCGAGATCGAGGAGAACTGCTTCCGCACGATCCACGCCGAGATCAACGCCATCGCGCAGGCGGCGAAGAACGGCGCCGCGATCCGCGATGCGGACATCTACATCACGCACACGCCCTGCATCCACTGCTTCAAGGTGCTGGTGAACACCGGCATCAAGCGCGTCTTCTACGAGAAGCCCTACAAGCTCCACACCATCCAGGAGATGCAGACCTACACCGACGTCACGCTCGACCAGGTGACGTGATGCTGCAGCACGCGGCGTGGACGGAGGTCCCCGGCCTGCGCCACGGCTTCCTCGACCGGCGCGACAGCGCTGGTGCCGGTGAGTGGAGTCCCATCGTCGCCGCGCTCGGCGTCGCCCTGCCCGTCCACACGGCAAAACAGGTGCACGGCATCGACGTCGTGACGGCGCCGATCGCCGGCGAGCGACCGGACGCGGACGCCGTCGCGACGAACGATCGAGGGCTGGTGGTCGGCGTGGTGACGGCCGATTGCGTGCCGGTACTGCTGGTCGCGCGCGAGCAGCGGGTGGCGGCAGCGGTACACGCCGGCTGGCGTGGCGCGTCGGCGGGCGTCATCGAATCCGCGATCGGTCACATGCGGTCGGCGTTCGACGTCGAACCCGGCGACCTCGAAGCATGCATCGGACCGGCGATCGGACCGTGCTGCTATCGCGTCGGCGAGGAGGTGCGGACGGCGTTCGTCGCGCGCACCGGCGACACGACGGCGCCGGCATGGCACGCCGGCGGTGGCGAGCTTCGCGTCGACCTGCGCCTCGCGGCCCGCCTTCTCCTCGAGGGCACCGGTGTCCGCCGCGTCGACGTCGTCGGACCCTGCACGTCGTGCGGCGACGGCTGGTGCTCGTATCGTCGTGACGGCGCGCGGGCCGGCCGTCAGCTGAGCTTCATAGGCTGGACGTGAGCGCGGCCACGCCGTCGGTTCCGGCCAGCGACGCGTCGAACTGATCGGGATTCTCGAGGAACTCGCGGGTCGTCTTCGCCATGGCGCCGCCGTGGTAGCCGTCCATGAAGCGGTGATCGAGCGTCACGCACAGGGTGAGCATCGGGCGGATGACCGGCCGGCCGTTCTCCGGCACCACCCGATCCTCGAGCGCGCCCACGAGCACGACGAGCGGCACACGGCTGAACGGCACCAGCGGTCCGAACGCCGCCCGGATGCCGAAGGTGCCGACGTTGCTCACCATCGCCGTCCCGAACTCGTCCTTCACGACGCCGAAGCGGGTGAGGTCGAGGTCGCGATCGTAGATGAGGTACGCGATGCCCCGCATGAGCGGCCCGAGGGCCCAGAGCGGGATCTTGTCGAGGACGCCCTTCGTGCGCTCGATCTGCTGGTCCTTCCGGGCCCGCAGGCGCGCCACCCGCTCCTCGCACTCGCGCGCGATATCGACGACGTTCTTCTTGTTGGCGTTCGCGATCTTGATGCCCGACAGCTCGGCACCGCCCTCGGCCGACACCTGCATGAAGATGTCGACGGTGTCGCGGATCATGATGCGGTTCCGCGACACGATTCCGTTCATCTGCGGGAACTGCTGGACCGCGAGCGCCACCCCCTTCACCACCATGTGGGTGATGGTGACGTGGACCCCGGTCTCGCGTCGCACCCGCTCGGCATAGTCGACGGCCGCCTGCATGGGGACGTCGACCAGGGCGTAGGTGCTGGGGTCGCGGGGTTTGCTCCAGGAGTGGACCGCCAGCTTGCGCCATCCGCGAAGGGGGACGAGGGGCCGAAATCTCCCTGGCATTGGCGCCCGAGTACCCCCCGGTCGGTCGGGTGTCAAATTTCAGGCCCCCTTTCCCTGCCGCGTGGTATGCACTCGGCTTGAGCCTTGAGGACTGCGCTGCTACCGTCGCGTGGGGCGGCGGAGCCAAGGCCCCCCTGGAGGTGCAACGTGAAGCGGCTTCTTATCGGCCTGGCTATGGTGGTGGGGATGACGTGCTCGGCGGGAATCGCCGGAGCACATGATGCGTACAACGACCGCGATTCGAACCCGTTGCTGATCGCGTCGTACCCGGTTCACTTCGTGGGCTGGTCGATCGAGTGGTTGGTGACCCGTCCCATCCACTTCTTCGTGTCGCAGCCGAAGCTCGAGAAGATGTTCGGCCACGGCCCCAGCGAGGATCCGTTCGGCGACTACCCGCCCTACGAACCGGTCCATCCGGTCGACTGATCCGGGCCCTGGCGGGCGGAGGCCCGCCTCGTGAGCTACGAGCGCAAGGACGCGCATTACCGGCGCGCGAAAGCCGCGGGCTATCGCGCGCGCAGCGCCTACAAGCTCGCCGAGCTGGACGATCGCTTTCGCCTTTTGCGCGCGGGTGACCGTGTCGTCGACCTCGGTGCGTGGCCCGGTGCCTGGGTCCAGGTCGCGGCCGAACGCGTCGGCCCGTCCGGCCGCGTCGTCGGCGTCGACCTGGCTCGGGCCGACCCGCTGCCGCTGCCGAACGTCGCCCTGCTCGTCGGCGACGTGCGTGATGCGTCGGTGGTCGAGGCGGTGCGAGCCGAGCTCGGCGGCCCGGCAGCGGTGGTGCTGTCCGATCTCGCTCCGAAGCTCACCGGCATCCGCGACGCCGACGAGGCCCGCTGCCTCGAGCTGGCCATGGCGACACTCGACGCCTGCGCCACCCTGCTCCGCCCGGACGGTCGCCTGCTGGTGAAGCTCTTCATGAACTCGGGCTATCCCGAGGTGATGGCGCGCCTGAAGTCGGCGTTCCGCCAGGTGAAGACGACGCGGCCGGAGGCGTCCCGTCGCGGATCGTCCGAGCTGTACGCCGTCGCCACGGGATACACACCGAGCTGTGGATAACTTGTGGATTTGTGCACATCTCGTGTCGTGGTGGCGGCGTCGCCAGATAGCCCGGGAATCACCGCGGAATGAGCTGCAACCAGCTGAAGTGGTTCAGCTAAGTATCGGTCCGAGCCTGATTTTGGCCTCCCTGGACGCTCTCGACCGGCCTCCGTGCTCGGTGGGAAATGCACGTCTGGCGCGGTGTGGATAAGTCGGTGGGGCGGGAATGCATGGGGCCGAGGCATTTCGGTCACAGGTATTGCGCGAGTCATTGTCGCAGAAGCGCTCCAGCAGGACCTGACGCCAGCGCAGGCATCCTGCGGGCGCTTCTGGTCGTCCTGTGGCTCTGCTCCCCGTCCGGCGCGGACGACGTCGACTGGAATCGCCTTCGGGCCGAGACGGCCGACCTGCTCGCGAGCCTGATCCGCGTCGACACCACGAACCCGCCGGGACGCGAGACTCTCGCCGCCGAGGTCATCGCCGCGCGCCTTCGCGCCGACGGCATCCCCGCCGAGGTGATCGAGTCGGCGCCGGGCCGTGGCAATCTGCACGCGCGACTCGCGGGAAGCGGCGCGGCACGTCCGGTCGTGCTGCTGTCGCATCTCGACGTCGTGCCGGCCACGGCCGCGGACTGGAGCGTCGCGCCCTTCGGTGGCGTGCGCGAGCGCGGATACGTCTACGGCCGCGGTGCCATCGACGCGAAGGGCATCGCCGCGATCCAGGCGATGACGCTGATCGCGCTCCATCGCAGCGGCGAGCCGCTCGCGCGCGACGTCATCCTCCTCTCGACGGCCGACGAGGAAGTGGGCGGCGCGGCTGGTGCACGATGGATCGTCGAGCAGCGTCCCGACCTCGTGGCCGGTGCCGAGTTCCTCCTGAACGAGGGCGATCACATCCACGTGCGCGCCGGAGGTGATCGCCTCGTGCAGGTGGCCATCGCCGAGAAGGCGCCGCTCTGGATCCGCATGTCGGCGCGCGGGCCGACGGGTCACGGCTCGACGCCACCAGCGGAGACCGCCGTCACGCGGCTCGTGCGGGCGCTCGATCGCGTCGTCGCGCATGCGACGACCGTCCAGGTGACGCCGCCGGTGGGCCACTACTTCGCCGCGCTCGCGTCACTCGAGACGTCACCACTGCGCGAGCGCCTGGCCGATCTACCGGCGGCCCTCACCGACGCGACGTTCCTGGCCGACTTCACCAGCAACACCCGCCAGAACGCGCTCGTCCGAAATACCGTCACCCCGACCGTGCTCGAGGCCGGCCGGAAGACCAACGTGATTCCTGGCGAGGCGGTGGCCCTCCTCGATTGCCGTCTCCTGCCCGGCGAGGATCCCGTCGCTTTCCTCGCCGAGCTGCGCGCGGCCGTCGCCGATCCCGAGGTGACACTCGAGACGACGCTGTCGTTCCCGGCGTCGAGCTCGCCCGCCGACTCGGCCCTCGTCGACGCCGTCCGGGCGATGGCGACCGACGAGCTCGCCGGCGCGCCCGTCGTGCCGAGCGTGATTCCCGGCTTCACCGACAGCCACTGGTTCCGCGCCATCGGCATCGCGAGCTACGGGTTCGTGCCGCTCGTACTGCAGGAACAGGATCAGCGCTCGGTCCACGGCATCGACGAGCGCGTCGCCGAGGACAACCTGGGGCAGGGCGTACAGCTGCTGACGTCCGTCCTACGCCGTCTGCGGTGATCGACCGTTGCATTTCGCTCTTTCGCTTGCTCTAACGGCGTTTGCGATCGGCCCAGCGTCCCTGGTCATGGTCGGAACACGCCTCGGGAGCGGAAGGAGGTCGGGATGGCACGGGTGAAAGACGAGCCTCAACGCGGACGGCTCGCTGCGCTGCAGGACATGCTCACTGGTGGAAGCCAGGTGCTGCTCGATCAGGCGCAGACGCTCCGCGACGGCATCCAGAACCGGCTCGTCGAGGTGGGACGCGGCGTCGAAGAGCAGGTCGCGTCGCTCATGGCGGTCACCGAAGAGCGTCTCGGCGAACGGCTCGACGTGCTCCTCAACCGACTCGCGGTGTCCATGCGGAAGGACATCGACAAGCTGCGCGAACGCCTGCGGGTCATGGAAGTCCGCATCGCCGACGTCCCGAAGGAAGGCGTCAGCGAGCTTGTGACGCCGTTGCGCAATCTGGCGAACAACGCCATCGAGAGCGCCGCGGCGAGCCAGGTACGCATCGAGGAGCTCACAGCCCGGCTGCAGCACGTCGAGCGACGTGCGGCGGAGATCACCCGCGAAACGACGCAGGAGACGGTTGGGGGCGAGGAATCGCGTCACCGCGTCGATCGGCTCGATCAGCGCCTCACGGATCTGGGTCGCGAGGTCGGCACGAAGCTCGGCGAGCTCGGCGCGCTCCGCGAGCGGCTCACCCGCATCGAGGCGCGCGTCCTCGAGACCAGCAAGGATCAGATCGCCCGCGCCGGCGAGGCCACCGGGCTGCGTGATCGTCTGGCCCGGCTCGAGGCCCGGCTGAGCGATCTGTCGCGCGAGCAGGTCGCGCGGGCCGTCGAAGCGGCCGGTCTGCGCGAACGCGTGTTCCGTCTCGAGCAGCGCGCCACGGCCGGCGGCGATTCGGCCCGTACCGTCGACGACGGCACCAGTCCGACGCACCATACACAGGGATAGGCTTCGTGGACGTCGTCCCGGTACCGCAGCTCAGCGACAACTACGCGTACCTGGTGATCGACCCGGCCACGAAGGAGGCGGCAGTCGTCGACTGCGCCGAGGCCGACGCGGTGCTCGCCGAGGTCGAGCGCCGACAGGTCCGCCTCACGACGGTCCTCGCCACGCATCACCATTTCGATCACGTCGGCGGGAATTCGGATCTGCTCGCACGGTTGCCGCAGCTGCGCGTCTTCGGATCGGCCGACGACGCGCCCAGGATCCCGGGAATCACGGATCGGGTACGAGACGGGGAGTCGTTCACCATAGGATCGCTGCAGGGGCGGATCATCTTCATCCCGGCGCACACCAGCGGGCACGTCGCCTACCACTTTCCGGACGCGGCGGCGGTGTTCACCGGCGACACGCTGTTCGCGGGTGGCTGCGGACGGCTGTTCGAGGGGGACGCCGCGCAGATGATGTCGTCGCTCGGAAGGCTCGCCGCACTACCCGACGACACGCGCGTCTACTGTGGGCACGAGTACACCGAGAAGAATCTCCAGTTTGCGCTCACGCTCGAACCGGGGAATTCCGAGCTCGCTTCGAAGTATTCCCGCGTGCAGGCGCTCCGTCGCGCCGGAAAACCGACGATTCCGAGCACGATCGCCGAGGAGAAGGCGACGAATCCGTTCCTCCGGACGTCGAGCCCCGAGCTGGCGGCGTCGGTCCGGGGCAAGGTTCCGGACGTGCCCGCGAGCGATCCCGTCGCGCTGTTCGCCGCGGTACGAGGTTTGAAGGACCGCTTCTGAGCCGATAGACGCTCGTCACCATGGCAGACGAGCTGCTCACCTCCACCGCCGACCACGTCCTCACCCTCACCCTGAACCGTCCGTCGAAGCGCAATGCGCTGAATCGGACGATGATCGAGGCCATGCGGGAGAAGTTCGCTCGCGTCGAGGACGACCCCAGCGTACGGGTCATCGTCGTACGGGGAAACGGGCCGGCCTTCTGCGCCGGGCTCGACCTGCGCGAGATGGCGGCGCAACGCGAGCAGGGCGAAGCCGATCTCGGCGGGCTCGAGAAGATACTGGAAGACGTCGAGGATTGTCCGCTGCCGACGATCGCGGCGGTCCATGGCGACGCCGTCGCTGGTGGCGCCGAGCTGGCGCTCCACTGCGACATCCGGGTAGCGGCAGACACCGCCCGCTTCTCGATGCCGCTCGCCCGGATCGGCCTCGCCGTTCCGGTGTCGCTCACCTGGAAGCTCGTCGACACGATCGGCGCCGGCAAAACCAACGAGCTCCTGTTCACGGGCGAAGCGGTCGCCGCCGAAACCGCGCTCAAGCTCGGGCTGGTGAATCGGGTCGTCCCGGCCGACGAGCTCGACAGCGCGGTGGCGGCGCTGGCGCGGCAGATCACGCAGAACGCGCCGTTGTCGGTTCGCGCGATGAAGGCGTTCGTCCAGCGCGCGGTCGCCTTCCGGCGCGGCACCCCCAAGGACGACCTCGAGGAGATGCACCGCAAGGTGCGATCGAGCGCCGATCTGCAGGAAGGGCTGGCAGCACAGCGCGAACGCCGGCCACCGAAGTTCCGCGGCGAATAGGGCCGTCAGGCGAGCAGGGCGGCCAACGCGGTGGGATCCGTGACCGGCTGCGAGCATGCGAAATCGCGGCACACGTACGCGGTGGCCTGGTTCCCGACGCCGGGGCGATCACGCGCCGGCGCCGGAAGGTCCGACGCTCCGGGCGTCGCGTGCACCAGAACACGGTAGGGAAGAAACCGCGCGGCCACGGTCCGCCACATCGCCCGGACGGTGGGATCCGCTGGCTCACCGACGATGACCACCTCGGTCGGGCCCTGCGACCAGCGCTCGAGCGCCTCCAGGTATGTCGTGTAGCCGAACGGATTCTTGATCGCCGAGGCATGGTACAGACGCAGAATCTCCTCGGCACGCCCGCGCCACCGATCGTCGTCGGTCAGCGTGTGCAGACGGAGCAGCACGCCCGCGGCGACTGCGTTTCCGGACGGAATTGCTCCGTCGACCGCCGATTTGCTGCGCGCGATCAGGGCCTCGCCGTCGTGCGGGGTGAAGAAGTAGGCACCGGCGTCGTCGTGGAACCGCGCATCGAGCGCCTCCATCAGGACCCGGGCACGCTCGAAGTGCCGCAGGTCGCCGCTCGCCTCGTAGAGGTCGAGGCAGGCGCTGGCGAAGAATGCGTGGTCGTCGAGGAACGCGTCCTGCTTCGCCCGACCCCGGGCCCAACCGTGCAGGAGGCGGTCACCGTCGCGCATCGCCGTCCACAGGAAATCCCCAGCCGCCGCGGCGGCGTCGACGTAGCGGGGAATCGCGAGGATCCGTCCCGCTTCGGCCAGCGTACCGATCATCAGGCTGTTCCAGCTCGTCAGTATCTTCTCGTCACGCTCGGGCGGAACGCGGTGGCTCCGGGCCTCGTAGAGACGGGCCCGGGCCGACGCGATCGCCGCGGCGGCGTCCTCTGGAGCACGCCCGAACAATTTCGAAATCTGCTCCAGCGTGACCGTCAGATGGGGAATATTGTGATTTTCGAAATTTCCCTCCGCCGTGACGTCCCACCAGCGGCAGACCAGGTCGACGTCCTCCGGCGGAACCACCGCCGCCACCTGCTCCGGGGTCCAGACGAAGAAACGGCCCTCCTCACCCTCGCTGTCGGCGTCGGTGGCGGAGAAGAATCCCCCGTCCGGGTGTCGCATCTCCCGCAGGACATAGTCGAGGGTATCCTCGACGACGGCCCGATGCGCGTCGTCGCCCGTGACCTGGAAGGTCTCGAGATAGAGGCGGGGCAGCTCGGCGTTGTCGTAGAGCATCTTCTCGAAGTGCGGCACGAGCCAGCGCTCGTCGACGGAGTAGCGGTGGAACCCGCCACCGATCTGGTCGCGCATGCCACCGGCGGCCATGCGGCGGGTCGTGAGCGTGACGGCGTCGAGAAGGTCCGCCCGGCCGGTGGCGAGGTGCTGCCTGAGGAGGAGGCGGAAAGCCGGCGCGTGCGGGAACTTCGGGGCACCACCGAGGCCACCCCATTCGGCGTCGACGTGGCCGAGCATGGCCTCGGCGGCACGTCGAGGGAGGGTGTCGTCGAGGGTCTCCGCCGGTGCCGCGATCTCGTCGGAGCGGCTGACGCCGGCGATCAGCTGACCGACCGCGCGCGCCACGTCGTCCGGCTTGTCGTGGAACGCGCGGGCGACGGCGACCAGGAGCTTCGGGAAGCCAGGCATGCCGTGCCGGTCGACGGGCGGGAAGTAGGTGCCGCCATGGAACGGCTTGCCCTCGGGCGTGAGGAAGACGGTCATCGGCCACCCACCCCGACCGATCAGCAGCTGCACCGCCCGCATGTAGACGTCGTCGATGTCCGGACGCTCCTCGCGATCGACCTTGATGCTGACGAACAGGTCGTTCATCAGCGCGGCGATCTCGGGATTCTCGAACGACTCGCGTTCCATCACATGGCACCAGTGGCAGGACGAGTAGCCGATCGAGAGCAGGACCGGCTTGTTCTCGGCACGTGCTCGCGCGAAGGCCTCGTCACCCCACGGGTACCAGTCCACCGGGTTGCGCGCGTGTTGCAGCAGATATGGGCTGGTCTCCATCGCGAGACGATTTTCGGCGGCCATGGGCGGGCATCGTACACCGCCCAGTGGGGCGGACAATCTCGCGACGGCATGGTCGTCCGACGTTGGTCGTAGCGATTTCGCGACCGCGCACGAGTGGAATTCATAGAATCCTGGCTGGACTGACTCCGGGCTGTCTCCGAACGCCGACTTGACAGGGTACGGTCGTTTCGCCAGAACGCCCTGAACAAATTTGACCAGCGCCTAATCTCCCGAGAGGGAGAGCGGAGGACCCAGCATCAGGGGTGAATCCCGGTCAGACAGGAGACCGGGACGGGCAATGCTCCTCGAGCCCGAACCCGTCAGCTAACTTCGTCGGCGTCAAAGGAGCGGGATTATGCAGTCCGTGCCCAAGTGGGCCGGGGGAGCGATCCCCCGGCTCTTATTGTTTCTGGCCGCTTTCACCCTGTGGAACGGGGTGGCGCGCGCCGATCAGAGCGACCCCATCGACTATCCGGAGCCCAAGGTCGGCCGTGCCTCCTGGTACGGTCCGGGCTTCGCGGGTCGAAAGACGGCCAGCGGCGAACGCTTCAATCCCGAAGAGCTCACCGCTGCCCATCGCACCCTCCCGCTCGGAACCAAGGTACGGGTGACGAACCTCCACAACGGACGGTCGGTCCTCATCCGCGTCAACGATCGCGGCCCGTTCATCCGGGGACGCGACCTCGATCTGTCGGCAGGTGCCGCCCGCGAGCTCCGTATGACGGGGCGCGGGGTGGCGCAGGTCCTTATCCAGCCGCTGTGAGCTGAACGGCTAGCGCGGGCCGAACCGGCCCGCGCGGCCGACCAGTCCAGCGGGTCGGAACGTGATGGTCCGCTCCGGATCGTCCGTCGCCGTACCCAGCACCAGCACGCGCTCTCCCGCTGCGCGTAGCACCTCGCAGGCGCGGTCGGCATCGGTTGCGGCGACGACCGCGCAGAAGCCGACGCCCATGTTGAAGGCGCGGTACATCTCGTCGTCGCCGATCTCGCCGAGGCGCTGGATCATCTGGAAGATGGGCAGCTTCTCCGGCCAGGCGGTGATGTCGAAACCGACGGGGCGGGTCGTGCGCACCAGATTGAAGAGCCCGTCGCCGGTGATGTGTGCCAACGCCCGAACTGCGACGCCGGAATCGAGCAGGGCGAGCGCCGCGCGTACGTAGATGCGGGTCGGCTTCAGCAGCTCGTCGGCCAGCGTCGTCCCGAGATCGGGAACGTGGCTGTCGAGCTTGAAGCCTGCCCGATCCATCAACGTCCGTCGCGCCAGCGTAAACCCGTTCGAGTGCAGGCCAGCGCTGGTACACCCGATGAGCACGTCACCGTGCTCGACGTCCCCCCCACTGAGGACGCGGTCGAGCGCGACGGTGCCAATGGCGGTCGCGACGAGATCGTACGACCGCCCGTCCGCCGACGGGTGGAGCATCTCACGCACCTGGGCGAGCTCGCCGCCGGGGCAGCTCACGCCGGCTTCTTCGCAGCCTTTCGCCAGCCCCTCGCCGAGCGCACCGAGCATGGCGGCGTGGGGCTCCTCGACCGCGATGTAGTCGACGAGGGCGATCGGCCGTGCCCCGACGCAGACGATGTCGTTGACGTTCATCGCCACGCAGTCGATGCCGACCGTGTCGAAACGTCCCGCCGCCTGTGCCACCAGCAGCTTCGTTCCCACGCCATCCGTAGAGATCGCGATGCCGAGGTTCGGTGCCACCGGTACGACGTTGGCGAAGTAGCCGATGTCGAGCGTCGGGCGGTGCCCGGGGGCGTAGTCGAACGTCGGGCGGATCCAGCGCAGGAGCGCGCCGAGACCAGATGACACCGACCGGACGCCGGCCTGCTCTTCCGTGAGACCCGACATGCTCAGTGGGTCAAAACGCCGAGTGCCCTTCCGATTCGCACCGGAAGGGCACTCACGCGATAGGGGGACAAGGGGGGGTTGGGGTCCTTCATCACGCCTCGCGTGAGGCGTGGTGCTTATCGCAGGAAACCGCGATGGCCGTAAAGCGTCAGGCCGATCGTCGGAGCCCTGCCGCGCGACCGGTGATGGCATGGCGCGAGCCGTTCACGCGACGGAACGGGAAGCGCACGACCTTGGCACCGTCCACACGAATCGCCGTCTGCTGACGCTCCTGCCAGCGGCGGAGCCCCGAACGCATGTAGTCGACGTCGAGACCCAGGGCGTTGCAGATGTTCCCGAAAGAGAAGGGCCACTCCTGGTCGTCCGACGCGAACCACTCCTCGACGTCCGCGAACATCCGCTGAGCCGTGCGCTCACGCGCGAATACATACTTCTGGAAGGTTCCGACCGCGTCCTCGAGCACCGCCAGCATCAGCCGCTTTTCCGGCTGGAGCGACGCATCGATCTGGATGCGAGAGAAGAACTGGGAGGGGAGAACGGCCTCGGGCTCGAGCTCGACGCCTCCACCGTTCCGGATCCCCACGCTACGATCCGCCTCTGCACGATTCTCCATGCCGGGAGCCCTTGCCAGGTCCGTGCCACCAGACGACGGAGACACTTGCCTCGTCTTTCCGGGCATGCGGGGGTCGAGCGTCCCTCCGGACGATGAAACGTCCGTAACGAAACGCGACCGGCTCCCGTGGCGAAGCGCCACAGGAGTGGTTCAACGAGACGGCGTGAGCGCGCTCAGCTGCCGCTGCACGAGACGCTGCGTCCGCCGAAGCATCTGGACGAGCGACTCCCGGTCCTGATCGGGGATGCTCTCGTCATGCAGCATCCGGCGCAGGATTCGGTTGAGACGACGGGCGGCCAGCATAGCCTCCCGCGCTGCTGGACGTTCCGCCGGGACGCCCGTCTGCTGCTCCCGGAACTGGCGGACCGACATGACGTCGAGCTGCAGGCGCTTCCACAGGGCGAGCGCCGCGCCCGGGTCTTCCTGCCGTGCGATGCCCATCAGGAGCTCGCGCGACACCGCCTTCCCGTCGCGATGGAGGTCGGCCTTCACCGGCTCGGGCAGACGGTTGATGGACAGGGTATTCGACACATACGGCCGGCTCTTACCGAGCAGCTCCGCGACCTCGCGGTGGCTGTAGCCGTGCCGCTCGATCAGGAGCGCCAGGGCCTCGGCTTCCTCGAGCGGCGCCAGATCCTCGCGCTGCACGTTCTCGATGAGGGCGATTTCGAGCGGGTCGTCGCCCTCGCGGATCAACGCAGGCAGCCGATCGACACCGGCCAGCTGCGCCGCGCGGTAGCGCCGCTCACCCGCCAGCAGCTCGTAGCCGCCGGCGATCCGGCGGACGACGATCGGCTGCAGGAGGCCGCGCGTCTTGATCGATGCCGCGAGCTCCGCGAGCTTCTCCTCCGCGAAGTATTTCCGCGGCTGCTCGGGGTTCGGCACCACCGACGAGAGGGGCAGCATCGTCAGCACGGTCCGCTGACGCCGCTGCATCGTTCCGGCGACCGTCAGGGAGCGGACTTTTCCGTCGCCCGCGTCGCCGTCGTGCGCTTCAGGCACGTTCCACCACATAGTCCACCTCCGCCCAACCACAACGAGTCATCGGTCGATCACGGAGCCCGCCGCCATTCGCCGATATTTGCGCGCGCCGACCGGATGCGGCTCGGAACTCCGGCCGGCGCGCGTGCAGAATCATCCGACCCCGGGAATCTTTCCCGCGAGCGTGAATGCAACCACGAGTGCGTACAGCGCAAGCGCTTCCATGAGCGCCAGACCGACGATCAGCGGCGTGAAGATGCGATCGGCGGAGTTGGGGTTCCGACCGATCGACTCCATGGCCGCGGCCGTCGCCTTACCCTGCGCCATGGCGGCGCCGAACGCCGCGATACCGAGTCCGAGGCCCGCAGCAAGAGCGATGAGACCCGATCCGACGCCACCGCCACCCCCTGCTGCCTCTTCTGCCAGGGCGGGGCTCGCCATCATCATCATTCCGACGAGCACACCGAGAACGACTCCAACAACCTTCATGATTCCCCTTTCATGGGCCCGTATTTCCCGTCCTCTCCTCATCATCTTCCACTCCCACCGGGACGAGCACCAAGACGTAGGCTAGTGATCGTGACTGACGGACAGCGCGATGTAGATGGCGCTCAGCATCGTGAAGACGAACGCCTGGACGACGCTGACGAACGCACCCAGGACGTAGAACATCACCGGAACGCCCACTCCCGTGAGGTTGGTGAAGATCGAAACCACCTCGTGGTCGGCGAACAGGTTGGCGAACAGACGAATGCCCAGCGAGATGGGCCGGAAAGCGTGGCTGAAGAGCTCGATGAAGAGCATCAGCGGGGCGATGAACATGACCGGGCCGAGGAAGTGCTTGAAGTAGCCCGGGCCGTGCGCCTTCACACCGTAGACGTTGTAGGCCACGAACGAGATCACCCCGAGAGCGAGCGTCGTGCTGAAGTTGGACGTCGGCGGGACGAAGCCGGGAACGAGGCCGAGCAGGTTCGAGACCAGGATGAAGATGAAGAACGTGGCCAGCAACGGGACGTACTGCTTGTAGTGGTGCCCGATGACGCCCTCGGCGAGTCCGTCGATGGCCTCGACGAACATCTCGGCGAAATTGCGTCCGGTGACACCGTCGTCCGGGTCGATGGCGGCTTCGACGTTCGCGAGCTTGCCGCGGACGCGGAGCGCGAACACCATCAGGAGCGCGGTGACCAGCATGGCGGTCATCGCGTTCTCGGGAAGCAGATTGGCGCCGGGGATGGCGGAGATCCAGGTGAATGCGTGGTGTCCCATCACTTTTTCCCTGTCACGACCGCTTCCCAGACCGCTGCAGCCGGCAGACAGCTCACTCCCAATGCGAAGCCCGTCGGATCTGGTCTGTAGTCTCCAGCGGAGAACACGAGCCACCCGAGCCCCAGGAAGGCCGCGAGTTTAACAAACAGAATCCCGATAGCAAGGCGCGGGCTGCCCCCGCGCAGCAGGAGACGGAAGCCGGCGGCGTACAGATAGGTCGACAGGCCGATCGCCCCGCCCCCGACGAGGACGCCCCCCGCCCCGGTCCTGCCGCTGGCGAGCACGGCCAGGCACGTGACCGCCACGAGTCCCCAGTGACGCGCCTGGATCCGGCTAACGCTGGGCGCCACGGTCGATCTGGTCGAACCGTCGCAGCATCTGGATCAGGCGGATGAAGCCGCCGACCACCGCGACGACCGTGAGGCCGGTCATGGCCCAGGGGGTGGTACCGTAGCGCTCGTCGAGCCACCACCCGACGAAGGCTCCGCCCGCGATGGTACCGGTGAACTCGAACGCGATGGCCCCGCCGCGGGCGTACCGCAGCAGCGTCTTCGGAGGGGTCAAGACGCAGCTGCCGCCAGCGCGGCCCGGGCAGCGATGCCCAGGCGATCGATGTCGGCAGCCGTGTGGGCCAGCGAGAGGAACATGGCTTCGAACTGGGACGGGGGCAGATAGATGCCCTCGACCAGCATCTGGCGAAAGAAGCGCGCGAAGGCCTCGGTGTCCGACCTGGTGGCGGTGGTGAAGTCGTGCACCTCGTCCACCCCGAGGAACAGGGTCAGCATCGATCCGACCCGGTTCACGCACCCGCGCACGCCCGTCGCCGAGAGGGCGCTCCGGAGGACCTCCTCGGCGCCGGCCCCGAGCTGCTCGAGGCGCTCGTATGCCCCACGTTCCCGCTCGAGCACCCGCAGCGTCGTCAGCCCTGCCGCGACACTGACCGGATTCCCCGACAGCGTACCCGCCTGGTACACGGGGCCGGCGGGCGCGATCTGCTGCATCAGGTCGCGCCGGCCACCGAACGCGGCGAGCGGCATGCCGCCACCGACGATCTTACCGAGGCAGGTGAGGTCGGGCGAAATGCCGAATCGCGCCTGAGCGCCACCCCACGCCAGACGGAATCCCGTCATCACCTCGTCGAAGACGAGGATCGACCCGGCCCGGGTGGTTTCCTCGCGCAGCGCCTCCAGGAAGCCCTTCGCCGGGGGCACGACGCCCATGTTGCCGACGACGGGCTCGACGATGACCGCCGCGATGTCGTCGCCACGACTCCGGAACAGCTCCCGGATGCCGGCAATGTCGTTGAACTCGGCGCTGACGGTGAGCGCCGCGACCTCGGCAGGGACGCCCGGGCTGTCCGGCACCCCCAGCGTGAGCGCGCCCGAGCCGGCACGTATGAGCAGCGCATCGACGTGCCCGTGGTAGCAGCCGGTGAACTTGACGATGGTGCTGCGCCCGGTGGCCGCGCGGGCCAGCCGCAGGGCGCTCATGGTGGCCTCGGTCCCCGAACTGACGAGCCGGACCTGCTCGATGGACGGCACCGCCGACACGATGAGACGGGCCAGCTCGATCTCGAGTGCCGTCGGCGCGCCGAAGCTCGTGCCCGCCTTGGCACGATCGCCCACCGCCTGCACGACCTCGGGATGCGCATGCCCGAGGATGAGCGGTCCCCACGAGCCGACCAGATCGAGATAGCTGCGGCCGTCGGCGTCGATGACGTGCGCGCCACGTCCGCGCGAGATGAAGAGCGGTGCGCCGCCCACGGCGCGCCACGAGCGCACGGGGCTGTTGACGCCGCCAGGAATGACCTCTCGTGCTTCCGCGAAGAGCTTGTCGGATGTCTGACCCATGGATCGCTCGCGCTGCGGTTAACACGACCACTCCGGGTCGGCAATTCACTTGCGGAGCCGGCCGTGCATGCCCTAACACAGCTCATCGCCATTCGGGCGCGTGGGGTTGTGCAACTGTGGAAA
This sequence comes from uncultured Binatia bacterium (SeqCode), assembly GCA_964404165.1. Taxonomy (GTDB): domain Bacteria; phylum Desulfobacterota; class Binatia; order DP-6; family DP-6; genus DASYLJ01. Next base: position 106,083 of record CAYOIZ010000014.1, on the reverse strand, counting down.
AGGGTGTGCGTAGCTCGTCCGTCTCCAATCCGGACGCCGCTTGGCGAGCCGTCGTCGAGCGACTCGGCACCCGCGTCGGCCCGGCCGACGTCGCCGACCTGATCAAGCCGCTACGCCCGCTCTCGCTCACCCCGGCGGAGCTCCGTCTCGAGGCACCAAACCGGCTCGTGATGGTGTGCGTGAACGACAACTACCTGAGCGCGCTTCGGGAGACCGTGGCCGAGGTGCTCGGACCGCGTCAGGTGGTGCTCGAGGTCTCGAATCGGGAGCAGGGCGAGCTGTTTCCCAACGCCGTTCCCCGACCGCTCGACCGCAAGGCGCTCGCCGCCCGGGCCGCGCTCAATCCGCGCTACACCTTCGCAAGCTTCGTGGTCGGTGCATCGAACCAGTTCGCGCACGCGGCATGCCGCGCCGTCGCGACCCAGCCGGGCGACCACTACAACCCGCTCTTCGTCTACGGCGGTGTCGGCCTCGGCAAGACGCACCTCGTGAACGCCATCGGACACCACGTACTGGCGAAGCGGCCCGACGCCGGCGTGGCATACCTCTCGTCCGACACCTTCATGACGGAGCTGATCGCCAGCCTGCGCCGCGACAAGATGGAGGAGTTCAAGCAGCGGTTCCGGCACGTCGACCTGCTCATCCTCGACGACGTCCAGCTGCTCTCGGGCCGCGAACGCACGCAGGAGGAATTCTTCCACACCTTCAACAGCCTGCACGAGAAGCGCCGGCAGATCGTGCTGACCTCGGACAAGGTGCCGAAGGACATCCCCGACCTCGAGGAACGGCTGCGAAACCGCTTCGAGTGGGGCCTCATCGCCGACATCCAGCCACCCGACGTCGAAACCCGCATGGCCATCGTCGAGAAGAAGGCCGAAATCGAGGGCATTCCCCTCGGGCAGGACGTGGCGCAGTACCTGGCACAGCACTTCTCGTCGAACGTGCGCGAGCTCGAGGGTTCACTCACGCGGCTCGGCGCGCATGCCTCGCTGCACCGACGGACGATCGACGTCGACTACGCGCGCGAGGTGCTGGAGACCCTGCGCGCCGAGAAGCCGGTGCGCGTGACGTTCGACGCGATCACCGCCGCGGTCTGCGAGCACTTCGCGCTCAAGCTCGGCGATCTCCGCTCACGCCGGCGCAGTCGTCACATCGCCGTGCCGCGGCAGGTGGCGATGTACCTCTGCCGCCGGCTCATGGGCACGTCGCTACCGCGGCTCGGCGAGATGTTCGAGCGTGATCATTCGACCGTGTTCCACGCCGTCGAGGCGACGGAGAAACGGTTGAAAGAGGACGTCTCGTTCCAGGCAGCGGTCGAGCAGCTCGAGCAACGAATACGACATCACCAGAGTCCATGAACAACCGCCGAACGACTGTGGACAACGAGACGGTGATCCTCTAGGGATTTGCAGGGCCAAACGGACTTGTCCCCAATGTCCACAGGCCCTACGGCGACGACGAGATCCTATATAAGGGAAGAAGCTCCGAAGTACTCGGGGCCGGGGATAACCGGGAGAACCTAGACGCTCTGAGGTGGTGCAGCATGGAGGTCACGGTCAAGCGAGAGGACTTGGTGAGCGGGCTCTACCTGGTCCAGGGTGTGGTCGAGCGACGAACACCCCAACCCATTCTGACCCACGTGCTCATCGAGCCGTCCGAGACGGGAGTGGCGCTGATCGCCACCGACATGGAAGTCGGGCTTCGCGCACAGGTCCCGGCGCAGACGAAGAAGAAGGGCACCGTCACCGTCAACGCGCGCAAGCTCTACGAGATCGCGCGCGAGGTCACGGCCGAAGAGCTCACGCTCAAGTCGACGGGAGCCGGCTGGGTCGACGTCGTAGCGGGCCGTTCCCGGTTCAAGGTCGTCAGTCTCGAGCCGAAGGAGTTCCCCGAGCTGCCGTTCGGACCCGGCGCCAGCAGCGGCGTCCCCATCCGCATCGCGGCCGGCACGCTGCGCGAGATGATCGACCGCACGCTCTTCGCGGTCTCCACCGACGAGACACGATTCAATCTCTCGGGGGTCTACGTCGAGTCGGGTGCCAACGGCGTCCTGCGCATGGTGGCTACCGACGGTCATCGCCTGGCGCTCATCGAGCGATCCCTCACCGAGGTCGATCTGCCGCGTGGCGTGATCATGCCCCGCAAGGGTCTGGTCGAGGTCCGGAAGCTCCTCGACGAGACGGGCGAAGCCGAGCTCACGCTGGTCGTCGCCGACAAGGACGTCCGCGTCCACACCCCGCGGGTTTCGTTCTTCATGCGGCTCGTCGAGGGGGAGTTCCCCGACTACCGTCAGGTCATTCCCGGCGAGCCCCGTGTGAAGGCGCTGGTGAACCGCGACGATTTCCTTGCGGCGCTGCGACGAACGTCGCTGCTCGCCAGCGAGCGGTCGCACGGGGTCAAGCTGCACCTCGAGCGCGGCACGCTCGAGCTGTCGGCGAGCAATCCCGACCTCGGTGAGGCCAGCGAGGACCTCGAGGCGTCGTACCCCGGCGATCCCATGACCATCGGGTTCAATGGCCGGTACCTGCTCGACGTCCTGAACGCGCACGCCTCCGGCGACACGATCGAGATCGGCCTCACCGACGAAGTCGGTCCCGGTCTCATCCGTGGATCACAGGACCCCACCTACACCTACGTTCTCATGCCGATGCGGCTCTGAGCTGGTGCTGGGAAGTCTCGTCGTTCCACCCTCGCGCAAGTAGCGTCCCGCGCCGTCGCCGAGTATAAAGGTTCGTTGCGCAGAGACGCCCATGGATACACCTGAGCAGCCGCAGAGCACGGAGTACGGGGCCGGGAACATCAAGGTTCTCGAAGGCCTCGAGGCGGTTCGCAAACGCCCCGGTATGTACATCGGCGACACCGGGGAGCGCGGACTGCACCATCTCGTCTTCGAGGTCGTCGACAACTCCATCGACGAAGCCCTGGCCGGGCACTGCACGTCGATCTCCGTTGCCATCCACATCGACAACAGTGTCACGGTGGAGGACGACGGTCGCGGCATCCCGGTGGACATCCATCCCACCGAAGGCGTGTCCGCCGCCCAGGTCGTGCTCACCAAGCTCCACGCCGGCGGCAAGTTCGACAAGGGCGCCTACAAGGTGTCCGGCGGACTGCACGGGGTCGGCATCTCGGTGGTGAACGCCCTGTCCGAGGCGCTCGACATGGAGGTGCGGCGCGACGGCAAGGTCTACGAGCAGCACTACCATCGCGGCGATCCCGATGGTCCGGTCACCGCCACGGGCGTCACCGATCAGCGCGGTACACGCATCACCTTCAAGCCCGACAGCCTGATCTTCGAGAGCACCGAGTACAGCTTCGACATCCTCTCGCAGCGGCTCCGCGAGCTCGCCTTCCTGAACCGCGGCGTCAAGATCGTCATCACCGACGAGCGCGACCGCGAGCAGAAGTCGCACGAGTTCCTGTACGAGGGCGGCATCGTCTCCTTCGTACAGCACCTGAACCGGGCGAAGTCGCCGATCCACAGCGACGTGATCTACCTGCAGGGCACGCGCGACGGGGTCGACGTCGAAGTCGCCATGCAGTGGAACGACGGCTACGCCGAGAACGTCTACGCCTTCGCCAACAACATCAACACCATCGAAGGCGGCACCCACGTCGTCGGGTTCCGCTCGGCGCTGACCAGCACGGTCAACAGCTACGCCGTCGCGAACACCGTGCTCAAGAAGGACGAGGACGGTCTCCAGGGCGAGGATTGTCGCGAGGGCGTCACCGCCGTCATCAGCGTCAAGGTGCCCGAGCCGCAGTTCGAGGGGCAGACGAAGACCAAGCTCGGCAACAGCGAGGTGAAGGGCATCGTCCAGGCCCTCGTGAACGACCGGCTCGGCGTCTACTTCGAGGAGCATCCGAGCGAGGCCAAGCGCATCATCATGAAGGGCCTCGAAGCTGCGCGGGTGCGCGAGGCCACGCGCAAGGCGAAGGAGCTGGCCCGGCGCAAGGGCGCGCTCGACGGTAGCTCGCTGCCCGGCAAGCTCGCCGACTGCCAGGAGCGCGACCCAGCCAAGTCGGAACTGTTCATCGTCGAGGGAGATTCCGCCGGCGGCTCGGCCAAGCAGGGCCGCGATCGCAAGAACCAGGCGATCCTCCCGTTGCGCGGCAAGATCCTCAACGTCGAAAAGGCGCGCTTCGACAAGATGCTGTCGTCGCAGGAGATCAAGGTCCTGATCACGGCGCTCGGCGCCGGTATCGGAAAGGAAGACAAGGACCTCGCGAAGCTGCGCTACCACACGGTCATCCTCATGTGCGACGCCGACGTCGACGGTGCACACATCCGGACGCTGCTCCTCACGTTCTTCTATCGCCACTTCCAGGAGCTGATCGACAACGGTCACCTCTTCATCGCGCAACCGCCGCTCTACCGCGTGAAGCGCGGCAAGACGCAGCAGTACCTGAAGGACGAGCCCGCCCTCGAGGACTACCTGATCGAGCTCGGCGCCGGTGACGTCACGCTCCGGGGTACCAAGGGGACGCCGGTGACCGGCACGCCGCTCAAGCAGCTCGTGAAGCGGGTCATGAGGCTCGAGAAGGTGCTCGACATCCTCGAGCGCAAGGGCCGAAACCGGCACCTGGTGACGGCATTGGCACGGAATCCGCGCTTCGATGCGTCCGCCCTGGGCGATCGCGCACGCCTGCAGGAGATCATCGCCGACATCGAGCGGTACCTTGCCGCTGCGGCACCCGAGCTGCTGCCCGTCAGCTTCGAATTCGAGGACGATCGCGAGCACGCCTGCTTCCGGATGGTGGCGTCGACGCGTTCCAACGGCGCCCAGCACCGCAACGTCTTCGACCGCGAGCTGCTCACCGGAGCCGAGTTCGAGGAGGCGCGACGGATCGCTCGCGAGCTCGCGGCCGTCGGTGAGCCACCGTACACGTTGGGGGAGGGCGAGGACGCCGAGCTCATCCCGAACCTCCAGAAGGCGCTCGAGCGCCTCATGGTCACGGCGCGCAAAGGCCTCGAGATCCAGCGCTACAAGGGTCTCGGCGAGATGAACCCGACGCAGCTCTGGGAAACCACCATGGATCCCGAGCTTCGCACGCTCCTCCAGGTGAAGATCGAGGACGCCGTCGAGGCCGACATCATCTTCTCGACGTTGATGGGCGACGAGGTCGAGCCGCGCCGGAAGTTCATCGAGGAGAACGCGCTCTACGTCCGCAACCTCGACGTCTGAGCCGGCAGGGGTCCGATGGAGCACAATCCGCAGCGGGTTCCCGTCAACATCGAGGACGAGATGCGCTCGTCCTACATGGACTACGCGATGTCCGTCATCGTCGGGCGCGCGCTGCCCGACGCCCGCGACGGTCTCAAGCCGGTCCATCGTCGCATCCTGTACGCGATGTTCAGCGAGGGGCTGCTCCACAACCGGCGCTACTCGAAGTGCGCCGGCGTCGTCGGTGAAGTGCTCAAGAAGTACCATCCGCACGGCGACTCCGCGGTGTACGACGCGCTCGTCCGGCTCGCGCAGGGCTGGAACGTCCGCTACCCGCTGATCGACGGTCAGGGGAACTTCGGCTCCGTCGACGGCGACCCGCCCGCCGCGTACCGCTACACCGAGTGCAAGCTGACCCAGCTCGCCGAGGAGCTCCTTGCCGACATCGAGAAGGAGACCGTCGACTTCATCCCGAACTTCGACGAGTCCACGAGCGAGCCGGTGGTCCTTCCCACGCGGGTGCCGAACCTGCTCATCAACGGTGCCGCCGGCATCGCCGTCGGGATGGCGACCAACATCCCGCCGCACAACCTGGGCGAGGTGTGCGACGGGCTGATCGCCCTCGTCGAGAACCCCGAGATCACCGTCGCCGAGTTGATGCGCTTCATCCCTGGACCCGACTTTCCCACGGCCGGGTTCATCTGCGGGCAGAAGCCGATTCGCGACGCGTATCACGATGGCCGCGGCATCCTGACGGTCCGCGCCCTCAGCGAAATCGAAACCGACGACAAGACCGGCCGGTCGGCGATCATCGTCACCGAGATCCCCTACCAGGTGAACAAGGCCCGGCTGATCGAGCGCATCGCGGAGCTGGTGAACGAGCGTAAGCTCAACGGCATCTCCGACCTGCGCGACGAGTCCGATCGCCACGGCATGCGCATCGTCATCGAGCTGAAGCGCGACGCGGTGGCCGAGGTCCTGCTGAACCAGCTCTACAAGCACACGCCGATGCAGGAGTCGTTCGGCGTGAACATGCTGGCCATCGTCGAGGGACGGCCCAAGCTGCTCAGCCTGAAGGACGCCCTGCAGGTGTTCCTCAAGCATCGGCGCGAGGTGATCGTCCGCCGCACGATCTACGACCTTCGCAAGGCCGAAGAGCGGCTGCACATCCTCGAGGGCCTCAAGATCGCGGTCGAGCACATGGACGAGGCCATCGCCATCATCCGTGCTGCCGCCGATCCGCCCACCGCGCGCGAGAACCTGATGGCGGCGCTCGGCCTGTCGCAGCTGCAGGCGCAGGCCGTCCTCGACATGCGCCTGCAGCGCCTGACCGGGCTCGAGCGCGACAAGATCATCGCCGAGTACGACGAAGTGCAGAAGATGATCGCGCGCTACCGCCAGATCCTCGCGGACGACCGCGAGGTGTCGAAGATCATCGTCGACGAGATCCGAGAGATCCGCGAGAAGTACGGCGACGCCAGGCGCACGCGCATCGTCGACGAGGCCGCGGCCATCTCCCTCGAAGACCTAATCGTCGAAGAGGACATGGTCGTGACGATCTCCCACGAGGGGTACGTCAAGCGGAACCCCGTGGGCCTCTATCGAGCCCAGCGCCGCGGCGGACGTGGAAAGATCGGCGCCACGACGCGCGACGAGGACTTCGTCGAGCACGTGTTCGTCGCCTCCACGCACTCGTACCTGATGTTCTTCACGACGACGGGCAAGGTCTTCTGGCTCAAGGTGCACGAGATCCCGCAGGCCGGTCGCGCGGCGCGGGGTCGGGCCATCACCAACCTGCTGAGCCTCAAGCCCGAGGAGAAGCTGTCGGCGGTCCTGCCGGTGCGGGAGTTCCAGGAGGGTCGCTACCTGGTATTCGCGACCCGGCGCGGGCTCATCAAGAAGACCGACCTGATGCAGTACTCCACGCCGCGTCTGTCGGGTCTCATCGCCATCTCCATCGAGGAGGGCGACGAGGTGGTGGGTGTGCGTCTTACGGACGGGTCGAACGACATCATCCTGTCGACCGCCGAAGGCCAGGCCATCCGCTTCGAGGAGACCGAGGTTCGGCCCATGGGCCGCTCCACCTACGGCGTCATCGGCATGAAGCTGGACGAGGGCGACAGCCTGGTTGCCATCGACATCGTCGAGGCGGGGGCCACGCTGCTCGCCGTCTCCGAGCTGGGCTACGGCAAGCGCACCGGTATGGACGAGTACCGGCGCACCCACCGGGGCGGCAAGGGCATCATCACGATGAAGACGACCGAGAAGACCGGTCGCGTCATCAGCGTCCACATGGTGAGCGACGACGACCAGCTGATGCTCGTCACCAGCGGCGGCAAGGTCATGCGCTTCCGCGCGAACGAGATCCGCATCATCGGTCGCAACACCCAGGGTGTGCGGCTCATCGACCTTGACGAGGGAGAGCGGCTCGCCTCGGTGGCCCGCCTCGCCGAGAAGGAAGACGACGACACCGCGCTGCCGGTCGAGGCGGTGGACGTCGAGCCCGTGGACGCCGAGCCCGAGTCCGACCCGGAACCGCAGCCCGAGGAGTGACCGGTTCGACGTCGAACCGCGTTCGGCGTCGACGCTGCCCGTCTTGCGCGGGCTCGCTGATCTGGGGCACGGTTCCCGTCCGCGATGGGGGTGCGAACAGTAGCCGTGCTGGGCGCAGGCAGCTGGGGAACCGCCCTGGCGTTGCACCTGGCGCGACTCGGGAACCGCGTCGTCCTGTGGGCACGGAGCTCCGCCCGGGTGGACGAGATGCGCGCTGCTGGTGAGCACGAGCTGCATCCGGGTATCCGGTTCCCGGACTGTCTCGACGTCAGCAGCGATCTGGCATCGGCATGCGGGGCCGCGGAGGTCGTGCTGTTCGCATGTCCGTCGCACGCCACCCGCGCCGTGGCAGAGCAGGTGAGGCCGCTCCTCGTGGGGCGGCCCCTCGTCGTGTCGACGGCGAAGGGCGTCGAGCAGCAGTCACGACAGACCGTCTCCGCGGTGCTTCGCGAGGCGCTCGGCCCCGCGCTCGAGGACCGGGTGTCGGTGCTGTCCGGTCCGAGCTTCGCGCGCGAGGTGGCGCGCGATCTTCCCACGGCGGTGACGGCAGCGGCACACGAGATCGCCGTCGCCGAAGAGCTGCAGCAGCTCTTCAATGGGCCCACCTTCCGGGTCTACACCGCTACCGACGTCATCGGCGTCGAGATCGGCGGTGCGGTGAAGAACGTCATCGCGATCGCCGCCGGCGTCAGCGACGGTCTGGGCTTCGGCTCCAACGCGCGGGCCGCGCTGATCACCCGGGGTCTGGCGGAGATCAGTCGCCTGGGCATCCGGCTGGGAGCCGACCGTCAGACGCTCTACGGTCTGTCCTGCCTCGGGGACCTGGTGCTGACATGCACCGGCGACCTGTCCCGAAACCGGACCGTTGGGCTCCGGCTCGGCCGCGGCGAGCGGCTGGCGGACATCGTCGCCAGCATGCGCGAGGTCGCCGAGGGGGTGCGCAACACCGTGTCCGTGCTCGCCCTCGCGGCCTCGGTCGCCGTCGAGATGCCGATCGCGGAGCAGATGGATCTGGTGCTCCACCACGACAAGGAGCCGCGTCGAGCGGTGACGGATCTGATGTCGCGACGGCTACGGCAGGAGCCCGAATGACCCCAGTTCTGTTGACATTCTCCACCCGCCGTGATGGACATTGCCGTTTCCAATGAAGAGGACCTATCAGCCGAGCAATCGACGCCGGAAGCGCACCCACGGATTCCGGGCTCGTATGGCATCGCCGACCGGGCGTCAGGTGCTCAAGCGGCGCCGAGCGAAGGGGCGTAAGCGCCTCACGGTGTCCGTCCCGCCGAAGCAGCCGGGGTGAGCCCGTGGAGGGCTCACGATCCTACCCGAAGGCTGCCCGAGTCCGGCGGCGTCGGGAGTTCCTGAGCCTCCAGCGAGATGGTCGACGGCGTCACACGACGAGCTTCGTCGTGATCCAGCGAGCCAGCATCGCGGCCGCTTCTCGCCTGGGTGTGACCGTGAGCTCCCGGGTGGGAAACGCCGTCGTGCGGAACCGCCTGAAGCGGATGGTCCGGGAGATCTTTCGTCAGCATCGTTCGTCGCTGCCCCGACCGGTCGATCTGGTCGTGATCGCCAAGCCGGGAGCGGATCAACTCACCTATGCCCAAGCGGCCACCGAACTCGAGCACGCGCTGGAGCTCACCGGACGCTGAGCGACGGCCCTTGCGCGTCGCCGTCCCGGTCACGGCGGTCCGGTTGTACCAGCGCATGCTGAGACCGGTCCTGCCTCCGAGCTGCCGCTTCGCACCGTCGTGTTCGGAGTACGCGGTGCAGGCCATCGAAGCCCACGGCGCGGCACGCGGCACCGTTCTCGCGGTGCGACGCGTGCTTCGTTGCCATCCGTGGAATGCCGGCGGGTACGACCCGATACCGGCCAGAAAGGGCTGATTTTCGTGGATCAGAGGCGCGTCTGGCTGGCCGTTGGGCTCTCGTTGCTCTTGTTGCTCCTCTACCAGGAGTTGGTCGTGCGGCGGTATCAGCAGCAACCGCGGCCCGACGAGCCCATCACCATGGTGCCGCCGAAGGCCACGGAGGGTGCTGCCCCGTCGCCCACGACCCCGGGCGCTCCGCCAGTGCCGGCGGCGCCGTCGGGCGGTGGTATCGCCGTTCCGGTGGCCGGCGCCGGAACCGTCGTCGTCGAGAACGACGTTTTCCGTGCGGAGATCACCCTGGCGGGTGGACGTCTGGCGAGCCTGCGGCTCAAGGACTTCAAGGAAACCGTCGCCAAGGACAGCCCGCCGCTGGACCTCGTCGGCAAGAGCCCCGTCCTCCCGCTCACGTTCGAGACCGGACCCGAGACGACCGACGCTGGGGTCGTCTACACCGCAGATCGCGCGAGCCTGACGTTGAGCGGCGAGCAGGAGGGCTCGGTGGTCCTGTCGGGTACGACGGCCGACGGCCGCGCCCTGCAGAAGAAACTTACTTTCATTGGAAACAGTTATCTCTTCGCGGTCTCGGGGAGCGGTGCCGCCCCCGGCACCGGCCTCGTGCTGACGACCGTCGCCAAGGAGGGCGCCGCCGGCGGCCAGAACCCCGGGAAGGAAGTGGCCCTCGCGCTCTCCAACCAGAAGCTGGTCGAGCACTCGATCGACGACATCACGAAGCAGGCGATCACCGTCGACGACACGCAGTGGGCCGGATTCAGCGCGCAGTACTTCGTCTCGCTGGCGCTCCCGGCCCAGGGCACCGTCGATGCGACGATGGGGGCGGTCTCGACCGGGCTGCAGACGACCGACAACAAGCCGGAACACATGCCTATCGTGCGGCTCGAGGCCTCCGGGAGCGGCGACGTCGGCCCCTATCACGTGTTCATGGGACCGAAGGAGCGCAATATCCTCGTTGCAGCTGGGCACCACCTCGACCGGGCACTCGACTTCGGGTGGTTCTGGTTCATCGCCTTGCCCCTGCTCTACGGCCTCGAGCTGCTTCACAAGGTCACTGGCAACTACGGCATCGACATCATCCTCCTCACCACGATCGTAAAGGTCGTGACGATTCCCCTCACGCAGACGTCGCTCCGCAGCATGAAGGCCATGCAGAAGCTCCAGCCCGAGGTGACGAAGCTGCGCGAGCGCTACAAGGATGACCAGGTCGCGATGCAGAAGGAGATGATGGAGCTCTACAAGCGCCATCAGGTGAACCCGTTCTCCGGATGCCTGCCCATGGTGCTGCAGATTCCGATCTTCGTCGGCCTGTACAACGCCCTGAACCACGCCATCGAGCTGCGCCACGCGCCGTTCATGCTGTGGATCAACGATCTGTCGTCGCCCGATCGCCTCACGATCGCCGGGGTCCCCGTGCCGGTTCTGACGCTTCTGATGGGGCTCAGCATGCTCGTCCAGCAACGGATGACGCCGCAGCAGGGCGATCCGATGCAGCAGCGCATGATGATGATCATGCCGGTGATGTTCACCTTCATGTTCATCAACTTCCCTGCGGGGCTGGTTCTCTACTGGCTGGTGAACAACCTGCTCAGCATCTCGCAACAGTACTTCATGCTTCGCGGCGACAAGGCGGCGGTTCCCGCACCCAGCGTTTGAGGGCACGGCGAACGATGCGATCAGTCGAGGCCGAAGGCGCCAGCGTCGACGAGGCCGTCGAGCGGGCATTGTCCGAGCTGGGCAGCATGGATCGGGCCGACGTCAAGATCGACGTCCTCGAGCACACCGTGAAGGGCGCGAGGATCAGGGCAACCGTCCTCGGCCCGAGGGCAGACGTTTCTCGGGAAACTACTGGCGACGTCAGCGACCTCGCCAGCAGCGTCCTGCACGACATCGTGGTCCACCTGGTCGACGACCCTCGCATCGAGGTGTCGGCCGACGACAGCGGGGCGATCGCGTTGTCGGTGGTCAGCGATGACGGCGGCTCGATCATCGGTCGACGAGGCCAGACGCTCGATGCGCTCGAGCATCTCGTCAACCGCATCGTCTTTCGAGACGAGAGGGTCACGTCGGGACGGATCAGCATCGACGTCGAGGGTTACCGAGAGCGCCGGGAGGAATCGCTTCGCGAGCTGGCCCGTCGCCTCGCCGAAAAAGCGCGCGAGACGGGGCAGATCGTCACGGTGAATCCACTCAGTCCTCGCGATCGCCGGATCGTGCATCTCGAGCTCGAGGGTCATCCCAACGTCAGCACGCGCAGCGAAGGGGAGGGTCTCTTCCGCCGGCTGCTGATCATCCCGGAGACGGGATCGCCCCGTCGCTGAGGCGTCCATGTCCGGCCTCGATGCCGCTGAGGCATCCGCCCTCCGGCTGGCGGCGGAGACGCTCCAAGTCTCGCTCGCTGACGACGCGGTCGAGCGCATCGGCGGCTATCTCGACCTGCTGATCCTCTGGAACCAGCGCTTCCATCTGACGGGTGAGCGCGACCGCGAGACCCTGCTGGGGAAGCACGTGGTGGACTCGCTGGCGCCCGCCCCGTTGCTCCCGGCGGAAGGGCTGGTCATCGACATTGGCAGCGGCGCAGGTTTCCCGGGAATCATTCTGGCCTGCCTGCGGCCAGAGCTCGATATGGTCATGCTCGAGGCGCGACGTCGTCCGTGCAGCTTCCTCTCGGAGGCCGTCAGATCCATTCCCCTACCGCGGGCTCGCGTCCTGGTCTCTCGCGCCGAGGATGCCGTGAGTGAGCTTGGATCGTCTGCCGCGATGGTCATCTCGCGGGCCATCCGTCTCGATCTGCTTCTTCCGCTGGCGGTGCCGCTCCTGGGTCCCGATGGCACCGTCGTTGCGATGCAGACCCCGGCCACTACGGAGGCGGAGGCAGGTCGCTTGGCCGATCCCCTGGGCCTTCGCGTGGCGGGATTCGTCGACTATCGCCTCCCCGGCGACGAATCCCGGCGCTTGATACGATTCGTCCGAGCCTGAGTTTCCCGGGTGACGTGTAGTGTGCTACAGGCGTTTCCCGGTCGGAGGGGACGTCGATGGGGCGCGTGGTAGCGGTGGCGAATCAGAAGGGTGGGGTGGGAAAGACCACGACCGCCATCAACCTCGCCGCGGCACTGGCGCTGTCTGGCCACCGCACGCTGCTGATCGACCTGGATCCGCAGGGTAGTGCGACCACCGGACTCGGTCGTCATGCGTCCGACCTCCACGGCAATGTCTACGAGGTCATCATAGACGGCCGGCCGGCAGCAGAGGTCACCCACCCAACATCCGTCGAGAATCTCGACGTCATGCCTGCCACGCGCGATCTCGTCGGTGCAGAGGTAGAGCTGGTGAACCTGCCCGACCGCGAGCACCGTCTCTTCTCGGCCATCGCTACCCTCCGCGACGCCTACGAGTACCTGCTCATCGATTGCCCGCCGTCGCTGGGGCTGCTGACGGTCAATGCGCTGCGCGCCGCCGACGGCGTCCTCGTGCCGCTGCAGGCCGAGTACTACGCCCTCGAAGGGCTGACTGCGCTGCTCGATACCGTGGGGCGCGTACGCGACGCCCTGAATCCGACGCTGGCGCTCGACGGGCTCGTCCTGACGATGTTCGACGGCCGCAACAGCCTGGCGCGGCAGGTCCAGGCCGAGGTCCGCACGCACTTCGGGTCGCAGGTGTATCGCACCGTGATCCCACGCAACGTGCGTCTGTCCGAGAGTCCGAGCCATGGCGTGCCGGTGCTGATCTACGATCCGAGCTCGCGCGGGTCCGTGGCGTATCAGGCGCTCGCGGTCGAGGTCCTGACCCAGCAACACGCCGCACCGTCGGGCACCATCGCGCGACCGGGATGATTTAGACAGAAAGTAAGGAGTCTCTCATGCGGAAAGCGTTGGGCCGTGGGCTCGAAGCCCTCCTTCCCGGGGCGCCGCACGTGCCCGCTCCCGTGCGTCCGGAGCCCGTTCCCGTGTCGGTGCCGTTGCGCGAGATCACGGCCAATCCCGAGCAGCCCCGCCGCCATTTCGAACCGCAGGCGCTCGCGGCGTTGGCCGAATCGATCCGTGTGCACGGGCTCCTGCAGCCGATCGTCGTGCGCCGCGTGGCGACGGGCTACGAGATCATCGCGGGCGAGCGGCGCTTCCGTGCCGCGTCCCAGCTCGGTCTCGACGAGGTCCCCGTCGTGCTGCGCGACGCCGATCCGCAGACCCGGCTCGAGCTCGCGCTGATCGAGAACATCCAGCGCGAGGACCTGAGCCCGCTCGAGGAGGCGGAAGCGTATCGTCACCTGATCGACGAGTACGGGCTCACCCAGGAGGAGATCGCTCGCCAGGTCGGCAAGAGCCGTCCGGCGGTGGCCAACGCACTCCGACTGCTCTCGCTCCCGGAGGCCGTCAAGGTGCAGCTCGAGAGCGGCGAGCTGAGCGCCGGCCATGCGCGCGCCGTGCTCTCCGTCGAGGGGGTCGCGGAGCAGGTCGAATTCGCGCGCGACATCTCGGCGCGCAAGGTTCCGAAGAGCGAAGCCGAGCGTCTCGCCGCGGCCCGTCGCACGAAGCCGTCACGACGAACCGCAGCCGCCACGATGGCGAGCGACCCGCACTGGCATGGCGTTTCCGAGGAGCTCACACGTTCGCTCGGCACCCGGGTTCGCATCACGCCGCGCGCCAAGGGCGGCTCCATCGAGATCGAGTTTTACTCGGATGCCGAGCTCGACCGACTGATCGACCGCCTGCGCGGCCCGGCGCGGGCCTGAGAAGGCGCGTCGGCGTTTTGACACCGTCGCTGAGCGGGTGCTAGAAGCCTCGCGTTCCGGGTCGGTCGCGCGTTCGGCGGGCCTCTGCCCGGTACACCCGCGGAGTACTTCGATGGCGATATTCGGCAAGGATCGGGAGCGCAACGACCGAGGCTACAACCTGCCGCCCGTCGCGGGGTCGAGTCAGGGAGAGGCGGCGGTGGGCGAGCGCGACAGGAGCAGAGCCATGCCCGAGGATGCGAGTGGTACGAGTGCGTTTCTGGGCAAAGGGAGCCGGGTCACCGGCAAGCTGACGTTCGAGGGCCCCGTCCGCATCGAGGGGCAGATCGAAGGCGAGATCGCGGCGCAGGACACGCTGACCATCGGCGAGAGCGCCGTCGTCAACGCCACGATCACGGGCAACTCGATCGTCATTCACGGGCGCGTCACGGGTGATGTCACCGCCCGCAAGCGGCTCGAGATCCGCGCGCCAGGGAAGCTGTTCGGCAACATCTCGACCCCGAGCCTCGTCATCCACGAGGGCGTGGTGTTCGAGGGCCAGTGCTCGATGGGTACCGACGCGCAGAAAGCCGACAAGGACCGCAAGGTCGCCCATTTCCCCAAGGACGACCGGCCGGAGGCCGCGCCGCTCAAGGTGCACTCCGAAGGTGCCAAGTAAGTCGGCCCCGCCGCCTTCCCCTCCATAGCCCGCATTCCGAATGCTGCAGCCTGACTACAGCTTCTTCATACAGATCGGCCTGTTCATTCTGCTTTGGGTCTGTCTGAAGCAGTGGTGGTTCGATCCGGCCATGAAGGTCCTGAAGGAGCGCAAGGCGCGTTCCGAGGGCGCCGTCGAGGAAGCCCGCAAGGTGCAGGCCGAGGCCGAGCAGCTCCGCCGCGAGCACGCCCTCGCGCTGGAGCAGACCAAGGCGGAGGCGCAGCGCGAGGTGCACGACATCCTGCGCAACGCCGAGGCGGAGCAGAAGCGGCTGATCGCCGAGGCCACCGACGACGCGCACCGCACGCTCGCCGACGTCCGCTCGCGCGTCGCCGAGGAAGTGGCGATCGCGCGCAAGGAGCTGCGCGCCGACGTCGAGACGATCGCGCGCGAGGTCGCGCGCACGGTCATGGGACGGGCGGTCTGACATGGTCGAACACGGCGCGCACCACCCGTCCATTACCGAGCTGATCTACCCCGCGGCCAACTTCGCGCTGTTCGTCGGGCTGATCTGGTGGCAGGGCCGCGGCCCCATCAAGGAGTTCTTCCGCGCGCGCACCGAGCGCCTGCGGGACGCGCTCACCGCGGGGGCGACGGCACGCCAGGAGGCGCAGACCCTGCGCGCGCAGCTGCAGCGCGACCTCGCCGACCTGCCGGCGCTCCGTGAGCGCCTGAAGAACGATCTGCGGGCCACCGCCGAACGGGAGCGTGACACGCTCCTCGAGCAGGCGCGCGTCGCCGCCGAGCGTATCCGTTCCGACGCTCGTCTCCTCGCCGACCAGGAAACCGCCGCCGCCCAGCGCGAGGTTCGTGCCGAGGTCATCGACGAGGCCATCCGCAGCGCCACCGCGATCGTGCGCCAGTCGCTGACGCCGGCCGACCAGGAGCGCTTCGTCCGCGACTTCGTCGGCGCCGCGAGGCCGCAGGCATGACCGGTGGTCTCGGCAAGCGTTACGCCCGCGCGCTGTTCGAGCTGGCCCAGGCGGCCGGCACGTTCGACACGGTCGGCCAGGAGCTGGCGAGTGCGGTTGCCACGTTCGAGGAGCCGCGTCTGCGTGCGGTCGTGCTGAACCCGGGCATCGATGCGGGAGCGCGCCAGGGCATCGTGCGCGATGTCGTCGCGGCGCTCGGCGTGTCGAGCAACGTCGGCAACCTCGTTCGCCTGCTGGCCGACCGCGATCGGCTCGGCCTGCTCGAGGCCGTCGCCACCGCCTACGAGGCGATGGTCGACGAGGCAATGGGAAGGCGCCGGGTGCGCATGCGCTCGGCCATGCCGCTCACCGCTGCGGAGAAGACCGAGCTCACCGAGCTCGCCCGCAAGCTGGTCGGTGGCGAAGTGCTGGTGTCGACCGAGGTCGATCCCGAGCTCATCGGTGGGGTCGAGCTCGACATCGGCGGAACCGTCTACGATGGCAGTGTGCGTACGCAGCTCGCTCGAATGAGCAGCGAGATGGCCGGGGGCCGCTCCTAGAGCGCCCGGGCCGGGGGGAATTGTCGATGCAGATCCGCGCGGCGGAGATCAGTGACATCATCCGCGAGCAGATCAAGGACTACGAGAAGCAGCTCGAAGTCCGTGAGACGGGTACGGTGCTGTCGTGTGGCGACGGCATCGCCCGCATCTATGGCCTCGACAAGGTCGCGGCCGGCGAGCTGATCGAGTTCCCGCACGGCATCTACGGCCTGGCGCTCAACCTCGAAGAGGACAACGTCGGCGCCGCCATCATGGGTGAGGCTGCCGCGGTCCGCGAGGGTGACGAGGTGCGCCGCACCGGTCGCATCGCCGAGGTGCCGGTCGGTGACGCCCTCCTCGGCCGCGTCGTGAACGCGCTCGGGCAGCCGGTCGACGGCAAGGGGCCGATCAAGACCGACACCACCCGCCGCATCGAGCTGAAGGCCCCCGGCATCATCCAGCGCGAGCCGGTGAAGATGCCGATGCAGACCGGCATCAAGGCCATCGACGCCATGATCCCCATCGGCCGCGGCCAGCGCGAGCTGATCATCGGCGACCGCCAGACCGGCAAGACCGCCGTCGCCCTCGACACGATCATCAACCAGCGTGGCGGCGACGTGCAGTGCATCTACGTGGCTATCGGGCAGAAGCGCTCGACCGTCGCGCAGGTCGTCGACAAGCTCACGAAGTTCGGCGCCATGGACTACACGACGGTCGTCGTGGCGTCCGCGTCCGACCCGGCCCCCATGCAGTTCATCGCACCGTACAGCGGCTGCAGCATGGGTGAGTACTTCCGCGACAACGGCCGGCACGCACTGGTGATCTACGACGACCTGTCGAAGCAGGCCGCGGCCTACCGTCAGCTGTCCCTGCTCCTCCGCCGTCCGCCGGGCCGCGAGGCGTATCCCGGTGACGTGTTCTACCTCCACTCCCGCCTGCTCGAGCGTGCTGCCAAAATGAGCGCCGCCGAGGGTGGTGGCTCGCTCACCGCGCTGCCCATCATCGAGACCCAGGCCGGCGACGTCTCGGCGTACATTCCGACCAACGTCATTTCGATCACCGACGGTCAGATCTTCGTCGAGACCGACCTCTTCTACTCCGGCGTGCGGCCCGCGGTGAACGTCGGCATCTCGGTCTCCCGCGTCGGCGGCAACGCGCAGATCAAGGCCATGCGTAAGGTGGCCGGTCCGCTGCGCCTCGAGCTGGCGCAGTACCGCGCCATGCAGGCCTTCGCGCAGTTCGCCTCCGACCTCGACGCCGCCACCAAGCGGCAGCTCGATCGCGGCGAGCGGCTCGTCGAGGTCATGAAGCAGGGCCAGTACGCCCCGATCCCGGTCGAGAAGCAGGTCCTGATCATCTACGCCGCCGTGAACGGTCACCTCGATGCCCTGCCCGTCGCCGCGGTGCAGCGCTTCGAGCGCGAGCTCTACGCCTTCGTCGAGGCCAAGCACCCGCAGGTGCTGACGGCCATCCGCGAGAAGAAGGAGCTCACCGACGACGTGGTTCCGCAGGTCGAGGCCGCGATCGCCGAGTTCGGCAAGATGTTCGCCGCCTAGCCGATGCCGAACCTGAAGGACCTCCGGAAGCGGATCAGCTCGGTCCGCTCCACGCAGCAGATCACGCGCGCCATGAAGATGGTGGCGGCGGCCCGGCTGCGTCGCGCCCAGGAGGCCGCCGAGCGCGCACGACCCTACGCCGAAAAGCTCACCGAGATGTTCACGGCCGTGGTGTCCGATCTCGAGGAGGGTGCCCACCCGCTGCTCGCACGACGCGACGAGAAGCGGATCGACGTCCTCGTCATCACGGCCGACCGCGGCCTCTGTGGCGGCTACAACTCCAATCTCCTCCGTTTGACGGAAGGCTTCCTCGCCAAGCACCGCGATCAGGAGCTGGCGCTCACGCTGTGTGGCCGCAAGGCGATCGAGTACTTCAAGCGTCGTGGTGTGACGCCGATCGCCGAGCGTACGGGCGTCATGACCTCGCCCATCGCCGAGGTCGCCGGCGCGCTGGCGCAGGCGCTCACCGAGCGCTTCGCGAACGGCGAGACCGACGCCGTGTACCTGGTCTACAGCAAGTTCCGCTCGGCCATCGCGCAGGTGCCCACCATCACGCCGCTCCTGCCGGTCGCGCCGCCCACCACGGCGGTGGCTCCGGTCGAGTACATCTTCGAGCCGCCGCGGGCCGAGCTGCTGTCGACGCTCCTGCCCCGCTACATCCAGGCGCTGCTGCTGCAGGCGCTCCTCGAGTCGATCGCCAGCGAGCACGGCGCTCGCATGACCGCGATGGAGAACGCCACCACCAACGCCGCCGACATGATCCAGCGACTCACGCTGTCGATGAACCGCGCGCGCCAGTCCATCATCACGACCGAGCTCATGGAGATCGTCTCCGGCGCCGAAGCGCTGAAAGGGTAGTATTCGTCATGCCGAGCAATGGACGCATCACGCAGGTGATCGGCCCCGTCGTGGACGTCGAGTTCCCCGACGGCAAGCTGCCGCCCATCTTCAACGCCATCCTCGTCACGAACCCCGCCATCAACGCCCAGGAGTGGAACCTGGTGTTGGAGGTGGCGCTCCATCTCGGCGAGAAGACGGTCCGCGCCATCGCCATGGACTCGACCGACGGTCTGGTCCGGGGCATGGAGGTGCGTGACACCGGCGACGGCATCACCATCCCCGTCGGCGACGGCGCGCTCGGCCGCATCGTGAACGTCATCGGCGATCCGGTGGACAACAAGGGCCCGATCCCGGCGACGAAGCGGATGCCGATCCATCGCGAGGCCCCCGACTTCACCGAGCAGGATACGCAGGTGCAGGCGTTCGAGACCGGCATCAAGGTCGTCGATCTGTTGGCCCCGTATCAGCGCGGTGGAAAGATCGGCCTCTTCGGCGGTGCCGGCGTCGGCAAGACGGTCATCATCCAGGAGCTCATCAACAACGTCGCCAAGCAGCACGGCGGCGTGGCGGTGTTCGCCGGCGTCGGCGAGCGTACCCGCGAGGGCAACGACCTCTACCTGGAGATGCAGGAGGCGAAGCTCTCCGACGGCAACTCCGTCATCTCGCGTACCGCGCTCGTGTTCGGCCAGATGAACGAGCCGCCGGGCGCCCGCGCCCGCGTCGGTCTGACCGCCCTCACCATGGCGGAGTACTTCCGCGACGACGAGGGCAAGGACGTGCTGCTCTTCATCGACAACATCTTCCGGTTCGTGCAGGCGAACTCGGAGGTGTCGGCGACGCTCGGCCGCATGCCGTCCGCGGTAGGCTACCAGCCCACGCTCGGCACCGACATCGGCGAGCTGCAGGAGCGCATCACGTCGACCAAGAAGGGCTCGATCACGTCGGTACAGGCCATCTACGTGCCCGCCGACGACTTGACCGACCCCGCGCCCGCCACCACGTTCGCCCACCTCGACGCCACCACGGTGCTGAACCGCGCCATCTCCGAGAAGGGCATCTACCCCGCGGTGGACCCGCTCGACTCCACGTCCCGCATTCTCGATCCGGGCGTCGTCGGCGAGGAGCACTACAAGGTCGCGCGTCAGGTGCAGGCCATCCTGCAGCGCTACAAGGACCTGCAGGACATCATCGCCATTCTGGGCATGGACGAGCTCTCCGAGGACGACAAGCTCGCCGTCGCCCGCGCCCGCAAGATCGAGCGCTTCCTCTCGCAGCCCTTCCACGTCGCCGAGCAGTTCACCGGCTTCAAGGGCGTCTACGTGCCGCTCGCCGAGACCATCCGCGGCTTCCGCGAGGTCTGTGAAGGCAAGCACGACGACCTGCCGGAGCAGGCCTTCTACATGGTCGGCACGATCGAGGACGTGATCGAGAAGGCGCGCAAGCTGGCGGCCTGATGGCGGACTCGCTCCGGCTTCGCGTCTATACGCCCGAGCGTCAGCTCGTCGACGACGTCGTGCGCGAGGTCACCGTGCCGGGCGCCTACGGGCAGATCGGCGTGCTTCCAGATCACGCCGCGCTGGTCACGCTGCTCGAGCCCGGTGTCCTGTCGTACAAGCAGGACGCCAAGGTCGTCCGCTTCCAGATCGGCGGCGGCTTCGCCGAGGTGCGCGACAACGTCATGACCGTCCTCGCCGACTCCGGCGAGCCGGTCGCCGGCTGAACGGTTCGACGTCGAACATGGGTCGCCTCGACGGGAAGCGTGCCCTCGTCACCGGCGGCGGCCGCGGCATCGGGAAGGGCATCGTCCTCGAGCTCGCGCGCGAGGGTGCCGACGTCGCCATCAACTACCGGCGCAGCGCCGCCGAGGCCGAGGCGACCGCCGCCGAGGTGCGAGCGCTCGGACGTCGCGCCGTCACGCTCCAGGCAGACGTCGGCGACCAGCCCGCCGTGCAGGCCATGGTCGGGGCAGCGGTCGAGGCGCTCGGCGGGCTCGACATCGCGGTGGCGAACTCGGGTGTCGCGAGTCGGGTGGCCGCCGTGCACGAGCTCGATCCCGCCGAGTGGCGACGGGTCATGTCGACCGATCTCGACGGCGCGTTCTTCACCGCCCGGGCCGCCCTGCCCCATCTGCTCGAGCACCGCGGCAGCAGCCTGATCTTCATCTCGTCGATCGGCGCCGACATGGCGGCGCCCGGTGGTGCGCCCTACTACGCCGCCAAGGCCGCCGTGAACACGATGATGCGCGTCATCGCCAAGGAGGTCGCCGGAGCCGGGGTACGGGTGAACTGCATCGCTCCGGGACTGGTGCGCTCCGACATGGGCGAGCGGCTCATCAAGTTCCTCGGCGACAGTGTCGTGAACTCGATCCCGCTCGGTCGGGCCGGAGAGGTCGAGGACATCGGGCGGGCTGCCGTCTACCTGGCGTCCGACGACGGCTCCTGGATCACCGGCCAGGTCTTCCGCCTCGACGGCGGCGCTTCGATGTGAGGAGACCCGGCCGGGCAGCCCATGCCCGGCCGGGTCCGCGTCTCACTCGAACATGGAGCGCGAGATGTCGCGCTCGCTGATGCCGTTCTGGCGCAGTGCCAGCTCGGCCTTGGCCGCGTTGAGCCACGCCTCCGGACCGAACATGTACGGCAGGCAGTTCATCGACGGGCTGATGTCGTCCGCGTGCGACCAGCCGCCGAAGTAGAGGATGCCGGCGGTGAAGCAGCCGCGGCGAAGCCGCTCTGCGTCGTAGATCTTCGTCGGACGCTTCCGGGCGACGGGAGGTGCGGGCTCCGCTGCCTCGACGATCTCGCCGTCGGCCATCCGCAGGTCGTCACGGCTCGGGATCGTGTTCACCTCGCGGATGATGCGGGTCTTGACCGCGTCGGCGTCTGCAGGGACCAGGCTCTCGACGTTGGAGTAGTGGATGGTGCCGCTGGCGTCCGTCCAGCGCCACATCTCGTCCGCGCCGGCGAGCGCCGGCACCACGAGCAACGACAGGGCCAGAATGAACCTCTTCATCTAAAAATCTCCTTTCTGCGTGCGGAGCCGGCTGCACCCGGCTCCGGGCGGGGACGCTACTCGCGGCGGCCCCGCGGTGTCTACCGAGAAATTCGTTGACACGGTCACGATCTAATTGTACTGAACGGTCGGTATGTCGGCGCGCCAGCGTCCCAGGAGTGCCGAGCGCTCCGACCCGTCGCGCGGGCAGATGATGGCCGCAGCCATCGATTCCTTTGCCCTCAACGGCTACCAGGGGACCTCGATCGACCGCATCGCACGCGATGCAGGGGTCACCAAGGGGGCGCTCTACTACCACTTCCGCGACAAGGAAGAGCTCCTCTTCGAGGCCGTCACCCAGCGCGTCGGGGAGTTCGAACGCTATGTGCTTCGCGATGTCGGGCCGTCACAGGACGCCATCACGACCCTCCGCCGGGTGGTCGACGCGTGCTTCTTCCACGCCACCGTGTCGAACCACCGCCGCTTCATCATCACGCTGATGGTCGAGGCGCTCGACACCAACCCCCGCCTGTCGGACCAGTTCCGCAACATCCTGCGTCGCATGCGGGCGTTCCTCGCCGAGGTCGTCCGCCGCGGCCAGGAAGCCGGTACGCTCCGTTCCGACGTCACGCCCGAAGCCGCGGCCGCGTCCATCGCCGGTGGAATCATGGGCGCCGAGATACAGCACTACCAGGACCCCGCCGAGGTCGACCTCCGCGCGGTCCTCGATACGCTCATCGAGCAGACTGCCGACTGGCTCGCGCCTCGCCGCGCGAAGCCGGCGGCCTGAGGGAGGCACACGACCCATGGTGAACTTCAGTCCCAGCGAGGAACAGGAGCTCCTCCGGCAGACCCTGTCGTCGTTCGCACGCGAGGTGCTGCGGCCGCAGGCCCGCGAGGCCGACGAGAAGAACACGGTCCCCGAGGGAATTCCGGCCAAGGGCTGGGAGCTCGGGCTGGTGCAGGACGCCATCCCGGAAGCGTTCGGCGGCTACGGCAGCGCCCGCTCCGCGGTCGCCGGCACCATGATCGTCGAGGAGCTGGCCTACGGCAGCCTCGGGGTCGGGTTGCACCTCGTCAGCCCGCGCCTCGTCACCATTCCGCTGGTGGCGCTCGGCACGGACGAGCAGAAGGCACACTGGCTACCGAAGTTCGCCGGCGCCGACTTCACGGCCGGCAGCGCGGCGTTCGTCGAGCCACGGTGGGACTTCGATCCCACCGAGCTCCGGACCAGCGCCAGGCGTGAGGGTGGCGAGTGGGTGCTCGACGGGACGAAGTGCTTCGTCCCGCTGGCGCCCGAGGCCGCCGTGATCCTGGTCTACGCTGCGGCGCCGGACGGTCTCGCGGCATTCCTGGTCGAGCGCGGCACCAAGGGCCTCACCATCGGTGAGCGCGAGAAGAACATGGGCGTCAAGTCGCTCGCGACCTACACCGTCACGCTCGACGGTGTTCGCGTCCCTGCCGCCGCCCGCCTCGGTGGTGATGGAGCCAACGTCCAGTCGATGATCGACGCCAGCCGTGTCGCCTCGGCGGCGGCGGCGGTGGGCGTCGGTCGCGCGGCCTTCGACTACGCGCGCGACTACGCCAAGGAGCGCAAGGCGTTCGGGGTCGCCATCGCGCAGAAGCAGGCCATCGCCTTCATGCTGTCGAACATGGCGATCGAGGTCGACGCCATGCGACTGCTGGCGTGGGAAGCCGCCTGGCGCATCGACCAGGGCCTGCCCGCCACCCGCGAAGCGTATCTGGCGCGACAGTATGCGGCCGATCAGGTCCTCAAGATCGCCGACAACGCGCTCCAGGTGCTGGGCGGTCACGGCTACATCCGCGACCATCTCGTCGAACTCTGCCTGCGGGACGCCCGCGGCTTCGCCAGCCTCGACGGTCTCGCGATCGTCTGACGCCGAGGAGAAACCATCATGATCGACTTCGAGCTGTCCGACGCGACCAAGAACATGCAGCAGATGACCCACATGCTGGCCGAGCAGGCCATGCGTCCCATCTCGCGCGAGTGCGACGAGAAGGAGCACGAGAAGCCGTGGGACTTCCTCAACATGATGTGGGGCGTCTCCCGTGGCGCGTCGATGACCGGCGGGTCCGACGACGACAAGGCCACGAAGGAGACGAAGAAGGCGCCCTCCGAGCGCACGCTCAGCATGTGCATCACCGTCGAGGAGCTGTGCTGGGGCGACGTCGGCCTCTACCTCTCCATTCCGAACCCGGGTCTCGGTGGCGCCGCCGTGGCGGCAGCCGGCACGCCGGCGCAGAAGGAGCGCTTCCTGTCGCGCTTCAAGGACGGCAAGCCCAAGTGGGGCGCCATGGCCATCACCGAGCCGAGCTGCGGTTCGGACAGCTCGGCCATCCAGACCACCGCGGTGAAGGATGGTGATCACTGGGTCCTGAACGGCACCAAGATCTTCTGCACCAGCGGTCTCATGGCCGCCGAGAAGTCCGACGGCTTCGTCGTCGTCTGGGCCACGCTCGACCGCTCCGCCGGTCGCGCCGGCATCCGCGCCTTCGTCGTCGATGCGCACACGCCGGGCATGTACGTCACCAAGTGCGAGGACAAGCTCGGCATCCGCGCCTCGGACACGGCCACGATCGTGTTCGAGGACTGCAAGATCCCGCTCGACAACATCCTCGGAAGCGCCGAGATCCCGAAGACCAGCCAGGGCTTCAAGGGCGCCATGGCCACGTTCGACGCCACCCGTCCGATCGTCGCCGCCAGCGCCATCGGCGTCGCCCGTGCGGCGCTCGATTACGTTCGTGACACACTCGCCGAAAACGGCGTCACGGTCCGTTACGGCGTCCCGCCGCACAAGCTCACCGCGCTCGAGCGCGACTTCATGGAGATGGAGGCGCAGGTGCAGGCCGCGCGCCTGCTGGTATGGCGTGCCGCCTGGATGCTCGACAACGCGAAGCAGAACAGCCTCGAGGCCTCGATGTGCAAGGCGAAGGCCGGCCTCGTCGTGACCTGGGTCACGCAGAAGGCCGTCGAGCTGCTTGGCCCGCTCGGCTACTCGCGCTCGACACTGCTCGAGAAGTGGATGCGCGACGCCAAGATCAGCGACATCTACGAGGGCACGCAGCAGATCAACCAGCTCATCATCGCCCGTCGCATCCTCGGCTACTCCTCGGAGGCGCTGCGCTAGACTTGGGTCCCCTCCTCGCGCGTGTTCCCGATCACCGCGAGTTTCTGACCCTGGAGGAGCTCCGCGCCAGCGCCCGCGCGCTGGTCGCGGAGTTCCCCGGGCTCGCCCGTCTCGAGACCGTGGGCGCCTCGGCCGAGGGACGTTCCATCGAGATGCTCACCGTCGGCCACGGCCGGCGACCCGTGCTGCTCGTCGGCGTGCCCCATCCGAACGAGCCGATCGGCACCCTCACCATCGACTTCTTGACCCGTCTGCTCTGCGAGGACGACGCGCTCCGAGCCCGGCTCGACGTCACGCTGCATGCCGTCACCGTCGCCGACCCGGACGGCTACGTGCTGAACGAGGGCTGGTTCAAGGGCGCCTTCTCGCCGCTGCGCTATGCGCTCGAGTTCTACCGGCCGCCGCATCGCGAGCAGGTCGAGTGGAGCTTCCCCGTCGACTATCGGACGCTGCAGTTCACGACACCGACGCCCGAGACGGCAGCGGTGATGCGCGTCATGGAGCGCGTGCGGCCGGAGGTCTTCTACTCGCTGCACAACGCGGGGTTCTGCGGCGTCTACTTCTACGTCTCGCACGCGCGCCCGGCGTTGTTCACGGCGCTCCACGACCTGGTGCGGTCGCAGGACCTCCCGCTCCATCGCGGCGAGCCCGAGGTGCCGTATCTCACGACGCTCGCCCCCGCGATCTACGAGCTGTTCGGCATCGACGACACCTACGAGTATCTCGCGCGCACCCTGGGCGAGGATCCCGCGCCGATCATCGAAGCTGGCACCAGCGGTGACGACTGGTTGCGGCGCGTGTGCGACGCCTTCTCGATCGTCTGCGAGCTGCCGTACTACACCGCACCGGCGCTCGACGACACGCAGCCCGCCGACGTCACGCGACGCGCCGCCGTGCGTGACGGCACCGATCGCGCGTTGGCACTCCACGCAGAGACCGCGCGCGCGTTCGACGCCATCGCCGATCGCGTGCCCGATCACCGTCTGACGCGATCGGTGCGCGACTATCTGCGCAAGACCCCGAAGCGTCTCGCCGCCGAGCGCGCCAACGCGGAGGGCAATGCCGACTACGCACGCACGGCGACGCGCGCGGAGGCCCTCGATGCCACGGTGTGCACCGTGTTCTACCACTCGCTCTACATGGGCGAGGTGCACCGACTCGCGACGATGATCGGTGCGACGGCGACGGCAGATGCTCTGCGTGCGCGCCTGACGACGCTGGCCGACGAGGTCGAGCGCGCGAGTCGCCTGCGGGTTCTCCCGCTACGCGCGCTCGTATCCGTGCAGGCGGGCGCGGGACTACTCGCGCTCGACCCCGCGCTGTCCTGACGCCGGTGGGAACGGAGCGCGTGCGAGCGTCAGCCGGGCAGCGTCCCGACGGAACACTCGCACGCGTCGATCGTCAGCGCGTTGCGACGCGGCCGCTGCAGTAGGGACGCGCCATCGCCTGCAAGCCGGCGATGTCCTTGTCGCTGAGCGGCCGCTCGTACTTCTCGACGTGGATGCTCGTGTCCCCGAGGACGATGGCGCGCGCGAAGCTGATCTCCTTGCGCAGCCCGAAGTAGTCCAGGGTGACCTGATACACGTCCCACGGCGGCTCGTCCGAGAGGAACTGCGTCTTCGCCACGTCGGGACAACCATTGCGCTCGACGTACGCAGCCAGCTTCCGATTCTTCTTCATTTCGGAGATGAGCTCGCGATCGTTGAGCTGATGAAACTGATCGGCGGCAGCGCTGAGCGCGCCAGCCAGCAGCAACGTTCCGACCATCGACACAACCACACCACCACGTCGCATGTGACCTCCTCGGGCGGTCGCACCGCCCCGTCGCGAGAGTGACGATACACGCCGCGCCCGCGAGTGTCATGCGCAGGAGGGGTCCATCCGGACCCTGCGCGATGTGTCCGAGGACGCCGGACCATCCACGGCACGTGATGCAAAAGTGAATTGTTCGTGGCACCGCGGCGTGCGCCGAGCCGGAGTCACCCTGATGACCCGATAGAACCTACTGAAATCACGCATCAATTTATCCACCAACCGCAGCCGAATCGGACATTGACAAGCCTGCCTGCGCGCAGGTAGGTCATTCCTTAGTGACTGCGAGTTGGCACGCGCGAACGAAGTCCGGGCGGACGCGCCGGGCAATTCTGCAAGCTGCAGAGTCGCTCTTCGCGGAGCGGGGGTTCGCGTCCACCCGGCTGGTCGACGTCGCCGACCGTGTCGGCATCCGCAGGGCGTCGTTGGTATACTACTTCCGCGACAAGGCGGAGCTCTACCGCGAGGTACTGTCCGAGGTCTTCGGCGAGCTCCTGCGACGGCACGAGCGCGTCCACGGGATGGCCGGGCCGCTGGCCCTCCGCATCGAGCGATCCGTTTCGGTGTGGGTCGACTACGTCACCGAGCGGCCGTCGGTGATGGGCCTGATGCTCCGGGAAGTCGCCGACGGCAAGCACTCCACCGCCCCGCTGGCGCTCGCGCACTACATGAAGCCGGTCTTCGAGGAGCTGATCCTCACCATCGAAGAGGGACAGAGCACCGGCGAGATCCGCAACATCGATCCCATGCAGTTTCTGTTGACCGTGGCAGGTGCGACGATCTTCGTCTTCGTCGGCTCCCCCCATCTCGCTCCCGGGACGCTACCGCCCATGCAGCAGCAGGTCGAGTCCCACCGCCGCGAGCTCCAGCTGCTCACCCGTTCACTGCTCGGAATCCAAGGACCACGATTGGTACGAAAGAGGCACCCACATGGATGATTCGAAGGCTGGCACTCCGGACGAGCCGCAGGTCGATTGGGGCACGTGGATTCGCGGGCTCGGCCGCCAGGCGCGCCGACTTCGCGAGTTCCTGGGCTTGTCGCAGGAACAGATCGCGAAGATGGCGGGCGTGAGTCAGGGGGCCGTGAGCCGCCTGGAGGCGGGTCGTGGTCTCGCCACGCCACTCCTGGTGGTGATGAAGATCAATCGAGCGTTGCGGACGTCGGTGTCGAAGATCGATCCCGATCTGCTCTCCGACGACGCTCGCCGCCTCCTCGTGCAGGACCCACGCGCGACCCCGGATCTCGGGCAGGGCAGCTTCGCCTCCTACCCGATCATGAAGGAGCCTGCGCTCGAGGAGCTGATCGAGCTCTACCGCGAGCTGCCCGAGCGCCACCGCCAGAAGCTGCTCGCGGTCGTTCGTGCCACCACCTCTGCGCTCCTCGGGGCGGACACCGGCACGCTCGACACCGACAAGCAGGTCGCGCGCGCCGGACGGTCGGGCGGCGGTTGACGGGCCCGTCGGGCTCCCGATACAGGGAGCGCCGGCATGGCAACGATTCGTAAGCACCGCGGGCACTTCCTCGAAGATTTCCGGCCCGGCGACCTCTATCGGCACAAAGGTGGGAAGACCGTCACGGAGGGCCTGTTCGCCCTCTTCACGGACTTCTCCATGACCACCAATCCGCTGTCGAAGAACGCGCGCTACGCGCGCGCGTACGGCTTCCGCGACCTCGTGGTCCCGCCCGGACTGGTGATGCTCGTGGTGTTCAGCCAGAGCGTCGAAGACGTCTCCGAGAACGCGCGCGCGAACCTCGAGTACATCGACATGCGCTTCGGCGCGCCGGTCTACATCGGGGACACGCTCGAGGCGGAGACGCGGGTCCTCGGTGTGAAGGGCTCGTCGAGCAATCCCATGCTCGGCGTCGTCCACGTGCAGACGACCGGGCGGAACCAGGACGGCGAGGTCGTGCTCACGTTCCAGCGCAAGGTGCAGGTCTGGAAGCGCGACAAGAACGCCGCGCTGCACGACGGCGAAGCGGCGCCCGAGGCGATCGACGCGACGCTCGGCCTGCCGGCGTGGGATGCGTCGCGTCGCTACGCCGACCTCGCGCACCTCACCAACGACGATTCGTACTTCGAGGACTTCACCCCGGGTGACGTGCTGGAGCACTCGCGCGGCCGCGTCGTCACCACCGATCACATCATGTTGACCGGCATCCTCGACAACACGTCGCAGGTGCACTGCAACCAGTGGATGGTGGAGCAGGAGCCCGAGCGCTACGTCGGCGGCAAGCTGATCGTCTTCGGCGGCATCCCGTTCAACCTCTGCCTCGGCATTTCGTCGGCCGACGTGGGGGACAACTCGCTCGGTGACGTGCGCTACATCACCGGACGTCACACCGCGCCCATCTTCGCCGGCGACACCGTCTTCGCCAGCACCGAGGTGCGTGGCGTCGCCGACATGCCCGGGCGTCCCGACCTCGGCGTGCTCAGCGCCGTGCTGCGTGGCCACAAGTTCGCGCGCAAGGGCGACGCCGTCGAGCGCGTGGAGATATTCTACCTCGAGCGCGAGCTGGCGCTGAAGCGTCGCAGCCACTACGCGACCTGACGACGGACGTCGGTGGCGGTGGCTGGCGCGGTGCTGGGCGTCCTGGGGGTGGGGCTGGCGTTCCGGAGCGCGCTCCTGCTCGCCGGACGCGGGCGTCCGCGCCGCGGTCCGCAGCCGGCGTTCGTGCTCGCCGGACCCTACCTCCGGATGCGCAATCCGGTGTTCGCCGGGCTCGTCCTGGCCGTCCTCGGTGCGGCGCTGTGGCGGGGATCGCCGTGGGGTGCACTGGCGGTGGCGGCGGCGGCGATCGCGGCGCACGGCTGGGTCGTGGGCGTCGAGGAGGTCCGGCTTCGACGCCGGTTCGGTGAGGCGTATATGGAGTACGTGCGGCGGGTGCCGCGCTGGATTCCACTCCGGCGCGTCCCAAGGGAGGACTGATGCGGCGGATCGCGTGGGTGGTGGGACTCGGGATGGTGGTCGTCGGCGTGTGGGCGCTGCGCACGCCAACCGCCGCGCTCGTGCAGCTCAAGCTGGCGCTCGACGGGCACGATCTCGCTGCCGTCCAGCGACGCATCGACAAGCAGGCCCTGGCGACGGAAGCCCTCGGTGGTCTCGTGGAAGAGACGCCCGGGGGGGCCGAGCCGATCCGGCTCGCGGTTCGCGGCGACGATGGCTGGCTACCGGCGATTCCGTTCGCGCGCTCGTGGCTGCGCCTGCGTCTCGATCGCGTGATTCAGCGTCTGGTCGAGGATCCTGCGCAACGGCTGACGGTGTCGTGGGAGCACCTCGAGCGCACGCTCGACACCCTCGAGCAGGCGGGCGCCACCGCGTTCTTCCGCTTCGACGCCGAGGACGGCACGTCGTACGACGTCCGCATGCGCCAGGGATGGTTCCGCTGGCGCATCGTCTCCGTCGAGCGTGACGGTCAGCCGCTCCTGCTCGCCGCGCCGCAGGCGCAGCCGGTCGCGGCCCCCGACGCCGTCACCGACGACGAGGGCGCGATCAACGGCATCGTCACCGAGCCGCCCGCCGACGACGTCATCGAACCGGAGCCCGTCGACGCCGAGCCGCCGCCCACCGCTTCGGACACCGCGCCCGCGCCCGCGGCCGAGACATCGCCGACGCTACGCCTCGCTCCGATGGTCGCCTCGGCCGCCGCCACGCCCGAGCCGCGTTCGCACTGGATCCAGGGTGGCAAGCCGTTCGTCCGTCGCCTCGACGGCACGGCGTGGACCGTGCAGGTCGGCTCCAGCACCGACGCGCTCGCGGCCGAGGTGCAGCGCGATCGCTTCACCGACCTGGGCCATCCGGCGTTCGTGCAGGAGGTCACCGTCCGCGGCACGCAGTGGCACCGTGTGCTGATCGGCTCCTTCGACACCAAACGCGACGCCGACCGGCTCGCCGATCGCCTCGCGTCGGGACGCGGCAACTGAGGAAGCCGGGGCGGACGGCGACCGCCGTCACCGTCCCGCCCCGTGTCCTCCGTCACCGCCGCATCATCGTCCCCACGTCCACCACCACCGCACCGCATCCACACCCACCGCGGGTCGTCCCGCTGAGGCGACCCGCCACCGCAGTCACGCAGTGGACGAAGCAGCAATCGTGCCGCCGGCGTGCACGGCCGACGGTGCGCGGTGGCCTCGTCGTCGAAGCGCGCGAGTCGACGGGGGAATCGGCGGCGACCTGGCAGACGGCATGCCGCCAGCCGCCGCAGCCCGTGCAGGGGGACCAGCGGCGTGCGCTTTTGCAGGCCCGATCGCGCCCGCACTCGCCGTGCGGCCCGCGCGACGGTGCGGTGACGCGCCCGTTCACGACGGAACGAGGCTGGGGACGAGCGGCCCGCCTCAGCGGCCGAGAAGCTCCTGCATGTCGGGATTGTCGGCGAGCGACGGGTCGAGTCGTGCGGCCTCGAGAGCCCATTTCTCGATGCGCTTGCGGTCCTTCACCTGCCGCGACAGATCGATCAGCGTCAGGATCGCGTCGCGTCGCGAGCTCGGATCGTCGGCGGCGCGCTCGAGCTCGTCGAGCGCGCGCGTCGTCTCGCCCGCCTTGGCGAGGGCCAGTGCGAGATTGTAGCGCGCACGCGGATACGAAGGGTCTTCGTCCAGGCAGCGCTGCAGCGCGCGCGCGGCGTCCTGCCACTTGCCGAGCTGGCCGTAGACGAGGCCCAGTGCGAACGCGCTCGCCGGCACGGGATCGTGCTCGAGCAGCGTCTCGAGCTCGCGCGCCGCCTCGTCGAGGCGACCGTGCTGGCCGAGCAGCATGGCGAGGTTGTGTCGCGCCTGGATCGACGTTGGCCACAGACGCAGCGCCGCGCGATACTCGCGCGCCGCACCGTCGACGTCGCCGCGCGCGGCGAGGAAGATGCCGAGGTTGTAGTGCGCCTCCGGCGTGTCGCCGCCCACCTCCTGGCTGACGCGCCACTCCGCGGTGGCCTTCGCGAGCGCCGTCGCCACCGCCGGCGGCAGGTCCTTCGGGTCGACGTCACGAAGGCCGAGCGCCGCGTGCAGGCGGACGATGAGCACGGGATCGTCGAGTGCAGTCTCGAGCGCGGTCCGCGCATCGGGGGCGAGGGTCGGCCGCTGCGCCAGCGACCACGCCGATCCGGCGCGGACGAGCGGCTCCGTGTCGCGCAGGCCGGTGATGAGCGCCGGGGTGACGCCGGTCGCCGTCGGAAAGCGCCCGAGCAGGCGAGCCGCGCTCGCGCGGCGGACCGCGTCGATCGGACTCCCGAGCAGCTCGAGCAGGCCGGGCACGGCGGCGGCGTCGCCCGCACGTCCCTGCGCGATCGCCGTGGCGATGGCGCGACGCCGGACGCGCACCGCATCGTTCGGATACCACGCACGCATGTGCTCGACGGCCCACGGCGCGTCGCGCTCGGTGTGGCAGCGATTGCAGGCGTTCGGGATGCCGAGATCGATGGTGGCCTGCGGATCGGGACGCTGGAAGGAATGATCGTGGCGCGGATCGCGCTGCATGTAGACCGTGATCGGCATGTGGCAGCCGACGCACTGTGCGCCGGCGCTGCCGGCGGCATGGTGCGTGTGCGCCTCGCTCTCGAAGCTGGCGTCGTGGCAGGTGCGACACAGCTCGTTGCCCGGCTTGCGCGTCCCGTTGCCGTGCGGATCGTGGCAGTCCCAGCAGCGCACGCCCTCGGCGTGCATCCGGCTCATCTCGAACGAGATCAGCTCGTAGAGCTCCTCCTTCACCTGCCCGTCGGGATAGTACTCGTTGCTGTCGAGCAGCTCGGGCTCGAAGACGTCGAGATACGGTACGCCGGTCCGATACGGCGCGCGCTCGACGCGGCGGCTGTGGCAGCTGCCGCACGCGGCGACGAGGAGATCGTCGTCGGGCTTCGCGTACGGATCGGCGTCGCCGCCCTGGGCACGCACGTGCGCGCTCCCCGGACCGTGGCAGGCCTCGCAGCCCACGCCCATCTCCTTCCACGTGCTGTCGTAGCCGTCGGTCGCGGCGTCGTAGCCCTTGTCGTAGTCCGTCGTATGGCAGAACAGGCACTGCACGTTCGCGGTCATGCCGCGATTGCGCCAGTGTCCCCAGTCCTCCGGTCGCCGTTGCTCGGTGCCGAAGAGATCGAACCACTCGCGGGCGCGCACGTCCCACGCGAGCGGTAGCGCCTGCAGCCGCTTGCCGCCGAGATCGCCGAGGAACTGCTCGACGTGGCTATGGCCGAGCGCATAGCGCAGCGGTACGTCCTTCGGGACGTCGAGGCTGGTGCCGGTCATCCAGTATTGGCCACCGGCTTCGACGAGCGGCCCTTCGGGGCTCGGTCGTGCCATCAGGCCAGCGCCGGGGTCGGCCGGCAGCATCGCGAGGTGGTGGAACGACGTCGACCACGACGCCGCGAGCGGCGCATGGCATCCGCCACATGCGGTCGAGCCGGCGTACTCGTTCGTCGCCACGGATTCCGTGGACCGACATCCCGGAAGGAGGGTCACGGCGATCCCCAGTGCCACCAGAAGCCCCCGCATCGCCGACACGGCAGAGAGCATAACAACTGAATGCGTCACAAAAAAACGGTTGACACCCGGGTACCTGCATCGTACCCCTGACGGGCATGCCTTCGTGGTCCCGGTGCCTCCTGTCTTTCTTGCTTCTGTCCGTCTCGGTGCTGATTCCGGAGCGGTCCGACGCGAAGTTCCAGTGGGAGAAGTCGCTGTTCGGCTGTGAGCCGCCGGCGACGTTCTATTCCACCCGCCACGTTCCCGGGCTGAAGCCGTGCTGCCCGCTGGTGGAAGGCATGTGCGCCGGCGGCGTCGCCTGCCCCGTGAGCGGCGTCTGCCCGACCACCGGGACGGCCTGCTCGCCGGCCACACCGCCGGGGCGCCCGAACATCGTCCTGATGATCTCCGACGACCACGGCGACTGTCAGTACGGCAGCGCCGGTGAATGTCGGAGCCCGCAGAAGGGCCTGCCCATTCCGGCCCCCGTCACGCCGAGCCTCGATCTGCTGGCGGGGCACGGTACCGTCTTCACGGTCGCGCACAACACCGCGTCGTGGTGCTTCCCGTCGCTCTTCAGCATGGTGACGGGCCGATATCAGAAGTCGTTCGGCGACTCGAAGAAGCCGGCCGACACCTTCGGCGCCGTCCCGCGATCGCTGCGTCTCCTCCTCGGCGATCCCTCGGCGCAGCCCGATCCCTACGAGGTGCGCAACAGCATCGGCGGCTACTGCTCCTTCCTCGGCGGCAAGCTCACCGACCGCCTCGGCAACCCGGGCTTCCATGCCCGCGGTCGCACCGGCGAGCGTTCGATCGCGCGCACCAAGTGCATCGACGGTGCGCCGGGACAGCCGCCGAAGTGCGGCACCGGCGTCGAGCCGGTGTACGATCCGACGCAGATCTTCCGCGGCAGCGATCTGTTCGAGTTCCTCGACACCCTGCTCTATCGCGTACCCGGGCCCGGTCCCGCGACCTTCGCGATGCAGAACTTCTTCGCATGGTACGCGCCGCGCATCCCGCATCAGCCGTTGCGCGCTCCGCTCGTCATCCGCAACTACCTCTTCGGCAGCGGGCCCGCGTATCCGCTCGGCGGCCTGTTCGACCTCGGCCAGTTCTGCAGCGGCGCCAGCTGCCCGCCGAGCGTCACCGCGCTCGACGAAACCGTCTTCGGCGACGTGCACGAGCTGTTCGGCAACCTCTGGTGGATGGACGACAGCCTGCGCGAGATCCGCCAGTACCTCGAGCGTCAGGGCAGCCCACACTGCATCGCGAGCAACGGCAAGAGCCGCTTCGACGTGGCGACGCCGGGCGCCTGTGGTGGCACCTGGGCGGAGGCAATCACGCCCGATCTGCCGCGCAACACGGTCATCATGACCCTCGCCGACAACGGCTGGCACCTGCCCGACTCGAAGCACAGCTTCACCGAGAACGGCTACCGCACGCGGCTCATCGTGTTCGATCCGCGCAACCTGCCGGTGGTGCCGTCGTCGGATCCCGCCGCCGAGGTCACGCCGCCGCCGCAGGAGACGTTCGCGCTGGCGCACGCCGTCGATCTCCATGCCACCGCGATGGGCTTCGCGCTCGGCACGCCCGCGCCGCAGCTCTGCCCGTTGGCGCCCGACGGCAGCAGCCGTTGCGACGGCAAAGACCTGCGCCCCCATCTCGTCACCGCGCCGGGCGGCCCTGCCGCGCCGGAGACGCTGCGCAAGGCGATGTGCGGTCACTTCACGCAGAAGCCGACGTCGCCGACGAAGAGCCGCTATCTGATCACGCGCCAGGGCAGCGTCGGCCGGTGCGCGAACCAGGATGCACCCGCCTGCGCGTCGGACGCCCAGTGCGCGCCCGGTGGCTTCTGCCTCGAGGGCCACTGCGCGCCCCGCGGCGAGATGGCCTGCACCACGAATTCCCAGTGCCCCTCGGGTGCCGTGTGTCTGGGCCTCAAGTGTCGCGCCGCGCCCCCGTGCATCGAGAACGCCGATTGCAGCTCGATCTTCCCGGGCGGCAACTACGCGTGCGTCGCGAAGCAGCAGCAGTGGTGTCGCAACGATCCCAGCGTCGCCTGCTCCACGCGCGACGACTGCCCGGCGTGCCCGCCCGGCGAGGCCGCCTGCAGCCGGTTGTGCGAGGCACGCATGCTGAAGTTCTACGTGAACCCCGGCGGTAGCGTCCCCGAGGTCACCGATCTCTTCGCGGATCCCGACGAGGTCGGCCTCCACAAGGGCGGCCCGGGCGACACGACGCTCGTCTACCAGATGTCGCAGCTCGGCGGCGCCTACGGTCCCACCCTCCGTCGCGCCAACTGCTGCATCGACGACTGGTGGCCCGAGGCGGCGAATCTCGGCAGTGCCTGCACGGCCGGTTACAGCTGTCCGTCCGAGCTGAGCTGTCAGTAGCGTCGCGCGCCGACCGCTGGGCCCTTCGCCGCGACGGTTGAGCGCGGCCCGCTTGCTCCATTCGTCGCGCTCGTGACAGCACGGCCGCGATGGCACGACCCCAGACGATGGTGCCGGACGCGCCCGTGGCGTCGCCGCGGCTCTCGTTCTGGCAGCGCTCCGTGTACGGCTTCGGCGACATGCGCTCGCCATCCGGCAGACGGCATTCCAGTTCGCGCTCCTGCCCTTCTTCACCGACGTCGTGATGCTGGCGCCGTGGCTCGCCGGCCTCGGCAAGATGCTCGGGCTGGTCTGGGACGGCGTGAACGATCCCATCACCGGCTACGTCTCCGATCGCACCCGTACCCGTTTCGGTCGCCGCCGGCCGTTCCTGATCGCCGCCGCGATCCCGATGGGCGTGACGTTCGCGCTCCTGTGGATGCCGCCGGCCCATATGACGGGCCTGGTCGCGTTCGCGTACATGGTGCTCGCGTATCTCGTGCTCGACACCTGCTTCACGCTGTACGCCACGCCGTACATGGCGCTCGGCGCGGAGCTGACCGACGACTACCACGAGCGCACACAGCTCTCCGCCGCGCGCTCGTTCTTTCACGTCATCGGCCTGTTCCTCGGCGGCACGCTGCCGTTCGTCCTGCTCAGGGCCTACCCCGGCGACCCGGCCGGTGGCTACGCGATGATGGGCGTCATCGTCGGCGCGCTGATGACGTGTATCGCGTTGGTCACCGGGCTCGGCGTTCGCGAACGCTCGACGCGCGGTGCCCCGACGTCGAACGACGTTGCGTCGCTGCGAGCGTTCGTCCGCGGGCTCGGTACGACGCTGCAGAATCGTGCGTTCCGCATCATGATGGTGACATTCGGCGTCATCCAGCTCGGTGGCGGGATCCACCAGACGCTGGTGCCGTACGCCTTCCAGTACTGGCTCGGGCGCAAGGAGATGGTGGGCACCGTGATCGCCGTCTACATGGCGTCGTTCCTGGTCTCGATTCCCCTGTGGACGCACCTGTCGAAGCGATTCGGCAAGGACCGCGCGCTGAAGCTCTGCATGCTGTGGGCGGCGATCGCGCTGACGGCGCTCCCCTTCGTCCTGTCCCCGGACATGGGCGACCTGCGCCTCGGGGTGGTGCTGGTCCTGGCGGGGCTCGGCAACGGCGGGTGGG
This sequence comes from uncultured Binatia bacterium (SeqCode), assembly GCA_964404165.1. Taxonomy (GTDB): domain Bacteria; phylum Desulfobacterota; class Binatia; order DP-6; family DP-6; genus DASYLJ01. Next base: position 69,259 of record CAYOIZ010000014.1, on the reverse strand, counting down.
CCGTGATGCCGGTGGCGATCACCGCCGACATCATCGACACCGACGAGCTCGAGACCCGGAGCCGGCGCGAGGGGGCCTACTTCGGCCTGTGGACCCTGGTGCTGAAGCTCTCGATGGGCCTGGCGTCCGGCGTCGTCGGCATCGGGCTGCAGCTGGTGGGGTACGTGCCCAACGTCGAGCAATCCGACACCGCGATCCTGGGCATCCGCATGCTCTATGGACCCGTCCCGGCGATGTTCCTGCTGCTCGGTCTGGTCCTGTTCTACCGCTTTCCGCTCACGCGGGAGCGCCACGCCGAGGTGCAGGCGGCGCTCGCAGCGCGTCACGGCTAGGCCGCCGGCCTACCTTGCGACGGCCAACCCGCTTGGATAGCGTCCGCCGCGATGACGGACTTCCGCGCGAGCGGAGAAGCTATCGCGATCGAGAGCGTGGACCAGCTGATCGAGCAGCTGCACCGGGCCGGCAAGCCACGCGATCGATGGATGATCGGCACCGAGTACGAGAAGCTCGCCGTCGATGCGCGCACCGGCGCGGCCGTTCCGTACTCGGGACCGCGCGGCATCGAAGTCGTCCTGCGCGAGCTCGCCGATCGCTTCGGGTGGGAGCCCAAGGACGAGGAGGGACACGTCGTCGCCCTCCTGCGCGACGGCGCGTCGATCACGCTGGAGCCGGGCGGGCAGGTCGAGCTCTCGGGCAAGCAGTGCGACTCCCTGCACTGCACCTACGACGAGATGATGACCCACGTCCGCGAGCTGAGCGCGGTCGGTGCCGATCTCGGCATCGCGTTCCTCGGCCTCGGCATGCAGCCGATCAGCACGCTCGACGAGATCGAGTGGGTGCCGAAGCAGCGCTACCGCATCATGCGCGACTACATGACCCGCGTCGGCACGCTCGGGCATCGCATGATGAAGCAGACCGCGACGGTGCAGGCGAACATCGACTACGCCGACGAGCGCGACGCCATGCGGAAGCTGCGCGTCGGCATGGGCACGGCGCCGATCGTGAACGCAATGTTCGCCAACTCGTCGGTGTCCGAAGGGCGTCTGAACGGGCAGATGAGCTATCGCGGCCACGTCTGGACCGACACCGACAACGCCCGCTGCGGCCTGCTCCCGTTCGCCTTCCGCAACGACGCTTCGTTCGCCGACTACGTGCAGTGGGCGCTCGACGTGCCGATGTACTTCGTCCTGCGCAACGGCACCTACCGCACCGACGGCTTCACCGGCGTGCCGTTCCGTCGCTACCTCGAGCACGGTGCGGCCGGCGAACGCGCCACGCTCGACGACTGGAACCTGCACCTCACCACGCTGTTCCCGGAGATCCGCCTGAAGGGCTACATCGAGTTCCGCTCGGCGGACAGCCAGCCGCCGGAACGCACGGTGGCGCTCCCGGCGCTGGTGAAGGGCGTCTTCTACGACGACGACTGTCTCGGTGCGGCGCTCGACATCGTGAAGCGCTGGACCTGGGAAGACTGCGTCGCCCTCTATCGCGACGTCACGCGCGAGGCGCTGCGCGCGAAGATGCGTGGCGTCGCCGTCGGCGAGCTGGCGCGCGAGCTGCTGGCCATCGCGGAGGAAGGACTCCGCCGCCAGGCGGTCCTGAACTCCGCCGGCCAGGACGAGCGCGTCCACCTGGTGCATCTCGCGGAGCAGATCGCGTCCGGCCGCTCACCCGCCCGGGTCATCGCCGAGAAGTGGGACGGCGAGTGGCATCGTGATCTCGACCGCCTGGTCGCCTTCGCCGCCTTCCGCGCCGCCTGACGCACCGCGCAGCGCAATTTTCGATCTTGCTTTTTTGCGCATGCCGCGATAAGTGGCCCTAATTTCCGGGTCCAAACGTTTTCATTACGAGACGTGTTCTTTTGCAACTGGGGGGATGGTAACAGACTGGGCTGTTCCGCCGATCCCACCGGATGTGGACTCCAGCCCAGCGCGGCGGGGAGTGTGGAGGGGAAGATGGTTGCAAAAGGTAAGCGGGGGCTCTCGGGCGGGCACGATAGGTTGGCTGGATTGTTTGAACCCGACGTTCTCCTACCGGCGCAGTATTTCGCGGCTTTCCGGCGTGCAGGCGGCCTAGAGCGTGAGCGACTCCTCATGCTTGCCGTGCTGGAAGATGCGATCGACTGCTATCAGAAATACGCCCATGCCCGGGATCCGCGGGGCAGGCAGATGTTCGAGGAATCGCGCGAGTGGTGCCTCTCCGGCGATCGGAGCTGGCTCTTCTCGTTCGAGAACATCTGCGACACGCTCGAGATCAACGCCGACTACGTGCGGCGCGGTCTTCGGGAGTGGCGCGAGCGCGGGCTCACTGCCCGTCGCATGAAGGTCGTCGATCTCGTCCCCGAGGGCGAGGCCGTCAACCTGCAGGAAGCCACGGCGTAGAGCGCCAACCCGGGATCGGTCCCGGGTTGGAATCGAACGCGAGAGTTACGTGCGGTTCCGCGCGAGCGGGGCGGTACGCGACGATCTAGCGCACGGTGACGACGACGGTTCGCTCGCGCGGGCCGTCGAGCTCGACCAGCATCACGGCCTGCCAGCGTCCCAGGAGCATCCGGCCGTGCCGGACCGGAATGGTTTCGCCGGGGCCGAGGATCGTCGCCTGGATGTGCGCAGCGGCGTTGCCGTCGACGCGATCGTGGCGCCAGACGCCGTCGGGGACCAGCCGATCGAGCAGGTCGAGGACGTCGACGCACACGTTGGGATCGTCGTTCTCGTTGATGACGATCGCAGCCGTCGCGTGCGGCACGTAGACGCTGCAGAGCGCCTCGTCCAGCCCAGCGCGCACGACGACCTCGGCCACCTGGGCCGTCAGGTCAATCAGCTCGCGCTTGGTGGACGTGCGGAGTCGGAGCTCGCTGATCACCGGGAAGGCTCGCACCCGCACCGGGCGGCGGTGGCGGGGTTCGGGCGGACGACGGCAGCGAGATCAGGAAGGGCATGCCGCCGGCGTCGTGGAGGCCGGTCTCGAGGCGCTTCTGATCGACCGCCGTCGCCAGACCGCGCTTCTCGATGAGATCCCAGCTCTCGCGGTAGAGCGCCGGGGTGTAGCCGTAGATGTCCTGGTGCGCCTCGGCGTACAGCTGCCCGTCGCGCGAGCCGATCTTCACCGTCTGATAGGTGAACTCGCCCGGGACCCCGATCGGCACCATCGGGAACAGGCGCTCGATGTCCTCGGGATAGAGGCGGATGCAGCCGTGGCTCACCTGCATGCCGACTCCCCACGGGATGTTGGTGCCGTGGATGCGGTACGCCGGCAGCGTCAGCTCGATGCGATGCTTGCCGAGGGGGTTGTCGGGGTCGCCGCCTGGGATGAACGTGCGCGCGTCGCCCCGCTCCTCGATGTGCTCCTTGCGGATCGACTCGGGGATGTTCCACTGCGGGTTGACGGTCTTGCCCGTCACCTTGAAGGTGCCGCTCGGGGTACGCCATTCGTCGCGCCCGAGACCGACGGGAAAGGTGTGCACGACGGTCGTGCCGTCGGGACCCGGGCGGTAGAAGAACAGCCGCATCTCCGGGATGTTCACGACGATGCCGTTGTAGTTGCAGCACGGCAGGACCCACTCCGTGGGCAGGAGGATGGTGGCGCCGATCGGCGGCACCCACGGGTCGAGATCGGGATTCGCCTCGACGATCTCGTTGTAGCCGAGGCTGTAGAGGCGGGCGAGGTCCATCAGGGTGTCGCCCTTGCGGACGCGGTACACCTGCACCTTGCCGATGATCGGCGGGACGCTGCCGGGAGCGGGCGTGGGGATCGTGTAGGAGGGGACGGTCTTCGCGTAGAAGGTGGCCTCGTCGTACTCCGCTCGCGCCTGACCGACCACCGCCGCCAGGAGCATCACCGCCGTCGCGAATGCGCGCATGATCCTACCTTTCCACCCCTCGCGGGCACGCTACCTAGCGATCGGGGGCTACACAAGTCGGATCCGCTCACAATTGAACGCTCTGGTCGCGCAATCGGCTGCGAAGCGCGTCGGGATCGACGGCGGCGAACGCAGCACCCGCATCGCGCGCGAGGAGCGCCGCCGTCGCGACGGCCTGCCCCTCGGCCATGCACGGCCCGATGACCCGCGCCGACGCGAAAGCGTCGCGACTGGCGGCGAGGCAGCGTCCGGCGACGGAGAGATTGTCGACGCAGTCGGGCAGCAGGCTCCGGAACGGCACGCCGTACCACACGCCGTCGTCGAGGAACCGCCATTCCGTGCGGCCGTCGTCGACGTGCAGCTCGATCGGCCATGCGGCGCGACAGATGCCGTCGTCGAACCGGCGTCCACCAAGCACGTCGTCCGCGGTGAGCTGGTAGCGCCCGCGGATCCGGCGCGTCTCGCGGATGCCGAGGCGTGGCGCCGCGTCCGAGACGAACGCGTTCTCGAAGCCCGGCATGTGCGCGCGCAGGAACGCGCCGCACTCCTCCGCCTGTCGCCGCCCGAGCATCTCGCCGAGCCCGAGCTCGCGTGTGTCGGCGCCGTCGACGGCATGTCCGTCGATCGCCACCCGGCTCATCGCCACCAGCATCTCGCCCGGCCGCCCGGTGGGGATGAGGTTGCCCGAGCGGCGCGGTAGCCCGTCGCTGGCGTAGCGCGCGTCGAGCAGGTCGCTCAGCGTGAACAGCTCCGGCAGCGCGCGGCCGACGTCGACGTGCTGCATGTAGAACATCATCGACGGGTACTGCAGCGACTCCGCCCGCTCGACCGTGACGCCCGCCGACCGCGCCAGCGTCGCGTCGCCGCTCGCGTCGACGAAGTACGGCGCGCGCAGCGCCACGTGCTCCGAGCGCGTGGCGACGGTGACGGCGTCGATCGTCCCGCCACGGACGACGGCGCGCAGGAAACGCGTGTGCAGCAGCACGGTGAGCAGCGGCTCCGCCTGCACCATGTCGTCGTAGAGCCGCTTCAGGCCCCACGGCACGTAGGGCACGGCCGCGGTGGTCTTGAACGGGACGGGGCCGTAGCACTGGCCGCTGGCCGCCAGTCGATCCATGATCTCGGCCGCGAATCCGCCGACGAGGCGCACCAGATCGCCGCCGTGCTCGCGGTAGTAGAAGCCGCAGAACGTACCGACGCAGGCCCCGGTCGACATGCCGCCGAGGAACGGCGCCTCCTCGACCAGCACGGTTCGCAGCCCGAGCCGCGCCCCGGTGACGGCGGCCGCCATGCCGGCGGAGCCGCCGCCGACCACCACCAGATCGGCCTCCATGGCGACGGGCACCCGCTCCTCGGGGAGCACGATGCTGTCGGGGGAGGCCATCGTCGTCAGGCGGCGGGCGTGCCCCGCAGCCGCACCGCGACGTCGGGCACGGCCTTGAGCAGCATGTCGAGACGCGCGACCTCGGCACCGGTGCCCTCGGTGAGGGCCTCGCGGTATGCCGCGAGTGCGGCGTCGATCTCGGCTTCCTTGCCCTCGACGAGGGTCTCCTGCTCGGTCAGGCAGGCGTTGACCTTCTCGGCCAGCTCCTCGAGCTTCTTCTCGCCGTCCTCGCCCAGCTTCGCCGTCAGCATTTCGCCCCACAGCGCGGTGAAGGCGAACGTCGGCGTGGACTGCAGGCGCAGACCCCCGGACAGGCGAAAGACGCGGTCGGCCAGGGCTTCGGGGGAATTGAGGCCGCGACGGGTGGTGAAGGCCTTCATGGCCGCCATCCGGTCGCGCAGCCGTCCGAGGCCGAAGTGGCCTGCGAGCAGCGACATCGCCTCGGTGAACTCGGGTGCGGTGAGGTTCGCCATGAGCCGGCCTGTGATGTCCCGAAGGACTCGGGCTGTCAACGCCCATGTGTCCGTGGTAACCGCGCCCATGGCCGAGGAGATCGCACTCGTCACGGGAGCATCGAGCGGGATCGGCGAGGCTCTGGCGCGCCGGCTCGCACGCGACGGCCACCACCTGGCGCTGGTCGCGCGCCGCGCCGATCGCCTCGAACGCCTCGCCGCCGAGCTGCGAACGGCGCACAAGGTCGAGGCGCACGTGCTCGCCGCCGACCTCGCCCGGCCCGGCGGCACGGCCGCGCTCGCCGACGAGGTCGAACGACGCGGCCTCGTCGTCGACTGGCTGGTGAACAACGCCGGCTTCGGCACCGTCGGCCGGTTCCACGAGCTGCCGGTGGAGCGCGAGCTCGAGGAGATCGCCCTCAACGTCGACGCGCTGGTCGAGCTCACCGGACGCTTCGTACCCGGCATGGTGCGGCGCAAGCGCGGCGTGGTGATGAACGTGTCGTCGGTGGGCGGCTACCTGCCGAGCCCCTACATGGCGACGTACACCGCCACCAAGGCGTTCGTCCTGACGTTCTCCGAGGGCATCGCCGCCGAGCTCGCGAACACCGGCGTCCAGGTGCTGTGCGTCTGCCCGGGCGTCACCCGCACCGAGTTCCAGGAGACGGCCCACGTCGACGTGCGCGACATCCCGAGCATCGCGTGGCAGACCGCAGACGAGGTGGCCGACGAGGCGGTGCGCGCGGTGGGGAAGGGCGCGGTCGTCGTCAACGGTGTCCTCAACCGGATGATGATCAACACGCTCAAGTTCGTGCCGCGCTCGCTGGTGACGCGCATCGCGGCCGGGCTCCTCAAGCCGCAGGAGGCGTGAGCATGGCGCATCCCGTCGTGGTGGTGACCGGCGCGTCGAGCGGCATCGGCGAGGCGCTCGCCCGACGTCTGGCGCACGATCGCCATCAGCTGGTGCTCGTGGCGCGTCGCACCGAGCGGCTCGAGGCCCTCGCCGCCGAGCTCGCCGATCGCCATGCGGTGACGTCGCACGTCATCGCGACCGACCTGCTGCAGCCTGGTGCGCCGACGGCGCTGGCCGACGAGATCGAGCGTCGCGGTCTGCAGGTCGACTGGCTCATCAACAATGCCGGCTTCGGCACCGCCGGCCGCTTCGACCGCCTGCCGGTGGCGCGCGAGCTCGACGAGATCCGGCTCAACGTGAAGGTGCCGGTCGAGCTGACGGGGCGCATCCTGCCGGGCATGGTGCGTCGTGGCCGCGGCGTGGTGATGCACATCGCCTCGGTGGCCGGCTACGGGCCTACGCCCTACTCGTCGACCTACGGCGCCACCAAGGCGTTCCTCATCTCCTGGACCGAGGCCATGGTGGTCGAGCTGGAAGGCACCGGCGTCAACGTCGTGTGCGTCTGCCCCGGCTTCACCCGCACCGAGTTCCAAGAGAAGGCGTCGATCGACGCCAGCGGCGTGCCGTCGTTCGCGTGGCAGTCCGCCGAGATGGTGGCCGACGAAGCGGTGCGCTCCTCGGACCGCTCGGGCGTCGTCGTCAACGGCGTGCTGAACAACGTCGGCACCGTGCTGATGCGCCTCGCGCCGCGCAGCATGCTCGCGCGCGTCACCGCGTCGGCGATGCGCGGGAAGCTCGGCTGAGAGAACGACCCGAACCGCGAGCGTGGCGCGACGTGTCGCCGCACACGCGCGTGCGCTCTAGCGCGGCTTCAGCAGGTAGAGCTTGCCGCGCTCGCGGGCTTCGCCGGCGAAGGCCTCGGCGGCGCTGCCGGTGCCGACGAACAGGTCGACGTGGGCGCCCTTGATGGCGGCGCCGGTGTCCTGGGCGACGACGAAGCGGCGCACCTTGTCGGTGACGATGTAGGCGATGCTGCCGGGGGGGATCAGCCGCAGATCGGTGGCGATCGAGCGACCGGGGGTGAGCTCGACGCCCATGCTGCCCACCACGGCGGGCTTGCCGACGCGGAAGAACGTGTAGCGCTCGTTGCGCGACATCAACGCCATCTGCTCCGCCGGCGACAGCGACGCCATGACGCGCGTGATCCCGGGGATCGTCGCCTCCTCCTTCGTGAGGTAGCCCTCACGGACGAGGACGCTGGCCAGGGCCGTGTAGGGACGACCGTTCGTGCCCGCGAACTGCACCGGGACGATGCGGCCGTCGTCGGTGCGCAGCCGGCCCGATCCCTGGACGTGCAGCAGGAACAGGCGCAGCGGGTCGTCGGTCCAGGCCAGCTCGAGCCCGCGGCCCGCGAGGGCGCCCGCCTCGATCTCGCCGCGTGACGGGTACTGCACCACGACGCCGTTCTCGACCCGACCGATCTCCTTCGTTCCGTCCGACGTGACCTCGACCAGGTCCGGCGGTCGGCCGTAGATGGGGTAGCGGTAGACGGCGTCGCGCCACCGTCGCACGGGCAGCTCGGGCACGTAGTACGCCGTCATGAGCAGCGGGTCGCGTACCTCCAGAACTGCGTACGACGTCAGCACCGCCAGCGCGCGGTCGTCGCCGCTCACGCCGCGGGCGAGCGCATCGAGCAGACGGGTGGCCGCCAGTGCGCTCGAGGCGTCGCCGCGATTCGACCACACCGGCATGGTGCGCTCGATCGCGTGCTGCAACGTCGCCAGCTCACCGTCGTCGGTGAGCTCCGGGAGTCGCCCCTCGACGGGAATCAGCGGTCCCTGCGGCTTCTTCGGCGCGCACGCGACCGCGATCGCGAGGAGTACTAGCAGGCCGACGCGTAGGAGGCCTGCGCCGCGGCGAGCGCCGTCCCTGGTTCGGCGCGCAGCGCCTGCTCCAGCGCCGACAGCACCGCCAGCACGCTCCCGCGCCGGCTCGACTCGCCCATCAACCCGATCCGCCACACCTTCCCCTTCATCGGCCCGAGACCGCCGCCGATCTCGATGCCGTGCTCCCGCAGCAGGTAGCTGCGAACCGCGGCTTCGTCCACCCCGTCGGGGACGGTGACCGCGTTCAACATCGGCAGGCGGTGCCCTTCTTCGGCTGCGAGCTCGAGGCCGAGCGCGCCGAGCCCCGCCGCCAACGCCGCGTGATGCAGCCGATGCCGCGCGAACCGTGCCGGCAGGCCTTCCTCGTCGACGAGACGCAGCGCCTCGCGCAGCGCGTAGTTCATCGTGATGGGCGCGGTGTGGTGGTAGACGCGCTCCTCGCCCCAGTACTGCGCCAGCAGCGACAGATCGAGGTACCAGCTCTGCACCTTGGTGCGACGCTTGCCGAGCGCCTCGAGCGCCGCCGCGCCGAACGTCACCGGCGACAGCCCGGGTGGACACGACAGGCACTTCTGCGTGCCGCTGTACGCCGCGTCGACGCCCCAACCGTCGATCTCGACCGGCACGCCGCCGAGCGACGTCACGCAGTCGGCGACGAAGAGCGCGCCGTGCGCGTGCGCCAGCGCGATGGCGTCCTCGAGGGGCTGCCAGGCGCCGGTGGACGTCTCGGCGTGCACCAGCGCGACCACCTTCGGACGCTTGGTGGCGCGCAGCGCGGCCTCGATCTGCTCGGCGCGGATCACCCGACCCCACGGCGCCTCGACGCGCACGACGGTCGCTCCGGCGCGCGTCGCGACCTCGGCCATGCGCGTCCCGAAGACGCCGTTCACGCCGACGACGATCTCGTCGCCGGGCTCGAGCAGATTGACCAGGCAGGTCTCCATACCGGCACTGCCGGTGCCCGAAATGGGCAGCGTCAGCGCGTTGGTGGTGGCGTAGACCATCCGCAGCAGCGCCTTCACGTCCTCCATCATGGCGACGAAGGCCGGGTCGAGGTGACCCAGGAGCGGTGCCGACATGGCGCGCAGGACGCGCGGATGGACGTCGGAGGGGCCGGGCCCGAGGAGCAGGCGATGCGGAGGAACGAACTCGCCGACGCTCGGGGGCACGGCGGATTTGTACACGAGCGTCGCGCGCGGCTACAAACCGCGCATGGTGGGGCTGGCGGCGCGACTCCGGGCCCTGGTGGGAGTCGACGGCGTCGTCGACCACCCCGACGCCCTCGCCGTCTACGACTGCGACGGCTACACCCTCGAGCGGGCCACCCCCGAGATGGTGGTCCTCCCGAAGACCCCGGAAGACGTGGCAGCCGTCCTGCGCCTGCTGGCGACCGAACGGGTCGCCTTCGTGCCCCGGGGGGCCGGAACGGGGCTCTCGGGCGGCACGCTGCCCATCGCTGCGCCGGTCATGGTGTGCACCAGCCGGCTCACCCGCATCGAGTCCATAGACATCCGCAACCGGCGGGTGGTGGCCCAGGCCGGGGTGGTGAACTCCTGGATCACGAACGCCGTCCGTCGCGACGGCCTGCTCTACGCGCCCGACCCCTCGAGCCAGCCCGCCTGCACCATCGGCGGCAACGTCGCCGAGAACTCGGGCGGACCGCACACCCTCAAGTACGGCGTCACCACGAACCACGTCCTCGGCGTCGAGCTGGTGCTGCCGAGCGGCGAGGTGGTGCGCCTCGGTGGCGCCGTCGAGCAGCGCCCGGGCTACGACCTGGTGGGCCTCGTCGTCGGCTCGGAGGGCACCTTCGGCATCGTGACGCGGGCGACGCTGCGTCTCCTGCGTGCGCCCGAGGCGTACCGCACGCTGCTCGCGGTGTTCGAGTCGGTCGAGGCGGCGAGCGAGGCGGTGTCGGGCATCATCGGCGACGGCATCGTGCCGGCGGCGCTCGAGATGATGGACCAGCTCATCCTCGGCGCGGTCGAGGCGGCGTACCACGTCGGCCTCCCCACCGACGCCGGCGCCGTGCTGCTGGTCGAGCTCGACGGGCCCGCCGTCGGGCTCGATCCGCAGATGGAGCGCGTGCAGGCGGTGTGCCGTGCGCACGGCGTGCGCGAGCTGCGCATGGCGCGCGACGACGCCGAGCGCGCGGCGCTGTGGAAGTGCCGCAAGCGGGCGTTCGGCGCGGTCGGCCGCCTCGCGCCGAACTACTGCACGCAGGACGGCGTCGTGCCGCGCACGCGCGTCCCGGACATCCTGCGCGCCATCAAGGGGGCGGCCGAACGCCATCGCCTGCGCATCGGCAACGTCTTCCACGCCGGCGACGGCAACATCCACCCTATCATCCTATTCGACGAACGCGACCGGGATCAGGTCGAGCGCGCGCTGGCGGCGGGACGCGAGATACTTGAGGCGTGCGTCGCGCTCGGCGGCAGCGTCACCGGCGAGCACGGCATCGGCGTCGAGAAGATCGCGCAGATGCCGCTGCTGTTCGCCCCCGACGACCTGCGCGCCATGATGAGCCTGCGCACCGTCTTCGATCCCGAGGGCCGCGCCAACCCGCACAAGGTGCTCCCCGACGCGAAGGTGTGCGTCGAGACGCGCACGCCGCGTCGCCAGGTGCCGGTGTGACGATCGCCTGGTCCGACGTCGTCGGCGCCGGGTTCGCCCGCCCGGGCGGAGCGGACGACGCCGTCGACGGGGTCGTGCCCGCGTGGGTGCTGCGGCCCGGCACCGTCGACGAGCTGCGGGCCATCGTTCGCGAGGGTCCGGCGCTGGTCGCGAGCGGGCTCGGCGCGCATCTCGATCGTGGCGCGCCGCCCCGTCGCCTCGACGTCCTCGTCCGCCTCGACCGGCTGGGGCGGGTCGTCGACCACCAGGCCGCCGACATGACGGTCACCGTCGAGGCCGGGTGCTCGCTGGCGATCCTGCAGGCGACGCTCGCCTCGGCCGGCCAGTGGCTGCCGATCGACCCGCCGCGGCCCGAGGCGACGACCGTCGGCGGCATGCTGGCCGCCGATCTGTCGGGCCCGCTGCGGGCCTCGCAGGGCACCGCGCGCGACCTCGTGATCGGCCTGCGCGTGGTCGGCGGCGATGGGGCGCTGGTGTCGAGTGGCGGCAAGGTGGTGAAGAACGTCGCCGGCTACGACCTCTCCAAGCTCCATCTCGGCGCGCTCGGCTCCGTCGGTGTCATCGTCGAAGCGACCTTCCGGGTCCGCCCGCGGCCCGAGCGCGAGGAGGCGGTGGTGGTGCCCTGCGCGCGACCGGCCGACCTGGCCCTGGTCGTCCGCGATGCCGTCGAGCCGATGTGGCTCGAGGTCGCCGGCGCCGGGGTCCTCGACGGCGGGCCCGCGCTGGTGGTCGGGATCGCCGGTATCGCGGCCGAGGTCGAGCACGCCGCCGCCCGCGTGGCCGACGTCGCGGGCGGTGGCCACCGGCTCTCCGACGGCGCCGGGCTGCGCGCGCACCTGGCGGGGTTCGACGTCGAACCGTCGGCGGCCCTCCTCACGGCGTCCGCGCTCCCTGCCGATACAGGAGCCGTGATGGACGCGGTCGAGGCCGCGGCGCGTACCACCGGTGCCGGGGTCCGGATGCTGGCGCATGCCGCCAACGGCGTCGTGCGCGTGGCGGTCGCCGATGCCGCGCCGGTGGGGGCGATGGTCTCGCAGCTGCGGCCGCGGTTGGCCGACATGGGCGGGACGGTCGTCGTCACGCGCGCCACCGCTGCCGCCAAGGCGGGTGTGGACGTCTGGGGCGAGGTCGGTCCGGGGCTGGCCCTCATGCGCGCGCTCAAGACCACCTTCGACCCGCGCGACATCCTGGCGCCGGGCCGCTTCGTGGGGGGCCTGTGACGACCTGCCCGGTGTGCCGCACCGGCCTGGCCGTCTTCGAGCTCGAGGGCGTCGAGATCGACCACTGCGTCCGCTGCCGCGGCACCTGGCTCGACGCCGGCGAGCTCGAGGTCCTGGCGGCGCTCGCCGGCGGCGACGCCCAGGGGCTCGGTCGCGAGCTCGCGGCAGCGCCGGACGGCGGGCGCAGCGGACGGCCGTGTCCCCGGTGCCGCCGCCGCATGCGTCGCGCGACGGTGTCGGCGGTCGAGGTCGATCGTTGCCGGCGCGGCCACGGCCTGTGGCTCGATGCCGAGGAGACCGGACGGCTGATCCGTGGCGGGGAGCCGCCGGCCGTGGTGGGCTTCCTGCGGGAGCTCTACCGCCACGAGATCGACCAAGGAGGAGGCGCGCGATGATTGGACTCGTACTGCTGGGGCTGATCGTGATTCTCGGGTTGTGGTTCGTCGCCATCTACAACGGCATGGTTGGCGGCCGGAACGCGGCGAAGGAGGCGTGGGCGCAGATCGACGTGCAGCTGAAGCGCCGTCACGACCTGATCCCCAACCTGGTCGAGACGGTGAAGGGCTACGCCTCGCACGAGAAGACGACGCTCGACGAGGTGATGCGCGCCCGCACCCAGGCCACCGCCGCGCACGGACCGTCGGCGCAGGGCCCGGCGGAGCAGCAGCTGAGCGGCGCCCTCGGCCGGCTCTTCGCGGTGGCCGAGCAGTACCCGGACCTGAAGGCCAACACGAACTTCCTGGCCCTGCAGGAGGAGCTGGCGTCGACGGAGAACCGCATCGGGTTCGCGCGCCAGCACTTCAACGACTCGGTGCGCGACTACAACACGCGCATCCAGAGCATCCCGGCCAACTTCTTCGCCGCCGGCTTCGGCTTCGCACCGGAGTCGTTCTTCGAGCTCGACGACACCGCCGCGCGCCAGACCCCCACCGTGAAGTTCTGACGGATGTGGGAGGCGATCGCCCGCAACCGCCGTCGCTCGGCCGTCCTGCTGGCGGGGCTGGCGGTGCTCCTCGTGCTGACGGGGGCCGCGATGGGTGCCACCGTCGACCCGACCGCCGGTGCCGGCGGCGGCGCGGTGCTGGCGTCGATCGTGTTCCTCGTCATGTGGGGCGTCTCCAACGTGGGCGGCAGCCGCATGCTGCTCGCCAGCGTCGGCGCGCGTCCCATCCAGAAGGAGGATGCGCCGCGCCTCTGGAACGTCGTCGAGGAGATGACCATCGCCGCCGGGTTGCCGGCGATGCCCGCCGTCCACCTGGTGGAGGACGACGCGCCGAATGCCTTCGCCGTCGGTCACCGTCCGGATCGCGCGGCCGTGGCGGTGACGTCGGGGCTGCTGAAGTGCCTCGATCGCGACGAGCTGCAGGGCGTGGTCGCGCACGAGATCGGCCACATCCACAACCAGGACACGCGCTTCCTCACCATGGCGTCGGTCATGGTTGGCAGCCTGGCCCTCATCGGCGACCTCTGGCTGCGCTCGAGCCGCACCGGGCTGCGACGCACCAGCCGGAGCAAGGGGCAGGCCGGTCTGGTGGTGCTCGCACTGGCCGTCGCCGTGCTGGCGCCGATCGCAGCGCGGCTCCTCTACCTGGCGTGCTCGCGCCAACGCGAGTTCCTCGCCGACGCCTCGGCGGCACGCTTCACGCGCTTTCCGGAAGGGCTCGCGTCGGCGCTCGAGAAGATCGGTCGTCAGTCCGGCAGCATGCGGGCGACGAACCGTGCCGTGCAGCCGCTCTTCATCGTGACGCCGCTCGAGAGCGCCGAGGTCGGGTCGTGGTTCGCCACGCATCCACCGACGGCGACGCGGATTCGCGTCCTGCGCAGCATGAGCGGCGGCGCGGGCTACGATGCGTACGAGGCCGCGTTCCGTCAGGTGGAGGGGCAGGGCGTGCTCGACGCGCGGACCGTTGCGGCCGGGACCGCGATTCCGGTTCGCGATGCGTCCGGCGAGGCGCCGGCGCCGCAGGCCGTCGTCGAACGTGCCACCGAGGCGCACGCCGCGCTCGATCGCCTCGGAGGTTACCTGCCGATCGCGTGCGCCTGTGGCGTCGGCATCAAGGTGCCGCCCGGGTTCGCCGACGACAGCATCACCTGCCCGCGCTGCGCGGTGACGCATCCGGTGCCCCGCGCGCAGGCGGCGCACTATCAGCGTTCTGCGGCGGGTGGGTGGGAGGCGTTCCGCTGCGCCTGCGGTCGCACGGTGCAGTTGAGCCCGGGCTTCGCCGGCACGCGCGTGCGCTGTCCGGGATGCGGCACGAGCATAGCGGTGGAGTCGCCGGCATCGGCGTGAGCACACTGCGACGATGACGGATGTCGACGCGGTCGTGCTGGTGGGACACGGCGCCGTTCCCGCCGACTGCCCGCGCGATCTGGTGACGCGCCTGAAGGCGCTCGAGGGCCGCCGCCGCGCGACCGGTGGTCCGATGGGCGACGAGGAGGCGGCGCTCGACGCCCGCATCCGCACCTGGCCGCGCACCTCCGCCACCGACCCGTACGGCGCCGGCCTCGAAGCGCTCGCCGCGAGCCTGCGCCCCCTCCTCGGCTCCGCACGCCTCGTCGTCGCATACAACGAGTTCTGCGCCCCGACCCTCGAAGAAGCGGTGGCGAAGCTCGCAGCCACCGGCGCACGCACGGTGGTCGTCGTCCCGTCCATGCTGACCCCCGGCGGCGTCCATTCGGAGATCGAGATCCCCGAGACGATCGAACGCCTGCGCGCGTCGCACCCGACGCTCGCCCTGCGTTACGCCTGGCCCTTCGACCTCACCGCCGTCGCCAGGCTGCTCGCCGAGCAGGTCCGGCGCTAGAGCCGGGAGATCACCTCGTCGTGCAGGCGGGCGAGGCCGCGCTCGATGCCCTCCGGGTCGAATGCCGGCGGCGCCATGTTGAGCCGCGACACGCCGAGGTCCTGGAAGCGCTTCACGCGGTCCACGTCCATCGACGCTGCGCCGGCCGCGGTGAGCTCGATCGTCGCCGGATCGCGTCCCACCTTGGCGCACTCGTCGCGCATGACGGCGAGGAGCGCGGACAGCTTGGTCGTGTCGTCGACGCCCGGGAAGAAGCCGTCGCCGTAGCGCGCCGCGCGCTTGGCCGCGAGCTCGGTATGACCGCCGACGACGATGGGGACGCCGGGCTGCTGCACCGGCTTCGGATGCGACTCGAGCTTGCCCCACTTGAAGAAGCGACCCTCGAAGGGCTCGGGCTCGCTCTTCCACAGCGAGCGGATGGCGCGCACCGACTCCGCCGTCCGCGGTCCGCGCTCCTCGAACGGGATGCCGAGGGCGTCGAACTCTTCTTTCAGCCACCCGACGCCGATGCCGAGGATGGCGCGACCGCGCGACAGCACGTCGAGCGTGGCGACCTCCTTGGCGACGTAGAGCGGATGGCGCTGCGGCAGGATCAGGATGCCGGTGGCGACCTTGATCGTCGTCGTCACCGCGGCGATGTACGCCAGCGGCAGCAGCGGATCGGGCAGCGGCAGGCTCTCCGGCGCCGGAATGCGGCCGCTGCGATCGTACGGATACGTCGACTTGTAGCCGACCGGGATCACGACGTGCTCCACGGACCACAGCGACTCGATGCCGGCCGCCTCGGCCGTGCGTGCGAGGTGCGTCAGCGAATCCGGGAAGGTGAAGGGCCCGGCGTTGGCGAAGGAGAGTCCGAACTTCATGGGCGCACCAGACAACAGGAGCGGCGCCCGGTGCAAGACGGCGGGTCGGCGTGGTAACGCGCTCGGCATGCAACGATGGACGATCGGCGACGTCGGCATCACCCGCGTGCTCGAGAGCGAGGTCCCCAGCAAGGCCGCGTTTCTTCTTCCCGAGGCCGCTCCCGAGGCCCTCGCGCGCCACGCCGACTGGCTCCAGCCGCACTTCCTCGACGCCCGCGGCCGCATCGTGGCCGCGATCCAGGCGCTGGTGATCGAGTCGCAGGGCCGGCGCATCGTCGTCGACACCTGCATCGGCAACGACAAGGAGCGCACCATCCCGGTGTGGAACCGCCTCCAGGGGCCGTTCCTGCGCGACCTGGAGGCGGCGGGCTTCCCGCGCGAGTCGATCGACACCGTGCTCTGCACCCACCTCCACGTCGATCACGTCGGCTGGAACACGATGCTGGTCGACGGCCGCTGGGTGCCGACGTTCCCGAACGCGCGCTACTGCTTCGTGCGCGCGGAGTGGGAGCATTGGAGCGCGCAGCCGCCCGCCATGGAGGGCGACATCGTCGGCGACTCGGTGCGTCCGGTGGTCGAGGCCGGCCTCGTCGACCTGGTGGCCCCCGATCATCGCGTCACCGACGAGGTGTGGCTCGAGTCGACGCCGGGACACACGCCGGGGCACGTGAGCGTCCGCATCCGCTCGGGCGGTGCGGACGCCGTCATCACCGGTGACCTGATGCACCATCCGGTGCAGTGCGCCGAGCCCGACTGGTACAGCAGCTTCGACGTCGACCGCGATGCGGCGCGCACGACGCGCCGGGCGTTCCTCGAACGCTACGCCGACGGTCCGGTGCTGGTGCTGGGTACGCACTTCGCCACCCCGGTCGCGGGACGCATCGTGCGGCACGGCGACGCCTGGCGCTTCGTGCCCTAGCCGCGCCGCGTCGTGCCGCGGAGCACCGGTGGGCGGCATCGAGGCTGGTGACCCACGCCGGTCTCATCCCACAATGTCTCCGTGGTCGTCGGCATGGGAGGCTGGGATGGTCGGACGGTGGATGGGTGTGGCGGCACTGTTGGCGGCTCTCCACGGAGCGGCGCACGCCGACTTCGTGCTGCGCGGTCCGTGGTGGGTGGACATGATCGTCGACGAGTACGACGCCGGAGCGTGTCCGCTCCGCATCACGGGGGACGGGCAGGAGATCCAGCTCGCGACGGAGTGCAGTCCGGTCGGCAAGGGGACGGGAACGTTCGATCCCACGACGGGTAGGTTCTCGATCGTCCTGCAGGGCGATCGAGGGTGCGCCGGCGCGGTGCTGAGTGGCTCCATCGCTCCCGGCGGGGCGACCTTCGAGGCGGACGTGACGTGTGGGCGGCCCATCCACCTGCACGGCGGCCGATGCGGGAACCGCGTGCCCGACGCCGGGGAGGAGTGCGACGACGGCAACCGCATCGACGGCGACTGCTGCTCCGCGACCTGCCAGGCCGAAGAGGCCGGCAAGGCGTGTCGGCCGGGGAATCCGTGTGCCGAGTCTACCTGCGACACGATCGGAACGTGCGTTTCCAAGCCGGTCGCTGGCGACTGCGACGACGGCAACTCGTGCACGCACGGCGACCACTGCGAGGAGGGGGCGTGCCTCGCCGAATTCCTTCCCGACGGTGCCCCGTGCGACGACGGTGATCGGTGCACGCAGAACGACGTCTGCGACCGAGACGTGTGCTCGGGAACGACGGTGCTGTGCGACGGCTGCACCACCTGTCTCCACGATCGGGGATGTGTTCCCGGGCCCGAATTCGACTGCGACCTGTCCTACGACGCCGAGCTGCGCGTGCGTGACCATTCCGTCGCCGGGCGCGATCGCCTGCACGTCCGGCTCGGCTTCGCTGACGCGTCGCAGCCCGCCCACCTCGGAGACCCGCGCTCGACGAGTTGGGACGTCTGCGTTTTCCAGGGCGGGGGGTTTGGTCAGCCCCTCCTGGCACGAGCGACCCTGCCTGCGGGAGGGACGTGTGGTCCCGCGTCGTGCTGGCGTTCGACGCCGCGAGGCTATCGCTATCGCAATGGCGCGGCGGGTGCGGTGAAGGACGTGGTCTTCGAAACCGGCGGGCGGCCTCGCATCGACATCCGCGCCTCCGGCAGCGAGCTGTCCCTCGGCACCCTCCCCGCCGTGTCGCCGCTCTTCGTGCAGGTGAAGAACGCCAACGGGAACTGTCTGTGGGCATCGTTCTGGGATCTCCGGACGAACGGCAGCACCCTGCTGCAGGCGCGCATCGTCGACCCGCTCCAGTGATCGTTGCGGGGCGGTAGCGGAGGTGCGAAGGTCGGCGCCCTGATGGGGCCATCGTCCGCCTCGGCATCCGCCCCGCGCGTCGTTCCCACCGAGAAGCTGCTCGCGTGCGTGCACTGCGGCCTCTGCCTGTCGTCGTGCCCGACCTATCTCGAGCTCGGCACCGAGCCCGACTCGCCGCGCGGACGGATCGCGCTCATGCGCGGCCTGGAGGAGGGACGCCTCGAGCCGACGGCCGAGGTGCGACGCCATCTCGATCTGTGCCTCGGCTGCCGCGCCTGCGAGACCGCCTGCCCGTCGGGCGTCCAGTACGGCGCGCTCATCGAGGCGGCGCGTCCGTATCTCGAGCGCCATCGTCCGGCGCCGGCCCGCATCGCGCGCCGGCTCCTCGCCACCGCCCTGACCACGTCGTGGATGCGCACCGCGATGTTCGCGCCGGCGCGCCTGGTGGCGGGTGCGCCGTGGCTGCGCCGTCTGCCGTGGCGATGGGCGGCCTACGCTGCGGCCCTGCCTCGCGAGGGACGTCGCGCCATGGACGCGGTGATCGAGCCCGCGGGTCGCGCGCGTGGCACGGCGGTGCTCCTGACCGGCTGCGTCGCCGAGACGCTCTTCGACGGCACGAACCACGCCACCGCGGCGCTGCTGCGTCACGCCGGCGTCCGCGTCGTCGTGCCGTCGGCCCAGGGATGTTGCGGGGCGTTGCCGCTGCATCTGGGTGCGCACGACCGCGCGGTGTCGCTGGCCCGTCGCGCCGCGGGCGTACTCGCCGACACGGGCGCCGACTGGGTCGTCACGAACGCCGCGGGATGCGGCGCGCTGGTGCGCGAGTACGATCAGCTCCTGCCGGGCGATCCCGACGCGGCCGTCGTCGCACGCACGGCGCGCGATGCGCTCGAGCTGCTCGCCGAGCTCGGCCTGCCGGCAGCGCCTGCTGCCCCGCCGCGCACCGTCGCGGTGCACGATCCGTGTCACCTGGCGCACGGCCAGGGCGTGCGAGCGCAGGTGCGGACGCTGCTCGCCGGCGTGCCGGGCCTGCAGCTCGTCGAGCTCGCCGAGTCGGACACCTGCTGCGGCAGCGCCGGCACCTACAACCTCACCGAGCCCGCCATGGCGCGACGCCTGCTCGACCGCAAGCTCGACCACGTCGTCGCCAGCGGTGCCGACGTGGTGGTGGCGGCGAACCCGGGCTGTCTGCTGCAGATGCGCGCCGGCGCCATCGCGCGGCGACTCCCCGTCGCCGTCGAGCATCCCGTCGACCTGCTGGCGCGCGCCTACGGGCTCGTCTGACGGCGTCAGATCGCGGACGACGTGCCGCGGTGACGGCGGTACATGTCTTCGGCCCAGCGGAACGCCGGATGCGACGCCAGCTCGGTGCAGTAGCGTTCTGCGCCCTCGGGCAGGGGGGGGAAGCTGTACGGGAACTCGGCGGGTCGCACGATGGGTGACAGCAGTGCCGCGGCGGTGAGGTCCGCCACCGTGAACCCGTCGCCGACCAGGTAGCCCGACGGCTGCAGCTCGGTCTCGATGCGGTCGAGCGCCTCCCGCACCTTGATCCGGCTCCGTGCCACCCCGGCCTCGTCGATGCGCATCGCGGAACGCATCAGGACGCGCAGTCCCGGCAGCATGGCGCGGTAGACCGCCTGCATCACGGCGCCCTCCTCGCCCGCGAAGGCATGCGTCATGAAGTCGCCGTCGTCGAGCACCTGGGAGAACACCACGCGCCGGAGCGCCGGACCGAGTTGCTCGTCGAACCAATCCTCGAGGTCGAGGGCACGGCGGCGGGCGGCGGCGTCCACCGGGTAGAGCGGGGGATCGGGGTGGCGCTCCTCCAGGTGGCGGATGATGTTCGTCGAATCGACGATCGGCCCCGCATCGGTGATCATGGCGGGCACCTGCTGCTGGCCCGTCATCCACAGCACGCGCGGGATGTGCGGTCCGGGGAGCAGCGTCTGGCGGACGTGGGGAACCCGCTTCCAGTCGAGCGCCCAGCGGGCCTTCTCGTTGAAGTGCGAGGCCCGGAACTGGAGCAGCGTGGGAGCGGTTGCCATCGAGGCCATGTAGACGACGGGGTGAGGCGTCACCATGGGGGGTAACCGCGGCGTGTAATCTGTAGAAGTTCCTCATCACAGGGGGCTGTGCAGCACCGCGGGCGTGGGGTATCGCCTGGTACGGTCCGTGCACCTTGGAGGCTACGTGCAATCCATCGTCGGCATCTACGAAACCCCCTCAGCCGCACGCGATGCCTGCCGGTCGCTGCGGGAAACCGTCCCGGTGGCTCGAATTCGCATATTTGCGCCCGATACGACGGCGCGCGAGCTTTCCGCCGAGCTTCCCACCGACGACTCCGAGCAACCCGGCATGGGCTCGGCGGTCGCGGGCGTGGTCGGCGGTGCCGTCGGGGCGGCAGCCGCCAGCCTGCTGGTCCCTCCCGTGGGTGCCATTGCCATCATCGGCATCGCCGCCGGTGCCATGCTCGGGCTCGGTGGCGGCATGATGGCGGGTGCCACCGTCGAAGAGGACATGTCCGAGGGGCTGCCACGCGACGAGCTGTTCTTCTACGAGGACGCACTCCGCCAGGGGCGCGTCGTCGTGGCGGCATTCGTCGACGAGGACGACGATGCCGAAGCGGCGCGCGAGGTCATGGCGGCCTCCGGCGCGGAGACGGTCGACGCCGCGCGCGATGCGTGGTGGGTCGGCCTGCGTGACGCCGAAGCCGAGGAATACCGCTCCAGCGGCCGCGATTTCGAGGCCGACGAGCAGCTCTTTCGTCGCGGCTTCGAGGCAGCGCTCCTGGGCGAACGCATCGACGCACCGGAGCACGAGGTCGCGACGTATCTCGTCGCGCACTATCCCGACGTCTACCACGCCGAGGCCTTCCGTCGCGGGTGGTCCCGCGGGCGCGACCATCTCGCCAGGGTGCGCGAGCTTGGCGTCACGCGTCCGGCCGTCGTCGACGAGACCAGCGCCTCCTAGAGGTAGCCGAAGTCCTTGAGCCGCTTGCGCACGGCACGGTCCTCGACGTCGGACGCGGAATGCGTGTCGACGTCGAGAAACCCGAGGTGCTCGAGCGCCGTGATCACCCGCGCCGCGCCGGTTCCCGAACCGTCCTTCGGCAGGACGACCTCCACGTCGGGACGGTCGGGCGGCTCGTAGCCGCACGCGGCAGCTTCCGGGCACGGCACGTACACCTCGGCGAACCGGTCGATGCCCAGGCGTGCGCGCTCGCGCACCGAGCGTGCGCCCACCGGCAGCGCCACGATGCTGACGATGCCGTGTCGCGCCAGCGTGCTGGTGAGGAACGCCAGCGCGCCGTCGCCGTTGAGCCACTCGATGCCCGGCGTACGGTGATCCAGCAGCTCGGTCTTGAGCGCGCGGGCGCGCAGCCGGCCCTCGATCTGGTGCGCCATCGCGCAGACGTCGGCCATCTCCGGTCCCGTCACCCACACCGTGAACGCGGCCATCACCCCTCCGCCGACCCCGGGAGCCGTCCCGGACGGAAGATCACCTTCTTGTCCTTCACCACGAGCTGATCGTTCAGGAAGAGCTGCACCGCCTGCGACAGCACCTTGCTCTCGAGCGCCTGGCCGCGGGAGCGCACCTCGTCGAGCGTGTCCTCGCCGACGCGGATGTGGAAGACGTCCTGCAGCACGACCGGACCCGCGTCGAGCTGCTCGGTGACGAAGTGCGCCGTGCATCCCGAGACGCGCACGCCTTCCTCCCACGCCTGTTTGTAGGCGTTCGGACCCGGATGGTACGGCAGCAGCGACGGGTGGATGTTGATGATGCGGAACGGGTAGCGGTCGATCACCTTCGGAGACAGGATCTGCATGTAGCGCGCGAGCACGACGAGGTCGGGCTTGGCGTCGGCGAGGCGATCGAGCAGCCAGTCGAAGTGCGCGGTCTTGTCGGCCGACGGCGACCACGCGAACGAGAGCCCGTGCGACGTGGCGAGCTCGCCGAGCACCTCGTGGTTCGACAGCACCGCGACGATGTCGCCGTTCAGCAGCCCGGCGTCGCGATCGCGGATGAGCTGCTCGAGACAGTGCGGCTCCTTGGTGACGAGCACCGCGACGCGCTTGCGCTCCGGCGTGCGGCCCGCCAGCCGGAGCTTCACCTCCATGTTGATCTCCTGGCCGATCTGCCTGAGCCCATCGACGAGCTCGTCGAGCGAGCTCGACAGATCGGAGAGGTCGACCAGCATGGTCATGATGAAGAGCCCCTCCATCACGCGCTGCTCGATGTCCTCGATGTTGATGTCGCAGGACGCCAGGTAGGTGGAGATGCGCGCCACCACGCCCTTCTGATCGTGACCGATGACCGACACGACGGCGCGATTGTGGGCGCTCATGGCCCGAAACCTTACCGGCGCCGCGGCGCGAGACGCAAGCTCAGGCGACGGCGCCGGCGGCACGGAGTCGCGCGATCTCGTCGTCGTCGCAGCCGAGCACGCGGGACAGCACCGCGTCGGTGTGCTCGCCGAGCAGCGGCCCCGGGCCGCGTACGGCGGCGGGCGTCTCGGAGAGCAGGAACGGCGGCCCGTCGATCCGCACGGTGCCGCCCTCGGGCGTCGCCACGTCGACGAAGTGGCCCCGGGCGGCCAGCTGCGGGTCGTCGACACAGACGTCGCGCGCATTGCCGACCCGTCCGGCCGGCACGCCGGCGCCCTGGAGCGCCGCCATCGCGGCACCGGCGTCCTGCGTCCGCGTCCATGCCGCGATCCGGCGATCCAGCTCGGCCGCATGCCGCACGCGCCCGGCCGCGGACGCGAATCGCCTGTCGGCGGCCCACGCGGGGTCGCCGAGCGTGGCGCGCAGCGCGTCCCACTGCGCGTCGCCGCGGACGGCGATCGCGAGCCAGCGATCGGTCCCGTCGCACGGGTAGACGCCGTGGGGCGCGTCGGCCCCTTCCTGCGAGCCGTTGCCCGTGGCCCGCGACACCCCGCCATGTGCGACACGGTCGAGCAGAAGGGGGCCGAGCAGGCTCGCGAGCGCCTCCTGCTGTGCGAGATCGATGCACATGCCGCGCCCGGTCCGTCGCCGTCGCCACACCGCCGCCAGTACGGCGAGGGCGCCGAGATTGCCCGCCGCGAGGTCGGAGTACGAGTAGCCGAAGCCTGCCGGGGGCCCGTCCGGCTCGCCCATCAGCAGCGTGTAGCCGGTGAGGGCCTGCAGCGTGGGGCCGTAGCTCACCTGATCGCGGTCGGGGCCGGTGAGACCGAAGCCGGTCATGCGCACCGTGATGATGTCGGGCCGGTCGCGGGCGAGGCTGTCGTGGTCGAGCCCGAGGTTCGGCATCACGCGGGCGCTGAAGTTGTCGACGACGACGTCGGCGGCCAGGGCCAGGCGTCGCGCGACGTCGACGCCGCCGGGGTGGCGCAGATCGACGACGACGCTCTGCTTGCCGCGCATCAGCGAGCCCGACAGCCCGCCGCGCCGATCCCCGAAGTCGAGCGCATCGGGCCGCTCGATCTTGACGACCTCGGCGCCCAGGTCGGCGAGGATGCGGGTGCAGACGGGGCCCGCGACCACCCACGTGAAGTCGGCGACGCGGACGCCCGCGAGCGGGCCAGCGGGGGGCATCGCCCCCCGGGCTACAGGACGCTCTCGAACTTGACCAGCTCGAGGCCGAACGCGAACCCGTTGCCGCCGCCGAGCGTGAGGGTGTCGATCTCCGACCCGCCGTTGAGCGAGAGATGACGGGCGGCCGTCGTCGCGGCCATCGACACGTCGTCGTTGTCCTCGCCCAGGACCGCGTCGACGTCGGCGGCGAAGACGACGTCGTCGGTGGTGAGCGTGTCGGCGCCGTTCGAGGTGGTGACGGTCACCACGTCCGAGAAGTGCGAGCCGCCCGAGAACGACACCACGTCGGCGCCGCTGCCGGTGGCGACCTTCACGCGATCGCTGGCGGTGGCCAGGTCGAACGATACCCCGTCGTTGCCGCTGTCGGTCTGCACGATGACGCTGCCGCCGAACGACGACGTGCCGAGCACCACCTCGTCGTCGCCCACGCCGGTGGCGATGCGCGTGTTGCCGAGAATGTGCGTGTCGTCGATCTCGACCAGGTCGCCACCGGAGCCGGTGGCGATCTCGATGTCCTCGCCGAGGTCGGCGTCTTCCAGCACCACCGCGTCGTCGCCCTCCTGCATGTCGATCTTCATGTTGCGGACGACGCCGACCGCGTGGAACGTCGCCAGCGAGCCGTTCACGGTGGTGGTGCCGTCGAGGCTCTCGACGTCGTAGGTGCCGGTGTCGCCACCCGGCACGACGTGGATCGCGTTCGCGACACTGTCGCCGGTGATCTTGAGGCTGCCGCGCTGGACGGTGACGAGGACGTCGCCGGCAGCGAGCGCCAGGCACGGCGCGCCGATCGTGAGCATCGCGGTGAGGGCGAGGGAGCGGGTGGGGCGGATCATCTGCGGTACTCCTTTGGTGGGACGAGAGTCCGGGCGGAGCCGGAACTTCGCGCAGGGGACGCCGCGCCGTCAAGCAAAATCGCCGGATGGCGCAGTCCACATGGCGATGTCCGCAGCGAGCGATGCAGCTAGCTAGCGATCCACTCGGCGACGACCGCGTCCTGGTGCTCGCCGATGCGCGGAGGCCGTGTGGTCCGCCACGGCGCGGCGCCGAGCCGCATCGGCGCGCCCGGATACGGCACGGTCACGCCGAGGTCGGGGTCCTCGATGGGCACGAAGAAGCCGCGCGCGGCAAGGTGCGGATCGCGGAGCAGCGCCTCCGGCGCCCGCACGGCGGCGTACGGGATGCGGCGCAGCTGCGCGCCGGTGTGCAACTCGTCCACCGTGTAGCGCAGCGCCCAGGCGTCGAGGACGTCGAAGCACTGCTCCGCGTGCGCCTTGCGGTACGGAGCCTCCTCCCACGCGGGGGCGTCGAGGTCGGCCGCCATGCCGTCGGCCTTCACCCACTCGAGCAGCGACGTCCAGTCGCCGAGCGTGCAGTGCAGCACCCAGCCGTCGCGACAGCGGCCGACCCGGAAGTGTCGCGTCCAGTGCAGCGTGCCCTGGCGCACCGGCACGATGCCGGCCTGGTGGAACATCCCCGGCACGTGCTCCAGCGACGCCGCCACCGCCGCCTGCAGGCTGACGTCGACGAGCTGGCCGCGCCCCGTGGTCTCGCGCGCGAGCAGTGCGCTCACGACGCCGATGGCGGCGAAGACGCCCGCCTGGTGGTAGGCCTGCAGGCCGAGCGCCTGCAGCGGCGGCCCGTCCGCGTGGCCGTTGACGGCGAGCATCCCACCCATCGCCTGCGCCACGACGTCGGTGCCGTGCCACGCGCGATACGGTCCGATCTGACCGAACGGCGTGACGGCGGCGACGACGAGCCGCGGATGCGCGGCGCGCAGGGCATCGGTGGCACCGGGCGGTCCGGTGTCGACGACGACGTCGGCCGCGGCGGCGAGTCGCGCCACGAGCGTCGCGTCCGCGACGACGCTGCGTTTGCCGGCGGCGTAGAACCAGAAGAAGAGGCTGCGCTCGGCGCCGGGGGCGCCGTCGTAGAACGGCGGCACGGTGCGCAGCACGCTGCCGTCGGCCGGCTCGGCGAGCACGACGTCGGCACCGAGCCCGGCGAGCAGACGTCCGGCGAACGCGCCCGGGCGGTCGGCGAGATCGAGCACGCGCACGCCCGCGAGCGGGCCGTCGTCGGCGGGAGTCACAGCGCCAGGAAGAGGTCGCGCGCGGCCTCGTCGGTGAGTCGGGACACGCTGGTGACGCGGTCGCTCAGCGCGGCGAGCGTCTCGAGCGAGCTCGGCCCGGTATCGATCAGCACCGAGAAGAGCGAGAAGCCGAGGCGCTTCTTGTCGGCGAGGAAACGCTCGCGCCACGCCGGCTGCACCTGGCACTCGCCGTCGGTGATCAGCACGACGTCGCCGCGCCGCCAGCGCGCGGCCGCGAGCCCGTCGCAGGCCGCGTCGAGCGGCGTCTCGAAATCGGTGCCGCCGCCGGGGAAGTGCTCGGCGACGTCGAGCGCGCGGTCGACCGACACGCGATGGTGCTCACGCGGGTTCACGTCGAGCGTGTAGAGCGGCTCGTCGCACGACGAGAATCCTATGAAGCGGAACAGCCGGCGCTGGCGCCGCGCGATCTCGAGCAGCGTCAGCGCCACCGCCTTGGCCCAGATCTCCTTCTCCCCCGCCATGGACGACGAGCCGTCGAGGCAGACGATCATCGGGCCGCGACCGCGCTCGTCGACGCCGCGCAGCTGGTACGACAGCAGGCGGCCCTCGATCAGACGGCGGGCGAAGTCGCGTTTCAGGACGGGATGGCGCAGCGCCAGCAGCTCGGGGGGCAGCAGGCGCTCGATCTCGCGCCCCATCTCGACGGCGTAGGTTTCCTCGCTGGCGCGCTCGACGCTGCGCTTGCGCAGCGCCAGCGCGAGGGCACGCATGCGACCGACGGCGGCGCCGAGACGGCGCAGCTTCGGGTTGGTGGCGAGCCGGCGTCCGAGCTCGATCTGGCGGCCGGGGCTGCTGCGGCCGCCGCTGCCGAGCCCGGTGCTCCAGCCGTGCGCTTCGCTGGCGGCCTCGGCGAGCTGGCGTGTCAGACCCGAGGTGGCGTCGGGCAGCGCGTTGCGTGCCCGCGGCGGCATCTCGGCCAGCCGCTGCGCCGTGTTCTGCGCCTTCTGCCGCAGCCGCGCCTCCGCCACCTGCGCCGCACGCTTGGCGGTGGCTCGCACGGCCTCGCTGGCGTCGCCGTGCTCGAGCTCGTCGAGCTCCGTGGCACGCCGGCGCAGCTCGTCCTCCTGGCGTTCGAGGTCCCAGAGGTCGAGCAGGTCGCCGCGCGGCAGCAGCGCCTCGCGCCGCAGCAGGTCGAGGACGTGCTCGCCGACGAGGACCGTGGCGAGACCGGCGGCCACCTCGTCGAGCTGCGTGTCGGACCGCACGTGCTCGAGCAGCGGATGATCGCGCAGGGCGTTCAGGAGGGCGCGGTTCAGCGCCGCCGCGGGCGCGATCTCGTCCGCCGCGCGCCAACGCGGCTCGAGCTTGTAGAGGAGGCAGTAGACGTCCTCGAGCAGCTCGCGGAAGTGCGGCACCAGGACGCCGCCGGCGTCGAGCACGGCCCGCAGCGACGGCGCGTCGGCCGTGAGCGCGTCGAACGCGCTGCGATCGAAGGCGTCGCTCTCGACGCAGCAGTGCTGGCGCGGCGGGATCAGGACCGTCGGCATCGTCAGAGACGCGCCAGCAGCTCCTGCTGGATCTGGATGATCTCGCGATGCAGCGCCTCGACCCGTTCCGTCGGCCGGCCGCCACCGCGCGCAGCGGTCAGGATGTCCTCGACCTTGCCGGTGATGCTGCGCAGCTTGGTGTGCGCCTCGACGGCGGCGCGGTTGCGCAGGTCGGCGTTCTCCCAGTCGCGCAGCGCGTAGTCGCGCAGCTCACGCGACTGGTAGAGCAGCACCCGCACCTCGTCCTCGTAGCCGTGCAGGAGCTCGCGGATCGTCTCGCGCACCGGGGCGCGCTCGGCCGGGTCGCGCCAGAGGACGTGCTCCAGGAAGGCGACGTCGTCGTCGGTCACCGCGCTGCGACCCTCGAGCCAGGCGTGCGCCTGCAGGACGCCGATCGACTGCGCCCAGCGACGGTCGGACGCGACGATGTCGCGCCGGCCGAGCTCGCGCCGCAGGTCGGTGACGACACGCAGCACGGTCCCCGGAACCGGCATCGCGGCCACCTCGGCCTGCGCCGCCACGAGCTCGTCGAGCCCGAGCGTCGTGCGCGTGGCGGGCGGTCGCCCCTGCAGCAGCTTCAGGAAGCGGAAGTCCTCCGCGATGTACTCGACGGTGAAGCGCAGCAGGAAGCGGTCGTGCAGGGCGAGGAGCTCGTCGTCCTCGGGGAGCTCGTTCGACGCCGCCACCAGCGACAGCAGCGGAACCGTGGCGACCTCGCGTCCGTTGTGGAAGCGGCGCTCGTTGATGAGCGTCAGGATCGTGTTCAGGATCGACGAGCTGCCCTTGAACACCTCGTCCAGGAACGCGATGTGCGCCTCGGGCAGCTTGTGGGTGGTGAGGCGCCGGTAGTCGTCGTTCTCGAGGGCCTTCAGGCTGACGGCCCCGAAGAGCTCCTCGGGGGTGGTGAAGCGGGTGAGGAGCCACTGGAAGTAGCGGGCGCCGGTGAGCCGGCGACAGACCTCGTCGGCGAGCATCGACTTGGCGGTGCCGGGCGGGCCGATCACCAGGACGTGCTGGCCGGCCAGGAGGCCCACCAGGGTACCGTCGATCAGGTCGTTGCGCTCGAGGAAGAGCTGCTGCAGCTCGTCCCGGATGGTGCGCAGCACGGCATTGGGGGACGGCACGGCGGGGAGGATAGAGCCCGCCCCCCCGCCTCGCAACCGCGGGCCGAGCCGGGCAAGATGCGGATATCCATGGCATCCAAGACCACCGGAGGCCGGGCGCTGCGCGACCGGCGCCGTCGCACGCTCCTCACCGACATTCTCCCCCGCGTCCAGGCCGAAACCGGCCTCTCGCGCGAGGAGACGATGGTGCGGGAGATGGTGGAGACGAGCCTGAAGCTCCTGCGTGACGGCACCGGGCTCGGCGACCTGAAGCTCCTCAACTCGGCGCTGCGCGAGCTGCGCTACGCCTTCAAGGTGTTCGAGCCCTGGAAGGGCGTGCGCAAGGTCAGCATCTTCGGCTCGGCCCGTACGCCACCCGCGGCGCCGGCCTATCGCACCGCCGCCGAGTTCGCGCGCCGCATCACGGCGCGCGGCTACATGATCATCACCGGCGGCGGCAACGGCATCATGCGCGCCTGTCAGGAGGGCGCCGGCCGCGAGCGCAGCTTCGGCGTCAACATCCGGCTGCCGTTCGAGCAGGAGGCCAACGAGTTCATCCAGAACGACCCCAAGCTCGTGACCTTCCGTTACTTCTTCACGCGGAAGCTCATGTTCATGAAGGAGGCCGACGCGCTGGTGCTCTTCCCGGGCGGCTTCGGGACGCACGACGAGGGGTACGAGGCGGTCACCCTGATCCAGACGGGGAAAAGCGGCCCGCTGCCGATCGTCTACCTCGATTCCCCGCGCGGCACCTACTGGAAGGCGTGGAAGCGGTACGTCGAGGATCATCTGCTGCGCCAGCAGCTGATCTCCCCCGAGGACCTGTCCCTCTTCAAGGTGACGTCCGACCTCGACGAGGCGGTCGAGGAGATCACGGCGTTCTACAAGCTGTACCACTCCTCACGGTACGTCGGCCGATTGCTGGTGCTGCGGCTGAACCGCCCGATCTCGGCCGAGCTGGTAGCGGCCCTCAATCGGGACTTCACGGCGCTGGTCGAATCGGGTGAGATCACGCAATGCGACGCCCTCGAGGAGGAGCGCGAGCAGGAGCCCGAGCTGAACGCCCTGCCGCGGCTCGTCTTCCATGCCAACCGTCGTGGCGCGGGGCTGCTCCGTCGCCTCATCGACCGGGTGAACCGCGAGGGCTGATCGGCGTGGGGCGCCTCATCCTGATCCGTCATGCGGAGAGCGAGGGCAATCGCGCCCAGTGCTTCACGCCGCATCCCGAGATTCCGCTCACCGACGTCGGACGCACGCAGGCGCGGAACGCCGCCACCGTCCTGGCGGCACGCTTCGCACCCGCCCGCATCGTCTCGAGCCCGTACCTGCGCGCCCGCCAGACCGCCGACATCCTGGCCGCTCATCTCGGCCTGACGGTCGAGGTGCTCCACGACCTGCGCGAGCGCAGCTACGGCGAGCTCGCCGGCACCCCCTACAGCTCGCCGCGCCCGGGCTACGACCCCGCGCGCTACTGGACGTGGCGTCCACCCGGTGGCGAGACGCTCGACGAGGTCGTGGTCCGTGCCGGGGCCGCCCTCGACGGCCTCGTCGCCGCCGCGCCCGACGACGAGATCGTGGTCGTGAGCCACGGCGCCGTCATGATGGCGCTCGAACGGCACGTCCGGGGCGCCTGGGGGCCCGGTCGTGTGGTTCGCAATGCGGGCATGCTCGTCGCCGATCACGCGGCCGGTGCGTGGACAGGGCTCGCTCCGCTCGAATACGAGGTCTCCGCTTGAGCCCGCTTCCGTGCCCGTGGCATGATCCACCCGGAGTCGGGGTTCGTCCGGGGAGGTGGTGGATGCGGAGGTTTGCGGGTGCGGGCCTGGGGCTCGCGCTGGCCGCGGTATTGGTGGCGTCGGTCGCGGGCGCGGCCGAGCCCAACGTCACGGCGCGCGCGGCGATCATCGTCGACGCCAACAGCGGCGAGGTGATCTGGGAGCGCAATGGCGACCTCCCGCTGCCGCCCGCGAGTACCACCAAGATCGTCACCGCCATCGTCGCCCTGGAGAGCGGTCGTCTCGACGACAGCTTCACCGTCAGCGCCGACGCCGCGGCCACCGCACCGTCGAAGGTGGGGTTCCGTCCCGGACAGTCGATGGTGCTGCGCGACCTCCTCTACGCGGTGCTCCTCAAGTCGGCCAACGATGCCTCGGCCGTCGTGGCCGAAGGGATATCGGGCTCCGAAGAGGCCTTCAGCCGTCGCATGAACGCGAAGGCGCGCGCCGTTGGCGCCACCCATTCCTCCTTCGCCAATCCGCACGGTCTCACCGCCGCCGGGCACGTGTCCACGGTGCGCGATCTGAGTCGCATCTTCCGGTACGGCATGCGCCTGCCGATGTTCCGCGAGATCCTCGAGACGCCGGCCACCGAGGTTCCGCTCGACACGGGCGGCCGCACCCGCATGGTGGCGTTGCGCTCGCACAACCGCCTCCTCGAAGGGTGGGATCACCGGGTCATCGGCAAGACCGGCTACACCCGCCCCGCCAAGCGCTGCTTTGTCGGGTCGGCGCAGAGTGGCGACCGCGAGATCGTCATCGCGCTGCTGGGCTCGACCGACCTCTGGGGCGACGCCCGCCGCCTGGTGTCGTTCGGCCTCGGAGGACCCGACGCCGAGCCGGAGCCCGATCCGGTGCCGGTGCTGCGTGCGGCCAAGCCCCCGGCGAAGCGCACACCCGTCCTCACGGCGAAGCGTCCGACGCGCCCGACCGCCGTCGAGCAGGAGGGCGATCTCGACCCGGCGCCGCGCGTCACGGCGACCGGCGGCGGTCGCTACACGGTCCAGCTCGGTCCGTACCGCAACACCAAGGAGCTGAACGCGGCCAAGGCGAAGCTCTCGAAGCGCGGCTACAACGCGCGCGCGGTGGGCCGGACGCTGCACCTCGGGCAGTTCTCCAGCAAGTCGCGTGCACAGACGCTGGCGAGCCGGCTGCGCGTCAACGGCTGGCGACCGACGATTTCGGCGTCGCGCTGACGGGCGCCTTGAACGACAGCATGCGGCGCTCGCGCGCCGCGTGACGCTCGATGGCGAGCGCCACCAGCCGCTCGACCAGCGTGGGCAGCGGCACGCCGCTCGCCTCCCACAGCCGCGGGAACATGCTCGTGCGCGTGAAGCCCGGCATCGTATTGATCTCGTTGACCAAGACGCGGCCGGTGGTCTTCTCGAGGAAGAAGTCGACGCGCGCCAGGCCGGAGCAGTCGACGGCGCGGAAGGCGTCGAGCGCCAGCCCGCGGATGCTGTCGGCGGTCTCACGCGGAATGGCCGCCGGGATGACGGTGCTGGCGCCGTCGTCCACGTACTTGTCGACGTAGTCGTAGAACTCGTGCGACGGGACGATCTCGCCGACGACCGACGCCTCGGGCGCGTCGTTGCCGAGCACGCCGCACTCGAGCTCGCGCGCGTCGATGGCCTCCTCGACGATGACCTTCGGATCGAAGGCGGCGGCCTCGGCGAGCGCCGTCGCGAGCGCGCCGGCGTCGGCGACCTTGCTGATACCGACGGACGAGCCGAGATTCGCGGGCTTGACGAAGCAGGGGAACCCGAAGCCGAACCCGACGCGGGCGGCGACGTCGTCGGCGGACTCGCGGTACGGATGGGCGACCAGCCAACGGCAGACGGGAATCCCGGCGTCACGGAAGGCCGCCTTCATGGCACCCTTGTCCATGCCGACGGCGGAGGCGAGCACGCCGGCGCCGACGTAGGGAATGCCCGCCATCTCAAGCAATCCCTGTACCGTGCCGTCTTCGCCGTACGTTCCGTGTAGCACCGGGAAGACGACGTCGAGCGTTGCGGGTGGCGGGCCGTCGTCGAGCGGAATGAGCGCGCGTCGCGTCGGCTCGGCGGCGAGGGTGACTTCGAGACCATAGTCGGAGATGGGCTTCAGGTCGCGCTGTGCTTCGTCGAGGAGACGCAGGCTCTCGAGCCCGGTCCGCCATCGTCCCTCGCGCGTGATCGCGATGGGTACGACCTCGAATCGCGACGCATCGAGTGCGCCGATGACCGTCGCCGCCGAGCGCAGCGACACTTCGTGCTCGCCCGATCGGCCACCATAGAGCACTCCGACCCGCGTCCGCCTCGTCATGCCTCGCTTCTGGCACCGGGCGCGGGGGCTTACAAGTGGGCGTTCGCGTCGCATGACGCGCGCCGTGATTGAATCGGACGGATCGTCATTCGTACCAAAGTCGCAGACCCGACTTCCCGTGCGCGATGTCACCCGTCGGCGTGTTGCAACGCCTCGAATCCGTTCAAGCTCTATCTTTCTGCTTGACATCTCCGGCGCCGGTCCGCTAATACGAGCGCGCTCTCAACGAACACGTATCGCGTCCTTCCTGAACTCCCCCTCGACGTCCGGCGTCGTACCGATTCATCAGCACCAGCGGTCGTCGTGCGTCCACGGTCCGGGTTCATCGACGGACGAGGCTTCTCACTCGAACTTTCGCGCACAGCAGGGACGCCGCGGCGGAGGCCCGGGAGTGGTGGACAGGGCGGGGTGGGACGTCAGCCGTCAAGGACGCGTCACGGGGCGGCCCCCCGGGCCTCCACCGCGTCGTCCCCGCTGTCACGCAGGCGGCAGCGCGCGCGGATCGATCGGCTGTCCGAACGAGAACTCCACCTGGTTCCCGTCTGGATCCGCGACGATACAGAAGTACCCCACCACCGGTCCGGCGTAGACCGGCGCCGACACCAACACGTCGTCGGCGCGTGCCGCCATCGCCGCCGCGTCGACCTCCTCGCGCGATCCCAGCGCGAAGCCCAGGTGCAGCATCGACGATTTCTCCGGCGCGTGCGCGTCGGGCTGCTCGATGCACACCAGCACGAAGCGTGGATCGTGCTCGACCTCGCTCAGCCACACCACACGGATGCCGTGATCGGTGCGGTCGTGGACGACGTGGAGCTGCGCGTGTCGAGAATAGAACGCGATCGTGCGCGCGACGTCACGGACGGCGAGAGCAACGTGCGTCAGCGTCGGCTTCATGCAAGCTGCTTGCCCACCCGATCGGCGATCAGCTCCGAGACCGCTTTCCTGAGATCGGGAATCTCGCACCCGGCCGCGGCGGCATGACCGCCGCCGCCGAGCGACTGCGCGAGCACCGACAGATCGACCTGGCAGTCCGGCGAGCGCCGCAGGCTCACCGCCAGGCTCTTCGCGTCGTAGAGCGCGAACACGGCACCCGGTGTCTTCTTGCCCCAGGCGTCGGCGATCTCGCTCGGATGTCCGTCGCACATCGCCGTGATCAGCAGCACGTCGCCGATCCGTCGCTCGACGCGGCTGGCGTCGGCGACGGCGAAGCTGCGCGCGATCTCGGCGGCGACGCGCTCGCGTGCCGCCGTCATGCGGGGAGAGTACTCGACGCGCTCGTCGAGCTGCAGGAAGTCGTCGTAGGCGTCCGGACCGAGGACGCGCACCACCCACGCCAGCTCACGCGAGCCCGCGACGCGGTGCAGCCAGCGATCGTTGTCGTCGGCCATGGCGACGACCGGCGCGAACGACGCGAACATGGGTGGATGGCGGTGCTCGGAGGATAGCCGGCGCGCGAGATATTCGTACGTGAGGCGGGAGGCGGCGAACTCCTCGCTCAGCACCTTGTCGGTAAACGGCACGTCGATCTTGCCGGTGCGATGCCGCTCGAGCGCAGTGCGGTGGTGGTCGATCCAGAAGATGCGCATGCCGTCGGCGGCGAGCTGGCGGAGGTGCGCATCGGTCTCGGGCTCGCGCCAGGAGATGTCGGTGACCCAGAGCTGGCTGTCGCGACCTTCGACGCGACGGACGTTGCGCAGGGTGGCGTCGATCTCGCTGTTGCTGGCGAAGGTCGCCGTGACCTCGGCGTCGTCGCCGAAGTAGCGGGCGACCGCCGCCGCCGCGGTGACGCCGTCGAGACAATGGGGGCCGTGGCTGACGATCTGTACGTGCGGTCGCATGTGGGCGGGATTATGGACGATCGTTCCGCCCGAGCGCCAGTTGCCCGCCGTCGTAGACGAGCCGATCGCCGTCGAGGCGGGCGAAGGCGGTGAGCCGATGTGGATTGGACGACGTGTCGCTCAGGATGTGAGTGACCTCCACGCCGCGAGCGACCAGGGCGTCGGAGATGAGCTGGCGGTGGCAGCGCCACGGCACGGCCTCGGCGCACATGATGGCGGTGGGACGGTCGGCGGCGAGGGCGAGCAGGGCATCGAGCCCGCCGCGGAACTCCTCGCCGTCCATGTGATCGGCGTAGCCGCGGAACCCGGGCTCGCGCCAGGCCGTGTGCGGCGAGTCGGGACGGGCGGGGCGGCGGCCGCCGAGCGCAGGGAGCCAGTCGTAACGCCGGCCGGTGGCGGCCAGCGACGCCGCCAGCGCATCGCTCGCGAAGTGCGGATGCCGGCGTGACGCCGGGAACCGCCGCACGTCGACCACGCCCGTGATGCCGTATGCCTCGAGGAGCCGTGTGAGCTCGTCGAGTGAGCGGGTCGAGTGACCGAGGGTGTGGACGATCACGGCCGGAGTGTAGCAGAACCGTCCGATGCGGTGGCTCCTCGTCCTCATGACAGTCCTCGTCGCCTGCCCCGCGCCGAAGCGCTTCGCCGTCGAGCGGCCGAACATGGAGTGCAGCCGGGCGGCTCGGGTGGTTCACCGCACGATGGTGGAGCTTGGTTACACCATCACCGAGATGGTCGAGCCCAGCAGCGGGCGCGCCGGCGTGGTGGGCGGCACGAAAACGGCGCCCGACGGCAGCACCGAGCGCGGTCGCGTCCGCATCATCTGCACGATCAACGGCGTCGAGGCGCAGCCCATCGAGGACTCGTTGATGCCGAACTACGAGTTCAGCCGGAAGTTCGGCTACAGCTTCCGCGAGCTGTCCCAGCGGCCCGACGTCGAGACGCCGCGCGTCGAGGCCGGGCTGCAGACGCTGATCGAGTCGATGGACAACTACCAGGCCCGGCTCGATCTCGGCAGCAACGCGACCGGCGGCGATGCGGTGCTGATCCGCGTCACCATCCGCAACGGCACCGACCGGGCCGTCGCGCTCGATGCCGCGGGCATCACGCTCTCGAACGCCGAGGGCAAGCCCGGGGTCCAGCTGAAGGGAGCCGCCTTCGACGCCGGTCTGGTCTCCGGGCCCGCGGCGGATCGCGTGCGGGCCGAGCGCCTCGATCGCGTCGAGGTCGCGCCCAACTCGACCGCGGTGCGCTTCCTGCTCTACCCGGCGGGCCGGTGGGTGAACGCGCAGATCTCGATCGAGGACGTCGAGACGGGGGAGACCGAAGGCTTCATGATCGCGGTGCAGTAGTCGCGTCGGCTACTTGCACACCTCCGGCTCCATCGACTGCAGCCGCTTCGCGAGCTGATCGCCGCCGGTGCTCGTCGCCCGACCGCGCGACGAGCGCAGGATCTGGCACGCCTCCGGCTTCCGGTTGCTGTCCTTCAGCAACGTCACCTGCGCGACGCGTGCCTCGTACCACGAGGTCGCGCCCGTGGGGCTGGCGTCGAGCACGCGACGCCAGTAGGCGAGTGCTGCGTCGACGTCGCCCGCCGCGGCGGCGGCCTTGGCGGCACCGCGCAGCGCCTCGGCCGACGTGGGCTCGCTCTGCAGCACCTCCTCGTAGAGCTTCCGCGCCGCGGCGCCGTCGCCGCTCCGGAGCTCGAGATCGGCGAGGGTGATCTTGTCGGCGGTGCCGCCGCCGCCCTGGAGGAGTGCGGCGTAGACCTTGCGCGCGAGTGCCAGCGCCTGCTGTCGCTCCGCCGGCTCGCCGCGTTCGGTGCGCGCGGCCAGGTCGCGGCCGAGACGTGCGAGCGTCTTGCTGCGCTCCGTGCTGCCGCCGGCGGCGAGGTACGAATCGAGATCGGCGGTGGCGTCGCCGAGCTGACCCAATGCCACCTTGGCGGCGAGCCGTGCCTCGACGGCCTTCGGCAGCAGCTCCTTCTGCGACGGATACTTCTTCTCGAAGTCGGACAGGAGCGCCAGGGTGGTGTCGTGCGCCGGCGGCGTGGTGCCGGCGGCGGCGAGCGCACCCATCAGTGCGGCACGTGCCACCAGTGCCTCGTCGGCACCCTTGGCCGGCGTCGCCTGCACGAAGGCGTCGAGGTCGGCGACGAGCTTCGCGCGTTCGGCCGGCGGCGTCTTCGGACCGAGCGCATTCACGCGGCACTCGAGCGACGCCATCTTCGCACGCGCCGCGAACGGACCGGCGGGAACCTGCGCCAGCTCGGTCTCCGCTTTCGCGCAGTCGCCCTTGGTCCGATACAGGTCGCCGAGCAGCCAGTGCGCCTCGGCGGCACCGTCGCTCTTGCCGAACCGCTGCAGGTAGCTCGCGAGCGCGTCCTCGAACGCGGGCGTCGCGGCCGGGTTGTTGGCGCGCACCATGTCGAGGGCACGGATGCGGTAGTACGCCGCTTCGCGTGCCCGATCGCTGTTGGGGAATTCCTTCAGGAACCCGGCGAAGAGGTCGGCGGCCTCCTGCGGCTTGCCGCCGTTCAGCCGGCAGCCCGCCTCCATGAAGAGGATCTCGGGCCGATACCGCGCGCGACCACCGTCGTTGACGTCGTCGCTGGCGGCGGCCAGCGGCGCGACGTCGGCGCAGCGACCGCGATCGACGGCGAGCTGTGCCTGCAGCCAGAGGCCGTAGCTCGAACGATTGCCCAGCTTCTCGGCGACCATCGTGGCGATGCGGCCCTGCCAGGCCCCACCGCGCGCGGCGAGTCCGCGTGCCAGCGCCGTCGCGTCCTTCTCGGCGGCCGCGTCGCCGGGAACCTTCGGCAGCCGCTCGGCGAGCCCCGTCGCCAGCACTTCCGGATCGTCGGGCGCGGGCTGCGGGGGTGCCTCGGGCGCCTTGCCACCGGACTTGCGCCGCTCCACCTCCGCGAGGGCCGCCTTCGCCCGCGATGCCGTCTTCGATTCAGACGAGGCCTGCTCGAGGTCGGACGTGGCCTTCGCCCAGTTGCCCAGGTCCATGTAGGCGAGCCCGCGACCGTATTGGCTCTCCGACGAGATCTCGGGCACGCCGACGTCGATGAACTGCGAGAAGCCGTCGACGGCCTTCTGCAGCAGCGCCTTCTTCTTCGGACCGTCGCCGACGAGCTGCGCGCCCTGATAGCGCACCCACGCGAGGTGGTAGGCCACCACCAGGGACTGGATCTCGAGCTGCCGCCATCGGTCGCTGTCGAAGAGCGCCTCGAGGGCGCCGTCCGATTCGACCACCTCGTCGCGCAGCCGGTCCTGCGTGTTCTCGATCTCGGTGGCGGCGGCGGCGAGGTCGCGCTCGAGGCCCGGGAACTCGCTCGCGGCGCGGTCGCGCTGGCCGCGCTCGAGCTGCTCGTAGAACGCCTTCGCGCGCGACTCGAGCCCCGGGACGTTCTGCGCCGCCACCGGAAGCGCCGCCAGCAGCAGGAGGGCCGGCAGCCAGCGGCGGATCGTCACTCCGAGGCCAGGGCGAAGCCGGTCGCGCCCGCCTCCTTCGACAGGCTCAGCACGCGCATCACCTCACCCAGGACCACCTCGCGATCGCCGGCGAGGATCACGACCTTCTCCTTCGCCTTCGACAGCGCGTCCTTCAGCACCGTGGCGATCTGGGCGTCGTCGCCCGTCACCGGGCGGTCGTTGATGAAGATCTCCTTCGACGGGGTCATCGTCACCGTGACGCCCTGGGTCTCCTGGTCCTCCTGCGCCGCCTCGGGCAGCTCGACGTCGGCGGGCTTCATCATGGCCGACGTGGTGATCATGAAGATTATCAGCAGCACCAGGAAGACGTCGGTGAGCGGGGTGACGTTGATCTCGGCGACGATCGCGCGCCGGCCGTTGCCGCGGCCCTGGCTACTGAACGCCATGGGCCCTCCGTGCCGCCGACACGGCCTCGAGCACGCGGCCGCTGCCGATGCGCAGCGCGGCGTCGATGCGATCCACCCGGGCCTGGAAGTAGTTGTAGAAGACGACGGCGATGATGCCGACGCCGAGGCCGAGCGCGGTGGCGATGAGCGCCTCCGAGATGCCGCTGGCGACGACGCCGAAGCCGCCGGTGCCGGCGAGCGCGATGGCGTGGAAGGCGCGGATGATGCCGAGCACCGTCCCGAACAGCCCGATGAACGGCGCCGCCGAGCCGATGGTGCCGAGCAGCCACAGGTTCGAGCCCGCGCCCTGCACCTCCTCGAACGTGCGCTCCGTCGCGACGCGCTCGAGCTCCGGCAGCGGTACGCTCTGCTCGCCCTCGATGAGATCCTCGTAGACGCGACGGGCGGGGCAGAGCCGATGCTTGCGCACCGCCTCGATCGCACCGGCGACGTCGCCGCGCGCCAGCACCGGCACGACGGCGGCGGTGAGCTTCGCCGTCGACGAGATCACGCCACGCAGGCTCCAGACCCGTTCGAGGACGATGCCCAGCACGATCACCGAGCAGA
Source organism: uncultured Binatia bacterium (SeqCode) (assembly GCA_964404165.1). Taxonomy (GTDB): domain Bacteria; phylum Desulfobacterota; class Binatia; order DP-6; family DP-6; genus DASYLJ01. Next base: position 30,388 of record CAYOIZ010000014.1, on the reverse strand, counting down.
CGAGCAGCGGATACGTCGACAGGGCGCCCTGGTGGATCAGGGCGACGAAATCGAGATTGGGGGCTTGTTCCATGACGGATGCTCCTTGGTTCATGATCGTCCACGCGTGGCGCGCGAGACGTCCTTCTCCCACTGCGGGCCGAAGGCCAGCACCAGGATGTGGCGCATGAGGCCCTGCGGTTGTGCGAGCGCGATCGAATCGCCGCCGCCGGCGCGGGCCATGTCGTTGAAGCTCTGGCGGACCTCGGCGTAGAACTCCGGCAGGGCGGTGACCTCGCGCACCTCGTCGCCGTAGAGCCACTTGTTGAGCTTGCGCTCGTGCTCCTCGTGCAGCTGCGCGCTGACGTCGACGGTGCTGACGACGCCGCCCTGGGCCGTCCACGACGAGATCATGCCGCGGATGGCGCCCATGTCCTCGTCGTGCGGCGGCGAGCTGCCGATCAGGATGATCACCTTCTTCGCGTCGGGTCGCCACTTGAGCTGCGTCATCGCCGCCTGGAGACCGTCCTTGACGGCTTCCTTCCAGTCGCCGCCGCCCTCGGCGACGATGCCGCCGAGGAAGCTCTGCACCTTCTTGGTGTTGAGGGTGAGGTCCGTCCACTTGACGACGAAGTCCTCGCTCTGGCGCGGCGCGGTGGCGATCTTGTCGTCGGCCTTGTCGCGATAGACGACGGCGCCGATGCGCGCCGTCGGCACCAGGCGCTGCATGTTGACGGCCATGTCGCCGAGCCGGCGCTTCAGGTCGTCGACGATGTTCTGCATGCTGCCCGACGCGTCGACGACGAGCGCGACGTCGAGCCCGCCCTTGCGGAGCGTGCCGACGTACTTGCCGAACGCGGTGCCGAGCGAGATGCCGAGGCCGCCGCCTCCTCCTCCGATGCCGAACCCGCCGGTGCCCTTCCCCGCCTGCGCGAAGCGCGCGCCGAGATCGGTGCCGGCACCGACCGGCTTCACCGGGCGCGCGAACTGTACCACCGGGCCGGTCTTGGTGCCGGTGATGACCTTCGGCCTGATCGGCTGCGGCACGGTGATCGCCTGCGGCGTGCGCGCGACGACGAGGTCTTTGATCTCCTCGTCGTTCTTCTGCTCCTGCGGGCGGACGACCTCGGGGATGTCCTCGAGGGAGAAGATCTCGCGTCGCTTCTTCTCGCCGAGTCCGACGCCGCCACCCGATCCGATACCGAATCCGGGGCCCACGCCGAGGCCGAATCCGCCGCCGATGCCGGCGACGTCGAAGTAGAGCATCAGCCCGAGCAGCCCGTGCAGGAGTACCGACGCCACCAGCATGGTCGTGGTGCGAGCGGCACGGGGACGCGTGGTGGCGTCGAAGACGGGGTCGGAACGCATGGTGGGGAGAGCGGAGGCGGGCCTCGATCTATTGCTGCCGCTCCGGCGCGGCTGTCAACGGTGGGTGGGGCGTCACCATTTGAGACGCGCGCGGAGCGTGCGGGCCTGCGTGCGGCTGACGGCCACCTCGCTGCCGGGCTGGTCGCGCATGACGAGCTTGTAGCGCCCGCCGAACCACGGGACGATCTCCTTCACGTGCCGCAGGTTCACCAGGCTGGCCTTGTGGGCACGGAAGAAGAGCGCCGGGTCGAGTCGATCTTCCAGCTCGCGCAGCGTGTAGTTGGTCATGAAGCCGCGCTCGGCGTTGTGGGCGTACACCAGGCGGTGCTCGACGCCGAACCAGAAGATGTCCTCCACCGGGAGGAGGAGGATGCGCTTGCCGCTGTGGACCGACACCTGCGTCACCCACGCCTGCTTGCGCTCGTCGATGCGACGGATCACGGCCTCGATGTCGACGGCCGGGTCGCCGCTGGCGAGCCGGGCCCGCACGCGGCCGAGCGTCGCCTCCACCCGCGCGCGCCCGTACGGCTTCAGCAGGTAGTCGACCGCCTGCACCTCGAAGGCGCGGATGGCGTACTCGTCGTAGGCGGTCGAGAACACCACCTGCGGCGGCGGCTTGGTGAGCGCCTTCAGCACCTCGAAGCCGTCCATGCCGGGCATCTGCACGTCGAGGAAGACGAGATCGGGTCGCTCCGACTCGATCATCTCGACGGCCTCGACGCCGTTCGCGGCCTGCCCCACCACCTCGACCCCGCCGAGCGTCGCCAGGAAGCCGTTCAGCCGGTCGCGCGCCAGCTTCTCGTCGTCGACGACGAGGGTGCGGATGGCGGCACTCATGCGGCGACCTCGTGCGTGGGCAGCCGCAGCCGCACGACCGTGCCGCCGCCGGGCGCGCTGTGGATCTCCGGCAGGTGGTCGGGACCGTAGAGACGCTCCATGCGCTCGCGCAGGTTCCGCAGGCCGACGCCGCGATCGTAGACGTCGTCGAGCACCGCGCTGCCCATGCCGAGACCGTCGTCGCCGACGGTGAGGGTGAGCGTGCCGCCGTCGACCTGGGCGTCGATGGACACCGTGCCGACGCCGAGCTTGCGCGACAGGCCGTGTTTGACCGCGTTCTCGACCAGCGGCTGCAGGATGAGGTTCGGGATCAGATGCCGCAGGCTGCGCGGGTCGATGCGGGTGGTGACCTGCAGTCGCTCGTCGAAGCGCGCGCGCTCGATGTCGAGATAGGCCTGCGTCATCTGCAGCTCTTCCGACAGCGGCACGAACTCCTGCTCGGCGCGGTGGAGGATGTAGCGGAAGATCTCCGCCAGGCGCTCGACGCAGGCCTCGGCCTTGTCGGGATCGGCGTGGATGAGCTGGGCGATGGAGTTGAGGCTGTTGAAGAGGAAGTGCGGGTTGATCTGCGCCCGCAGCGCGGCCAGCTGCGCCGTGGCGGCCAGCTCGGCGAGCTCGCGCTCGCGCGTCTGCAACGCTTCCACGTGCCGCCACACCAGGTGGTAGGCGATGAGCGTGATCAGGACCGTGGGCACGATCGGCAGCAGCGCGTACAGCCGGGCGTAGTTCTGCCGCATCTGCGGCGTGATGGTGAGGTGCTGCTCGGGCAGCGTGGGCACGCCGAAGAGCGGCGGCGCATTCAGGAAGTACACCGCCACCGTCGTCACCAGCAGCGAGATGGTGCCGAAGACCAGGATCGCGACGGCGGTCTGGCGCACCAGCTGGCCCACCAGCGTGCGACCGCCGAGACGCGGAAACACGTAACGCCACAGGAGATAGGTGAACGTCGCGAAGATCACGCTCCCCAGGAAGAACGTCACCGGCGCCGCCCACGTCCGCCACATGAAGAGATGCAGCAGGCCCAGGTGCAGGCCGGTGGCGGCGCCCGTCCCGAGGACGAGGAGCAGCATCTTGTAACGACGACTCGACGACGACATGGCAACGGGCCGTGGAGCCATGAGCCCGCTATAACCCAGGCTCCACCGCGCCGCCTACCCTGCTACGCGTCACGGAGCGGCGCGAGTCGCGTGGGGTGAACGGTCGAAAAGGCCGGGTCAGCCGTTTTTGGATGACGTGGGGCGGAAGAGCGGCAGCGTGACGGTGTCGTCGAGGGGCTCGAAGGTGACCTCCACCGGCATGCCGATGCGCACGTCGGCCGGGGCGCAGCCGGTGACGTTCGACATGATCCGCGCCCCCTCCTCCAGCTGCACGACCACCACGGCGTAGGGCGCCATCGCCGCAAACGCCGGGTGGTTTGCGAGGTGCATGACCACCTTGCTGAAGACCTCGCCGCGCCCCGACACCGGGGTCCACGCGACGTCCCGGGACAGGCACCTGCTGCACACCTCGCGCGCCGGGAAGCGCAGGGTGCCGCACGCCACGCAGCGCTGGACGACCAGCTGCTGCCGCTTCGCGGCCTCCCAGAACGGGGCCATCTCGGGGGTGACCACGGGGATCGGCCGGGCCGGGGCGTCGCTCACGACGGCAGCCTCGACAGGATCAGGTTGGAATGGGTGCTGAGCACACCGCCGTTGCCGGAGACCAGCGCGAGGTCGTGCTTCGCCACCTGGCGGGCGCCGCCCTCGCCGCGGAGCTGGATCACGGCCTCGGACACCGGAGTCATGCCCCACATGTAGAAGCTCGAGAGCTGGCCGCCGCCGGTGTTGAGCGCGAGCTTCCCGCCCGGCCCGGTGTGGGCCTCGGCCGCGAACGGCCCACCCTCGCCCTTGGCGCAGAAGCCGTAGTCCTCGAGCGTGACCAGGACGGTGAAGGTGTAGCAGTCGTACAGCTCGACGACGTCGAGGTCGGCGAGGCCGATGCCGGCCATGTCGAACGCCGGCTTCTTGGCCAGCACCGCGCCCGAGGTGAGCGAGTCGGCGGGATCGCCGCCCATGTGCCCCTGCCCCATGCCCCAGACGTAGACCGGCGGCTTGCGCAGCGAGCGGGCGCGCTCGGCGCTGGTGACGATGACGGCGAGCCCGCCGTTCGACACCAGGCAGCAGTCGAAGAGGTGGAACGGCTCGACGATCCAGCGCGACGCGCGGTAGTCGTCGAGCGTGAGCGGCGTGTCGCGGAGCTGGGCCTGCGGATTGCCGGCGGCCCAGCGTCGCTGCGCCACGGCCACCGCGCCGAGCTGATCGTTCGTGGTGCCGAAGCGGTGCATGTGCCGGCTGGCGACGAGCGCGTACATGGCGTTGACGCCGAAGAAGCCGTAGGCGGCCTCGAAGCCGCGTGCGAAGCCGTAGGCGGCGCCGCTCGACTTGCGCGCCCCGTCGGGTGCCGGTGGCTTGAGCGGCGCATCGGAGAACACGCACGCCACCGCCGTGGCCATGCCCGAGGCGATCGCCAGGACCGCCTGGTGGATCATGGCGCAGGCGGTGGCACCGCCCAGGTTCATCGTGGCGGTGAGTCGCAGGTCGCGCAGGCCGAGCGCCTGCTGGAGCTGGAACGAGCCCATGCCCTGGTCGTTCCAGGTGAGGCCCGGGTTGACGAGCAGGCCGTCGAGGTCGCTGCGCTCGAGCCCGGCGTCTTCGAGCGCCAGGCGCACCGCATCGACCGCGAAGCCGACGGCGTTGGTGCCGTACACCTTCCCCTGCGGCGTGATCCCCAGTCCGGCGATCGCCGCCGCGCCTCGCAGCGGATGTGCTCCCATCGCCGGTTCAGCGCATCAGGATGCGGAAATGGCGGCGGAGCAGCTCGGCGCGGTCCTGCACCGACTCGACGCGGCTGCCGGCCATGAGCACGTCGAACAGCTCGCGGTCGCCGGCTTCCTTGTAGGTGGCGTCGTCCTTCAGCGCGTCGAGGATCTCGTGGATGACACGGGGGATCTCGCGCTGCGGGATGACGAGGTCGCCACGTCCCAGGGTACCCGTCCAGTTCGACGCATAGGGCCGGAGGACGTTGAGGATGCGTTCGGTCAGCGACCGGTCGCTTCGCATGCGATCCACGGGCTCGGATTAAACCACGCGCCCTTCGCCAGGCAAAGAGGCGTTTGTATCAATCGTCTGGCGGCTGCATCGGTGGTGCGCCATGCCCCCTCCGATCGCCGGCACCTGTGATCCGCGCTTCGCCGCCGTACGCGAGGCGTTCGCCGCCAACTTCGCGCTGCACGACGAGATCGGCGCGGCGGTGACGGTGTCCGTCGGCGGACGGGTGGTCGTCGATCTGTGGGGTGGTCACGCCGACGTCGCGCGCCGGCGGCCGTGGCGGCGGGACACGCTGGTGAACGTATTCTCGTTGGGAAAAGCGATGACCACGGTGGCCGCGCTGACGCTCGTCGACCAGGGACGCCTCGACCTCGACGCGCCGGTGGCGCGCTACTGGCCCGAGTTCGCCGCCGGTGGCAAGGAGGCCGTCACGACGCGGCAGCTGCTGTGTCACCGCGCGGGGCTCCCGGCAGTGCGCGCGCCGTTGCCGGCCGGTGCCATGCTGCAGTGGTCGACGATGACCGACGCGCTGGCGGCCGAGACGCCGTGGTGGACGCCCGGCTCGCGCCACGGCTACCACGTCAACACGTTCGGGTTCCTGGTCGGCGAGGTGGTGCGACGCATCACCGGCCGTTCGCTCGGCACCGTCCTGCGCGACGACGTCGCGCGGCCGCTCGGTGCCGACGTCCACGTCGGGCTCGCTGTGGCCGACGACGCCCGCGTCGCCGAGTGGCAGTGGTTGGGCGAGGTCGCGGAGGTCCCCGACTCGCCCGCGCTGACCGACGAGCATCGCATGTTGCGCAACACCTACTTCAACCCGCCCGGGCTGTCGGGGCACGGCGTCATCAACACCGCGGCGTGGCGACGCGCGGAGATCCCGTCGACGAACGGACACGGCACCGCGCGCGGCGTCGCGCGGGTCTTCGCCGCATTGGCGGCGGGCGGATCGCTCGACGGGGTGGACGTGGTGTCGCCTGCGTCGCTCGCCGAGGCGTGCAGGGAGCATTCCAGCGGACCCGACGCGATCCTCGGCCGCGCGACGCGGTTCGGCCTCGGCTTCCAGCTGCCGGAGCTCGAGCGCCCCATCGGTCCGAACGGCGGTGCGTTCGGTCACTTCGGCGCCGGCGGCTCGCTCGGCTTCGCCGACCCGGAGGCGGGCGTCGCCTTCGGCTACGTCATGAATCGCATGGGCCCGCGCTGGCAGAGTCCGACCACGCGACGCCTGATGGACGCCGTCTACCGCTGCGTCTGATCAGGCGACGCGGGACGCGATCCGCGGCGCCGGCACGTGACGTCGGAGCGCCGCCGCCAGGTCGGTGGTGCGCACCGGCTTCGCGACGTAGCCGTCCATGCCCATGGCGAGGCAACGCTCGGCGTCGCCCTGCATGGCGTGCGCCGTCATGGCGACGATGGGCAGATGCCGCTCGCTGCCGGCCTCGCGCCGGCGGATCTCCGTGGTGGCGGCGGCGCCGTCCATCTCCGGCATCTGCAGGTCCATCAACACGACGTCGAACGCGTGCGTGGCGACCGCGTCGACGGCGGCGCGACCGTCGTTGGCCACGGTGACCGTGCATCCCATGCGCTCGAGCAGGCGGACGGCGACGAGCTGGTTCACCGGATTGTCCTCGGCCAGGAGCACGTCGAGGCCGAGGTCGGTGGGCATCTCCATCGACGTCGTCGGGCGCGCCGCCGCGGTGACCGGTGTCGCGTTCAGGACCTGCAGCAACGCGCGGAAGAGCTGTGTCTTGCGGCACGGCTTCATGATGGCCGCGGCGAAGCCCGCGTCCTGCATGGCGTCGGTGCCGCCGGGAAAGCTCATCGACGAGAGCAGAACCAGCGGCGTCGCGGCGATCGCCGGATCGCTCTTGATGATGCGCGCCGTGGTGACGCCGTCCTGGTCCGGCATCTGCATGTCGAGCAGGACGAGCCCGAAGGGATCCGCCGGTGCCGCGCGGCGCAGCAGCGCGACCGCCTCGAAGCCGTCGCTGGCCTCGGTGAAGTGGAAGCCCCAGGCGTCGAGCTGGTGGCGCAGCACGCGGCGGTTGGTGGCGTTGTCGTCGACGACGAGCGCGCGCACGCCATGGAGCGCCGGCGGCAGGGTCTCGGACACCGTGGTGGCGGTCGCCTCCTGCTTGTCGAACGTGAGGTCGAAGCGGAACGTGCTGCCGCAGCCGGGCTCGCTCTCGAGGACGAGCGTGCCGCCCATGAGCTCCACCAGCCGGCGCGAGATCGTGAGCCCGAGACCGGTGCCACCGTAGCGGCGCGTCGTGCTGCCGTCGGCCTGCGTGAAGCTGTCGAAGACGGCGGCCTGTCGGTCCTTCGGAATGCCGATGCCGGTGTCGGTGACGGCGATCCGGATGGTGGCGCGCAGCGTCGACTCGGCGACGCTCTCGGCTGCCAGCACCACCTGCCCTTCCTCGGTGAACTTGACGGCGTTGCCGAGGAGATTGGTGAGCACCTGGCGCAGTCGGTGCGGGTCGCCGCGCAGGTGCTCGGGCAGTGACGGCGGCACGCTGCAGATGAGCTCGAGTCCCTTCTCGTACGCCCGCGGGCCCAGCAGCTCCGCCACCTCCTCCATGACGGTGCGCAGCTCGAAGTCGACACACTCGATCGCCACCTTGCCGGCCTCGATCTTCGAGTGGTCGAGGACGTCGTTGATGATCGTCAGCAGGGCCTCGCCGCTGTTGCGGATGGCGACGGCGTACTCGCGCTGCTCGGTGTCCAGCGGCGAGTCGAGCAGCAGCGAGGTCATGCCCAGCACGCCGTTCATGGGCGTGCGGATCTCGTGGCTCATGTTGGCGAGGAACTCGGACTTGGCGCGGCTCGAGGCCAGCGCCTCGTCGCGTGCCTGCTCGAGCTCGGCAGCCTTCTGCTGCAGCTCGCGCCGGTGCCGCGTCAGCAGGAACGGCATGTAGACGGTGGTGGCGAACGCGATCGTCACCGCCATGCCCACCGGGCTCAGCACGATCGCCCACGACCCCTGCACGGCGCGGGTCACCACCGCCCACCCGACGAGCCCCATCGCGGAGAGCACGGCCTGGGGCAGCGGCGGCCAGGGCAGGGTCGCCGCCGCACCGAAGCACAGGACCAGAAACAGCGATGGACCGGTGATGGCGTCACCGCGCAGGATGGCCCCTGCACCGCCGAGCAGGAACGTCATGCCGACCTCGGCGACGATGATCCACTCGACGCGTGTACGATCACGGGTGCGGCCGATCCGGTGCGAGATCGCAGAGGCGGCGACCAGGAGCAGGTTCAGACCGCGAAGCGCCCAGAACAGCTCGCGACCGGCGAAGCCCATCCGCAGCTCCGACAAGGACACCAGCGTCAGGGCCGTCAGCACCGCGAGGTTGCCGATGCGGGCGCGCGACCGGAGCAGGGCGAGCTCGTCGCGATCGGTGATCACTGCCGTGTCGTGTGCGCGGTCTGGAGGCATGTGCGGGCTCGCCGACGCGTGCAAGCCGTATGCCTCCCGGAAGTCGCCATCCGCTGGTGACCCGCCATCCGTGCGGGCGACGCGTGGGTGTCACCCGCCACGATCGTGACGTCAGGCCAGCCGTTTCTCCATCGGCACGAACGTGATCGTGAGCCCGCCGGGCAGCGGGTGCTCGACGGGGGTGCCGGCGACGTAGCCGAACGCCGCGTACAGCCGCAGCCCGGGCAGGGTGGCCATGAGCGCGGCGGCGCGGAAACCCTCGTCCATCGCGGCCCGTTCGCAGTGCTCGAGGAGCGCGCGGCCGATGCCGTGCCGGCCGTGGTCGGGGTGGACGAAGAAGGCGCGGATGCGTGCCGCGTCGTGGCGCGGATCGAGCAACGCCGACTCGCGCCCGGGCTGGGCATCGGCGCCGAAGAGCGTACGCCGGCGGCTCCACCCGCCGCACGCCACCAGGGCACCGTCGACCTCCACCACGAAGTACGTCGCATCGCGGATCAGCTCGGTGTCGACGCCCCATGCCGTGCCGAGGGCCGCGTCGATCTGCTCCGCCGTGTAGTCGTCGCCGCCGAGCCCGCGGGCCGACGCGGCGATCAGGCGTTCCAACGCGGGAACGTCGCCCGGGGTGGCCGTGCGGATGGTCCGCGTCACCCGGCGCCCATGAAATCGAGCAGCAGATTCATCTGCGCACTCAGCATGGGAATGCCGGTGTGGATCGGCCGACCCATGTCGCGCGCCAGCTCGAGCAGCGGCGTGATCTCCGGCGCCAGCACGCATTCGGCGACCAGCCCCGCTCGCGCCACCAGCTCGCGGGGCATGGGGAGCGCGTCGCCGGGACGCATGCCGAGCGACGTTGCGTTCACCGCGAGATCGTACGCGCCACCGGCGTCGCCGACCGATACCGGTACCGCGGGGAACGCCGTGCGCACCACGGCGGCCAGCGCATCGGCCTTCGCCGCCGTGCGATTCACGATCGTGAGCGCGGCGCAGCCGTGCCGGGCGAGCGCTGCGGCGATGGCGGCACCTGCACCGCCGGCGCCGACGAGCACGCACGACGCGCCCCGCACCTCGTGTCCGGCGCCGGCGAGACCGCCGACGAAGCCCTCGCCGTCGAGCGTCGTCCCCGTGAGCCGCCCGTCGTCGTCGCGCCGGAACACGTTGACCGCGCCGACGAGCCGGCCGTCCGGCAGGATCTCGTCGAGCAGCGGCACGATCGCCGACTTGTGCGGCATGGAGACGACCGCGCCCGCGAAGTTGCCGATGCGGCGCAGCGCCGGCACGACGACCTCGAGCGCACCCGCCGGCACCTGCAGCGGCAGCAGCGCGAAGGCACCGAACCGCCCGCGTTCCTCGAGGAGCGCGTTCGCCATGCCCGGCGAGCGCGCCTGGACGACGGGGTCGGCGATCAGCGCGAGCAGCTTCGTGGCGCCCGTGATCATGGCAGCGTCGGGCAGTCGGCGGGTGCGGGCGTCCGTGGGAACGCGAGGAATCGATCCACCGTGTCCGACGTCGCGTTCTTCGGCGGCGCCTCGGCGCACCACGGACGATCGCTTCCCAGGAGGAGTCGCACGGCGACGCGTCCCTGCGGGGCACTCGCGAGCGAGAACGGCCACGTCGCCCCGCCGCCCTTCACGGTGATGCCGTCGTTCTTCACGACGATCGACGTGATCGCGCTGCCTGCGGCGCCTCGATAGCGGAATCCGGCTGGCTTCGCCGTGCTCCCGATCGCCGCCCACCCCGATGCCGGCAGCGCAACCGTCACGTGCTGGCCGACGCCCGCGGTGTCGGCCACTTCCAGCACCGCGCCGCCGACCGTCGGATCGCCGGCACCGCCGCGCGCCGGCGGCACGACGCGGTTCAGTGCCGGCTCGCGTCGCGTCGACGACTTGAACGTCACCTTCCGCTTCGCCGCGTTCGCGGGCGCGTCGCGCAGCGTGAGCGACGTCGTGCCGATGGTGACGAACGGCAGCGTCGTCGACGTGGTGGAGCTGGTCGTGGTGGTGGTGACGACGGGGCCGCCGCAGCCGATCGGAGCGTTGGTCTCGTCGATGCCGTCGGGGCGCACGCCGTAGAGCGGAATCGGGCAGTCACGCTCGAGCGCACCCAGGTCGGGCGCCGTGCCGGTGAAGCCGTCGTTGACGTTCGCCAGCGGGAGCGCCTGGTCGACGGCGTTCGACGCGGCGGCGAGGGTGACGTCCTGCGCCGGCAGCGTGACGGTGTAGGTGGCCGGCGCCGCGAGGCCGTTCGCGAAGATCGGCTCCGCGAGCAGCGTGCCGTGCTGCTCGAAGACGCCGGACGCGTGCATCGCGGCAAAGCTCAGCCAGTTGCCGGGGGCGTCGAAGTCGAAGCGACCGTCGGGGTACCAGCCGTTGAAATCGATGATGCCGTCGACGATGCCGGCCGACCAGTCGACGACGCGCGGACCCGGCGGGTTCGGACCGACGAAGAGGTTGTTCGCGAGCACGAAGTGGCGGCTCACCGCGGGCGTCTGCAGATTGAGCGCGATCTCCGGGCTGACGAACGTGTTGTGGTAGACGAGCATGCCGCTCGGCTCGTGCGGCGGCACCAGGCCGAGCGCCTTGAACTTCATCTGCTCGTCGGCGACGTTCACGACGACGTTGCGGATGGCGTAGGCCGGACCGCCGTAGACGGGCTGGAAGCTCAGCGTCGCGAACGTGTTCGTGAAGCGGTTCCGGAACGCGCGCACGTTGCCCTCGCAGCCGTCGAACTCGAAGCCGTTGTCGTACGCCGAAAGGATCTCGTTGCCGTAGACGTCGATGGCGCGCGACCCGTCCTGGCCGATCTTGATGGCGTCGCCGAAGCCGCGGATCTGGTTGTGGCAGACGACGTGGCCGCCGCCCTCGAGCCGGATGCCGTCGTCGTTCGATCTGGCGCCGCCGTCGTCGATGTAGACCTGCGGCCACGACAGGCGGCCGTCGAGCACGTTGTCGCAGAGGTAGAAGCCGCGCTGGTCGGCCTGCGAGCCGATGCCGAGCTTGACGTTGCGGATGCGAACGCGCCGCACCACGTTGTCGAGCGCGGCGGCACCCTGGAAGCGCAGGCCGCGATTGGCGTGCTGCAGCGTCAGCTGCTCCACGTGGACGTAGCTGCCGTACACCTCGAGCACGTTGCAGCCGCTGCAACCGTTGGCGTCGAGGACGGTGCCGTCGGTGCTGGCGCCGCGGACGACGATCGGGTTCGCGGCCGTGCCGCTGGCGTAGAGCACGAACTGGCCGGCGTAGGTGCCGTCGGCGATGGTGATGACGTGGCCGGGCTGCGCCGCCCCGAGGGCGGCGTTCAGACCCGCGGCGGTGGTGACGGGTACCGGCGTCGGGCTCGCGGGCTCGCCCGGCACCTCGCGCGTCGTCCCCTGCAGCGCGATCGTCTGATCGACGCCGTCGGGATCGCTCGCGTGCAGCTCGATGTCGTACGTCGTGCCCGGCGTCAGGTCGAAGAGGCTGCCGGCGAACTGCTGCGGCACGGTGCGCCCGACGACGTCCTCGGGGCGGACGCGGAAGAGCGGCAGGCCAGCGCGCCAGTCGACGTCGCCGGTCGGACGGAAGCGCACGCCCACCGTGGCGTCGTGGTCGTCGTCGCCGCTCACCAGCAGCTGCACGCCGAGGGTGATGACGGTGGGCGTGTCGAGCACGGCGGCGCCGGGATGCAGGACGTCGTCGGCGCGGGCTGCGGAGGACAGCAGGAGGACGGCGAGCGCCACGGAGGCGCGACCGACGGCGCGTCGCATGCCTGGTTGTGGCCTCATCCGACGCGGAGGCGCAACCCGAAGTTCAGTCGCGCCGGTGGAGCGGAATCAGTGCTGCGACGAGCGCCACCACCGCCATCACGGTCCGCGTACGATGCCACGCCGCCCACCGCGCCAGCTCGTCGGGCAGCGACTCGGCGGGGATGCTGGCGGCGGAGAACCGCGCATTCGCTTCGGCGAAGTAGACGAAGAACATCGACACCGTGCCGAGCATCAGGACGGCCGCTGCCAGCGCCGACCAGCGGGCCGGGTGACGGGTGATGAACGCGGCCAGCGCGGCGCCGAGGGCGAGCAGCGCCGCGAGGGTCGTCACCGGTCCGAAGAATCCGACCAGGCGCTCGTCGTTGGCGGCGTACCAGTCGAAGAACGCGGCGGGCGCCAGCGACTGCCAGTGCGGGACCAGGACGGAGCCCTCCGTCAGCATGGTGCCGGCGTAGACGCCGATGGCGCCGGCGGAGAGCAGGAGCAGCAGGCCGCAGAGGGTCTTCATCACCGCAGCCGCCGGAATCCGCGCCGCGGCGTGCGCGAGAAGCCGGTGCCCTCCGCGACGATCCCGACCTCCTCGATCACCGGCAGCCCGACGGTCACCGTCGCACCCGGCTGCAGCTCGAGCGGTGCCGCCTCGGTGGCGGTGGGATAGGCGCCGAAGGCCTCGCCGCCGTCGCCGATGATGCCGTCGTTGTCGCGATCCGTGCCGGCCACGAGGATGTAGACGCCGGGCGGGACGGTGCCCGCGAACGCGATCGGATATCCGTCGGCGACGCGACTCGTGGCCTGCGCCACCGTGCCGTTGGTCGCCGGATCGACCAGCAGCACGTAGCTCTGGCCGACGTCGCCGCCACCGCCCCCACCGGCGAGCGGTACCTGCAGTGCGACCGGCACGATGCGGCTGCCGGCGCTGCTGGTCACGGTGACGTTGGCGGAGTAGCTGCCGCCCGGCGCCAGACCGCTGCGGTCGGCGGTGAGGACGAGGTCGACGGGGACCGGCGCCGGCAGCGCCACGCTCGGCGTGATCGTGAGCCAGCTCTCGCTCGACGTCGCCCCGGTCACCGTGAGCGCGCCCGAGCCGGCGTTGCGCAGCAGCAGCGTGGCCTGCGTGAGGTCGGTGCCGAAGCCCACGGACGTGGGGATCGTGGTGAGCGCCGCCGGCAGATTCGCAGGGTCGCCGCCCGCGACCTCGACCGCGCGTCGCGCGTTGATGAGCCCGTGACCCGACCAGTTGTCGGGTCCGAGCGCGTCGGTGATCGTGCCCGAGGCGAGCCAGACGTCGAGCTGCTCGGGGGCGAAGTGTGCGCCGCCGTTCGCCGCCTGGTAGGCGGCCTGCATCAGGGCCGCCACACCGGCCATGTGCGGCGAGGCCATCGAGGTGCCCTGGTAGAAGGTGTAGTTCGCCACCGGGGGGCCGCCGGAGTCGTCGGCCAGCGTCGACAGCACGCCGTCGACGTAGCCGTCGCCGTTGCGGTCGACCGACGTGTCGCCGCCGGGTGCCGCGACGTCGACCGTCGTGCCGAAGTTCGAGTACGGCGCCTTCTCGCGTCGCAGATCGGTGGCGCTGACGGTGACCACCTCGGGGAAGTTGGCGGGGCTGAAGCCGGCGGCGTCCTCGTTGCTGTTGCCGGCGGCGACGATGACGCTGACGCCGGCGGCACGCGCCGCCTGCACCGCGGCACGGCCGGTGTTGTCGGTGCCGGGGCCGCCGAGGCTCATGTTGATGATGTCGGCACGCTGCGCCGGCACCGTGCCCGAGTCGTTCGACAGCCCGGCCGCGAAGCGGATCGCCTGCGCGATGTCGTACGTCGTGCCGCCGCCCTGGCCGAGGACCCGCAACGGCATCAGGCGGCCGGTCCAGTCGATGCCGGCGACGCCGGTGCCGTTGTTGGTGGCGGCGCCGATCGTGCCGGCGACGTGCGTGCCGTGGAACGACGAGCGGCCACCCGAGCCGAGGTCGCCGTTGTCGAACGGGTCGGCGTCGATGCCGTTGCCGTCGCGGGCGCTGGCCGCGTTGGCGATGAAGTCGAAGCCCGGCACGAAGCGCCCGACGGCGAAGTCGGGGTGTCCGAAGAGCTGGCCGGTGTCGATGACGGCCACGATCACGTTGGCGTTGCCGGTGGTGACGTCCCAGGCCTCGGGCAGCGCGATCAGCGGATAGTGCCACTGCAGCGAGTAGAACTGGTCGTTCGGCACCGCGAGCGGGTGGCGGATGTAGTTGGGCTCGGCCCACACCACGTCCGACCGTTTCCTGAGCGCACGGATGGCGGCGATCGTGGCGGCCCGGTCGTCGGCGGCGGCGGTGGTGCGCGCGGCAGTCGCGGCCAGCGGCAGCCGGAAGAGGCCGCCGCTGCTCTCGCGTGGATCGCCGGCGACGAGTGCGGCGTCGGTGTCGGCGAGGGCGAGACGCCCGGTGGCGATCGCGGGCAGCGTGTCGCGCAGGCGGACGACGACCTCGCCGGGCACGAACTCGGCGTCGGGCGGAATGTTGGTGGTGGCGGAGCCGCCCGACGACAGGCCCACCGAGAGGACGTAGGGCGACCAGGGCGTCGCGGAGTAGGTGCCGGAATCGTACGGCACGACGCCGATGAAGGCCGTGCCCACGAGCCCGTTGGTGTCGAGCTGCTCGTAGTTGGTGACGCCGGTCGACGGTGGGACGAGATCGTTCCCTTCGGCGTCGACCAGGAAGAGGTCGAGGTCGGAGTGATCGGGATCGGCGATGGCGAGCGAGATGAGCAGCGGCTGGCCGTCGAGCTCGATGCGGTAGACGTCCCTGTCGAAGTCGACGGCGCTGGCGATGTAGGCTGCACCGCCCACCGTCCCGAAGAGCGGCGCATCCTGGGCGGTGGCGATGGTGTCGTTGTCGCCCTGCATCGCGGGATCGGCGGTGTCGACGTCGGCCTGGGCGGCTGCGGGCACGGCGAGCGCGCCGTTCAGGACGGTGCCGGGGCCGCCGTCGCAGGTGCAGGCGCTCGTGCAGCTCTGGCCATCGGGACAGCCGCCGCCGTCGCACGCCTCGCCGATGCCCGGATCGGTGACGCCGTCGCCGCAGACGCTGCGCGACGCGGTGAAGCGCAGATTCAGCTTCGGTGATTTCGCGCGGAACCGCCCGGCCATCAGCGAGCAGTCGGGCGCGCCGATCCTGGCCTTGAGCCGGACCTTGGCGGCGAGGCCGTTGCAGGAGCCCCAGCGCGCCGCGACGCTCGTCGCCTTGCGCTTGGCGCCGACCTTGCCGCGCACCGGGGCGCAGCCGCTGGCGACCGCCACCTGCCGGCCGTCGACGCTGACGACGTCGATCGCCACGCCCGAACCGGGCACGAGCGAGCCGTCGATCAGGTAGCGTCCGTTGCACGCCGTCGCCTTCTTCGCGGCGGCCGCCGGGGCGGCGACGGCTGCCGCCAGGAGCACGGCGAGGAGGAGGATGGTGGGGCGGTGCGTCGTCATGGCGGGCGCAGGGTGCCACGACTCGCGCCGCACGGGAAACGTGCCGACCCCACGGCTACCGGTCCGGGTTCTCCCGTCATTCTGGGAGGCGGCAAGCTCCGGTAACCCGGATAACGAGATGGCCATGTATTCATACTGCCGGCTCGTCCTGGGGTTGGTCCTTCTGGCGCTCCTGCCTGCTCCCCACGTCTGGGCGCAGGCGGCACGTGGGGTCGAGCCCGTCGTCCTCACCGGTGCACAGCTCCCTGGCTGGTCGCGCCTCTCCTCGCAGATCGTCTGCGCGCCCTACCCGTCGGGCACCACCGGTGGCCGCGACGCGCACAACGGCACCACCGTGGTGCCGCCCGACGTCCGCACCGGCGTCGCCGTCGACGACGTCGTCGCGTTCCGTTGGACGGGCGTGGCCTGGGTCGAGATCCCGGTGCAGGTCGACCAGCGCTACCACTACTGCCTGTCGAACCCCGGCTCGTCGTTCGCCATCTACTCCGGCACCGACAAGGAGCTCACCTACGCCTGGGACGTCGAGTCGTGGAAGAAGACCGCCGGCCAGTGCATCGCCGCGTATCCACCGTTGGTCGGTCCCACGCCCGATCCGGTGGCGACGCTCGACGACGACGACGAGATCGCGTTCATGGCGAGCGACGCGGGGCTGCAGGCACCGCTCGCCCTGGTGACACCGCCGGGAACGAGCAACGGGCAGGCGGTCGCGGTGGTCGACCCGCTCGCTCCGCTCACGCCGAAGTTCGTCTACCTGTTCCTGCGCGCGGGCGGCTCGTCGTTCGATGCGTCGAACGGCTACGTCACCTACACGCGGGACGCCGATGCCGACGAGTGGATCGACCGCTACACGATCGCGGCCGACGATCCCGAGGTGCTCGGCGTCAGCAACACCGGCTACGGCCCGAACCTGGCCGGCTCGGTGTGCCGTACCGCGGCGTTCGCCGGCTATCCGAACGTGCCCGACGGCACGCCGCGCGCCTCGACCGACCGCTTCGTGCGTGACGGCCTGACGGTCGGCACCGACACCTACGAGTGGCGCGCGAGCGGTCGCTGGGTGATCCGCGGACTGCGCGTCGCGAAGCCGGGCCAGCCCGGCATCTACGGCCCGGACCTGATCGATCGCTGGAAGGGCCGCGCCTTCCAGCAGAGCCCCGACTCGACGATCTCGCTCGTCGGCTTCGAGGACGAGCAGGTGAACTGGGAGGCGAACAGCGCGCTGCTCGGCGAGCGCATGGGCCCGGTGCGCGCCATCCGCGAGGTGTGGGGCGCCGATTCCGGCACCAACGTCACCAAGACCGAAACCTTCTATCGCGACGCGATCGCGTACCGGTACCACGTCCGCGTCCATCCGATCCCGCCCGACGGCCTCTACACGTCGTGGGACTACAACGCCGGCGTGGCGAGCCGGTACTACAACCTGCTGAAGCCGAATGGTGTCGCCATCGACGGCGTGAACGACGACGTCGGGCAGGTGGACGGCGTCTTCGGCATTCCGGCCTTTTTCGACGCGCCCGACCCGACGTTCAACGTGCCGAGCGCCATCCTCAACTGGGAGCAGATCTCGGGCGCCGGCGACGCCGGCTCGCTCGTCTACATCGTCGAGATCAAGGGTGGGACGACGCTGGTGAATCCCGCGGTCGTGCCCTACTACCGCGACGACAAGTGCCTCGACGACGGCACCGGCGACGATCCGGTGGCGCGACCCTGGCCCGGCGAGGCGTCCACCGACCCGCGCGTGCGCGACGGCTACTCCGCGGCCGCCGGTGGCACGCCGTACGCGCAGCTCACGTGCGATCAGCGCCAGGGCGCCTGGGGCGCGCACGGCGTGCACTACTTCGTCACCGGCGACAGCGACAACGCCGCCTCGCCCGAGGTGCTCACCGAGATCGACGTCCAACAGTGGCAGTTCGCGGTGCCGACGGCGGCACCGGCGAACGTGGCGCAACCGTACGCCAACACCGTGATCCTGCGCCTGCTGCCGGTGGTCACGCCGCTCGCCGGTGTGCCGACGGCGCTCGCGCCCAGCGCCGGCGACGCGTCGGCGGTGACACCGCAGGATACGCCCGTCGACGTCGTGCTCGCGGGCGGGGATCTCCTCACCTGCGACCTCGGCTTCACGATCGTCACGCCCCCCGCACACGGCAGCCTGGGCGCCATCACCAACCAGGCGTGCGCGCCCGGGCTGCCGTCGTCGGACACCGCGCGCGTGACCTACACGCCGGCGCCGGGGTTCAGCGGTGACGACGTCTTCACGTATCGCGTGAACGACGGCCTCTTCGATTCGTCGCCGGCGTCGGTGTTCCTCACCGTCCAGCCGGCGCCGCCGCCGACGTGTGCGAACGGGCCGGTGGTGGCGTGTCGCCGTCCGGTGCGCGCGCAGAAGGCGGTGCTGTCGGTGACGGACCGCGCGCCCGACGCCAACGACGAGCTGACGTGGAAGTGGACGGCGGGCGCGGCCACCACCCTCGCCGACTTCGGCGATCCATTGGCGACGACGAGCTATCAGCTGTGCGTCTACGATGCGGCCGGGAACACGGTCGGTCGCGCGAGCGCACCGCCCGGGGGGCTGTGCGACGGACGTCCGTGCTGGACGGCGAAGGGCACGAAGCTGCTCTACCGCAGCCGCGAGCGGAGCTCCGGCGGTGGTCGCCGGGGCACGTTGCGGCTGACGCTCGGCGCCGGTGCTGCCGGCAAGGCCCGTATCCTCGCGAAGGCGCGCGGCGCGCAGCTCGGGCTGGCGTCGCTGCCGTGGGCGCAGCCGGTCACGGTGCAGGTGAAGAACAGCGAGGGCGAGTGCTGGGAGGCGGTCTACACGGCGCCCGCGCGTCGCAATCAGCCGGGACGGTTCCAGGACAAGGGGGAGTAGCGACGTATGGCCCGCCGGCGCGCGCGGCTGATAGGGAGTGGCCGTGCTCGGGAAGCTGCTGCTCACAGCGATCCTCGTCGCCGTCTCCGCCGAGGCGCGCTGCCGGCCCGATGCCTCGCAGGTGGCGCGTTTCGAGAACGCCGGTGCGCTACCGGTGGAGCGCACGACGCTGACGATCGTGGACCCGAGCCGTCCGACGCCGGCGAACGGCAGCTACCCCGGCGCGCCCGACCGGACGCTGCGTACCGAGGTGTGGTTCCCCGCCTCCTCGGGCAGTGCGCCCTACCCGCTCGTCGTATTCGGCCACGGCTTCGGCGGATCGCGTGGTGGGCAGGCGTATCTCACCGAGCATCTGGCCAGCCATGGCTACGTGGTTGCGGCCCTCGACTTCCCGCTCAGCAACGGCGCGGCACCCGGCGGGCCGACGATCGCCGACATCGAGAACCAGCCGGGCGACGTGCGCGCGGTCATCGACCATCTCCTGGTCGCCACCGAGACGGCGGGGCTGATCGACCCCGAGCGCATCGGCGTCAGCGGCTACTCGTGGGGCGGGCTCACGACGCTCCTCGTCACCTACCATCGCGAGCTGCGCGACCCGCGCGTCCGCGCGTCACTGGCCATCGCGGCCCCGGCCTGTTTCGTGACGCCCGCCTTCTTCGGCGCGCGGGTGCCGTTGCTGCTGCTGTACGGCGCGACCGACCTCATCGTGCCGTTGGCGGAGAGCGGTCAGCGGGCGTTCCGGGCGTCGCGGGGACGCAGCCAGCTGGTCGTGCTCGATGAGGGCTCGCACACCGGCTTCTCGGCCTTCACCGCCGGGCTCGCTCCGGAGCCGCACTACGACGCGCTGGCGTGTCCGGTGCTCGTCGGCCTGCTGGGTGCGTCGTGGAACGATCCGACCGACGAGCCGTTCCACGACCTCGTCGCGTCACGTGCCGGCGTGGTGGTGAAGGCCGGCCGGTGCGCGGTGCCGTGCGCACCGGACGCGGTGGCGAGCGTGCCGCCGCGGAGCATGGCGGGCGCACGCCAGCAGGCGCTGCTGAAGCTCGTCGCGACGGCGTTCTTCGACGCCAGGCTGCGCGACGATCCGGGAGCACGCTGCGTGCTCGCGCGCGGCCTGCGCACGATCGACGACCTCGGCGTGCGCGGCCGCTGACGGGCGCGTCAGGCGGCGGACTTCGGCCGCGTGTTGTAGCCGCGCTCGCCGAACGGCTGCAGGCGCTCGAGCCACAACGACTCCAGCACACGCAGGTCGTCGGTGGGATCGTAGTCGGGCTGGTCGGGCACGCTGAGCTCGTCGAGGATCTCGAAGGCGAAGGCGGCGGCGCCGAGCGTCGTCCAGTCGTGCTGCAGGGCGCGGTTCTGATGGCCGCCGGTCTCGAGCTGCAGCCGGTTGCGGTTCAGGATCGAGGGCAGGTCGCGGCTGACGCCGACGAACGAGCGGTCGTCGCGCACGTTGTGCACGCGATAGACCCCCATCGGGCGGCGGGTTTCCTTGTATTGTCGGATGAGCGCCTTGCGGTCCATGGCCCCATCTCTATGCCAGGCCGCGGCGGCCCGCTAAAGACCGCCCGATGGACATCGGCCTGAACCTTCCGGTCATGGTCCCGGGGCTCGACCGCGCCGCCCTCGAGGCCTGGTGCCGCGGCATCGACGCGGGGCCGTTCTCGACGCTCGCCGTCGGCGAGCGCATCAACTTCCCGAACCCGGAGATCACCGTCACGCTCGCCGCGGCGGCGGCGTGGACGACGCGCGTGCGGCTGCTCTACAACGTGCTCGTGCTGCCCATGCACCCGGAGGTGCTGGCGGCGAAGCAGATCGCGACGCTCGACGTGCTCTCGAACGGTCGTGTCGTCCTCGGTGTGGGGGTGGGCGGCCGCGAGGAGGACTACGCCGCCGTCGGTGCGGTGTGGGACAAGACGCGGCTGCGTCGCATGGAGCGCCAGGTCGCTCGCATGCGCCGGGTGTGGGCCGGCGAGACGGTGGTTCCGGGTGCGTTGCGTCCCGTCGAGCCGCTGCCGATCCAGCCGGGCGGCCCGCAGATACTGGCAGGCTCGATCTTCCCGCCCGCCATCGCGCGCGCCGCGCGCTGGGCCGACGGCATCGCCGGCTTCTCGTTCACGCTCGCCCCGGAGGAGCTGGCGTTCGCCTTCGGCACCGCACGCGACGCCTGGAGGGACGCCGGTCGTGCGACGCCGCCGAAGCTCGTCACCGGTGCGTTCGTGGCGCTCGGCCCGGACGCACGCGAGGAGATGGACGCGTACCTGGCGCGCTACCTGAACTTCATGGGTCCGGCGGCCAAAGGCGTCATCCGTCTGGTGCCGACCGTCGGCGCCACCGCGGTGCGCGACGCCGTGGCGCGGGCCCGCGACGCGGGGGCGGACGAGCTGCTGATCGCGCCGACGACGGCCGATCCGGAGGAGCTGGCGCGGCTCGAGGACGTGCTGTTCTGACTTGACGGGCGGCGGCGGGGTTCACTAGCTGAACCCATGCAGGATCTCCGAGGGAAGGTTGCCGTCGTCACCGGTGCGGCCAGCGGCATCGGCCGGGCGCTGGCGACGCGGTTCGCGGGCGAGGGCATGCGCGTGGTGCTCGCCGACGTCGAGCAGGGGCCGCTCGACGCCGCGTGCGGCGAGCTGGCGGCGCAGGGGCACGACGTGTGTGCGGTGCGTACCGACGTCTCGCGCGCCGACGAGGTGCAGCGCCTCGCCGCCGCCACGCTGGACGCGTTCGGCAAGGTCCACGTCGTCTGCAACAACGCCGGCGTGTTCACCGGTGGCCGGTCGTGGCAGGCGCCGCTGTCGGACTACGAGTGGGTGTTCGGCGTCAACGTGTGGGGCGTGCTGCACGGCCTCCGTGCCTTCGTGCCGATCCTGCTGGCGCAGGGCGAGCCGGCGCACATCGTCAACACCGCGTCGATGGCGGGCGTCACGGGCGCGCCCATGGCGGCGGCGTACTACATGAGCAAGCACGCGGTGGTCGCGCTGTCCGAGTCGCTCTTCCACGAGCTCGCGCTCGAGAAGACGCCGGTCGGCGTGTCGGTGCTCTGCCCCGAGATGGTGAGCACCGGCATCGCCCGCTCCGAGCGCAACCGTCCCGCCGAGCTCGGCCGCGGCGAGCTCGAGGACGACCCCGGCCGCGACTTGGTCGAGGGCGCCATCAAGGAGCTCATCTACATGGGCGTGCCGCCGAGCGAGATCGCCGATCGGGTCCTCTCGGCGGTGCTCGAGAACCGCTTCTGGATCCTGTCGAAGGAGGGCGGCACCTGGCGCGCCTCGTGCGACGCACGCCTCGAGGACATCCGCCTCGGACGCAATCCGACGCTGAGCGTGACCGGAGCGAACTAGAGTCGCCGCGCGACGTCGGCCAGATACCGCAGCGCCGCCTCCTCCGTCGGCGTGCGTCGCTCCACGCCGGTGGCCGGTCGGAGACGTCGATAGACCTCGGCACACACCAGCAGCGCGCGGGCGCAGTCGCGCGCGTCGTGCGTCGCCACGGTGGCGCGCAGCATGTCCGCCAGGTCCGGCGCGAGCGTCTCGATCCGACGCACCCCCGTCGGACGCGCGCCCGCGCGCTGCAGGCCGAGTGGACCGAGCACCGAGACGCGAAGGAACGACAGGCCGTCGAGCGCCTCGAACAGCTCGCCGCGGCCGATCTTCGTGGCGCCGTAGTGGATCCACGTCCAGAACCGGTCCTCGATCCACTGCGGGTCCGGTGCGGGGTAGCGCGCGGTGCCGGTCTCTAGCGCCGCGGTGAGACGGTCGTCGCGGTCGAGCAGGACCAACGGGTCCTCGACGCGCGCCGCGACGTCGGAAATCGACACGAACTTCAGGTCGACGTGCAGCGGGGGCGTCCCGTCGTACAGGCAGATGAGCAGACGGGGCTCGCCGACGTGCTCCCCGGTGAATGCCGACAGCAGCGGCCCGAGGCGCGCCGCGATCGCGTGGCGGTCGCGCATGACGTTGCCCACGTGTTCGGGTTCGATCGCCACGACGAGATCGATGTCGCTCCACTCGTCGATCGTGTCCGTGACGTAGGAGCCGCCGGCAGCGACGCCGACGATGCGGGCGTCGGCGGCCAGTACCGCGAGCGCGCGGTCGAGGAACGCGCGGTGCTCGGCGGGCGTGGAGGTCGGCAGTCGCGAGCTCATGAGGCGATCAGGAAGAACCCCGCCGACATGAGACCACAGAGGGGCGTGAACAACCACGTGTCCCAGGTGGCGAAGGGCGTATCGCGAACCCGCTTGAAGGCGCCGGCGAGACGGAAGTCGCCGACGGTGCGCGCCAGGAACACGAGCCCGAGCCCCGCGGCGGCCAGCTGCACCAGGAACGAGGGCAACGGAAGGACGAGGAACCCTCCCCGGGCCAGCGCCACGACGGCCGCTGCGGCGAGACCTACGGCGACGAGGATGGTCGCCGTCCGCGACGGCGTGAACGCCGGCCGCCCCTCGACCCGGGGGATGACGACGTCCGAGCCGAAACGCGCCCCGCACGCCCACGCGACGTGGAACAGCGACAGCACCCCGAGGACGCCGGCCAGCAGACCGGCGATCATCGCACCGCTCCGCCGACGATGCGTGCGACGGCGGTCGTGGTCTCCGCGGCGACCACCCCGCGCGCCGCCAGCTCGGTGCGTCCGAGCCCACCGACGGTCTCGCCATCGCGCAGGCACGCGACGATCGTGCGCGGTGCCCCGCGGCCGAGCGCGATCTCGAGCTCGGCTCGCGTGCCGCCGCTGCCGGGAAAGACGACGAGCGCGTGCGCGCTGCGCACGGTGATGTGATTGCGCGAGTCGGGACCCGTCGGATCGTCTCCGCGGAGGTGCGTCATGATGGGCAGCTCGACCCAGCGATTCGGATACGCCGCGGTCGGGCGGCCGTCGGGAATCACGCCGATCGACAGCCCGTCGTGCGGCACGGAGCAGAAGCCGCGGCTCGCGGCCTCCATCACGCCGAGCCCACCGCCGGTGAGGAGATGCCACCCGGATTCGGCGATCGCCCGTCCCACCTCGAACGGCCACACGGCCTGCGCGTCGCTGAGCGGAGCCCCCGAGCCGATGACGGTGACGATGGGGCGTACGCGAGCTTCAGACATCGCCGCCGCCGTAGTGCGCGCTCGAACGCACGACTTTCCCGTTCCCGTCGAGCTCGAAGACCTCGGCGGCGAGGCGCCCGTCGTGTCGCCGGTAGTGGAGGACGAGGCTCTGCATGCCGCGCAGCACGGCGACGAGCTCGAAGTGCAGGTCGGGCCGTCGCGCCAGCGCCTTCGTCCAATAGGCGCCCACCGCGGCCTTGCCCGCGAGCCGGCCCGACGGTTCGCCGACGACCTCGACGATGACGGGCGACGAGAATTCGAAGTCGTCGGTGTAGTGCGACAGGATGCGCGGCAGGTCGTGGGCGTTCCAGGCCGCGATCCACTCCGCGGCGAAAGCGTCTGCCGTGCGCGCGTCGATCATGGGGTCTCCATAGTGCCGCTGGCTGGCTGCATCCAGCCTCCGCGGTGTAGACGAGCCGGGTCGCCGATGGACACCCGCACGCCAGACCCGACGCGCCATCGCGCGCTCGCCGACCTGGACGCGGCCCTCTGCGCCTGCACGCCGCCACCACCGGACGCGGGCCGGCTCACCCTGTTGGTCCGACGGTGCGCCGACGGGACCCGTGAGACGCCGAGCGACGTGTCGCGTCCGTCGCGGGACGGGCTCGACCTCGAAGGCGGCGCCCGCCGTCTGCGACCAAAGTCGGAGCTCGCGCGCCGGTCGCCCCCCATCGCCGGGGCCCCGTTTCACCCCTCGTGGAGCATTGACGCCGTCGCCTCCCGGCAAAGACTGGGCTCGCTCGCCGCGTGAGCTCGCGGCCGCGCGATCAGGCCCGGGAACGGACGTCGAGGGTCGGACCCGTCGCGTGGATCTCGAAGACGTGCGGATTCTGGAGCGTCACGAAGACGTCGAACGGGTCGATGCCCTGAAGCTCGCCCAACACGAGCGCGAGCAGCTTGCCGTGGGTGACGAGCGCGGCGACGCCGTCGGTGCCGTTCGCTGCTTCCCGTAGGGCTGCGAGTCCGCGCGCCCGGGCCGCGTGCACGGGTTCGACGCCGGCCGGCAGGGAGACGCGGCCGGCGAAGATCGGTCGGAGCCCGTGCGGCCACTCGTCGTCGGGGAGCCGGGGAAGCTGCCACTCGGCGAGTCGGTCGTCGAGGTGCAGCGGCGTGCGGATCGCGAGCGGCTCCGCGGTCTCCCGCGCGCGACGAAAGGGGCTCGAGACGACGCGCGCGATCGGATCGTCGCGCAGCGCCGCCGCCAGCTCCCGCGCCTGGATCAGCCCCCGCTCGGTCAGCTGGGCGTCGGGGGCCTGGCCCGACGACTCGGCGTGGCGGATCAGCAGGGCACGCATCGGGACTCACTCCTCCGTCAGCGACAGCAGGTTCCCGTCGGGGTCCTTGAACCACGCCACGCGCGCCCCGCTCGGCGATGCCCACACGCCGTATTGGTCCTGGTGCATCCCGCCGTACCGCTCGAAGACCACGCCCTTCGCCGCCAGGGCCGCGACCGTCGCGCGGATGTCCGTCACCTTCCATCCGAGCACCGTGTGCGACGCCGGCGTCAGCGTCTGGACCTTCGACACCCGCAGCGTCGTCCCGTGGACGTCGAACCGCAGTGCCGCCGGATCGTCGCTGACGAGCGCGAGCCCGAGCGTCCCGCCGTAGAATGCGCGTGCCGCGTCGGGTCGGGTGGTCGCCACGAACGCCACGAGATCGGATGTGCCCAGCATCGTCTCTCGCTAGTCCGGTGCGGCCGTCCCGTCCAGCGGTCAGCCCGCCATCTGCTGCCGGAAATGGTCGCGCCAGCTCGCCGGCAGCGCCGGATGCTCGATCGCTCGCCGCATCAGCGTCGGGTCCGGCTCGTCGTCGTCATAGAGTCGGACGACGTCCATCACGCTGAGCCCGCGATCGTCGCGGGCGATCTGCTCGATGGCGTCGCCGGCCCCCACCGTGCCCTCACGGGTGACGCGGAAGTAGAAGCCGTTGCGGCGTCCGTGGTGGAAGCGCTTCACCATGTCGGGACGCTGGAAGCGGATGCCGAGCTTGAAGCACGGCATCCGCGGCTGCGTGACGATGAACTCGGCGTCCGCGATGCGATAGCGGTCGCCGATGGCGACGGCGTCGTCGAGCAGGCCCTCGGTGGTGAAGTTCTCGCCGAACGCCCCGAAGGGCAGCTCGACGTCGGGTAGCTCGCTCCGCCAGTGGGCGTAGTGCTCGGACGGGTAGACGTAGACGGCCTTGTCGGGCCCGCCGTGCACGGACAGGTCGGATTGCTCGTCGCCGTCGAGGTTGAGACGGCCCACGTGCACGCGACCCGTGACCGGGGTCTTGTAGATCGAGGTGCGGGTGGTGCGTCCGCGCCATTCGACGTCGCGCGGACGCCCGACGCTGACGGACAGGAGCGTGGAGGTGGACATGGGGCGACCCTACGCGCGTCGGCCGCTCACACAATGCGGCGTCTACTCAGCCGCCGGCGGCTTGCAGGGATACGTCTCGCGCAGGGCGGTGACGACGGACAGCGAGGCGGACTCCTTCGCGGCCGGCTCGAAGTCCTTCACGAAGCGGACGACGGCGAGGATGACGTCGCGCGCCGAGGTCGTCGCGGGCACACAGAACGGCTCGCTCGCGAGCGCCGGCGCGATCGCCGGCGGCGGATCGACCTTCGCCTCCTTGAGCGACCACCCGAGGAACAGCCGATAGGTGCGCATGCCCGAGCGGACGCCGTCGATGTATGCGGCGCACACCGGAGGAATCTGATCCTTGGTCTCGCAGAGCTTCACGAGGTCGGCACCCGAGAGCCCCTCACGGAAATCGGCGAGACCGGGGACCGCGTGCAGGAGCGTTGCGCCGAGGAGGAGGGCCGCCCAATTCCGTCGCATCGCCATCGAGTCGCGTCGATACCGCTCCTCGCATCGGCGGGCAACAACCGCTCGCTCCGCCTCTTTGCCCACCAAAGCAACGGGAGCCCGCTGACACGCGGTCCCGATGCGCCGTCGCATGGGGGTGCGGGGCGTGGGCGCGGACGTGGCCGAAGGAGCGCGTCGTGAGTGAGCGGGTGGCGGGTGGGGTGGCGTGGTGCCGAGCGAACGCCGCGCGGACCGGCCACGTCCGCGCCCACGCCCCGCACCCCCATGCGAACCTCAGGACCCCGTGCCGAGCGAGATCCCGAGCAAAGGCCAGAACAACCGCGCGACGATGTTGAACACCGCCCACGACGACACCGCGAGGATGAAGCCCGGCACCATCATGTCGCGCATGCTCAGGTATCCCGACGAGTACGCGATGGCGTTCGCCGGCGTGCCGATCGGCATCGTGAAGCCGAGACCCGCCGGGACGGCGACCACGAGCGCCATCACGCGGGGGTCCATCGCGAAGTCCTTCGCCACGCCGAGCGTCACCGGCATGAGCATGGCGACGACGGCCGAGTTGCTCATCGCCTCCGTCAGCACGATCGACAGCGCCGAGATGATGCCGACGGCGCCGGGGCCGCTGCTGGACCACTTGGAGATCGTATTCTGCGACAGCCAGTCGGCGGCGCCCGAGCTGTTGGTCGCGGAGCCGAGGGCGATGGCGCCGCCGTACATGAGCAGGATGCCCCAGCTCACGTAGCCTTCGACGTCCTGCCACTTCACCAGGTCGAGCACGAAGAGCACCACGACGGCGCCGATGGCGACGCTGCCGAGGCCGAACTCCTCGCCGCCGATGATCCATCCGGCGAGGGTGAACGCCATCACGGTCGCGATCCCCTTCTCCTTGACGCTCATGCGGCCGAGCGCGAGCGCCTTCTCGGCCAGCAGATCGTCGGCCTCGCGGATGCTGGCGACGTCGATCGGGAAGAACCGGACGATGACGATGTAGCCCACCACCAGCATGCCGAGGGTGATGGGCAGGCTGGCGATGGCCCACTCGGCGAACGTGAACGTCTGGCCCGTCGCCTCCTTCACCATGCCGAGCGCCAGCGGGGCACGGGCGCCGCCCAGCAGCGTGGCCACGCCGCCGATCGTCGTCCCCCACGCCATGGCCAGGAAGAGGGCGCGGGCGTAGTTGCTGCGCTGCTTCGGCAGGCGCAGCACGCCGACGATCTCCATGATGATGGGGAAGTTCATGGCCGCCACGGCGTGCTCGGACATGAAGAAGGACATGATGGCGTTCAGCAGGAAGATGGAGATGAGCAGCGTCCGCGGCGTGTGGCCGAAACGGCGCAGGACGAAGAGCGCCAGCCGCGTCGAGAGGCGCGACTTCATCAGGCAGGCGGCCAGGATGAAGACGCCGAGGATGAAGAACACCGCCTCGTTGCCGAAGAGTGCGTAGGCCTTGCCCGCGGGCATGACGCCGCTCAGTGGCAGCAGGATGATCGCGAGCAGGCTCGTGATCATGAGCGGCAGGGCGCTCGTCACCCACAGCACGAGACAGACGCAGAAGATGGCGAGGGCGTGCAGCCCTTCGACGGACAGCCCCTCGGGGGGCTCGCGCGTCATCACGAACCAGTAGATCAGCGCGGTGACGATGAGGATCGTCGGTCGTAGCGAGCGCTCGAGCAGG
Organism: uncultured Binatia bacterium (SeqCode); assembly: GCA_964404165.1. GTDB lineage: Bacteria > Desulfobacterota > Binatia > DP-6 > DP-6 > DASYLJ01. The sequence goes on along the minus strand of CAYOIZ010000014.1, from coordinate 2,049 downwards.
ATGGTGCCGAGCGGTCGGGTGTCGACCACGACGTTGCCCGTAGTGAAGTTGGCCGCCATCCCCGTCTCCTCACGCCCGTCGTGTCGGTGTCGCGATTGCGCCCGTGGTCGGGGCCGATGTCAAGCAGCTCACAGCAGGGTGCCACTCAGGATCAGGCTCGCCAGCGTGAAATAGAGGACGAGCCCCGCCACGTCGATCAGCGTGGCGACGAACGGCGCCGAGGCGCTGGCGGGGTCGAAGCCGAGCTGCTGGAAGAAGATCGGCAGCATCGAGCCGGCGAGCGACCCGAGGGTGACGATGCCGATCAGGCTCGTCGACACCGTCACGGCGATCAGCAGGTAGTGCTCGCCGTAGACGTGGAATGCGCTCTGCCAGAGGACGATGCGGATGAACCCGATCACCGCCAGCAGCACGCCCAGGGCCAGGCCGGAGGCCAGCTCGCGGCGTACGACGCGCCACCAGTCGCGCATCGTGAGCTCGCCGAGCGCCATGGCGCGCACCACGAGCGTGGACGCCTGCGAGCCCGAGTTGCCGCCGCTGCTGATGATGAGCGGAATGAACAGCGCCAGCACGACGGCGCGGGCGATCTCGTCCTCGTAGTGCGCCATGGCGCTGGCGGTGAGCATCTCGCCGATGAAGAGCAGCGCCAGCCAGCCGCCGCGCTTGCGCAGCATGGTCCAGAAGCCGACGTCGAGGTACGGCGCGTCGAGCGCTTCCATGCCGCCGAGCTTCTGGATGTCCTCGGTGGCCTCCTCCTGCACCACGTCGACGATGTCGTCGACCGTGACGATGCCCTGCATGCGCCCCTCGTCGTCGACGACGGGCATGGCGAGGAAGTCGTGCTGTGCGAAGAGACCGCTCAGGGTCTCCTGGTCCATCTCGGCGGGGACCGTCACCACCTCGGTGCGCATGATCTCGCGCACGCGCTTGTCGGGCGGCGCGGTCAGGAGGTCGCGGAACGAGACCACGCCCATCAGGTGCTGCTCGGCGTCGAGCACGTAGACGTAGTAGATGGTCTCGAGCCGCTCGCGCGTCTGCCGGCGGAGATAGCTGACGGCCTCGTCGACGCTCATCTCCGGGCGCAGGCGGCCGTAGCGCGGGTTCATCAGGCCGCCGGCGTCGTCCTCGGCGTAGGCCAGGAGCGCCACGACCTCCTTGCGGGTGGGAGGATCGAGCAACGCCAGGAGCTCGTCGCGATCCTCCTCGGGAGCGAGCTGGACGACGTCGGCCGCGTCGTCGGGCGGCAGCATGCGCATCCACGACCGCCGGGCGGCGGGCGTGGCCTCGATGGCGATGTCGGCCTGCTCGCGCGACTTGAGGCTCAGGAACAGCGACTCGGCCTCGGCGTGCGTCAGCAGGCTCAGGCCCTCGAGCCGCTCCGACGCCGACAGCACCGGCCAGGCCTCGCGCAGATCGGCGGCCGTCAGCCCGCCTTCGACCGTACGCTGCTCTGCCGGAGCCGACATGACGCGGTGGACCTCCTCTGCCTGCCCCCGAGCCGGGGCGGACGGATCCGCTGCGGCGCCGGGAGCTAGATGTCGTGGAGACGGCTTTGGCCGTCGCTACTCATACCTCGGGGGTGGTTACCGCATGTCCCAGCGCAGGTCCAGCCACATTGCCGCGGGTTTGAACGCCGGCGCCGCCAGGGCTATTGCTCCCGCCCATGGCCACGATGATCACCAGCGAGTGCATCAACTGCGGCGCCTGCGAGCCGGAGTGTCCGAACACGGCCATCTACCAGGGCGCCGTGCAGTGGCTCGGACTCGACGGGGCGACGATGAACCCGGCCCTCTCCGACGAGATCTTCTACATCGTTCCGGAGAAGTGCACGGAGTGCGTCGGGTTCCACGACCACGAGGCGTGCGCCGCCGTCTGTCCCGTCGACTGCTGCGTGCCGAACCCTGCCATTCCCGAGACGCACGAGGTGCTGCTGCAGCGTGCCCGCGCGCTGCATCCCGGCGACGCCATTCCGGACGACGCGCCGTCGCGCTTCAAGAAGGAGGGCGGCGGCGAGGCCGCGCCCGCCGGCGCAGCGCCGGCAGCGGCCGC
>CAYOIZ010000013.1:0-127376 GCA_964404165.1 uncultured Binatia bacterium (SeqCode) | reverse complement strand
GCGGTGCAGGTGCCACCCTGACACGTGTCGCCGAGGGTGCAGGCGTTGCCGTCGGTGCAGGTGCTGTCGTTCGGCTTGTTCGGATTCGAGCAGACGCCGTTCGCCGGGTTGCAGGTGCCGGCGTTGTGGCACTGATCCAGCGCGCTGCAGGCCTTCGGGGCGCCGGCCGTACAGGTGCCGGCGACACATCGATCGTTCAGCGTGCAGGCGTTGCCGTCGGAGCAGGTCGTGTCGTCCGGCCGGGTCTCGACGGAGCAGAGACCGTTCGCGGGATTGCACGTGCCGGCGATATGGCACTCGTTCGGCGCCGTGCAGGTCGTCGACGTCGCGGGCGTGCAGACCCCCGCCTGACAGCTGTCGCCGAGGGTGCAGGCGTTGCCGTCGGAGCAGGTGGTGTCGTCGGGCCTGTTCGGATTCGAGCAGACGCCGTTCGCCGGGTTGCAGGTGCCGGCGGCGTGGCACTGGTCGAGCGCCGTGCAGGTCTTCGGCGTGCCCGACGTGCAGACGCCGTCGTGGCAGACGTCCGAGAGCGTGCAGGCGTCGCCGTCGCTGCACGACACGGTGTTGTTCGTGAATTCGCACGCCCCGGCGACGCAGGTGTCGGTGGTGCAGACCTCGCCGTCGTCGCAGGCGGGACGTCCGGCGCCGCAGGCGATGCACCCCGGCTTGGGCGTGTGGGTGCAGCCGCTCGGCGTGCAGGCGTCGTCGGTGCAGGCGTCGCCGTCGTCGCACCCTGCGCCGCTGCACGCGCCCCCGGTGCACTCGTCGTTCGTCGTGCAGGGATTGCCGTCGTCGCAGTCGGTGCCATCGGTGACCGGCACGGCGACGCAGTTCTCGCCGCCGAGACAGATGCCGGGGCCGTGGCACTGGTCCGCCTCGCAGAAGAGCCCCAGGATGCCGCCGCACGCGCTGTCGTGGCAGACGTCGTTCCGGGTGCAGGGGTTGCCGTCGGTGCACGGCATGCCCTCGAGCGCGAGGGTACAGTCGGTGGGTTGTGCCAATGCAGGTGCCGCGACCGAGGACACGGCGACCAGCACGAGAAGCGCCGTGCAGAGCCGAAACACCCCCGGACCATACACGCGGAGACGGCATGCGCGGAAGGCCCTTCTCGTTGCGGCAGCGCACCGCACCTGCGCCATCCAGCGCAGCATGCATGGCGGTCGACGTTGCGGACCTCGCGACCGTCGGGTTAAGGATTTTCGTCCATCACGGACGTGGACCGGCACATCATGCAGCACGCGCGCCCGGGAGCCCTGCCGCTCGTCGTGGGCGTGCTCGTTCTGCTCGCGGCCCCAGCGGCCCGGGCCCAGCGTCCGACGGTGGGCGACGTCGAGCGTCCGCTCGGCGTGACGGCGAGCCCCGAGGTCGCGAAGCTGCGGGTCCGCGTCGGCGAGGTCCGCCGCTTCCGCGTCGAGAGCATCGGGGCGGACGTCACCTACCGCTGGACGCTCGACGGCCGGCCGAGCGGCTCGGCGATGCAGTGGACGTTCGCGCCGACGGCGGCGCAGCTCGGCGCGCATCGCATCGAGGTCGTCGTCACCGGGGGGGCGGTGGTGGTGCGACGGGTCTGGAACGTGCGCGTGGAGCCGCCCCGTCCACCGCGTGTGCTCGAGGCGTCGCCGCGCACCGACACCGTCGAGACCCCCGTCCATCGCAGCGTGCGGCTGCGGCTGCGGGTCGAGCCCACCGCCCCGGACGAGACCGTGCAGGTCGAGTGGACCGTCGACGGCGAGCCGGCGGGGGACGGCGACATGCTGCGGCTGCGTCCCGAGAAGATCGGGACGCAGCGGGTGCGCGCGCTCGCCACCAGCAGCCTCGGCTCGGCCGTCGCCCGCGAATGGCGGATCGAGGTGACGGAGGCGACCACCACCACGAGCGAGCCGCTGGAGATGGCCGCGATCCCGGAGCCACCGCCGGTGGAGCCGCCCCCGACCGCGCCGATCCCCACCGAGCCGCCCGTCGAGACCACGACGACCACGCTCCCGGCGCCCGTGCCGACGACGAGCACGACGACGACGTCCCTGCCCGTTGCGCGCGAGGAGCCGCCGGTGGTCGCGAGCCGCTCCACCCTGCCGCCGCCGGCGGCGCCCGACGCCGAGGTGCGCGGGCTCCTCGATCGCTACGCCGCCGCCATGAAGGCGCACGACGTCGGTGCCCTGCGCCGCCTCGGCCAGATCACCAGCGATCGCCAGGCCGAGGCCATGGAGGGCTACTTCGCCGGCGTGCGCGACCTGGACGTGCAGGTGAAGGTGCTCGAGGTGAAGAGCGACGGGGAGCGCACGACGGTGCGCTTCACGCGTCGCGACAGCTTCCGCGATCCCACCGGCCGGCTCGTCACGCAGGAGTCGCCGCCGATCGAGAAGCGTGTCGAGCGCACGGCCGACGGCCTGCGCTTCGCGCCCGCGCAGTAGGGACGCGTCAGCGCATCGCGTCCGGCGTCTGTCGCGCGATGACGCGATGAGCGATCTGCGTCACCGTGGTGCGCGGCAGGAAACCGATCAGCGTCGCGCGGGCCCAGTTGAACCAGCCCGAGATCACCGACGGCTGCCTGCCGAGCGCGGCCATGGCCACGGCCACGACGTCGGCCGGCGATTCGCCGTGATGCGCGATCTCGCCGGCGACGGCCTGGAACTCGGTCTCCGTCGAGCCCGGCTCGAGGACGAGGACGTCGATGCCGCTGCCGCGCAGCTCGCTCCAGAGGGCCTCGCCGAAGACGAGGTCGAACGCCTTGGTGGCGCTGTAGAGGCCGTGGAGCGGCAGCGCCTGCCGGCCGGCCACCGAGCCGGTGATGATGACGGCGCCGCGTCCGCGCTCGCGCATGCCGGGCAGGAGCCGGCTCGTGAGCACGACGACCGCAGTGCAGTTCACCTGCACCATGGCGCGCAGGCGCTCGGTGTCGAGCTTGTCGAAGCGGCCGGCGTAGCCGAAGCCGGCGTTGTTGACGAGGATGCCGATCGGCAGATCGGCCACCGCGGCGGCGACGCGATCGGCGCCGTCGGGCGCGGCGAGGTCGGCGGCGACGACCCGGGTGGGAACGCCGTGCGCCTGTGCGAGCTCGGTCGCGAGCGCCTGCAGCCGATCTTCGCGCCGTGCCGTCAGCACGCAGGCGACGCCGTCGCGGGCGAGCGCGCGCGCGAACTCGACGCCGAGCCCGGCCGACGCGCCGGTGACGAGCGCCCACTCGCCGTAGCGCTCCCGCAACGTGCTCATGCGACCGCGGGCCGTGCCCGCTCGATGATGGCCTCGCACGCCACCCCCGCCGGCAGCGTGCCGAACGCGAGGCCGCGATCGCCCTCGAGCCGCGTCGCGCAGAAGGCGTCGGCCACTGCCTTGTCGGCGTGGCGCACCAGCAACGACCCCTGGAAGGCCAGCGCCATGCGCTCGACGATGCGTCGCGCGCGGTGCTCGATGTCGGCGAAGTCGGTGAGCTCGAGACGCAGCCCCTCGACGAAGCCGTCGAGCCGGTCGTCGCACCCGGCGGCTGCTCCCACCTCGGCGAAGAACGCCTCGACCGACTCCGGGCTGCGACTCATGGCGCGCAGGACGTCGAGGCAGATGACGTTGCCCGAGCCCTCCCAGATGGAGTTGAGCGGCGCCTCGCGCAGCAGCCGCGGCATCATCGACTCCTCGACGTAGCCGTTGCCGCCGAGGCACTCGAGGGCCTCGGCCACCATCACCGGCTGGCGCTTGCACACCCAGTACTTGCTGACGGCGGTGGCGAGCCGCGCCAGCTCGCGGGTGCCCTCGTCGTACGCGCGCGCAAGCCGCATCATCGTCAGCGTCGCCGCCTCCGACTCGATACAGAGGTCGGCGAGGACGTTCTGCATCAACGGATGGTCGGCGAGTCGCTTGCCGAAGGTACGGCGGTGCGCGGTGTGGTGCAGCGCCTGCACGAGCGCCTGACGCATGCCGGCCGACGAGCCGATGACGCAGTCGAGCCGGGTGTGCGTCACCATCTCGATGATGGTCGGCACGCCGCGTCCGTCCTCGCCCACCATGCGGCCCCACGTGGCGTCGAACTCGACCTCGCTCGACGCGTTCGAGCGGTTGCCGAGCTTGTCCTTGAGCCGCTGCAGCAGGAAGCGGTTGCGCGTACCGTCGGGACGGTAGCGCGGCACGAAGAAGCACGACACGCCGCGCTCGGTCTGCGCCAGGACGAGGAACGCGTCGCACATCGGGGCGGAGCAGAACCACTTGTGGCCGGTGAGCTCGTACTCGCCGCCGGGCCCGCCGCGACCGAGCGCGCGCGCCGTCGTGGTGTTGGCGCGCACGTCCGAGCCGCCCTGCTTCTCGGTCATGGCCATGCCCATGAGCACGCCCGTCTTCTCGGCGGCGGGGCGAAGGACCGGATCGTAGACGCTCGACACGATGCGCGGCTCCCACTCGGCGGCGATCTCCGGCTGCGCGCGCAGCGCGGGTACGACCGAGTACGTCATCGAGATGGGGCAGCCGTGGCCGGCCTCGATCTGCGACAGCGTGAAGAAGAGCGCGGCGCGGGCGACGTGCGCCCCGGGCCGCGGATCGCGCCAGGGCAGGCCGTGCAGCTCGTGGCCGACGGCGAGCCGCATGAGGTCGTGCCAGGCCGGGTGGAACTCGACCTCGTCGATGCGGTTGCCGAAGCGGTCGTGCGTGCGCAGCACCGGCGGGTTCTGGTTGGCGAGCCGGCCCCAGGCGATGGCATCGCCACCCGCCGCGGCGCCGAGCGCCGTCGCCCGCTCCATCGCCCATCCGGCGCCCTCGCGCGCCAGCGCGTCGGTGAGGATGCGGTCGGAGGTGAAGACGTTGTAGCCCTCGAGCGGTGGCGGCTGGTTCAGAACGTCGTGCGTCGCCGGCATGGGAGTGGTCCTACCAGCCCACGCCGGGATCTGGAACGTCCCCCTTCGTGGCGGTCGCTTTGGGCTGGTCGCCCGCGGCGACGGTCTGCTACTCAGGCAGCACATGCCGACCCCGACCGTTCGCCCCACCTGGGCATTCGTGTGCCTGCTCGCCGTCGCGTCTCCCGCCCTCGCCGCCGACTACTGGGTGAAGAACGGCGGCAACGACGGCCAGGACGGGCTCTCGGTGGCGACCGCCTGGGCCACGCTGCCGCATGCGGCGAACGAGGTCGGGCCGGGCGACACCGTCCACGTGCTCGACGGCAACTACCAGGGCTTCTACCAGACGACGTCGGGCACCCCCGGCGACCCGATCATCTGGAAGGCCGAAGGGTCGGCGGTCGCGATCACGTCCGACAACCCGACGACGCCCGACGGGATCAACCTCGAAGGCGCGTCCCACGTCGTCATCGACGGCTTCATCGTGAACGACCGCACGCGCACCGGCATCCGCGCGGTGCTCGCGTCGCACGTCACCGTCCGCAACTGTCGCCTCGGCCACAACGGCCGATGGGGCATCCTGACGGGATTCGTCGACGACTTCACCGCCGAGCTCAACGAGGCGCACCACTCCCAGATCGAGCACGGCATCTACGTGTCGAACTCGGCCGACCGGCCGATCGTGCGCAACAACTGGGTGCACGACAACAACGGCAACGGCCTGCACTTCAACGGCGACGCGAGCCTCGGCGGCGACGGGCTGATCGAGGACGCGCTGGTCGAGAACAACGTGATCCACGGCAACGGCGTCGCGGGCGGCTCCGGCATCAACATGGACGGCGGCACGGGCGGCGTCATCCGCAACAACCTGCTGTTCGACAACCACGCCAGCGGCATCAGCCTCTACCGCATCGACGCCAGCGCCGGCGCGCGCGACAACCTGGTGGTGAACAACACCATCCTGAGCGCCAGCGACGGGCGCTGGTGCATCAACATCAGCGGTGGCTCGACGGGGAACACGCTCCGCAACAACATCCTCTACAGCGCGCACTCGTTCCGCGGCGTCATCTCGATCGATTCGTCGAGCGTCGCCGGCTTCTCGTCGGACTACAACAGCCTGATGAACCGGTTCAGCCTGAACGGCGGCGGCAGTGTCGTCCCGTTCACGACGTGGCAGGCCCAGGGCTACGATACGCACTCGTTCCTGGCGGTGCCCGCCGACCACTTCCTGGTGCCGGGCAACGACTTCCACCTGAAAGCGACGAGCCCCGCGCTCGACACGGGGACGGCCACGAACGCGCCGTCGAGCGACCTCGAGGGCAATCCGCGTCCCGTCGGAAACGGCGTGGACATGGGCGCCTACGAGCTGCAGCTCCTCGAGTGCGGCGACGGCGGCATCGACCCGGGCGAGCAATGCGGCGAGCCGGGGCTCTCGTGCAGCGATCCGTGCACGAGCTGCGCCGGCTGCACCTGCGCGCTGCAGGCGCCGGTGTGCGGTGACGCGCTGGTCTGCGGCGACGAGACGTGCGAGAGCGACGGTGACTGCGGCGGCGGGCTCGTCTGCCAGGGCTGCCAGTGCGTGAATCCGTCGCCGTGCACGAGCGGCATCGACCTGCGCAAGCCGAAACAGACGCTGCGGGCGTCGCCCGGGCAGCTTTCGCTCAAGGCCGAGGCGGTGATCCCGCAGCCGTGGAGCGCCGTGAACCCGCCGGTGAACGGGCTGCGCGTGCTGATCGACTCGGTGTCGGGGCCGGGCGGCGTCGACGTCCTGCTGCCGGGTGGTGCGGCATGGAGCACGAACGGCGCGGGCACTCGCTGGATGTATCGTGATCCGGCCGGCAGCGTCGCCGGCGTCACCAAGGTCGTCGTGCAGAACCGCTCCAGCAAGGAGCCGGGGCTGCTGAAGCTGACGATGAAGGGGAAGGGCGGCAGCGTCGTCCTGCCCGACGCGTCGTCGGTGCGCACGACGGTGGTGTTCGGTGCGGCGCTCGAGTGCGCGCAGCATCTGTGGAATGGACCGGCCGCGCCGCGTCCGCGCTGCGACGGCGACGCGTCGCGCCTCACCTGCAAGTAGAGGGAGCTCTCCGCATGGACGTCCAACCCTTTCGCATCGCCGTCGCCGACGACGTGCTCGCCGACCTGCGTGACCGTCTCGCCCGCACGCGCTTCCCCGACGAGATCGCGGGCGGCGGATGGACCTACGGCACGGACCTCGCCTACCTGAAGGAGCTGGTCGCCTACTGGCGCGATCGCTACGACTGGCGCGCGGCGGAGGCGCGGCTCAACGCGTTCCCGCAGTTCCGCGCGCAGGTCGGCGATCTCGGCATCCATTTCGTCCACGTGCGCGGCAAGGGGCCGAAGCCGTTCCCGCTCGTCGTCACGCACGGCTGGCCGGGCTCCATCGCCGAGTTCACGAAGATCATCGGCCCGCTCACCGATCCGGCGAGCCACGGCGGCGATCCTGCCGACGCGTTCGACGTCGTCGCCCCGTCGATGCCGGGCTACGGCTTCTCCGACCACGCGCGCACGCCGGGGATGGACGCGGAGCGCATCGCCGCGGTGTGGGCGGACCTCATGCGCGGCCTCGGCTACACGCGCTTCGGCGCGCAGGGCGGCGACTGGGGCTCGATGGTGAGCACGTATCTCGGCGCCAATCACGCCGACGTCGTCGCCGCGATCCACCTCAACATGCTGGTGGCGTTCCCGCCCGATCCGGCGAATCCGCTCGACGGCCTCACGCAGGAGGAGGTCATGGAGCTGATCCCGATGGACGAGTGGCTCAAGGAAGAGACGGGCTACCAGCGTATCCAGGGCACCAAGCCGCAGACGCTCGGCTACGCGCTGAACGACTCGCCGGCGGGGCTGTGCGCCTGGATCGTCGAGAAGTTCCGCACCTGGAGCGACTGCGACGGTGACGTCGAGCGCCGCTTCTCGAAGGACGAGCTGCTCACCAACGTGATGCTGTACTGGGCGCCGGAGACGGCGACGTCGTCGGCGCGGCTCTACTACGAGATGATCCACGCCGGGAAGTTCCCGCCGCAGGGCTTCCGCGTGAACGTGCCGACCGGGTGCGCGATCTTCCCGAACGAGCTCTTCAAGCCGCCGCGCTCGTGGGTGGAGAAGCTGTACGACGTCGCGCGCTGGACGCGGTTCGAATCCGGCGGGCACTTTGCCGCCATGGAAGAGCCGGCGGCGCTCGTGTCCGACATCCGGGCGTTCTTCCGTTCGGTGCGGTAGCGGTCTCCGGTCGGGGCGTCGGGTTGGTGGGGCGCGGGGCGCGTGGGATGCCCCGGCGTGCTCGGATCTCGCACGGCACCACGCCGCCCCTTTCCCCACCCGCGTGCTCGCAACTCGCCGCTCGGGGCAACCCACGCGCCCCGCGCCCCACCAGCGGGCGTCGGGGAGCGCTGCCGCAGCGTCCTCCTGCCGTGTGTTGGCGGCGTTGCCACCACCGTGCGCGGCGGGTAGTGCCGTCCTCTAACCTTGGAGGTAGCGCGTATGGCTCATCCGGTGCGGTTCGGTGTGCAGACGGGGCAGCAGGGCGTGGAGTGGGCGACCATGCTCGATCTGTGGCGGAAGGCCGATGAGTGGGGGTACGACTCGCTCTGGAACTTCGACCACTTCTATCCCATCTTCGTGCCGCCCGAGGGGCCGTGTCTCGAAGGGTGGACGACGCTCGCAGCGCTGGCACAGGCGACGAAGCGGGCGCGGGTCGGGACCATGGTGAACGGCAACACGTACCGGCATCCTGCCGTCACCGCGAAGATGGCGACGTCGCTCGACCACATCAGCGGCGGCCGCTTCAACCTCGGTATCGGTGCCGGCTGGTTCGAGCGCGAGCACCGCGACTTCGGCATCGACTTCAAGGACGTGCCCGGGCGGCTGCAGGCGCTCGACGAGGCATGCCGCATCATCCGCGGCATGTTCACGCAGGAGACCACCACCGTCCACGGCAGGCACTACACCGTCACCGACGCGCTCGGGCTGCCGAAGCCGCTGCAGACGCCGTACCCGCCCATCCTGATCGGCGGTACCGGGGAGAAGGTGCTGCTGAAGCTGGTGGCGCGCCACGCCGACATGTGGAACGCGAGCGCCGGCGCGGAGCGCATGGGGCACCTGATCGAGGTCATCCGTCGCCACGCCGACGCCGAACAGCGCGACGCCGATGCCATCGAGAAGACCGTGATGATGCCGCTCTGTTATCGCGCCAACCCGGACCGCGAGGCGTTCGTATGCAACCTGATCGCGTCGATGCGCCAGACGACGCCGGAGGAGGCGCGCCAGGGCATCATGATCGGCGATCGCCAGGAGTGCCTCGACACCGTCGCCCGCTTCCGGAAGGTCGGCGTGACGCACTTCATCTTCATGACCTTCGCGCCGTACTTCGAGCACGAGATCCAGGCGTTCGCCGAAGAAGTGATGCCGGCCGCGCGCCGCTGAGCGCAGCCGGGGGTGGGACGTCGCGTCCCGTCCTCCGGGCTCAGACGGTGAACGGCTTCTGTCGATCGAAGGCCTTGCTGAGACCGCCGGCGCGGAAGTGGTGCGGCACCTGCGTCAGCGGCATGCGCCCGACGATGGCGCGGTGGAAGTCTGCGTAGTCGCCCTCGAACGCGCCTTCCTTCCATACCGTGAGCAGCGTGGCGGTGAAGAGCCCGTTGTGGGCGCCGTCGAGCGCCAGCTGGTTGTCCTGGCACGCTGCCAGGATGCGGACGGACGCGCGCACGGTGTCCACCACCTTCTCCTTCGAGCGCGGCCCCTGCAGCTGGCTGTAGAAATCGCGGTGCTCGCGGAACGTGCGCAGCCCGATCTCGGCCGGCAGGAGACGCACGGCCGGGAGCGGCGCCGTCGGATCGCTGCGCGGATCGACGAGCGCGCGCGTGGCGGGCGAGTCGGCCAGCGTGCGGAAGGTGACGAAATTCACGCTGCTGCGGCAGCAGTCGCTGACGACGACGACGCGCACGCCCGGCTGGAATCCCGCCAGCAGCGTGTGCAGCTCGTTCTCGAGGAACGCGCCGTCGTAGAGACACCAGGCGTCGTCGACGCCCTCGGGATCTTCGACGTGCAAGTCCGGCACACGGCCGCCGCGTCCCGCGAAGGTGAGCAGAAAGACGTCACCGTCGGCGAGCGCGTCGAGCGCTTCCCCGATGGCCTTGATGACGTGCGCGCGGGTTGCCTCCGCCGTGATCAAGCGGGTGGCGGCGAAGCCGCGACTCGCGGCGATCGATGCCAGGTCGCTGGCGTCGGCCTCACACCCGGCGAGCTCGCCGGCGTAGTCCGAGTAATGCGCGGGATCGACCGCGTTGATTCCGATGTGCAGCGAACGTCCAGTGGGCATTCCCCCTCCCCAACCCTGCATGAGACCCGCCGCGCAGCCTCTCCATATCTCATAGGGTAGACGTGGGTGAATGTCGATGCACGATGATAGTTAGAACAAACCCGCCAACGATTCGGCGCGATCGTGTGATATTCGATATCGGATGCGTCGCTCAGCGCGTCTGGACGGCGAGCGGCGACCGTGCGGCCGCCTCCGACCCCTCGTCGATCGGGGGCGTGGCCAGCACGAGGCGCACCAGGGCGGACTGGCGACGCACGCCGGTGCGCGCGAGTGCGTGCTTCAGCTGGGTGCGCGCGGTGTGGCGTGAGATGCCGAGCAGCGCGGCGGCCTCGTCGATGCGATGCCCCTGCGCGATCAGGAGCGCCACGTCGGCCTCGGCGCCCGTCAGCCCGAGGTGGCAGCGGAGGCGTGCGTGGACCGGGACCGGCTGCTGCTCCGGATCGGTCACGAACACAACCGCGGTCGCCGAGTGCGCCAGCCCCGCGAGCAGCGGGGACCGCAGCGGGGTGACGAGCACGTGCAGCGGCTCCCGTCCCGACGGCCGTGTGATGGCGAGCGCACCGCTCGACGGTGTGCCCCGCGCCGTGGCGGCGACGAGCGCACGGAGCGCCGCCGACTCGGCGGCGGCGGCGGCCCGCAGCCCGTCCCGATCGGCGCGCAAACCGTCGTGCAGCGCGAGGAGCCGCTCCGCCTGACGATTCGCCGCGCGCACACGACCCCGCCCGTCGAGGAGCAGGACGCCGACGAGGAAGCGATCCAGCACGTCGCTGGCGGCATCGTGCCGCACCTGCGCCACGGCGAGCTGGCGATGGACGGCGAGGCTGCGTCGCAGGTGCGGCACGAGCCGGGCGAGGAGCTCGCGGTGCGACGCGTCGAACGGCGGAGCGCTGCGCGAACGGATGACGCGCACGATGCCGACGGTGTCCTCGGCCCGCACGGCGACCGCGCCGAGAATCTGGAAGAAGCCCTGCGGTCGGAGGAAGTCGGCGTAGAACTCCGACCGCAGCAGGGTTCGGTCGGGGATCAGCTCCGGACCGACGAAGACGCGGCCCTCCGGCAGCGCCCGCATCTGCCGCCGACGCAGGTCGAGGCGCGCATAGTGACGCTCGTAGTCCAGGCCGGCGCGCGGGTCGACGTCGCGAACGGCCGTCATGAGGGGGGCGTCGGTGGTCGGGTCGTAGAGATAGATGCCGGGGGCGGTGGCGCCGATCGTCTCGCCGATGCGACGCAGGAAGGCGTCCCACCCGTCGGCACTGCCGGACGACTCGTAGGCGAGGCCGGCGAGCTCGAGCGCGTCTCCGGCGGGATCCCCCATCACCGTCGCCAATACACCAAATGGATGACGACGAGCCAGCGCATCTGTCGTAGCTGCACGGTGTCTACGACCTTGGGGAAGCTCAACGGCCAGGGAGGGTTGACTGATGCAATCAGAGACCAGAGGCGTCGTCGTTCCGTTTCGCGCGACCCGGCAGACCATCGCCCGCCGCCGCGCGGCCGTCGCACGCGCCTGTCAGACGGCCCCCGTCCTGCCGTACCTCGATCCCGCCGCGGAGGCGTTGCGCAACGCGGCGTGGGACGAGCTGCTGCGGCTCGCGATCCAGGCCTGGTCGTGGCGCGATCCCGACAGCCTGCGGGTGCTCGAGGGCGCGCTCGCGGACGTCAACGCGGAGACGGCGCGGGACTGGCGCTCCTGAACGGCCGCTGGCCCCAGCGGTCGAGGTGCACCACCTCGCCGACGGGGAGACGCGTCGTCGGTCCGTAGCGTCCGCGGGGCCAGCCGAGCGGGACCACCGCGCACGGGGTCACGTTCCACGGCAGGCCCAGCGCGCGCCGGGCGAGGAACGTGCTCCAGAGCGGCAGCGTCAGTAGTGCCGCGCCCAGGTTGGCCGCACGCGCCGCCAGCAGCAGGTTCTGCACCGACGGGAAGATCGACCCGTACATGCTCGAGACCGCGATGCGCGGGAGCAGGGGGATCATGCTGCGCAGGCACGCGACGATGATGACCGGCACCTCCTCGAAGTGGTCGGCCTGCCACTGCACCGCCTTCAGGATGCCGCTCATGGCGGGATTGTCGCGATACATCCGCTTGCCGATGCCGCCGTAGATGTTCCAGGCGCGTCGATTGAGGGTGGCGAGCCGCGCCTTCACCGCGGGATCGCGGACCACGACGAACTCCCAGTTCTGTGCGTTGCTGCCCGTCGGCGCGCGCAATGCCAGCTCGATCAGGTGCAGCACCAGCGCATCGTCCACCGGGTCGGGCTTCAGTCGGCGGATCGCACGCTGTGTGCGCATCGCCTCTTCGAGCGGCATCGTCAGCTCCATCGCCGCGTTGAAGCACAGGCGCCTGCCGCCTGCCAGGGCGGCGCGTGGAAGCCTTGACAGCGAACCGAGCCCCCGTAGAGAGTCGGGCCAATGGCCGTCCCCAATCGTCCCGCGCGCCCGTCGTTCGCCTCGGAGCTGTGGGACTTCATGCGGGTGCGCAAGAAGTGGTGGCTGGGGCCGATCGTCCTCGTGCTCGTGTTGTTCGGCGCCCTCATCGTCTTCACGCACGGCTCCGCCGTCGCCCCGTTCATCTACACCATCTTCTGATGCCGAAGACGCCGCGCGAGCTGCGCCGCTTCGGCCTGACGGTCGGCGGGGTGTTCCTGCTCCTCGCCACCATCAGCTGGTGGCGCGGACACGTGTGGCCGCCGTCCGTCCTCGCCGTGCTCGGGACGGGGCTCGTCGTGCCGGGGCTCCTGATGCCGCGGGTGCTCGCGCCGGTGGAACGGCGATGGATGCAGTTCGCCGAGGTGCTCGGACGCTTCAACGCCCGCATCATCCTCACCGTGTTCTGGTATCTCGTGATGACGCCGATCGGGCTCGTGCGCCGGACCATCCAGGATCCGCTGTCGCGCAAGATGCGCGACGGCTCGCCGTCGACCTGGATCCGCCGCACGCCCGAGCCCGTGGCGCTCGAGCGCTACCGCCAGCAGTTCTGAGCGCCGTCCATGGCCACCATCCTCGGCCTGTCGGCCTACTACCACGATTCCGCCGCCTGCCTGGTGCGCGACGGCGTCATCGTGGCGGCGGCACAGGAGGAGCGCTTCACCCGCAAGAAGCACGACGCCGACTTCCCGGCGCAGGCGACCGCCTGGTGCCTCCGCCACGCCGGCATCACGCTCGCCGACGTCGACTACGTCGGCTTCTACGACAAGCCGCTGCTCAAGTTCGAGCGGCTCCTCGAGCAGTACCTCGGCGTCGCGCCGCGCGGACTGCGGCAGTTCATCACCGCCATGCCGGTGTGGCTCAAGGAGAAGCTGTTCACGCGCCGGATGATCCTGCAGGCGCTGCCCGAGTTCGAGGGCGACGTGCTCTTCACCGAGCACCACGAGTCGCACGCGGCGAGCGCGTTCTACCCGTCGCCGTTCGTCGAGGCGGCGGTGCTGACACTCGACGGCGTCGGTGAGTGGGCGACGTCGTCGTACGGCGTCGGGCGCGAGAACTCGCTCGAGCTGCTGGCCGAACTGCACTACCCGCACTCGCTCGGCATGCTCTACTCGGCGTTCACCTACTACACCGGCTTCAAGGTGAACTCGGGCGAGTACAAGGTGATGGGTCTCGCACCGTACGGCGCGCCGCGCTTCGTCGAGCGCATCTTCGCCGACGTCGTCGAGCTGCGCGACGACGGCTCGTTCAAGCTCGACATGCGGTACTTCGACTACCTGCATGGGATGACGATGACGAACCGCGCCTTCGACGCGCTGTTCGAGGGGCCGCCGCGGAAGCCCGAGTCGCCGCTCACCCAACGCGAGATGGACATCGCGGCGTCGATCCAGAAGGTCACCGAGGAGATCATGCTGCGCATGGCGCGGCACGTGCACCGCGAGACCGGCATGACGAACCTGTGCCTCGCGGGCGGCGTCGCGCTCAACTGCGTCGGCAACGGGCGGCTGCTGCGCGAGGGCCCCTTCGAGCGCATCTGGATCCAGCCCGCCGCCGGCGACGCCGGCGGCGCGCTCGGCGTCGCGCTCGCCATCCATCACAAGGTCCTCGGCGAGCCGCGCCGGCCGCGCTCCGAAGGCGACGGCATGCGCGGGTCGTATCTCGGGCCGTCGTACACGGACGCCGAGACCGCGGCCTACCTCGATTCCGTCGGCGCCGTCTACGAACGGCTCGACGAGACGGCACTCGTCGAGCGCGTGGCGCAGCTCCTCGCCGACGCGAAGATCGTCGGCTGGCATCAGGGGGCGATGGAGTTCGGGCCGCGGGCGCTCGGCGGCCGCAGCATCCTCGGCGATCCGCGCTCGACGACGATGCAGTCGGTGATGAACCTGAAGATCAAATACCGCGAGAGCTTCCGGCCGTTCGCGCCCAGCGTGCTGCGCGAGCACGTGGCGCAGTGGTTCGAGCTCGACGTCGACTCGCCGTACATGCTGATCGTCGCCGACGTGCGGCCCGAGCATCGCATTCCGATGACGCCCGAGCAGCAGCAGCTCTTCGGCATCGAGAAGCTCAACGTGCCGCGCTCGACGATCCCCGCCGTGACGCACGTCGACCATTCGGCGCGCATCCAGACCGTCCACGCCGAGACCAACCCGCGCTACCACGCGCTGCTGACGCGCTTCCACGCGCTCACCGGCTGTCCCGTGCTGGTCAACACCAGCTTCAACGTGCGCGGCGAGCCCATCGTCAACACGCCCGAGGACGCCTACCGCTGCTTCATGCGCACCGAAATGGATCACCTCGTCGTCGGCTCGTTCGTCCTCGACAAGCCCCGCCAGCCCGCGATGCCGGCCGACGATTCGTGGAAGACACAGTACGCGCTCGACTGAGCCGAAAGGAATTCCCATGCCGCTCGATCTCCGCAAGTCCGTGGCCATCATCGGTGTGGGCTGCACCAGGTTCGGTGAGCTCTACGACCAGAGCGCCGAGGACCTCCTCTGCGACGCGGTGGACGAGGCGCTCACCGACGCCGGCTGCCCGCGCGACCGCATCGAGGCGGCGTGGGTGGGCTCGGTCATCTCGACGTTCGGCGGCGATGCGCTGGGCGACGCGTTGAAGCTCTTCGGCCGCCCCATCACGCGCGTCCAGAACTACTGCGCGTCGGGCATGGACGCGTTCCGCAACGCGTGTCTCGCGGTGGCGTCGGGCATGCACGACGTCGTGCTCGCCGTCGGCTTCGAGAAGATGCGCGACGGCAACCACGGCCGGCCGAACAAGAGCCACCCGGTGCTCGACTTCGGCGAGCGCGCGCCGCACGTGTTCGCGCTGTCGGCGAACCGCTACTTCGGCAAGTACGGCGCGACGAAGAAGACGCTCGCCGCCGTCGCGGTGAAGAACCACCAGCACGGCATGCGGAGCCCGAAGGCGCATCTGCGCATGCCCGTCGACGAGGCCACGGTGCTGAAGGCGCCGATGATCTACAGTCCGCTCGGTCTCTTCGACTGCTGCCCGACGACGGACGGCGCGGCGGCGGTGGTGGTGTGTCGCGCCGACCTGGCGTCGTCGTTCACGGGCAAGCCGATCTGGCCGCGCGGCATCGGGCTCGCCGTGGTGTCGGGGCAGCCCTACTACAAGCCGAGCTTCGGCTACGTCGGCTTCGAGGCGACGGTGCGCGCGTCGGAGGCGGCCTACAAGCAGGCGGGCATCGGTCCGGCCGACGTCGACTTCGCCGAGGTGCACGACTGCTTCACGATCACCGAGATACTCAACTACGAGGACCTCGGCTTCTGCGCGCGCGGCGAGGGCGGCCGGTTCGTCGAGGAGGGCCGGGCGACGCTCGGCGGCGAGAAGCCGGTGAACGTGTCGGGCGGCCTCAAGGCGTACGGCCACCCGGTGGGTGCCACGGGCGTCCGCATGATCTACGAGCTGACGACCCAGCTCCGTGGCGATGCGGGCGATCGCCAGGTGAAGGACGCGAAGATCGGTCTGGCACACAACCTCGGCGGCCCCGGCGCCGTGTCGTGCGTGTCGATATTAACGAACCAGGCCTGACGCGAGCGTGGAGCGCCGTGTTCGCTCGTGATCGTGCGTGGCACGCGTGCCGCGCCGGCTTCGCCGGCCGCGGCATGCAGGTCGCGCGGACACGACTGCTCCACTCTCGCGCCCGGCCCAAGACATGGTCTTGGGCCGTTACTTCTTCGCTGCGCCGCGCGGCTTGAGATCCAGATCCGGCGGCGGCTCGGAGGGAAGCTTCCAATAGATGTAGGGCTTCTCCTTGAGCTCGTGGTACGCGTTCGCCGCGTCGATCGAGTCGTTGAAGGCCTTCTCGAACGCAGGGAAGTCCTTGTTCGCGATGGCGGTCTCGATCGGCTTCCAGTTCTCCTCGAGGTACTGGTTGAGCGCGTCCTCGTGCTTCGGCCGCATGAAGGCGCCCAGCTCGAAGAGACCCTTGATCTCCTTGTACTGGAACTTGGCCATCGGCCAGTTCAGCTCCTTGGCGGCGTAGTACAGCTTCCAGGTGCGGGCGCCGATCTCCGGCATGATGCGCGCGAGGCCAGGCTGGATGGTCGCCATGTCCTCGATGGTCATCTTGTTCTTGCCGCTCGAGAAGCTGAGGGCTTTGATTTTGGATTCGAGCTCGTCGTCGGTCATCGTGTGTCTCCCTGCGGGGGTTTTGCGGTACCGGGGTTTCCTAGCGAAGGTCGCCGGGCTCTACCAGTGCAGCGGCCAGTGCGGGTGCCACGGCCGCTCGCGCTCGAACGCCGCCGCCACCTGCAGGATCAGGTCCTCGCGGTGCCGCGGGCCGACGATCTGCATGCCCGCCGGCAGCCCCGCCTGCGACAGCCCGACCCGAACCGTCGCCGCCGGCTGCAACGACAGATTGAACGGGATCGTGAACGAGCCGACGTTCGACCACGGCTGCGGCCGTCCCTCGGTGACGGTGGGGTAGGGCCCGGGCGCCGGGAACGGGTCGATCGGCACCGTCGGCGTGATCAGCAGGTCGACGCGCGAGAAGACGTCGGCCGACCAGGCATTCAGCTGAGCCCGAAGGGTCGCCTGCGCCGCCCAGTGGGCGGGGTTCATCTCGGCGCCGGTGCGGAAGCCGGCCATGAGGCCGCGGCCGACGAGGTCTTCCTTGCCCGGCAGCTCGTCGTGCAGACGGGCGAGGCCGAGGAACGCATTCAGCAGGCCCCAGGTGCGACCCGCTTCGGGCGGGCCCCCGGCGATGGGCACGATGGTGTGCCCGAGCATTTCCAGCGTGCGGACGCCGCTTTCGACCAGCGCCGCGATGTCGGACTGCACGACGGCGTAGCCGAGGTCCGGCGACCACCCGAGCCGCAGCCCCGTCGGTGCGGGCTCGGCGAGCTTCGCCACGTACGAGTAGCCGGGGTGCGGCAGGCTCTTCGGATCGAGCGGTGACACGCCGACGACCTGGTCGAGGATCAGCGCCGCGTCGGCGACGGTCTTCGTCAGCGGGCCGGTGACCGACGTGTCACCGTACTCCCACTGCGCGCCGATCGCGCGCGGCACGCGGCCGAGCGTCGGCTTCAGCCCGAACGCGCCGACGAAGCTCGCCGGGATGCGGATCGAGCCGCCGCCGTCGGTGGCCGTCACCAGCGGGATCACGCCGGCGGCGAGTGCGGCCGACGACCCGCCGCTCGAGCCGCCCGGCGTCAGCGCCAGGTTCCACGGCGAGCGCGTGACGCCGTAGACGCGGTTCTTGGTGAAGGCGGGCGCCCCGAACTCGGGCGCGTTGGTTTTGCCGACGACGATGGCCCCCGCGGCCTTGAGCCGCGCGACGTTGACCTCGTCGCCGGTGGCGACGCGGTCGCGGAACAGCATCGATCCTTCCGTCGACGGCAGCCCCTCGGCGTCCTCGAGCTCCTTCACGCCGAGCGGAATGCCTTCGAGCGGACGGCCCTCGCCGCGCGCCAGGCGTTGCTCCGCGGCGCGCGCATCGGCGCGGCACGCGGCCGGGTCGCGGCGCGAGCAGACGGCGTTCAGGTCGTCGTGCGTTTCGTCGATGCGCGCCAGGACGGCGTCCATGAGCTCCACGGGCGACGCCTGTCGCCCGTGGAGCCGATCACGCAGCTCGGTGAGGGTGAGGGCCAGCAGCTCGTGCATGGCCCGGGGTCGTACCACCCTACCGGGTCGCCTGGAACCGGAAGGTCTTCGTGTGCACCTTCACGCGGACGTCGCGGAAGCCGTGCCGCTCGAGGCGCGCGGCGAACGTCTCCGGTGGCACCGGCACCAGCGTGTCGCGCACGTGGAAGAGCCGGAACAGCGTGCCCGTCAGGCTGTCGGAGCCCGCGAACACGCCGCCCGGACGCAGCACGCGCGCCACCTCTCTGAGCAACCGATCCTGCAACTCGGGGCTCGGGACGTGGTGCAGCATCGTGCAGCACACCGCGGCCGAGAAGTTGGCGTCGGGGAAGGGGAGGCGGGTGGCGTCGCCGTGGACGACGGTGACGTTCGTGCCCGCCATCCGCGCCGCCAGCGCCGCCGCCAGCCGATCGTCGATCTCGACGGCGGTCAGCTTCGCGGTGCGCTGGCGCAGGACGTCGGTGGTGAGTCCCGGCCCCGGCCCCACCTCGAGCACGTCGTCGCCCAGGGTGACGTTGCGCAGGACCCAGGGCATCAGGCCCCCGGTGACGGTGCGCTGCCAGTGGTCTGTTCGGCAGTACCAGCGATGGATTCGGTTCATGGGCCGCACCGTATCGCGTGCCTCTCGCGGCCGTCTTGCGGTATCCTGCCATCCAATGTCGCGAATCGGACAATCACCGCTCGTCGAGGTGGTGCGCATGGTCCGGCCGGTGGTGGCCCACGCGGCGGAGTACGACGCCGGCCATCGCATCCAGCCGCACCGGCATCCCGTCGCGCAGCTGATCTACGCCGTCACCGGCGTGATGACGGTGACGACGGCGGACGGCACCTGGGTGGTGCCGCCCCAGCGGGCGGTGTGGGTGCCGCCGCTGGTGACGCACGCGATCCGCATGACCGGTGCCGTCGGCATGCGGACGGTGTACATGGACCCCGACGCCGTGACCGGATTGCCGACGGTCTGCGGTGTCGTCCACGTCGGACCGCTGCTGCGCGAGCTGGTGCTACGGGCGGTGGGCGTCCGCCAGCCGTACGACGCCGACGGTGCCGACGCGCGCATCGCCGCCGTGCTCCTCGACGAGATCCGCGCCGCGCCGGCGGCGCCGCTGCACCTAGCCCGTCCGGCCGATCCGCGTGCGCTGCGCGTGGTGCGAGCGCTCGAGGCCGATCCCGGCGACGCACGCACGCTGGCGGGATGGGCGCGCACCGCCGGCGCCAGCAGCCGCACCCTGGCGCGGCTCTTCCTGCGCGAGACCGGCGTCAGCTTCCGTGCCTGGCGGCAGCAGCTCCGGCTGCTGCGTGCGCTCGAGCGGCTGGCCGACGGGCAGGCGGTGACGACGGTCGCCGTCGATCTCGGCTACGACAGCCCGAGCGCCTTCATCGCGATGTTCAGGAAGGCGCTCGGCACGACGCCGAGCGACTACTTCCGGCCGGTCACTCGCGCAGGACGACGTCGAGCGCGAACCGGACCTTCTTGAGCACCTTGCCGAGCGCGTTCTGGTGGATGTTGCGGCGCAACGCCACCAGCGCGCGACGCTCCATGCGGTAGCGCAGCGGGCCCTTCGCCTTCACCGGAACGGGTGCGCCCTTCGCGGCTTCGAGCTGCGCCACGATCTTCTCGCGTGGATACCCGAGCGTCTCGAGGTCGGCCGGATCGAGCTCGGCCAGGACCTTCGACACCAGCGCCAGCGTCTGCGGGTTCGACGCGATCTCGGCCGCCCACTTGCTCACCGACGACGTCACCGGCCGCGCGTGCTTGTGCACGCCCGTCGGATCGCCGAGGCCCTTGAACGCCTCGCCGCTCTCACCGTAGGCGATGGCCTTCTCCTCGAAGGGGATGCCGAGGTGGTCGCAGACGCGGCGGAAGTTCGCCTCCGGCTCCTTCACCAGCTCTTCGTACTTCACCCACGCCATCGGCACCGGCTTGTCGCGCACCATCGCCGCCAGGGCGGGCACGTACCGCTGCAGGACCGGGTTGTGGTTGATGGCGACGTCGTAGTCGCCGTCGAAGAACGATTCGGCGTACGACGACAGCACGGCGAGCGGGTGGCGCGTCAGGACGACGTAGTGCGCCTTCGGATAGAGCTTGGTGAGGAAGGGCAGGACGAGCGCATAGGCGGGCGTCTTGTCGAGGAACATGCGCTTCCCGGGCGGCGCCAGCTCCATCATCTGCGCGTACAGGGCGTCGGTGTAGGCGCGGAGCGCGTCGAGGTAGCCGGCCTCGCCGCGGGGGATCTCGGAGACGATCTCCTTGATGGCCTGCTCGGCATTGAACGGGTCGAACGGCGCCTTCTGGACGTTGCCGTAATAGCCCAGGTGGGCGATCGGCGTGATGAGGTGCGGCTCGGCCCGCCCATAGATCAGCGAGTGCGAGCTCAGCATCCGGGCCAGGAGGGTCGTCCCCGAGCGGGGGGCCCCGATCAGGAAGATGAGCCGATCTTGCATCCCTGCCCTTTCTTCCAGCCAACGGCCCGAGTGTCCACCGCGGGCCGTCGTGTGATCGCTGGCACCCGATTGGTCGTCATTCCGCTCCACTCAATCAGTCAGTCCATGGTAGGGCGGTCAGAAGTTCATTCCGAGGTGGGTATGCGGTGTACGTCGATCGGGTTCTGGTCCCTCGTTGTTCTCCTCGCGGTCCTCTGGGGAGGTACCGCGCAAGGGGGGCTCGTCTTCACGGTGCGTTCGCCCTCCGATGCGCCGAGCGATGGTGTGACCATCGGATGCATCCCGGGGAGCGGACTCCTGTGCACCCTGCGGGCTGCCGTTCAGGCGGCCAACGCGACGACGGAGGAAGACGAGATCGAGCTCGGGGCGCTCGTTCACGACCTCAGCATGACCGGGGAGGAGGATCTGGCCGCGGCCGGTGATCTCGACGTCCAGTGGCCCCTCAAGATCACGGGTCGCGGGGCCAGCACAGTCATCGACGGCAAGACGCTCCACCGCGTGTTCGACGTCCGCAACGCAGCGGTACTGACGTTGAGCCAGCTCACCATCCGCAACGGCAAGGTCGACAACGCCCATCTCGATGGCTGCGCTGGTGGCGGCGCCGTCTGCGTCGGCGCCGACGCCACGGTGAACATCGTCGGGAGCGTCATCAGCGGCAACACCGCTCGCCAGGGTGCCGGCATTTTCGTCGGAGGAACGCTGACGCTCGAAGGCACGACGCTCAGTGCGAACACCGCCGAGGCGTTCGGTGGTGGACTGCTGGTGAGTGCCGGTGGAAGCGCGACGCTCACCAACTGTCCGGTGACGGGCAACACGGGGTCGTTCGGAGGTGGGATCGCCGTCAATGGCACGGGCGCCACCCTGAATCTGCAGAAGAGCACCCTGAGCGGTGGCAAGGCCGTTCAGGGTGGGGGCCTCGCCCTGCTCGAGGGCGGCAAGGCGACGATCGCCAACGTCACGGTGAGCGGCAACGCGGCCTCGCAGGAGGGTGGCGGGATATTCTGTGACGCCATCGCCGGTGACGGTGCCTGCTTCGCCGCGAACAACGTCACGATCGCCAACAACACGGCACAGGGCGCCAGCGCTGGCGGCGGCGTCTTCGTCCAATCGTCCGCCGTGGCCCCCGTCGTGACCAACAGCATCCTCGCCGACAATACGCCGACGGACTGTGACGGGACGCTCGGCGCGGGCGTTCCGAATCTCGTCGAGACGGTGGGGACGTGTCCGGAGCCGCCGGCCTCGCCGGCGCCGATGAGTGGGTGGCTCGTGAAGGAGGACCCGCTGCTCGTGGCCCTCGCAGCCAACAACGGCGCGACCCAGACCCACGCGCTCGGCGACAAGAGCGCGGCGGCCGGCGACGAGAGCCCGGCACTCGGGGCCGGCAACGTCGCGACGTGCGAAAAGCAGGATCAGCGCTCCGAGCCCCGCGGGCAGCGGGGCGAGGACACGTGCGACCTCGGGGCCTTCGAGCTGGCGAACGATGCCGACAAGGACGGCATCTCCGACGCGAAGGACCTGTGCCCGGCGTTGTCGACGCCGGACAACGCCGATGCGGACGGGGATGGGGTCGGCGACGCCTGCGAATGTGCGAAGCCCGATGTGAAGAGCAAATTCGGAACACACGGCGACGACGACGACGACGGGATCCAGAACCACCAGGACTGCTGTGCCGGAACGGTCATCACGAACGACAGCGTTCCGCTGTGCGAGGGGCAACCGAGCCTGGTGAGCACCAACGGCTGCTCGATCGAGCAGGAATGTGCCTGCGATTTCCGGCGTGTCGAGAGCCGCGCCGACGCCGACGAGGTGCCGTGGCGCAACCACGGCGCGTGGCGCAAGTGCGTGAAGAAGGTCGCGCGAGGGCTCAAGAAGGTCGGGGTCGCGCAGACCTGCCGCGTCGCCGTCCTCGATGCGACGTTCGCTGCGTATGCCGACAGGCAGTGCGGCAAACGGAAGAAGAGCACAGCCGATAGGGACGGCGATGGTGTTCCCAACTCCAGTGACAACTGCCCACAGGCCTTCAATCCGTTGCAGACGAACAGTGACGACGCCACCGAGGGCAATCGCGTTCGCGGCAATGCCTGCGACGAAGACAATGACGACGACAATCTGCTCGACGATGACGACAAGTGCCCGAACGACATCAGCTGCAAGAACGAGGACGCGGACTCGGACGGCTTCGGTAATGAATGCGACGAGTGTCCCTGGAAGAACACCTTCAAGCGCATCGACGGCGTCGGCTGCTCGAAGAACCAGGAACACTTCGGACCCGTTCCGTCGCCCGACACGTGCGAGGAGGCGCCTGCCGATCCCGATCCCGGCGACAATACCGAGTGAACGATCGATCGTTCGATTGACACCCCGAAACGCCCCGTGTTAGCCCGACCTCCTTTTTCGGAGGATTCGGATGAGCAAGCTTCTCGACGGTAAGGTCGCGGTCGTCACGGGGTCGGGCCGCGGAATCGGACGCGGCATCGCGCTGGCGCTCGCGCGCGAAGGCGCGAAGGTGGTCGTCAACGACATCGGCTGCGGCACCGACGGTCGCGGCACGGACGCCGATCCGGCGTCGGTGGTGTGCAAGGAGATCAAGGAGCTCGGCAGCGAGGGCGTGCCGAACTACGAGAGCGTCGCCGACTACGAGAGCGCCGGCAAGATCATCAAGACCGCCACCGACACCTGGGGTCGGTGCGACATCCTGGTGAACAACGCCGGCATCCTGCGCGACAAGCAGCTCGTCAACATGACGCCGGACGACTTCGACGCCGTCCTGAAGGTGCACCTCTACGGCGGCTTCAACTGCTCGCAGCACGCGCTCACCGTCATGCGCGAGCAGAAGTACGGCCGCATCATCAACATCGTCTCCAGCGCCGGCCTGCGCGGCAACTTCGGGCAGGCCAACTACGGCGCGGCCAAGGCCGGGTTGATGGGCCTCACCTTCGTGATCGCCGTCGAGCACATGAAGGGCAACGCCGAGGGCAAGTACTCCATCACCGCCAACGCGCTGTCGCCGGCCGGCATGACGCGCATGGTGGGCCAGATCCCGGGCATGGAGGGGCGGCCGGTGCCGCCCGAGATGAACCCCGATCTGAACGGCGCCATGGTGGCGTTCGTCGCCTCCGAGAAGGCGGCGCACGTGAACGGCCAGGTCTTCGGGCGTCGCGGCTATGCGTTCACGCTCTTCCAGACGCCGAAGCCGCTCGCCGCCATGTACCGCGAAGGTGGCTGGACGGCCGACGAGATCGCGAAGAACTTCGACGCCGCGTTCGCCGAGCACCTGAACGTGCCCGGCATCCCGATGACGCAGGCCATGAAAGACGCCGCCAAGGCGGCCGCCGCAGCCAAGAAGGGGTAGGCCATGGAAGCACGCGGGTTCTCGCACGTCGGGCTGTCCACGCTCGATCTGGACGCGACCCGCGCCTTCTACGAGGGCGTGCTCGGCTTCCGGGCCGTGCGCTGTGACATCATCGAGTTCGCCGAGGGAGGGCGCATCCGCCACGTGTTCTTCGACACGGGCGGCGGCGCCCTCATCGCGTTCATGGAGCCGCGTGACATCCCCGGCTTCCCCGCCGAGTACGACGCCGGCATCAACCGCGGGCTCGGCGTGCCGGACGCGTTCTACCACTTCGCGTTCGAGGTCGACTCGCACGAGGCGCTCCTCGCGAAGCGCGCACACCTGATCAGCAAGGGCGTGAAGGTGACGCCCGTCGTCGACCACGAGTGGATGGAGTCGATCTACTTCAAGGACCCGAACGGCCTCATGCTCGAGTTCGCGTGGACGACCCGCGTGCTCCACGCCGAGGACACCGTGATGCAGGTGCGCGAGCGCGCCAGCCTGCGAAAGCGGTCGCCCGTCACCGACTTCCGTAGCGAGTAGTTTCAGCGCGCGTTGCACGCGCGAGCCGTGCGCCGCGTGGCCCGGTCGTGTCGCCGGCGGAGCGCTTCTTGCTCCCGGTGTGGGCATGCTGCCTGCGCTCAGGTTCGTCGTCGCCGACACGCAGTGGGTGCTCTCCACCCATGCGCTCCTCGTCGTGGTGGCCGTGCTGGCAGGAACGCTGCTCGCCGTGCGCCGCGCGCGCGATCCGGTCGTCGTCGCGGCGTGTGCGCCGTTGGTGGCGGCGGCGGGCATCGCCGGCAGCCGCGGTCTCTTCGCGCTGCTGCGTGGGGGCGACGGCACGATGTGGTCGGGTGGGCTCACCTCGATGGGGGGCATCGTGGCGGCGATCGCGGTCATCGTGGCGACGTCGTGGGTGACGCGGGTGCGGACGACCGCACTGCTCGATGCGTTCGTGCCGGCGGGACTGCTCGCCCTCGGCATCGGTCGCATCGGCTGTTTCCTCGGCGGCTGCTGCTACGGCGCGCCCACCGCGATGCCGTGGGGGCTCGTGTTCCCGGAGGTCGGCGGTACGCCGCGCCATCCGCTGCAGCTCTACTCGGCGCTGCTCGACATCGGGCTCGTCCTGCTGCTCGGTCGGGTGACGGGACCTCCCGGCATGGTGGCGCGTGCCGGCTGTGTCGGCTTCGGGCTCGGCCGCGCCGCGCTCGAGCTGCTGCGCGACCCCGGCACGCGTGATCTCGTCGGCGGCGGTACGCTGACGGTGGCGCAGGCCGGTGCGCTCGCCATCGCAGCGATCGCCCTCGTCGCGAAGCCGGCACGCCGGCGCCATCCACTGGCTGTACGCAACCGTATCGAGGTGTAGAAGCAACGCTCGGAGGTCACGTCATGCCGCGAGTCGCCGTCCTGCTGGTCGCGTTGGTGCTGTCGATGGTGACGCCGGCGCGCGCGCTCTTCCACGTCGCCGAGATCAACGAGGTGATGTCGGGTGTCGGTGGCGATCCCGCGGTGCAGTACGTCGAGATCCGCCTGAAGTCGGGTGGCCAGAACATGGTGGCCGACTCGCGGCTCACCGTCTTCAACTGCGACGGCAGCGGACACGACGTCATGCTGCTCGTGCCGAGCGACGTCGCGAACGGCGCCAACGACGCGCGCTGGATCATGGCGACGAGCACCCCGATCGGCGGCATCCTCCCCGACTTCACGTTCACCGGCGACCTGCCCACGCCCTGCGGGCAGGTCTGCTGGGGCGCTCCCGGCGTGCTGCCGCCGAATCCCGCCTCGTGGGACGCGGGCGATCCGAGCAAGTACGTCGACTGCATCGCCTACGGCGGCTACACCGGCCCCAAGAAGACGGGTGGCACGACGACGGCGCTGGCGCCGGGCGACGGCACGCTCAGTCTGACGCGCAACGGGAGCGGTGTTCCCGAGCTGGTGTGCCCGACGCCGCAGAACAACGCCGCGATGGCGACGATCGGCAGCTTCGGCCCGTGCACGTCGCCCGGCAGCACGACCAGCACGACGGTGGTCGCGGGCACCACGACCACCACGACCGTCACCACGCTGCCGTTCGTGGGGCAGCCGGTCGCCGGGAAGAAGCTCGTCCTGAAGGACAGTGCCAAGCCCACCAAGCGCGCGCTCACCATGGTCGGCAAGGACGCCAGCATCGACCTGGGCGGCGGCAACGGCGGCACCGACGATCCCACGCTCGCGGGTGGCAGCGTACGCGTCGTGTCGACGGCGGGGGGCTTCGACAGCGTCCATACGCTGCCGGCGTCGGGGTGGAAGCGGGTGGGCAGCGGGAAGGGCTACAACTACAAGGACAAGAC
Source organism: uncultured Binatia bacterium (SeqCode) (assembly GCA_964404165.1). Classification (GTDB taxonomy): domain Bacteria; phylum Desulfobacterota; class Binatia; order DP-6; family DP-6; genus DASYLJ01. The sequence continues at coordinate 101,096 of CAYOIZ010000013.1, read as the reverse complement.
CCTTGCGGCGGGACCCATCAAGGTTGCACTGGTGCGTGGCGGCAAACTGGTGAAGGTGGTCGCCAAGGGGAGCGCCCTCGGTCACACGCTCGCGACCAATCCGAACCCGGTGAGCGTCGTGCTCTCGATCGGCGGCAAGGGCTACTGCCTCACGTTCGGCGGCAGCACGAAGTTCGCAGCGGGCAAGCGCTACTCGGCCACGAGTGCGCCGGCCGGTACCTGTCCACCCTGAAGGGGCCACACCGCGACGTTGCCGGCGGCGTCGCCCGAGACCAGCCCTGACCCGGCCCACGTCAGCGCGATCACCTGCGCCGGGTGCCAGGCGAAGGTCGCGAGTGCGGCGTCGTGTGCGAGGTCGACGACGGTGATGTCACCGTCCACGGCACCGGCTCCCGCGAGACGACGTCCGTCGGCGCGGAGGCGATTCAAGGGCGACGTGGTGCGGATCGTGCGCGCCAGGCCCGGCGGGTTCCAGAGTCGCAGGATGCCGTCGGCGCTGGCCGCGGCGAGCCGTCCGTCGACGAACGCGAGGCCGTGGACGGGCAGGGCGTCGGTGGTCTGCAGCAAGTCGCGCACCGTGGCGGCACGGATGTCGATGAGCACGATGCGGCCCGACGCCGTGCCGACGGCGGCGAGGGTGCCGTCGGGTGCGATGGCCACCGCGGCACCTTCGCCGTCGATCGGCACCGTGCGCATCGGTTGCGAGTCGTCGGCGTCGAGCACGAACGCCGCCGGGCGGTTGAACGTGGTGGCGACGAGCGTGCGGCCGTCGGGTGACCACGCGACGTCGCGGATCACCTCCGGCAGCGCGGGCAACACGCGTGTCACGGTGCCGTCGGGCATCGCGTAGCGCACGAGCCGGTTCTCGTGTGCCACGACTACTGCGCGCCCGTCGGTGCGCCAGGTGAGGTGATCGACGACGTCGCCGTGCGGCGTCTCGCCGGGGGGTAGCGGTGCCGGTGGTGGCGACGCCAGCTCGCCGAGGAGCTCGCCGTCGGGCAGACGCCAGCGGCTCACGGCGACGCCCGGCACGGCGACGAGGAGCATCGTGCCGTCCGGCGATGCGGCGAGCCCGGTGACGGGGCCGGAGAAGCGCATGACGCACGCGGGACCGGGGCTCGTGGGCGGCGAGCAGCGACCCACGACACCGGCGGCACCCGCGGCGCCCACGACGATCGGGAGGATGAAGTCCGCACCGAGCCCGGCGACGTCGACGCGGACGGCGATCTGCGTGGTGACGGGCGCCGGAAGCGCGGCTTCGAGTGCACCGTCGCCGACGACGAGCGGCAGCGTCGTCGAGCCGAGGCGCACCGTGCCGGTCACGCCGTCGAGCGGAAGCGGGCGGCGGAAGAAGTCCGTGCGCCAGACGCGGATGCGACCCTCGGCGGTGGCGAGCGCCTCGAGATGCTCCCGTCCCACCATGGCGACGATGCCGCCGTGGCGCGGGGCATGATCGTGCATGGCGGGTGGCACGTCGCGCGCGGTGATTGCGAGCAGGACCGCGTCGCCGCTCCGTCGCGTGTAGGTGAAGGTGATGCGTGTCGGCGGGGCGATGCCGTCGAGCAGCGCGGGGTCGTCGACCGTCATCGCGAGCGTCGTCGCGGCCACGTCGTCGCGTCGGACGGTGATGCGACCGGCGTCGACGGCCGTCACCTCGCCCGAGCCCGTCTGCGGTGGGGTGGTGCAGGCGCTCGCCAGGAGGAGCAGGAGCGCGATGAGGTGCATCCGCCCGTCGTCAAAGCAAGGAACGCCGGCGCGACTCAAGGGCGGAACCGTGCGGAGACAGGGATTGCGCGACCCGGGATGCGATTGCGGCTGGCAGGGCTCGCCGTCGGCTGACGGCAGGCGGTCGATTCAAGGAGGGCAGATCTGCAGGGAGGCGCCGGGCGGTACGTCGACGTCGTCCGGTACGCGGCCGCCACGCAGTCGGACCGACGCCGAAGCCGGAGCGACGTTGCGGCATGCGACGCAGCCGTCGTGCGACGCACATCGCCACGAGGTCGGGTCGGCGAACGCGATCGTCATGTCCTGGTCGGTTGGCGCGAAGGCGGGGGCGCGGGTGGCCGCGAGGGCGGCGGAGTGCAGGATCAGGCCGGCGAGGGCCGCGACGACTCGATACCGCAGCATGGCCGGCGCGCGGGAGGGACGTCCTTGCATGGGCTCAGGGTACGACGGCTGCCGATGGCGGACGATGCGACATGGCGCCGCTGCGACAGCTTGTCGCATTGAGGTGACTCCGCCCCGACGCTACACCGCTGCGTGACCGTGCTTGCCGCCAGACGTACCCGAGGGTGATAGTCGTGCCCCGGGTGTCCGATCTCGTCCACACCGAGCGCCGCGCCGCGGTCAGCCTGCCGTGGCTCACGCGGCTGCGCTGGGGGGCCGTCGCGGGCCAGCTCTGCACCGTCCTCGCCGGCGAGCTGACGCTCGGCATGCGGCCGCCGCTGGCCCTCATCGCTGGACTGGTGAGCCTCACCGTCCTCTCGAACCTGCTGCTCGCCCGCCGGCTGCGCCGCGGCGTTGCGGTCCCGTCGTGGCTCTCGGGCGCGGCGCTGGCGCTCGACACGCTCGTCCTCACGGCACTCCTCGTCACCACCGGCGGCCCGCTCAATCCGTTCAGCGTCCTCTACCTCGTCTACATCGCCCTCGCGGCGGTGGTCCTCGGCGCGCGCTGGACGACGTCGCTCGCCGTGCTCTCGGTGTGCTGCTACGCGATCCTCTTCCTCGTGCCGCTCACGCCCGGCGCAGAGCACGTCCACGGCGGCGGCGCGATGTCGCTCCACCTCCAGGGCATGCTGGTGGCGTTCGCGGTGGCGGCGACGCTCATCGCCTACTTCGTCGTGAAGCTGTCGGCGGCCATCGACGAGCGCGACGCGGAGATCGCCTCGATCCGCGAGCAGGCGACGCGCAGCGAGCGACTGGCGGCGCTGACGACGCTCGCCGCCGGTGCCGCGCACGAGCTGGGCTCGCCGCTCGGCACCATCGCCATCGCCGCGAAGGAGCTCGAGCGCGCCGTCAGCCAGCTGCCGGACACGCATGCCGTGGCGTTGCGCGAGGACGCGCAGCTGATCCGCTCGCAGGTCGAGCGCTGCCGCCGGATCCTCGATCAGATGGCGAGCGACGCCGGCGAGATCACGGGCGAGGCACCCGTGTTGGTCCCCGTCGCCAGCCTCGTGCAGGACGTGCTGGGCACGCTCGCGCCGACCGACGCCGGGCGCGTGCAGGTCCACGGCCTGCCGGTGGACGGTGCCGCCGCCGTGCCGCGGCGTGCGCTCGTCGGTGCGATCCAGAGCCTGCTGCGCAACGCGCTCGACGCCACCGGCGGTCCTGAGCCGGTGCAGCTCTCGGTGGAGGCCGATCGCGAGCACATACGCTTCGCCGTCCGCGATCACGGCCCCGGCATGACGCCCGAGGTGCTCGCACGCGCCGTCGAGCCGTTCTTCTCGACCAAGCCGGCGGGGCAGGGCATGGGGCTCGGTCTGTTCCTGGCGCGCACGCTGGTCGAGGGCCTCGGCGGCACGCTCACGCTGCGCTCCTCGCCCGGCGACGGGGCCACCGCCGCGCTCGAGCTGCCGCTCGGCATCGTGCCACGAAAGGTCGTCGATGGTCGCTGACATCGCTCGCAGCATCCTCATCGTCGACGACGACGAGGTGCTGCGCACGCGCCTGGCGCGCGCGTTCCGCGATCGCGGCTGGGAGGTGCGCGAGGCGCCCGACGCCGCCACCGCCGAGGCCCTCGCCACCGACGACACGCCCGAGCAGGCCGTCGTCGACCTGCGCCTGCCCGACGGCTCCGGCCTCGAGCTGGTGCGACGGCTGAAGGCCATCGACGCCACCACCGCCATCGTGGTGCTCACCGGCTACGGCAGCATCGCCACCGCGCTCGACGCGCTCCGTCTCGGCGCGGCGCACTACCTGACGAAGCCCGCCGACGTCGACGACATCATCGCCGGCTTCGCGCGCGGTGACATGCCGCCCGGTACCGTCACCGACACCACGCACGAGGTGCCGTCGCTGGCGCGTGTCGAGTGGGAGCACATCAATCGCGTGCTCGCCGACTCGGGCGGCAACATCTCGGAGGCGGCGCGACGGCTCGGGCTGCACCGTCGCTCGCTGCAGCGCAAGCTGTCGAAGTACCCGATGCCGCGATGACCGGGCTCAGAACCGCCAGACCACGCCGCCGCGGAAGCGGTAGTCGGGCACGATCTGCAGCGCCGTGTTGTTCTGCACGGCGGGCAGGTCGAGGACCAGATCGGCGGCGAGCGTCGTGCCCCACGTGAAATGGACGCCGGGGCCGACGTACAGCGCCGTGATGGCGGTGTCGTCGAGGGTGACGCCGCGCTGCGTGTCCTTGCCCTTCGTCTCGCCCGAGAGCACGGCCTGCAGGCTCAGCGTGTAGCGATGGTCGAGCAGGACGTGCACGCCGGGACCGCCGTCCCACATGAGGTCGTTGGCGTACCGGTAGTCGAAGGCGCCCTCGGTGCGGATGGCGTACTGGAGGGCCGCCGTCATGAAGAAGCGATCCAACGACCAGTAGATCGCGCCGCCGACGATGCCGTCGACCGAGCCCGAGCCGAGCGCCAGGTCGTGGCCGTGGATGCCGCTCTCCGCGTGAGGGTCGTCGCCGCCCCCACCGCCCGTGCCGCCGCCACCGGTGCTGTGCTGCGGGCGGAAGGCGAGTCGCGACCCGAGGCGCTGGGTCGCACCGGCGAGGGTCGCGGGCTCGGTCTCCGCGAGCTCGTCGGCGAGGCGGTCGGGGTTGCCGGTGGGGAGCTTCAGGCCGCCGAGGAGCGAGAAGCGGAAGACGCTCGCGTCGGTGACCCGGCTGAAGGCGAGCCCGTCGGCCAGGAGCGCGATGTCGCCGACGCCGGTCTCGTCGCCGTGGCCGATGCGGCCGTCCTCCTCGATGCGCCGGAAGTTCCGGGCGATCAGCGGGATGTTGAGCTGGACGCCGATGCGGTCGGTGAACTGGTACCCGAGCAGGAACTGGGTGATCGAGCTGTAGACGTGCTCACCGGCCGGGTTCGGCACCTCGGTACCGTTCTCCTGGAGGGTTCCGAAGTAGGTGTACTGCTCGGCGACACCGATGCGCGGCCCCGTCCGTCCCTCGGCCACCTCCGTGGCGAGGTAGACGGCGCAGATGTCACAGGCGCTCGCCACGGCGGGTGCCATGGCGAGGAGGACGATCAGCAGATGCAGAAGCCCGTTGGGAATGATTCGGGGCGGATGACGCGGCATGCCGTCGACACCATGGGGAACCCATGCTCTCCTGTCGATGCGTCGTGATGCCGCACCGTCGTTTCGCCCTGCTGGCCCTGGCCCTGCTGCTCGTTCCCGCCCTTGGCTGGGCGCGTCCGAAGGGCACCATCAAGCTCAAGTTCCCGCCCGTGAAGGTCGCGGCCGGGGCCAACGTCGAGCAGTGCTACTTCCTCCGCGTCCCCCTGAAGGATGCGTTCGACGTTGGCTCCTGGACCATCGCGAACCGGGCCAAGGGCACCGTCGCCGTGCAGCACTTCCTGGTCTACCAGTACACCGGCACGCGGCTCGCCGAGTTCGCCGCGCAGCAGAAGCAGGTCATCCCGAGCCGGGCGTGCCTCGACCTCGGCCCCGTCGATCGCGACGACCGGCAGCTGATCGCGTCGGGCCCGTCGCTGAACGCGCGCGGCATCTATCCGCCGGGGCTGGCGCTGTCGCTGCCCGCGGGCGAGGTCGGCATCCTGCTGGACGCCAACTGGGTGGGCGGGTCGAAGGGCGGCAAGGCGTCGGCGCAGGTCGTGCTGAAGCGCGCCGCGCGCGGCACCGTGAAGCGCCGCCTCCAACCCATCGGCGCGCGCGCCGCCGACGCCGGCATCCTGGTGCCGCCGTTCACCGTCGCCACGACGCGCGATCACGTCGACGCGCGCTGGCCGGTGGCCGCTGACACCTGCCTGTACGAGGTCACGAGCCAGATGCACCGGCGCGGCCTGTTCGCCGCCATCGATCGCCTGACGCCCACCGGCGAGATCGACAATCCCGCCGGCGGTCTGCCGAATCCGTACGACGGCGACGCCGTGCCGCTCTTCGGCAGCCCCGACTACACCGATCCCGGCACGCGCATCTTCCGCGACGGGCTGCTCGTGCCGGCCGGCGGCTCGCTCGCCTGGGCGTGCTGGCACGACAACGGCACGGTGCTCCCCGTCCGCCTCGGCTGCGAGGAGACGGCGGGCGAGGCCCCGGGCTCCATCGACGGTGGCGCGGCGAAGTCGTGCACGGTGTTCGGCCCGGCGTCACCCGAGTGCGGTGCCGCCGACCCCGCCTACCCAGGACGGACCTTCACGGGTGCATGCGTCGCAGCCAACGTCGTCTTCGGCCCCACGCCCGACGACGAGATCTGCGGCGTGGCCGGCTTCGCGTACGAGGCCGTCAACGGGGCGTGCGACGTCTCGAGCCTGCCGCCGCTCAACTGAGGACGATGACCATGCGTCGCGCGTTGCTCGCTCTCCTGCTCACCGCCCGCGTCGTGCTCGCGCACGACGTGCCGGTCGAGCCGAACACCTGCACGTTCGATCCGATCGAGATCGGTACCGCCGTGGTGTCGCCGCCGACCGCGGCGGACGCGCTGCGCGTGCTCTACACCGTCGCCGCCAACCAGGCGCAGTTCCAGGCCGGCACCGTGCCGCCGCGTGCGTTCACCATCGACGGTGTCGACGGCAGCATCGCGTTCCCGGTCGTGTTCGCCACCACGCTGTCGAATGCGGGTGATCTCGCCTTCGCGCCGGTGCCGCTGACGTTCATCGTCGGTGGGACCAGCGTCGTCGTGCCCGTCGCGCTCACGACCGGGCTCGTGCCCACGTCGACCGGCGTCGTCGCCGGCACGCCGATCGGCCCGGGCGGGGTGGTGGGTCTCGCCGGGGTGGTCCCGGCCGGCACGCTGCCGTCGCCGCTCGACGGTGAGACGACGGTGAGCATGCGCTGCCAGCTCCTCCCCGTCGGTCCAGATCTCGACCAGTTCGCCGAGGCGCCGGTGGCGGCAAAGCTCGGTGGCTACGTGAAGCCCAGCAAGGGCAAGCTGCACGCGGTCCTGCAGGTCCCCGTCGGTACGACCGTCGACTTCACGCGTCCGGCGTTGCTCCGTCTCGTCGCCGCGGGCAGCCAGATGCTCACGATCGACCTGCCGAACGGTCTCACCCCGAGCGGGCGCAAGTTCACCGGCACCGCCGCCGACGGCTCGGTCGTCACCATCAGCCCGGGCAAGAAGAAGCCCGTGCCCAGCTGGAAGCTCCAGCTCGCGACGCCCGGGCAGACGATCGCGCCGCCGCCGGGCGGTCGCGCGGACGTGCAGGCCACGTTCGAGATCGGTGGCGTGCTGGCACGTGGTGTGCGCACCTTCAAGGCGAAATCCGGTGGCCTGCGGGCTCCGTAGAAGTTTCGGTATTGCTGCCGGAGATCGACGATGCGTACAGTGCTCCCGATGATGTCCCGCCTCGTGGCCACCCTCCTGCTGGCCATTGCTCCCTCCGCTTGGGCGATCGGTGAGCCCATCTTCAACGGCTTCCTCACCATCCGCCCCGCTGGCGGCATCATCGACAGCGAGACCGGTCAGGGCTCCCTCAACGTGAAGCGCTGGAGCTGGCTGCTGACGCCCGACTCGAACGGCATCGCGCCCGACCTGGAGCCCGTCATCGTCGCCATCGGTGAAACCGAGCGCATCGTCCTGCCCGCCGGTCTCGTGAAGGCCTCCAAGAACGGCCGCAAGTTCACGTACCGCGACAAGGAGGTCCGCCGTGGGCTGCGCTCGCTGCGCATCTGGCGGGGCAAGGACCCCAGTGTGTGGCAGGTGAAGCTGCAGCTGGTGGGCATCGACCTGTCCCGGCTCACCCTCGAATTCCCGCTCTGCTCGCCGATGGCCATCATCGTGGGCGACGACGACGGGTTCTCGGGCGTCGAGTTCGACCGTCCGGACGGCTTCACCGGCAAGCGCGTCCGCGTGGTCGGCTTCTGCGACACCGGCGGCGAGTGGCCCTGGCTGTAAACGCGCAGCGCGTCAACGATTTTTCCTTGACGTCTTAGGCAGTCGTGGGCCAAGACGGAGGACGTACCGTTCGGTACGTACTCCCCATGGACGACACCGCGACCGCCGAAATCCGCCCCCAGACGACCGCCGACGACGTGCGTCTGCGCATCCTCGACGCCGCCGAGCAGGTCTTCGCGGCCCGCGGCTACGGCGCTGCCACCACCCGCGAGATCGCCGCCGCCGCCGGCATTGGCAAGCGGATGCTCTTCTACTACTTCGCCACCAAGGACGCGGTGTACCGGGCCGTCCTCGAGCGGGTCATCACCGGCATGGTGACGATCCACGAGCAGTTCCGGTCCGACCCCGGCCCCATCGGCCTCGCCGAGGCGATGGAGGGCATCACCCACTTCGCTGCCGCCAACCAGCCGGCGCTGCGGGTGCTGACACGCGAGATCATGGACGGCGGGCCGCACGTCGCCGACCTCGTCCGCGAGCACCTCCGGCCGCTGTTCGCACGCGGCAGCGTCGAGGTGGCCCGCAACATGGACGACGGCACCTTCCGTCCCGGCGACCCGATGCACGTCCTCGTCAACGTCGCCGGTCTGACGCTCTACTACTTCCAGATGCTGCCGCTGCTGGAGCTGATCTGGGATCGGGATCCGCTGGCACCCGACACGCTCGCCGAGCGCGCGCGGGCGGCCCGCGACTGCTTGATGCACGGACTGGTGGCGACGCCCACCGGCCGAGGGGGGGCATCATCGTGAGAATCCGCATCGCATCCGTTGCGGCGCTCGTCGTGGCACTGGTGGCCACGTCCGCGCTCGCAGAGCCGACGCGCTCGAGCCACATCGCGGTGGGGGAGGGCGGCGTCATCTTCGTCGTCAATCCCGACCAGAACACGGTCGCGCGGCTCGTGTACGACGCCGACGACGACGGCACCCTGACGCACGAGGCGTCGGTGGGACGCTACCCCCGCACCGTGGCGCTGGCCGGCGCGTACGTCTTCACCGCCGACCAGACCGACGACACCGTGTCGCGGCGCAACCAGAGCGACCTCGGCGATCTGCAGCAGGTGAACCTCGGCCATGGCTGCGGGCCGTACGGCGTGGCGCCGTTCCCGGGCGGCGGCGGTCTCGTCGTGACGTGCCAGGGCACGAGCGAGGTGGTGCTGCTCGATCCGGCGCTCGCCATCGTGGCGCGCATCGAGCTGCCGTGGTCGAACGCACGCGCCATCGCCATCTCGAGCGACGGCGCCTTCGCCTACGTCACGCACTTCCTCACCGAGGAGCCGAACCACGACGCGCACGTAAGCGTCGTCGACCTGGCGCAGAAGTCGGTGTCGCGCGTGCTGGCGGTACCGCCCGACCTCGCCACCTGCGAGACGCAGAACTCGGGGCAGGGCGTCTTCAACCTGGTGTCGGCCGCGGCGCTCATGCCCGACGGTGCGCCGCCCGAGGTGGCCGGCCAGCTCTGGCTCGGTGGCACGCAGGAGAACACGATCTCCAAGGGCCTCTTCAAGCGTGACGCGTCGTTCAAGGACCAGCCCGGCGCGCTGCTGTTCCCGTGGGTGCAGTACGGCCCGTTCCCGGCCGGCGGCGGTGGGCGCAACGTCTACAAGGCGTCGTTCCACGACATCACGCGCTTCGGCATCTTCAAGGTCGACGTCGCCAGCGGCAACGTCGTCGGCAAGATCGACGTCGACGAGGCCAACAATGCGACCGACATCGAGCTCTCGGCGGACGGGCGCGTCGCCTACGTCGTCGACCTGATGTTCAACAGCTACCACGTCTTCAACACGACGCGCGGGCAGGGGACGAGCCCGACGACGTTGTTCGCCGCGGTGTCGTCGAACGGACCGGGCGGCGCCAACCCGGCGAACGGCTGCGTGCCCGAGCCGCTGCGCTCCGTCACCAGCGAGCGCGATTTCCGGCTGGCACCGCAGGCACAGATCTCGGTGCTCGATCCGATCAACCCGGTGAAGCTCGAGGGCGACACCTTCCTGCCGGTGAGCACCGGCGTCGAGTACGACGCCGGCAACTTCGTCGCCACCGGCAGCTCACGCATGCTGGCGGTGCCCGACGGCATCGGCACCGCGCCGATGGGCGTGCGGCTCGACCCGAACCAGCAGCGCGTGTTCGTGGCGAACTACCTGTCGCGCAACGTCGTGGTGACGGCGGCGGCGCAGGCCGGCGGCGTGTCGCCGAACCTGCGCTGCTCGAGCCCGCCGAACCAGCCGTGCGGCAGCAACAACGACTGCACGGGCGGCGTCGGCTTTTGCAATCATCCCGGTGGCGCCGCCTGCACCACCGACGCCGAGTGCGGTGCCTCCGGCCCCTGCGTGCAGACGGCGGTGTGCGTGCCGCTCATGCTCGGCGACGCGGTGGCCAGCATCACCGGTGGCGCGGGACGCTGCACGACGCCGGCCGATCAGCCCTGCACCTCGCCCGCCGACTGCGATCCCGATCCCGGCTTCTGCAATACGACGGGTGCCGCCTGTGCCACCGACGGCGAGTGCGGCGATCCGATCGCCGGGGCTACGTGCGTGATCCGCGCCACCTGCGTCGCCATCGCGAGCGACGCCATGCACGCGAGCATCCTCGACGGCAAGATCCTCTTCAACACCGCCGCGCGTGACGGCAGCGTCTCGAACGGCGTCGGGCTCGGCGCGCCGACGCCGCTCTTCAACGCGGCGGCGGGCAGCGCCAAGGTGCCGGGTGCCGTCACCAGCACGTCGCACGACGCCTCCTACGTGACGTGCTCGACGTGCCACTCCGACTTCGGCGGCCAGGACGGTCGCACGTGGGACTTCGCGCAGTTCGGCGCGTCGCTGCGGAACAGCATGGACCTGCGCGGCCGCTCGGGCTTCTCGCCTGGCTTCTGCAGCAACGACGCCGGCGTCGAGTGCTTCTTCGACGCCGCCTGCGGCGTCGGCAACTTCTGCAAGATGCAGCCGTCGATGATTCCGCCGAACGTCCCGGCGTCGGACCGCGACCGCTACTTCAACCCGATGCTGACGGTGCACTGGAACGGCGATCGCGACGAGGTCGAGGACTTCGAGCACACGTATCGCAGCCTGCTCGGCGCCGGCGACTGCGACGGCGTCGAGTACGCGCCCGGCTGCCAGGGCGGCCTGATCCAGCGCAGCGCCGACACGTCGATCGATCCCATGGACGTGAACGGCGATCTCGGCGCGCCGAACCGCAACATCCGCGGCACCGTGTACGACAAGATCGTCGGCATCCGGCTGACGCACATGGCCGACTTCGTCTACTCGCTCACAGAGTTCCCGAAGAACCCCAACCCCGTCACCGAGGCCACGGAGCGTGGCCGGCGCATCTTCAACGACCCGTCGACGAAGTGCGCCGACTGCCACAACGGCGGTCCGGGCGCGGGCAGGCAGTTCTTCACCGACAAGAAGCCGAACGCGGGCTTCGATCCGAGCGCGCCGGGGCGGTCGGACGGCAACAACCCGTTCGTGCGCCACGACGTCGGTACGATGAACCTGTTCGACGCCGCCGATCCGCTCGAGATCGCGATCAACAACCAGACCTTCCAGAACGCCGGCAATCCGCCCGACGCGCGCACCATCCCGGGCAGCCGCGGCCCGCTCGGCGACTACATCACCCCGGTGCTGAACGACCTGTGGAACACGCCGCCGTACCTGCACGACGGCAGCGCGCACACGCTGCTCGACGTGGTGCGGCCGTGCGACAGCACCGTCGACGACTGCAACGTCGCGGGCGCCGGGCGCAACGTCGACGGCCAGCACGGCGTCACCAGCATGCTGACGCCGCAGCAGCTGAACGACCTGGCGGCGTTCCAGAACGCGCTGACGGTGAATTCCATCGTCGGCACGAACGAGCGCGTGCTGACGTTCGGCACGATGGACCTGAAGGCCGTGGCGCTCAAGCTGCCGCGCACGCTCAAGAAGGGGCGGACGAAGCCGGGGCGGCTCTTCGTCGCCGGGACGCTCAAGGGCAGCGGCGATCCCGAGGCGGGCGTCGTGCTGACGCTGTCGGTGCCGAACGGCGCCCAGATGCAGATCGTGTCGCGCACGCTGGCGATGCAGGGGAAGGGGCGGCGCTTCACCGGGTCCGTCAACGACGACGGTGGCAAGGTGAAGGTGGTGCTCCGTCGCACGGGTGACGGGTTCCGGTTCCTGGTGCTGCTGAAGGGTGCCGACGTCGCGCAGCTCGACACCGACGTGCGCGACCTCACCGTCGCGTTCGAGATGGGCGGTACGCAGTTCGTCCGCAACCGCAGCCTGGTGCTCAAGAAGAACGTGCTCAAGCTGCCGAAGAAGGCGCGGCGCTGAGCGTCTGGGGGATCGATGAGGACACGCGCGGGTCTGGCACTCACCCTCGTCCTGCTCGCCGTCGCACCCGTGTCGGCGGTGACGGGCACCTGCACCATCTCGAAGCTCGACGTCGTCGGCAACTTCACGTTCCCGAACATCGGTGCCGTCGGTGCGACCCTCGGAACCGACGTGGACGGCGGCACGTTCGTCCTCGATCGCACGCCGTTCGACGCGCAGTTCCCGCCGCCGGGTGTCGAGTATTTCACGGTGGCGGTGAACTCCTACCTGACGCTCGGCACGGGTCCGGCGACGGGCACGATCGATTCGACCGGCAACGTCGTCGTGCCTGGTCTGAGCATGACCTTCGGCACCGAATTCGGCGTCGAGGCGGGGGATCCCCCGTTCCAGTTCCCGCTCAGCCCGACGGTGATGACGGGGCTGCAGGCGCCCATCCTGAGTGGTCGCGCGCTGTTGCTCGAGGGCAGTCCGATCGACCCGGCGACCGGCTCGATGCGTCTCGTCGGAGGCGACTACCTGAACTTCCAGGGCGTGAACCTGACGGGCCCCGGCATCACGTGCACGATCTCGCCCATCCCCGACCCCACCACGCTGGCGACGGGTCCGTCGCTCAAGTCGGTGAAGGGCAAGGCGGTGATCGGCCCCGACGCGGCTGCGAACGACGACGAGCTGACGCTGACCGCGCAGCTGAAGCACGGCGACACGGCGCCGGTGCTCGACGGTTCGGCCGACGTCATCCTGCGGCTGCGCGGCGAGGACGGGAAGCGGATCACGGCGATGCTGGTGCGGAAGGGCAAGTTCGCGCTGAAGGGCAAGAAGGCCACGGCGACGGATGCGGACGGCACGACCATCGAGGTGATCACTCCGCCCGACGCGACGGACGACGCGGTGGCGATCACCGGCGGCACGCTGACCATGAAGCGAGGCAAGAAGGCGAGCACGCTGGTGTGGAAGGTCCAGGGCGCGGGGCTCGAGGGCTTCACGGGGACGGTGAACGTGGCGATCGCGGTGGGGGCGCAGACCACGAGCCGCGACATCACGGTGGTCGCCGCGAAGAAGGGGCTCAAGTTCAAGTAGGCCCGCAGGCCCGTGATTGACCGGCCCGGCCGAAGCCGGTAGACAGCCGGGTCTCCGACCTGGGGCCAGGTAGCTCAGTTGGTAGAGCACACGACTGAAAATCGTGGTGTCGGCGGTTCAACCCCGCCCCTGGCCATTGTTTTTGCAGGTGTGCGTCCGGTCTGCGCCGAGTGTGCCGGGGATACGGCGCTTGGGTGGCAGTAGCCGCCACCGGTTGGTCCGACCGACGACGTGTTTCCGCACCGCATTCCTGTCCGCGCGTGTGGCGTGTGTCCATCACCGCCGGCTCAGGGCCCGCTGCAGCACGGCTTTCCTGTGCGGAAGAAACACGTCATCCAGTGCCTTGGAGATCACGAATCGGGGTTCGCCGTCCGGGCCGACGTCCGTTTCGCGTTCCGACACGTGCACGAATTGCAACGACTTCGGCCACCGCGGCAGACCTCCTCCGAGTTCGGCGCCGTTGCTCAGTTGGTGACATCCGGCGCACGACAACGCCTGCGCACGCGCCACGAGCTGGGCCGGTGCGATCGAGCCCGCCCGCGCGCGTATCCGCGCGGCGAAGCGTCTGGATGATTCGAACTGGCGCAGGTAGCTGTTCTCGGGTGCGTCGTCGACGATGCCGTCTCCCGCTTTGAAGGCGTCGTCTATGGGCATCGAGAAGAGGTTGATGTCGTTCCTCTTGAGACGTTTCAGCCGTTTCAAGAACGCGGATCGGAAGCTGGGGCCTCGCGTGTCGTCGTGTCCCTCGTTGAAGAGATGGGGGGCCGGGTTCGATTGCAGCGTCGTGGGTACGAACATCAGCTTGCCGTCGACGAGCTGGACGGAGAACTCGCGCAGGAGCCAGCTCGGGCTGGACATGAACTGATTCGTCCGCACCTGACCCTTCACGGTGGGTGTCGCATTCCCGTAGTTGCGGGCGGCGATCACCGGGCCGAATCCGGGGAGGCCGAGGAAATAGAAGTCGTGCAGCTTTCGCGCGCGGCTGGTGGGGTCGTCGTCGAGCGTGAGATCGGCCCAGAACTCGGCTACGGGGAGACAGCCGGCGAGGTTCCGGCCGTTCGGGGCGGGGTTCGGGAGGATCGCCTCGAAGATGATCAGGTTTCGCTCGGATCCGTTGGCGCGACCGCTGTCCCGGGCGAAGACGATGCGATACTCGCCGCAATCGGTGCCCTTCTTTGCGAGGCTCGCCAGATCGTAGCGGTTGCTCAGGGCGATCGCCGAGTAGCGTGCATCCGGTGGCCCATCGAACGGTGAGATGGTCGCCTGGCTGCCTTCCACACGGGAGCAGAGGTAGGGAAAGCCATTGATGGACGGGTGGCCGTTCGCGTCCGTCTCCGCGTCGCAATTGGGCCCGAGCCCGAGACCTGGAGCGACGTTCGCTGTGTCCCACCACTGACTGAAGAGCAGCTCTTTGGTGAGCAGATGGTCCGGGCTGTCGCGGGCGATCTGGTCCATGACGTCCGCGAAGCTGAAGGTGGACACGATCGCCAGATCGGTGACGAAGAGGGACCGTCGCACGTCGATGTCCCGATGTCGCGCGCTCTTCGATGCGCCTCCGGCCGAGGCGACCTTTCCGAGTGGCAGCGAACCGATGCCGCGACGTTCCGGATGCGAGGGCTCCGCCTGCGCGAACGTTGCCAGGAAGACGAGTGCCGGCGCCATACGTCGAAGGTGCTTCATGGTGTGATCCCCATGTCGCGCGTGGAGCAAGTCGCATGCCTGCATGCTGCCAGTAGCGAGTGATAGACATGGATCTTGCGGTGTACAGATTGTCAGACGACGGGTCCGACATTCTGGACGCCCGAAGACAGCGACCTAGCACTATGGCGGCGCGCACGCGCGATGGGCGATGGCGAGGGGCTTGCAGGGGAGGTGCCACGAAAGGGGGTCGCAATGCGAGCCGTGCTATTGGGCGTGATGGTGGTGTTTGGCGTGAGCCTGGTCTCTGGATGTTCGTCCGTCCGAGTTCGAGCGCTGAATCCGGAGAAACCCGACGGGGTGCCGTTCATGCTCACGAAGCAACTCGTGAAGGTGACAACGACGACCACTCGAATTCTCAGCTTGAGGACACTTCAGGTCGTGCGCGAGTCCGGAAGCGTCGAACGTGAGGTCATCGAGGTGATGGACCCGACGAGGGCGTACTCGATCAACAAGACGAGGCCGTTCGCAGGAGAGTCGAAGTTCTCGATGGAACGGACAAATGCATCGAATCTCGCCAAGCTCAGTGTGGAAGACAAGGAAGGTGTGACGGAGTTCTTGAAGGGCCTCGCCGAGGGGGCGAAGACGCTCGTTGAAGCGGCCGCCGCAGCCAAGGAGGCCGCGGGTGGGGCGCCGGCAGCGGCCCCGCCGATTCCGTCGGAAACCGAGAAGGCGCTGCTCGCCGCAGGTTACTTCGCAGAGCAGACCGTCGCCGTCACCTACGAGCCTGTACCGTAGGAGGGGAGCCGACATGGGCGTCACGGTAGTTCGACCGGGAGCGGCCAAGGCGGCGCCGTTCACCATTGCGATCGTGGCCAATCCTGCGCTCGAGCGAGGGCTCAACTCGAACACGTTCGCTCCCGATCCGATCATGCAGGATCCGGGTGCGTTTCAGGCCTGCGCGCGCTACATCGAGACGGCGCTGTTCGGGGGACTTCCAGGTCAGGCCGAACCGATGCTGGGGGATCCCGCGATCGCCCCGCACGTTCGGCTCGTGACCGTGTTCGCGTCCAACCTCGGTGTCTCTGCAGCGACATCCCTGGTGGCCGAGGATGGCTACGGCGACGGAGCGCTGCTCATTGCCCGCCGACGCATCTTCGATCCACTGCTCGTTCCGCTCGGTGTCGTGGCCGATGTGGCGTTCGCGGTATCGCGATCGGTCACTCATCGGCGGGCGTCGGCATGGTACACGACGGATGACGACACGAAGCCGGGAGTTCCCTTTCAGCTCGACGGCGTCACGTTGTACCATCGGTTTGCGCGTCTCATTCCGGGTACGGTCGCGATCCATTACACGGCGGCGTCGCTGACGGCGCTACACGAGTTCCAGCACGCGATCTCGAGCTATTCGAACGGCTCGATCACCGACCTGTACGTCGATTCCGATCCTGCAGTGAACAACAAGCACGGGCGGCCAATTCCAGCGCAGTTTGGGCGGTACGCCGGGGCGGCCTACCGAAGCGACCCTGCGCGTGACTCGCTCGGGTATCCTCCGAACTGGCGTTCCTACCATGCCGAGCTGGTGATGCCGGCCCGCCCTGCGATCATGGACGACTACTGGGAAGGAAAGCCCCACCCGGTCAACTGCGAGAATGACGCGATCACTCGTCGGTTCATCCTCGATCGTATCCACGCTAAGCTGCGGCGGTAGGAGGTTGCATGGAGCCCATCAGTCGGCGCGACCGCAATTCCATCCTCAACGCGAATCCGGCCGCCACCGAGGCCGACATCGACGAGTACGAGCGCCTGCTCGTGAATCGCTTCATGACCGACCCGGACGTCCCGAAGCCGCCGACTCCCACGACGAGTGGGGTTGCGCCTCAGGGAGTTGGCGAGGCCGATGAACGGCGCCTCGAAGAGTTACGCCAGAAGCTGTTCGGGAAGCCGTGACTCGCATCGACGCCGTCCGGCCGAGGCCCGACACGCCGTCGATTGATGCGATGGCCTCCACGGATTGCGCAGCGAGGCGAGAGATCGTGTTTCACGCTCCTGGGTGAATCGGTAGCGCAGTAGTGCGGATGGACTCTCACTTCGCCAGCTTCACCTTCACCTTCAACGTCTTCGCCTGCACCCCCGCCCCAGCGACCGTCACCACCAACCGCTTCGTCTCCTTGGTGACCATCAGCGCCAACGAGCCCACCCCATCCGCCCCGGTCAGCGTCTCCGCCTCAAAGCCGGTCCCGCTGGCATGCACGCGCGCCCCGGCGACCGGAGCCCCGAACGCATTCGTGACGGTGAGCGTCAGCGGATCCCCGCTGTGCACCTTGATCTTCTTCTTGACGCCCGTGACGGTGATCGGCACGCCGTCGATGACCTTGAGCTTCCGCTTGTTGAACGTCCCCGTCGGGCCGGCGAGCGTGTCGTCGAACGACAGGGTGCCCGTCTTCCCCGGCTTCACCTTCAACGCGAACGTCTTCGGCGCGGCGCCTCCGGCGCTGAGCACGATCGTCGCGCGACCCTTGCCCGTCCCGACGATCTCCGTCTGATAGCTCCCCGGCGGCAGCGCGTATGTCGCGGGCTCGCCGCTGCTGAACGCCCCGCCCGGAATCTCGCTCACGTACGCGCCGCTCGCGTCGAAGCCGAGCGCGCGGCCCTGCGCGTCCTTTACCAGCAGCGTCACCGGCGAATGCACCTGCACGCTGACGCCGTTCAGGTGCGGGACGCAGCCCGCGCCGTAGCCGTCCGACGACACCGCCGGATACGGGTACCCGAGGAACGCGTACGGACTCCCCGTGACGAGCTCGATGACGGGCTTGGCGCGAAGCCGGGGGATGTCGTTGCTGTTCGGGATCGGCAGGCCCTGGTCGTCGAGCGGCGTGTTCTCCCACGTGTCGAGCGAGATCCAGGGCCGCTCCCACTTCACCTCGTAGGTGGAGAAGCTGAGCGCCACCTTCTCGATCTGCAGCACGTACGCGCCCGGCAGCGGTCCGCCGCCGTCGAAGTGCGCGCGGACCGCGTCGAGCTGCGCGCGGTCGTACAGCAGCACGCCGGCATACTGGTCATCCGGCGACGAGATCGGCACCCAGTCGAAGCTCCGCAGCAGACCGCCGGCTTCCCGCTTCGTCTCCATCCACGCGACCAGCGCCCGCAGCACCTCGAACGGCGCGCCCGTGCCGACGACGCTCGCCCCGGCGGCGGTCTGCTGCGCCGGGGGCAGATCGGCGAGCTGCAGGGCGTTCAGATCGACGTGCGAGCTCGGGTTCGGCGCCGCACCGCTCAGCGGCAGATCGACCTGCACGCCGTCCTGGTCGAGGTCGATCTTGTTCTCGTCGATCGCCGTCCCGGTGACGAGGAGCTGCGTCGTACGGCGCTGCGTGCCGAGCTGCAGCTGGTACGTCGCCTCGCCGCTGCTCGAGGTCGTCGCATAGTCGACGTCGAGCAGCGTCGGGCTCGCCCCCGGCGGGAACACCAGCGTGCCATCGGGCTTGCAGATCATCACCCGCGGATCGAGATCGACGATGCCGAAGTACTGTGGGAAGTCGAGGGCGACGCTCTGCCCTTCGACCGGCTCGCCCTTGGGGTTCTTCGCCTTGATGACGATGTTCGCCACCGACGCCGTGCTGCTGTCCGTCTGCAGCGACATGGGCGTCACGGTCACGTCGACCGTGACGTCGTCCTTGATGGCGACCGTGTTCGTCGTGGCCGAGCCGCCGTGTACCGTCCCGGAGGACCCCTGCGCGGTGAAGTCCGCGAAGCCGAAGGTGAGCGTGCCGGCCTTCTTCGGCTTGTACGTGTACGTGATGCTGCCGCTCGCGCCCGAGGCGAGATTGACCGACGCCGGTGTCGGGCCCGCCGTCTTCTCGACCGCATCCGCGATCGACGGCGCGGGATCGGCCGTGGGGGCCACGTTCGACAGGTCCTGGCCGCCGACGTTCGTGAGGGTCGCCGTCACGGTGATGACCGCGTTGGCGTCGCTGAGCTGGACCTCGTTCGGGCTCGCCGCCGCGGACGCCGTGAACGCGTTGGCGCGAACGATGTCGATCGTGTCCTCGACCATGTTCTCCAGCGTGCCGTCGCTCGGCGTCACGACGGTGATGTGCGTCTTCAGGAGGATATCGGTTGCCCCCGGCGGCAGATCGCCTTCGTCCTTCACGTCGAACGGAATGTTGATGCCCACGCCGGCGTAGTCGCTGTGGTGGAGCTCGACGGTGTTGCCCACGACCCGCAGGTACTCCTCCGGATAGATGGACGGCAATTGCGGTACGACGGAGTCGGGGAACTCCACGATCATCGTCGTGGTGTACCCGGTGCAGCTCCCGCACTCGAACGCGGACTGGACGTTGTACATGAACCGTTCGCCCGGAAAGACCTCGGTCCACGTGTCGCCGATGCACGTCGGACACGTCTGTTCGCCGAAGCGTCGCGAGATGTTCACCGTGTCGTTGATGTCGACGCCGCCGGCCGAAGCCGACGAGGCGACGAGCAGCAGGAGCAGGGTGGTCAGAAGCGTTCTGATGCGATGGTGAATCGTCTTCCGTGGGATCGGCACGGACAGGGAGCCTACAGAAGGCCGCGCTTCGTTCCAATCAGAAACATGCGAGGCGGTGTCGCCATCCCAGAAGGCGTATCCCATCGTACGTTTTCCGATGACGATCGAGTTTTCGGTGGACCGTCGCCCGACGTCCTCGTCGTCGACCGCGGCGCCGTGTCGACGCTGAGCGGCTGTCCGTCGGTGCGCGCCCAGGTCTTCAAGGCGAACGGCAAGGCCGGCGGCGACGCGTTGGTCGTCAAATGGCCGGCGTGCTGGACCCTGCAGAAGGCGACGCTCGAGGCGAAGATCAGCGCCGACTGCGCCACGGTCTCCGGCAGGTTCAAGGCGAAGGGTGCGAAGGGGCGCACGATCACGGCGAACGACGGTCTCCCCGCCGGGCTCCGCGATCCGTGGGGCCAGACGCCGCCGCCCGGCGCAGGGCTACGAGGAGAACCCGGACCCGCCGGGCGACGACCAGATCTTCGACCCGAGCACGTACCTGGGCCCGAACGGTGCCAGCCGGTCGGCTTCGCCATCTACCTGAGGCCGACGGTCCCAGGGCTCTCCGCCGTGTCGGGGACGTATTCGGTGACGGCGCCGTAGTCCCGCGCGACGGGCGAGCGTTGTAAGTTTGAGCGCTCGCGCGGACGTGGATGCCGTCGTGCCCTTCGGAGTCGGGGCGCGACGGCGCCCCATGGTCGGTCGCCGTCGGTCCGATGTTTGCAGCGTCATGGCCTGATGGCGGACTTCACACGCGTCTCGCGACCGCGAACCACACCCACTGGACAGCTTCGCCCCGGAGGCGCCGAGAGTTCGACGGTGCGGACGCGTGCCGCACTGGGGTTCGCCATTGCACTCGTCGCAGCCGCTGCGCCGGCCCGCGCCGTCGTGCTTCCGCCGGCCTGCCCTGGCGTCCGTTTCCTGGTCGAGCAGCCGCTGATCCCGGGCGTCGTGCTCCCGTTCGACGCCATCACGGCCGACGGCGCCGGTCAGGTGAGCATCGACAGCGGCTGCGCGCCGGTCGCGCCGCGCACGAGCCGGCGGGGCACCGTCCGCACGATCCGGGCTCGATGGACGGCGTGCGGCGCCCTGCGGAGCGTGCGGCTGACCGTCAAGGTCGACGAGGCGGCCTGTGACCGGCTGGCCGGCACCTTCTCCGGTCGCGGCATCCGGCGGACGCAGATCGCGGCACCGGCGTCGGTGTGCGGTGACGGGACGGTGGATCCCGCTGCGGGCGAGGCGTGCGAGCGTGATCCGGACTGCACCGGTGGCGAGGCGTGCGCCGTGTGCGTGTGCGGCGCGCCCCCGTCCAGCACGACCTCGACGACGACCACGACCACGACCGTGAGCACCACGTCGACCTCGACGTCGCATCCCCCGACGACGGTCGTGACCAGCACCACGACCACCACGCGGCCGACGACGACGTCCACGAGCACGTCCACCACGTCCTCGTCGAGCTCGACCACGTCCACCTCCACGTCGAGCACGACGAGCTCGACGTCGGGTGGGACGACGTCCACCACGCTCGGCAGCCGGCTCTTCGAGGCCGCCAACCCGTGGAACACCGACGTGTCCGCGCTGCCGAAGAGCCCGACGTCCGACGGCATCATCCAGGCGCTGAACGCGGCGGGCGGTTGGGGCACGGGCGCGCTCCGCATCGACTTCAGCATCGAGGTGCTCGAGGCCGACGGCACGACGCCGTTCCGCACCTTCACGCCGACCGGCGACTTCTACTCGCCCGACTGCGACCACGTGCCGTTCCCGGTCCCGCCGGGCGGCGCGCTCGAGGGCGAGACGGGATACCAGTGCGCGTCCGACGGCGACTGCCATCTGATCGTCGTGCATCGGCCGACGAAGACGCTCTACGAGATGTGGCGCGCCAACATCAGCGGCTCGAGCTTCCAAGGCGGCTGCGCGGCCGTCTGGGATCTGACGCGCGCCTACCCGGCCACGCTGCGTGGCGATCAGTGCACCTCGGCCGACGCCGCCGGATTCCCGATCGCGGCCATGCTGTTCTCCGCCGACGAGGTCGCGCGCGGGTCGATCGACCACGCGATCCGTTTCATCCTGCCGAACAGCCGCATGCGCAGCGGCGTGTACGTGCGGCCTGCGTCGCACGCCGGCGGTCCATCGGGCGGGGGAAACCTGCCGCCGTACGGCGTCCGCTTCCGGTTGCGCGCCGACTACCCGATCGCGTCGCTGCCGACGGAGGGCGCCCGCGTCGTCGCGCGGGCCATGCAGCGCTACGGCATGATCCTCTCCGACGGCGGCAACATCGCCCTCACCGCGCAGAGCGACCGCTTCACGACGCACACGTGGAGCGAGGTCGGCGTGGACAGCCGATCGCTCCAGGCCATCCGCGTCACCGACATGGAGGTCGTGGGCATGGGGGCCACGATCCCGCTGACCTACGACTGCGTGCGCAATCCCGACTGATCGCGATCGTCCGGCATCGAGCGCGCCGGAATTTCGCATCCGTGCCATCCGATGCTCCATGGCCTCGCGTCGCTGCGAAAGGGGGGGGCGCGCGAATGCGAGCATTCGCGCGGCATGGACCCTGCTATGCCTTCTGGCAGCGGCGTCGATCGCCGCAGAAAGGAATTCATCATGGCAACGGAACAGGGTTCGACGAAGGCGGTGAGCGATCGACCAGAGCGGAAGCACGGAGGAGCGCTGGCGTCCCCGGGCCGCTCGGAGCGGGATCTCGATCGGCTCTTCGAAGACGTGCTGCGGCCCGGGTGGTCGCTCCGGCGCCTGTTCGAGGACATCCCGCGTCTGCGGATCGGCCAGTGGGAGCCGACCATGCCGGTCGCCGACGTCTTCACCGAGAAGGACGACGTCGTCGTGAAGGCCGAGCTGCCGGGCCTGACCAAGGACGACGTCACCGTCTCGCTGAGCGGCGATCTCCTCACCATCCAGGCCGAGAAGAAGCAGGAAGATACGGTGGAGGAGAAAGACTACTCCTGCTCCGAGCGGACGTTCGGCCGTGTCAGCCGGACTCTCCGACTTCCGGTCGACGTGCATGGCGACAAGGCCACTGCCGTTTTCGAGAACGGCGTCCTGACGCTTCGGATTCCCAAGACGGAGGCCGCGAAGAGCCGCGTCGTCGCGATCCCCGTCCGGTAGCATGCTGTCGTGGAACCCGTTCGAGACGTCCTTGCCGTGCTCTATTTCTTCGTGCCGGCCTACGTCGCGAACATGGCGCCGGTCCTGGCCAAAGGACACCTCGACTGGATGGCGACGCCCATGGACCTCGGACGCACGTTCCATGGGCGTCGCGTGCTCGGCGACCACAAGACCTGGCGAGGGCTGGTGGCCGGCGTGTTGGGCGGCGTCGCGGCGTTTGCGCTGCAACGTGTCGCGTACGACGCCGGATGGCTCCGTTCTCTCGCGCTGATCGACTACGCGCACGAATCCCTGTGGCTCGGGGTCCTGCTCGGTGCGGGGACGATCGCCGGTGACGCCGCGAAATCGTTTGTGAAGCGGCAGATCGGCATACGGCCCGGGGCCAGTTGGTTCGGGTTCGATCAACTCGACTTCCTCGTCGGCGCGTATCTGTTCGCGGCGCCGACGTATGCCCCGTCGATCCTGCCCACGCTCGCCATCCTGCCCATCGTCCTCGTCGGCGGCGTCCTGACCACGGCGGTGGGGTTCCGGTTGGGGTTGAAGGAGTCGTGGGTCTAGTGGCAGACAGGACCCGCGTTGCGCATCACATCGGTTGAGGACGCCGTTGCCTGCATCCGGTCGGGGCAGTCGGTCTTCGTGCACGGCGGAGCCGCCACCCCGACACGCCTGCTTGACGCGCTGGCGACACGCGCCACGGAGCTCCACGACGTCACCGTCCTGCACCTCCACACGGAGGGTCCAGCGCCGCATCTGGCGCCGGCGATGGCCGGCCATCTGCGCCACAAGGCGCTCTTCATCGGCGCCAACGCCCGCGCCGCGATCGCCGAGGGACGTGCGGAGTACATCCCCGTGTTCCTGTCCGACATCCCGCACCTGTTCGCGCGCGGGACGCTGGCGGTGGACGTCGCGCTGATCAGCGTCACGCCCCCGGATCGCCATGGCTACTGCTCCCTCGGACCCTCCGTCGACGTGGCGTTGGCCGCGGTGCGTGCCGCCGCGACGGTCATAGCGCAGGTGAACACCGCCATGCCGCGGGTACACGGCGACGGCTTCGTCCACGTCGACGCCATCACGGCCGGGGTGGAAGCCGCGCAGCCGCTCCACGTCGTGGCGAATCCGGACGTCGGCCCGGTCGAGCGCCAGATCGGCGAGCGCGTCGCCGGGCTGGTCGCGGACGGCGCCACCGTGCAGCTCGGCATCGGTGCCATCCCCGCCGCCGCCGCACATGCGCTGCGCCATCACCGCGATCTCGGCATCCACTCGGAGATGTTCAGCGACGTCATCGTCGACCTGGTGGAGCAGGGCGTCGTCACGGGTGCCCAGAAGGAGATCGATCGGGGCATGGTCGTGGCGTCGTTCGTCCTGGGCACGGGACGCCTCTACGACTTCATCGACGACAATCCGGTGGTGCAGCTGCGGACGGCCGACTACACCAACGACAGCGCCCGCATCCGCCGGTTCCGTCGCATGACCGCCATCAACTCCGCCGTCGAGGTGGATCTGACGGGACAGGTCTGCGCCGACTCGATCGGGCACCGGCTGCTGAGCGGAGTGGGCGGCCAGATGGACTTCGTGCGCGGCGCCGCACTGGCGCCGGAGGGGCGCGCCATCACCGCGTTGCCGTCCACCGCGAGCGCGGGCCGCTACTCCCGCATCGTCGCCAGCCTGCGGCCCGGTGCCGGGGTCGTCACGACGCGCGCCCACGTCGAGACCATCGTGACCGAGCATGGCGTCGCCGAGCTCGTCGGTCGCAGCATCCCGGAACGCGCGCGGTCGCTGATCGCGATCGCCGAGCCGCGGTTCCGGGAGGCGCTCGAGCGCGACGCGCGCGCGGCGGGCATCCTGTGACGGCGAGCCGCTCCACGGCATGGCCGACGGCTGACGAGCTCGTCGTCGACACGGTGGGGGAGGCGCGGTATCGGTCGCCCGTCGAACGCGTCGGCGCGCCGTTCGTCGACGACGACGATCGGGTGTTGATCGGCCGGACCGTCGGCGACATCGCGGCGTTCGCAGGTACCGACACCCCACCGCCGAGCTTCGAGCCTGCCGGTGCGCGTCGCCTGATTGCGCACGATCCCGCGACGCTCGTCTGCGGCATCGTCACGTGTGGCGGGCTCTGCCCCGGGCTCAACAACGTCGTTCGCTCCATCGTGCTGAGCCTCACCTACGCCTACGGCGTGAAACGCATCCTCGGTTTCCGCTACGGCTACGCCGGTCTGGCGGCGGGCAGCCCGCACGAGCCGCTCCCGTTGACGCCGGAGATCGTGGACTCCCTGCACGAGCAGGGCGGAACGCACCTGGGCACGTCACGCGGTCCGCAGGACGTCGGCGGGATGGTCGACACGCTGGAGCGGCTTGGTGTCCAGATACTCTTCGTCCTCGGTGGCGACGGTGGTCTCCGGGGGGCGTCGGTGATCCACCACGAGGTCCGGCGTCGGCGCCTGCGGATCGGCGTCGTGGGCGTGCCGAAGACGATCGACAACGACATCTCATGGACGACGCGCAGCTTCGGATTCTCGACGGCGATCGCCTCCGCGCGGACCGTCCTGCAGGCGGCCCATACCGAGGCGCGTGCGGTCTGGAACGGGATCAGCCTGGTCAAGCTCATGGGACGACACTCGGGCGTCCTCGCGGCGCACGCGACGCTGGCCAACGCCGACGTGAACATCTGCCTCGTGCCCGAGGTGCCCATCACCCTCGACGGCGAGCAGGGCTTCCTGCGCGTGCTCGAGCGCCGGCTCGCCGCGAAGCATCATGCCGTCGTGGTGGTCGCGGAGGGGGCGGCGCAGGAGCTCTTCCGCGGCGACGAGCCGACCGCCTTCGACGCCTCGGGCAACGTCAAGCTGATCGACGTGGGCCCGCGGCTGCGGAGCGCCATCGCGACGCATTTCGCGGACCGAGGCGTGGCCGTGACGATCCGCTACTTCGATCCAGGCTACGTCATCCGGAGCATGCCGGCCGACCCGATCGACGCCGTGTACTGCCTCGCCCTCGGACAGCACGCGGTGCACGCGGGGATGGCGGGTCGGACCAACGTGCTGGTGTCGTCGTGGAACGATCGCTTCGTCCACGTCCCGATTCCGCTGGCCGTGGCGCGCAGACGGCAGCTCGAGACGGACGGCGCGGTGTGGCAGCACGTCCTCGAGTCGACCGGGCAGGAGGCCATCCTGCCGCGTCGCGCGTGACGCACGACGGCGCCCGGCCCCGACCCGATTGTCGCGCGCGCGAGTGAGGGCGCCGTCGTCGTCCCAGCTTCGAGAACCAGGCCACCGCGCGCCCGCACCCCACCCAGTGCCGGGAACGACCGTGTGGGTAGGACCCGCCCGGTCCCGCGATTGCAGGAGGGGGTCGGGCAATGCCGGACTTCGACGCGATCGTCATCGGCTCGGGATCGGGTGGGCTGACGGCGGCACTGGCGCTGGCGCGGGCCGGCCAGCGCGTCGTCGTGTTCGAGCAGCACGAACACCCCGGGGGGTACACCCAGTCCTTCTGCCTCGGCGGGTTCCAGTTCAGCCCCGGCGTGCACTACGTCGGGGGCCTCGAGCCCGGCGGGGGGCTGCGCGAGATCTACGAGGGGCTCGGTGTCGCGAACGACCTCGAGTTCTTCGAGCTGAATCCGGAGGGATACGACCATGCCATCTTCGGCAGGGAGCGCTTCGATTTCCCGAAGGGGCGGGCGCGTCTCGGACGCCGGCTGAAGACGCGCTTCCCGGACGAGGCGGCGGGCATCGACGGGTACCTCGACACCGTCATGCGCATGACCGACGAGGTGAACGCGACCTTCCTGGCGGCCGGGCCACTGTCGCTCGCCATGCTGCCGCTGCGCATGCCGACGGTGGTGCGCCACGGGCTGCGCCCGCTCGATCGGCTCCTCGATCGCTTCACGCGCGATCCGCTCCTGCGCGCGATCCTTTCGGTGCAGGCCGGTGATCACGGGATGGCGCCGTCACGCGCCCCCGCGATCCTCCACGCCAGCGTCGCGCGCTACTACATGAACGGTGCGTGCTACCCGCGTGGCGGGGCGCATGCGATCGCCGACACGTTGGTGGCGCACATCGAGCAGCACCGCGGGACGGTCTGCGTCGAGACGCCCGTCGAGGAGATACTGATCGAGAGCGGACATGCGCGCGGCGTCCGACTCGCAGGCGGCACCGTGATCCGGGCGGACACCGTCATCTCGAACGCGGATCCCGGCGTCACGTGGGGGCGGTTGGTCGCGCCCGAGCACCAGGGCGACCGCCTCCGCCGGCGGATCGCCCGGCTCCGGTACTCGCCGTCCACGCTCAGCCTGTTCCTCGGCGTCGACATGGATCTTCGCGCCGCCGGGCTCGACTCCGGCAACTGCTGGTTCAACCGGACGACCGACGTCGGCGCGACCTACGCGTTCGCCGCGCGGACGGATCTCGCCGACGTCGCGGAGATCCCCGGCCTGTTCCTCAACGTCACCACGTTGAAGGATCCGACGCGGCGGACGGACGGCAGGCACACCGTCGAGGCGATCTGTCTCGCCTCCTACGACGCGTTCGCGGCCTGGGAGGACTCGGAGCCGGGTCATCGGCCCGAGGCCTATCGCGCCTTGAAGCGCCGTCTGAGCGAGAAGATGCTCGACGCCATCGAGGCGTTCGTGCCGGGCATGCGGCGGCACGTCGTGCTGCGCGCGCTCGGGACGCCGCTCACGAATCGGCGGCGTCTCGCCGCGACCCGGGGCAGCATCTACGGTATCGAGAAGCGCCTGCGGAACCTCGGCCCGTTCAGCTTTCCCATCGAGACGCACCTGGCGGGTCTCTTTCAGTGCGGTGCCAGCACGATCGCGCCGGGCATCCTCGGGGTCAGCACGTCGGGCCTGATGGCGGCGCAAGCCGTGCTCGGCGTCCGCCGCGAGGATCTGCTCACGCCAACGGGTCAGACGCTCCGCATCCATGCCGCCGAGGACCCGTCGTCCTGGCCGATGGAGTCGCGCCCGGCCGGTGTCGCGCGATAGGGACGCGTGCTCCGGCGGGATGTCCCTCCGCGCCATGTTGGCATATGAGTGGGTGTCCGCGCGCACCCATGAGGACCGCCATCACACTCATCACGATTGCACTGCTCGGGGCGGGCAGGGCATTTGCCGATCCGGACCCGCCCGATGGCGCTGCCGTGTTCCATACCCGGTGCGCGCCGTGTCACGGCGAGTCCGGCAAGACCGACACCGAGAGCGCACGGGCGCTGAAGGTCCGACCGCTCACCGACGATGCGACGCTCGCCCAGATGAATCCCGCGGCCCTCGTGGAGGCCATCAGGGAGAACCCGAAGCACCAGGGGGTCGCGGCGCTCGTAGGCATCAGCGAAGCGGAGCTCCGGGCGACCGCGGCCGTCGTCCGGCAGCTGGCGCAGCCTCGCTGAACGCCCCGGCGCGGCTGCGAGCGATGCGATGGCGCTGAACGCCGAGCCCGCCCTCACAGCGATGCTCTCCGATCCGGCGAGCTATCCCCATCGGCCGGATCGCGTGATCCACGTCCAGACGCACATCTCGCACGTCTTCCTGGCCGGCGCCTTCGTCTACAAGCTCAAGAAGCCGGTGCGCTTCGCCTTCCTCGACTTCCGGACGGCGGAGCAGCGTCGCGTCCTGTGCGAGGAGGAGGTGCGTCTGAACCGCCGTCTGGCCGGCGACGTCTATCTCGGCGTCGTGCCGGTCACGGCCGCTGCCGGTGGGCGCTTGCGCCTGGGTGGTGACGGGAACGCCATCGACCACGTCGTCTGGATGCGGCGCCTCCCCGCTGACCGCATGCTGGATCGGCTCGTGCACGACGGCACCGCGACGCCCGCGATGATGCGCGAGGTCGCGCGCCGCCTCGCGACCTTCCATGCGTCGGCACCGAGCGGCCCGGACGTGGCGGCGTTCGCCGCCCCGGACGCACTGCGGGCCGCCTGGGAGGCGACGATCCGCGACGCGGCGCGCTTCGCCGGCCAACTCCTGCCGCACGAGGACCATGTGGTGCTCGAGAGCTTCGGGCCGTGGTTCGTCATGCGCCACGAGGCCACGCTCCGCGCGCGGCAGACCGGCGGCCACGTGCGGGAGGGCCACGGCGATCTCCACGCCGAGCATCTGTGTTTCGTCGATCGCTCCGTGCCGGCCCCGCAGCTGCCGCCGCTCGACCCGGGACTCTACGTCTTCGACTGCATCGAGTTCTCGCGCGCGTTCCGTTGCATCGACGTCGCGTCGGAGATCGCCTTTCTGGCGATGGACCTGCAGGCGCTGTGCCGCGAGGATCTCGCGGACGAGCTCGTCGACGCCTACGTCGACCTGACGCACGATCCGGCGCTGCGGGCACTGCTCCCGTTCTACTGCGCCCACCGTGCGGCCATTCGGGGGCTGGTCGAGGGGCTGGCGAGCGCCGCGCCGGAGGTCGACGCCGCCGAACGCGATGCGGCGACGGAGCGTGCGCGCCGGCATTTCACGCTCGCGGTGCGCCATGCCTGGCAGGCCGGCGGCCCGGCCGTCATCGCGGTGTGTGGCCTCAGCGGCACCGGCAAGAGCGCCGTCGCGGCCGCGCTCGCGGCATCGACGGGGTTCGCCCACCTCGCGAGCGACGTGCTGCGGAAGCGCTCGCTCGGCATCGACGCCGAGACGGCCGCGCCGGGAGCGGCCTATGCCCCGGCGGCGCGCTCCGCCGTCTACGAGGCGCTCTGCGGCGCGGCCGCGGATGCGATCCGCGCTGGTCGCGGGGTGATCGCGGACGCGACGTTCCTGCGTCGTGACGATCGCGAGCGCCTGATGGCGACGGCGCAGCGATGCGGCGTGCCCGTGCTCTTCGTGGAATGCGACACGTCGCCCGACGTGGTGCGTGACCGACTGGCCGTGCGGCGCGGTGGTCCGTCCGACGCGGACTGGTCGGTCCACGAGGCACAACGCGCATCACGCGAGGACTTCGCATCGGCCGAGCCGCACCTGGTGCTGGACACGAGCGGCGAGCGGGACGCGGTCCGCGCCGCCGCCACGGCGATGCTGTGGCGGTGGCGGATCGGCCTGTCGGCTTGAGGGCGGCCGTCGCGGATCGACGGTCGCCGGCGCGCGTTCACGGTGCCTGGATCGACTTGATGTAGGCGACGATCCCCATCACCTTGCCGCGCACCTCGAGACGGCGGGTGGCGTCGGAGATGGCCTCCTCGCGGAAGACCTCGCCCCACACCGGCATGGCCGGATCACCGTGGGCGCGCACGTCGTCGGTGCCGTCGACGTACCGCATCAACTTCGCGGTCGGGAACTCACCGCCGTTCTCCTTCGCGAGGAGGGTGAGATTCGAGGGCGGCGGACGGAGCGTCGAGCTGGCGACGCCGTCGCCCTTTCCCTCGGCTCCGTGACAGGCGGCGCAGTAGCGCAGATACATCGCCTTTGCGGGATCGTTCGTCTCTGCCGCGTGCGCGAGGCCGCCGGCCATCAGGGTGATGGCCAACGCCCATCGCAGGTTGTGAGAAAGTCGCATGCGGAAATCTCCTTGTCGTCGTCCGGAGCCGGTCCGGAGCAAGTGACGTTCCTGCAATTCGGGGCGGGGACGGAACTCGGCTATCGCATCCGTGACACGCGATACCACGAAAATTCGCGCCGACGGGAACACTCACGCACGGCGGGCGCGCCGTCGCGCCGGTCTCCGCCTGGCGCGGACGGGCTTCGCGCGGAGCGTGAGGACGGGAACGGTCGCGTGGCGCACGACCCGTTCGGCGACGCTGCCGATCAGGAAGTGGGCCAGTCCGGTACGGCCAGCGGTCGACACCACGATGATGTCCGCACGACGCCCCGCGGCGACGATCTCGTCGGCGGGGTTGCCCGATTCCACCCGGACCTCGATCCGGGGCCCTCCGCGTCGCTTGCGCACGAGCGTCTGGGCCAGCGTCTCGAGCCGCTCACGCGCGGCGGAGACGAGCATCTTCACGTCGAGATCGTCCATGAGAGCGGGCGGCACGTCCGTGATCGGGAGAACCGGCGCCACGACGTGGAAGAGGATGACCCGGCTGCGAGGGCCGTCGGCCAGTGCCAGCGCCGCCTCGAGTGCGGCGGTGGCATGGGTCGAGAAGTCGTAGGGGACCAGGATGCGGCGGAATCGCGTCATGGCGATTCGCCAATGCAAGCGGATTGCCATCCCGTCGGCCCGTGGGGCCGTGATGTCGGACGGTTCGCGTTCCGACGCGTGGGAACAGGCCCTCGCCGGAACCGCCCAGTCGCGTTGGCACTCGCGTTGCAGCCGCCGCTCGCATGGACACGATGCGCGCCACGGTCTTCCACCGTCCCAACGAGATCCGGGTTGAGACCGTCCCGCGGCCCACCGCCGGCGTCGGTCAGGCGGTCATCCGCATCACGCTGACGACGATCTGCGGCACCGACCTCCACATCCTGCGCGGCGAGTATCCGGTTCGTGCCGGGCTCGTGCTCGGACACGAGCCGGTCGGGGTGATCACGGAGCTCGGTCCCGGGGTGACGGGCTACGAGATCGGGCAGCGCGTCCTCGTCGGCGCCATCACCCCGTGCGGCCAGTGTCGCGCGTGCCTGTCGGGACACCAGGCGCAGTGTGGCCACGGCGACGGATGGGAGGCCATCGGCGGCTGGCGGTTCGGCAACACGATCGACGGGGCGCAGGCGGAGTATCTGCTCGTCCCGAACGCCCAGGCGAACCTGACGCCGATTCCGGATGCGCTGCGCGACGAGCAGGTGGTGCTGCTGGCGGACATCGCGTCGACGGGCATCTCCGGTGCCGAGTCCGGCGGGGTGCGGCCCGGAGACGCCGTCGTCGTCTTCGCCCAGGGACCGATCGGCCTGTGCGCGACCGTCGGCGCGCGGCTCATGGGTGCCGCGCTCGTCATCGGTGTCGACGGCGACGAGCATCGCCGCGCCATCGCGCGCCGGATGGGGGCGGACGTCGTGCTCGACCCGCGCCAGACGGACGTCACGGCCGAGGTCCGACGACTCACGGGCGGTGGGGTCGACGTGGCGATCGAGGCGCTCGGCACGCAGGTGACGTTCGAGAACGCGCTCCGCTGCCTCCGCCCCGGCGGCGTCCTGTCGAGCCTCGGGGTGTACTCGGGCAAGCTGCAGCTGCCCTACGACGCGTTCGCCGCCGGGCTCGGAGACCATCGCATCGTCACGACGCTGTGTCCGGGGGGCAAGGAGCGGATGCGGCGCCTGATGACGCTGGTGGAGCACGGTCGCATGGATCTCACGCCGCTGCTCACGCACCGCATTCCGCTCGACCAGATCGTCGACGCGTACGCGCTCTTCGGCGAGCGGCGCGAGAACGTCCTGAAGGTCGGAATCGTGCCGTAGCCGATGTACTGTCGTGTGCTCGCCTGTGACTTCGACGGAACCGGTGCGGCGAACGGC
Source organism: uncultured Binatia bacterium (SeqCode) (assembly GCA_964404165.1). Taxonomy (GTDB): domain Bacteria; phylum Desulfobacterota; class Binatia; order DP-6; family DP-6; genus DASYLJ01. The sequence continues at coordinate 69,061 of CAYOIZ010000013.1, read as the reverse complement.
GGGTTCGCGCCCGAGGTCGCGGCGGCGCTGGGGGAGGCGCGACAGCAGGGCATCGTCACGCTGCTGGTCACCGGCCGGGTGCTCGAAGACCTGACGCGGGTCGGGATGGATTTCGGCGTGTTCGACGCCGTCGTCGCGGAGAACGGCGCGATCGTGCTGCTCCCGGCGCAGGGCCGCACGCTGACGCTCGGAACGCCGCCGCCGGAACGATTTCTCGGTCGCCTGCGCGAGGCCGGCATCGTCTTCCATGCCGGTGCGGTCGTCGTCGGTACCTGGGAGCAGCACGCGGCGCAGGCACTGGCTCTGGTGCGTGAGATGGGCGTCGATCTCCAGCTGGTGTTCAACCGCGCGGCGGTCATGCTCCTGCCGTCGGGCGTCAACAAGGCGGTCGGCGTGCAGCGCGCGCTCGACGAGCTCGGCCGCTCGCCGCGCAACATGATCGCGTTCGGCGACGCCGAGAACGATCTGCCCCTCTTCGCGCTCGCCGAGATCGGCGTCGCGGCCCGCGGCGCGGTCCCGGCGGTCGCGGCGGCCGCGGACGAACGACTCAGCCAACCCGGAGCGTCGGGGGTCGCGCAGTGCATCCAGCGGGTGCTGGCGAACGATGGTTGGGCGACGGCGTCGTCGCGCCACGACGTCGTGCTGGGTGAGGCGGCCGACGGCAGCCTGGCGACACTGCCCGCGGGCGAGGCAAACGTGCTCGTGAGCGGCGATCCGCGGTCGGGCAAGTCGTGGCTCGCGGGCCTCGTCGCCGAGCGCATGCTCGCCGACGGGTACCGGCTCTGCCTTCTCGACCCGGAGGGTGACTACGCATCGCTCGCCAGCCGGCCGGGGATGGTGCTCCTCGGCCAACGGCTCGCGCTGCCCGCGGCCGACGACGTGCCGCAGATCCTGACGGATCTGGGGGCCAGCCTGGTGCTGAGCCTCACCGACCTCCCCCAGGGCGAGAAGTGCCGATACGTCTGCACCGCGGTCGAAGCGCTCGCCCGGGAGCGGGCCCGCAGCGGGCTGCCGCATTGGACGATCGTCGACGAGGCGCACTACTTCTTCCAGGCCGGTAGTCGGGGTTGCGCGGAGCTGCTGGCGCACACCGGCAACGTCATGCTGGTCACCTATCGTCCGAGCATGATCAGCCCCGAGGTCCATGACGCGATCGGCGTGCACCTCGTGACGCGCACCGAGATCGACTCGGAGCGCTACTTCATGGAGTCGCTGCTGGCGGCGCGCGGCCCGGCGTCGATCCGGCCGGCGGACGCGCTCCGCGAGATCGTGGTGCCGCACGCCGGCCTCCTGACGCAGACCAGTGGGGGGCCGCGGTGGCAGACGTTCGTCCCCGGCCTGCGCGCGGCCGCCCACGTCCACCACGGCCGCAAGTACGTCGAGACGACCCTCGACGACGTTCGCGCCTTCCGCTTCTCCCACGCCGGTGGCGGGACCGTCGTGACGCACAACGTACGCGAGTTCGCCGAGGCGCTCGCTCGCGTCCCGATCGAATCCCTGCGCCAGCACCTGCGGGCAGGCGATTTCTCACGCTGGAGCCGCGAAGTCCTCGGAGACGCCGACCTGGCGGCCGGGCTCGCGAAGATCGAGCGGACCGTCGCCGCCGGTGGGGAGCCGTCGCGCCAGGAGGTCATCCGCCACGTGCGCGATCGGTATGTGATCTGAGGCTGCGTAGCCGGTTCTACAAAGGAACGGCCCCGGCCCCCCGGGAGCCTTTGGAGGAGGGGCCTCCGTCTGGCACGTCTGCTGCAATGCGGTGGGTCTGGAGGTACTTCACATGCCCGAGAAGAAGACTCTCTCGACCGCGCGCGACGGGACGCCCGTCAGGGCAAGGCGCCCAGCACACAGGCGGGTGAGTTCGTCCGCGAGGAGATCGAGCACGTGCGCGAAGGGAAGCACGGCGCGCGCTCGACGAAGCAGGCCATCGCCATCGGTCTCTCGAAGGCGCGGCGAGCCGGCGTGGGCCTGCCGGTTCCGAAGCAGGGGGCCGTCTCGGCCGCGACGCGCCGCAAGGCGAAGCGCGACAGCGAGGTCGGGCGCGCCAAGACGCCGGCGCATCCGTCGCGCAAGCGGTCGCGGGCGACCACACATGCGCTCCAGAAGGAGGGACGGGCGGCGGCATCCGAGACGGCACTCGCACGACAGGGAAAGGCGGCTGCACGCAAGCGGACCGCCGCCGAGCGGTCGGCCGCGGCACGCAAGGCCGCGCGCACACGCGCCGCCCGCGCCACGTGAGCCGGACCGCCGGTGGTCGCGTGCGCATTGCGCTGCTAGACGTCCGCCATGCGTGCCGTCTGGATGACCGTCCTTGCGAGCGTCATCCCGATCCTGATCGGACCACCGGTCCCCGCCCTCGCCGTGGAGCGTGACGTCACCGCCGCCGTCGTCGCCGAGACCCAGCTCGACGAAGCGATCTCCAGGGCCTGTCGGGACTACTGTCAGGGCAATCGGCGCAGCGGCCGCCTGCGAAAGGCGCGGGTGAGCCGTCTGGATCGGGATCGTTTCGCGGTGCTCGTGGACGTCGACCTGCGGAATCAGCAGGATGCGCCGTTCGGGGGCGGCTTCGCGCTGTACGACTACACCGTGCGTGCGACCGGCACGGGGATGCTGACGGTCAGCACCTGTCGACTCCGGATCGACAGGATCGTCGTGCACGACGATCCGCTCGGCCTGCAGGCGCTGGCGCAATCGCTGGTCGGCACCGTGCACCGCGTCGATGGGTGTCGGCGCTTCAGCTTTCTGCGCTGACCCGCGTCACTTGCATGCGCCGGCCATCCCCCCGATACCCGACGCATGCGCTCCATCGACGACGCGCCCTTCCTCGACGTCTTCTCCCCCGAGTTCCAGGCCGACCCGGCGTCGGCCGTGAGTGCGGCTCGCGCGCAGGCGCCGATCGCCCGCACCGCATTCGGAGCCCTCGTCATCGAACGCGTGCAGGTCCATGCGCTGCTCGCCGATCCGCGGCTCGACAGCTCGTTGCTCCCGATCGTGCGGATGCAGGGCCTCACCGACGGCCCGATCTACGATCTGCTCGCGCGCGCGCTGCTCTCCGTCGACGGTGAGGACCACACCCGCCTCCGCAAGCTCGTGAGCCGCGCCTTCACGCCGCGCTCCGTCGAGGTGCTGCGCCCGTCGATGAGCGCCCTCGCCACCGAGCTGGTCGATCAGTTCGCCCCCAGCGGGCGTTGCGAGTTCATGTCCGCCTTCGCCGACCACTACCCCATCCAGATGATCTGCGAGCTGCTCGGCGTGCCGCGCGAGGATCACGAGCGCTTCGGCGAGTGGGCGAACGGCCTCACCTGGCTGCTGTCGTTCGAGCTCGCGTCGCGCATGCCCGAGATCCAGGCCGCCTACACGGGCCTCACGACCTATCTCGACGAGTTCATCGAGACGCGCCGGCGTGCACCCGAGGACGACCTCGTCACCCGCCTCATCGAGGCCGAGGACGGCGGCGACCACCTGAGCCCGCTCGAGCTGCGCAGCATGATCGGCGCGCTGCTGTTCGCCGGCTACGACACGACGAAGAACCAGCTCGGGATCGCGATGGCCCTGTTCGCGCAGTTCCCGGCGCAGTGGCGTCTCCTCGGCGACGACCCTGGTCTCGCCGCCGCCGCCGTGGAGGAGGTGCTGCGCTTCCAGGGCACCGTGGCGGTGGCCCCCCGCGTCGCCCGCGAGGAGGTCACCGTCGGCGACTTCGTGGTCCCGGCGGGCACGCTGCTGACGCTCTCGACGGGTGCCGCGAACCACGACCCCGCAGCCTACGATCGCCCCGAGCGCTTCGACATCACCATGACGCGCGAGCCCCCGCTGACGTTCGGCGGCGGCGCGCACTACTGCCTCGGGGCCAATCTGGCGCGCGCGGAGATGCAGGAGGCGCTCGCCATCCTGGCCCCGCGCCTGCGCGATCTCGCCCTCGACGGCGAGCCCACCTGGCGCCCGCGCACGGGCATCTTCGGCCCCACGCGCCTGCCGCTCCGCTTCACCGGAACGGCGCGGTGATCGACCGCCATCCGCTCGTCGAGGACATTCTCGCGACCTGGACGGCCGCGCTCGGTCCCGACCTGGCCGGGTACCGTGGCCACGTCTACCGCGTCCTGAACCTCTGTCGCGCGCTGGCGCCGTCGGCCGACGCCGAGCAAACGGCCATCGCGGCGGCATTCCACGATCTCGGCATCTGGTCGGACGGCACCTTCGACTACCTGCCGCCGTCGGCCGCCCGTGCCGCCGCGTTCCTCGACGCCACCGGTCGTGGTCGGGCGACCGACGCCGTCGCCCGCGCGATCGAGATGCACCACAAGCTGTTGCCGTACCACGGCGACGACGCCGTCCTGGTGGAGGCGTTCCGTCGCGCCGACCTGATCGACGTCTCGCTCGGCCTCGTGCGCTTCGGCCTGCCGCGGGGCGTCGTGCGGGGGGTGCGGGCGGCGTTCCCGAACTGCGGCTTCCACGCCACGCTGGCACGTCTGATCGGTCGCGAGCTCGTCCGTCGCCCGTGGCGGCCGCTGCCGATGATGCGGATCTGACCGGGCCGCTGCCCGTGACTGGGCGCGGTGCGCCGGCGGAGCGGCGCGACCGGACGTCGCGTCGTCGCGAACCGGATCCCTCTGGGTTCGCAGACGCGCGAGAGACACACACGCTGTGCCGGCGTCGGTGCGCGGTATGTGTTTTGCTCCAGTCCAATCACATGTCGGACATGCGGTTCCTCGTCGAGTGCATGGACTGCGGGGCACTCATCCTGGAGACGCCGGTGTGCGTCGTCCCGTTGGAGCCGCTCGAGCAGCATCTGCGTGGCGTCCATGGGGACTGTCCGGCGGGTCCGACCCTGGGGACGTTGCTGCCGTACTTCAGCATCAAAGCGACGCGTGATAGTGGCGCCGAGCGGAGGGGCGTCCGATGACGACGACAGACAAGGGCCGCATCCGCAGTCTCAATCGCCGGGGCACCGAGACCGGCAAGGCCACGCCGGCCGAAGCGGCGACGCGTCGCCCCGCCGAGCCGAGCGTCTGTGACCATTGCGGTGCGGTCTTCGTGCGACGCACCTGGCGACGGGACCGGACGATGTCGGTGCGCAAGCTCGCCACGGCGCGTTGGACGGTGTGTCCGGCGTGCCGGCAGGTCGAGCGCGGCGAGGGCATGGGCCGGGTCCGGCTCGGCGGCTCCTACGTCCCGGTCCACGAAGCCGACCTCCGCGCCCGGATCGCGGGGGTGGCGGCACAGGCGACGGCGCGGCAGCCGGAGCGGCGCCTGGTGTCGATCGACTGGGACGGCGACGTGCTCGACGTCGTCACCACCTCGCAGAAGCTCGCGCACCGCATCGCCCACGAGCTGTGCAAGGCCTTCCGGGGGCGCGCCGTCTACCGCTGGTCGGACGACGGCACGCTCGTGGCGACGTGGGAGCGGAGCGAGGCGCCGTCAGGGCGGACCGTACGGCGCGAACGGGTGCGCGGCCGGTAGCCGACGGGCCTGCTCGTCGGTGATCGGGCGCACGCCGTGCGTCTCGTCGATCCAGATCCACTCGTCGAGCTGTACCGGCAGGACGGCGTGGAAGTAGTGGCTCTGCAGCTCGGTCTCCGGGCGGTAGACGACGCCGATGGCCCGCTCGAGCCGCGCCGCCATCAGCTCGTCGCGCACCTCGGGGCGTGCGGGGGTACGCAGCGGCAGGAAGAACGCCGGTATCCCGGACGCGTGGCCGAGCGCCTCGTAGCTCCGCGGGTGGGCCGGTCGCAGCGACATCGTGCGCATCGGGCCGTCCCACTCGTGGGCGGCGATGACGCTGCCGTGGTCGGTGCCGAACCCGATCAGGTAGGCGCGGTCGCCGTAGACCTGGCGGCACAGCTGGCCGATGTTGAGCTCACCGCGTGCACCCATCTCCGTCGCGCTCGCGTCGCCGACGTGCGAGTTGTGGGCCCACACCACCGCGCGGGCATCGGGGCCGTGATGCCGCAGGATGGCCTGCAGCGTGTCGAACATGTGCTGATCGCGCAGGTTCCAGGAGGCGACGCCGCCATAGTACATGGTGCGGTAGTAGGCCTCGGCGTCACGCACCACGCGGGCATTGCCGGTCGCATCGAGGAAGTGGTCGGGTTCACGCGCCGCGAGACCGATCTCGCGCGCCATCAGATCGCGGAGCATCGCCGTGCACTCGGCCTCGCAGGAGCGATATCGTCCCGAGACCACGGCGCGACCGTAGGTCGCCGGATCGCCCTCCCACGGCATCAGACCCGCGTAGCGCTCGCGGGCGACGCGTGCGACCTCGGGATCCATCTGGTCGAGGTAGTCGAGTACGAGCCGCAGCGACCGGTAGAGGCTGTAGAGGTCGAGCCCGTAGACGGAGGCCGGCGTTCCGGTGCCGTCGTTCCAGGCGCGCAACCAGTCGATGAAGGCGAGCGTCTCGTGATTACGCCACATCCACTGCGGAAACCGCGCGAAGGCCCGCCACGACGGCGCCAGCGGCGCGCGCTGATCGCGTACCCAGCGGCCGATGCGCGCGCCGTCCGGCCAGTCGGCCTCGGCCGCCACGACGGTGAAGCCGCGGCTCCGCACGAGCGCCTGGGTGATGTGCGCGCGCAGGGCGTAGAACTCCGAGGTCCCGTGCGTCGCCTCGCCGATGCAGACGACGCGCGCGTCGCCGATGCGCTCGAGAAGGCGGTCGACGTCGACCGTGTCGATGGCGCCGGTGATCCGTTCGCCCACCTCGGCGAGGAGGTGCGCGACCGTGCGCGGCGCACTCCGTGGCGCCGTCGCCTCGTCCCATCCCTGGACACCGATCAGGGGAACGAAACGCACCCCGCCCAGCGTCTCGCGGTCGAAGCCGCCGTCCGCCCGCCGTGTGACGCGCACGAGCTCCTGGAGATCGCGATCTTCGCCCACCGGCACCACCAGCCGTCCCCCGATCGCGAGTTGTTCGCACAGGGCGGGGGGAACGCTGGGGCCGCCCGCCGCCACGACGATGGCGTCGTAGGGGGCGTGTGCCGGCAACCCGAGCGTGCCGTCGCCGTGCTGGACGACGACGTTGTGGAAACCGGCGTCGCGCAGGCGTGCCGCCGCGGTGGCGGCGAGCTCCGCGTGCCGCTCGACGGTGTAGACCTCGCGCGCGATGCGGCCGAGGACCGCGGCGGCGTACCCCGAGCCGGTGCCGATCTCGAGCACACGATCACCCGGTTGCAGTGCCAGCGCCTCGGCCATCAGGGCGACGATGTACGGCTGCGAGATGGTCTGTCCCTGCGCGATCGGCAGGGGCGCGTCCTCGTAGGCGAACTCCACCAGCTCCGTCGGGAGGAACGCCTCGCGGGGCACCGTGCGCATCGCGTCGAGGACGGCGGGGTCGCGAATGCCGCGGGCCGCCAGGTGGGCCCGTACCATCTCCTCGCGAGCCGCGGTGGGCGTGACCATTGCGACCCTACTGAATGGTCGCGATCTCGGGCAGCACGCCGCGCTGCTGGGCCAGGTCGAGCACCTGCACGAGGTGCCCCAGGCAATCGCTCTCGCTCAGCAGGCCGACGAGCCGATTGTTGCCCTCGACGATCGGCAGGCAGCCGATCTGGCGCCCGAGCATCAGGCCGACGGCCGTGCGGATCGGTGTCGACGGCGCCGCCGTCGTGACGTCCCGCGCCATCACGTCCCGGACCGGAATGCTGGCGAGCCAGCTGCGCTCGGTCTCGTGCTGCATGCGCAGGACGGACGAGACCGCGGCGCGGTAGAGGTCCCGTTGCGACACGATGCCGACGACGCGGTCACCGGCCACCACGGGGAGATGCCGGATGCGACCAAGCCGCATGATGTCGTCGGCGAGATCGAGGTGGTCGTCCTCGTTGAGGGTCGCAACCTCGCGCTGCATGAGATCGGAGACGTTCATGATGGATCGACGATCCAAGGGGCATGCCAGGCGTTTTCCATCGTCGTGGTGGAGGCGCATTCCGGCGGGCGCGCAGACTCGCGGCGGCCCGTTCCGAGACGCTGGAATGCGCCTAGTGGCTCCGCCGCGAGGGGGCCAGCGTGAACCCTGCCCCGAGGGCGAGAGCGACGATGGCGACGATCAGGCTGGTCAACATGGGGGATTCTCCTCTTTTCCGGATGTGGCTCGGGGGACGGCTCGTCGAGGACGCGGTCGGTGTCCGACGCGAACGCCGGCACGCTGCCGTCGATCCGAAGCAAGAACGACGCCGGCCTCCGTGCCTGACCTTCGTCCGAGGGCGTCGATCGGATGCAGTCGGGCCGTCTCTTCCGCTCCGGGGGACGGCGAGGTAGGCCGTCCGCATGTCGCCGCTCGATGCGCGGACCGCCGCCGCGTACCACGCGACCTGGTTCGACTACGTCGACGCCAGGGGGCGCCGCTTCGTCGCCCGCCCGACCGACGTACCGTCCCGTCATCCGCCGGCGTGGGATCTGCCGGCCGAGTTCGTCGTCGTCACCGCCCACAATCCGGGGTCCGTCCCGCACCCCGACGCCGCGAACGACGACGCCAATCGGCGGCTGCGGGCGGACCTGCTCGCGCGTGGCGCGGCGGTACGCGACATCGTCGGGCGGTCCGCCGACGACACGTGGCGCGAGGCGAGCCTCGCGGCGTGGAACGTGCCGCTCGCCGAGCTGGAGGCGCTGGCCGCCGCCCACGGGCAGTGCGCCGTCTTCGTCGTCTCGGGCGGCCGTCGCCGGCTCGGCCACGGCACGCATCGCGTCGACGTGGCGCGCGGCGAATGGCTGGACGTCGCGCCGGTCTGACTCAGCTGCCGAGCATGTACGGTCCGCCGCGCTCGACGGCCCGAGCGAAGGCGGGTCGCGCGTGCATGCGCTCGAGGTAGGCCGTGCTGTTCGGTCGCTGCTGCAGCTGCCCGAACATGCGCGCCACCTCGAGGACGAACGTCATCTGGACGTCGGCGCCGGTGAGCTCGTCGCCGACGAAGAACTGCCGGCCCGCGAGCGCGTTCTCGATGTAGCCGAGGTGGTTCGCCAGCTCGCTGTCGATGCGCGGCTGCAACGGTGCGCCGGCGTCGCCGATCCGCATGACGTAGAGCTGCAGCATCAAGGGCAGCATCGCCGAGCCTTCGGCGTAGTGCAGCCAGTGCACGTACCGATCGTAGTCGGGGGAGTCGACGGCGGGCTGGAAGCGACCCTTGCCGTGCCTGCGGATCAGGTGATCGACGATGGCCCCCGACTCCGCCAGCGTGACGCCGTCCTCGGTGACGACGGGCGACTTGCCGAGCGGGTGCACCGCGAGCAGCTCGGGCGGCGCGAGACGGGTGGCGGCGTCGCGCTCGTAGCGCTTGATCTCGTAGGGCACGCCGAGCTCCTCGAGGAGCCAGAGCACACGCTGCGAGCGGGATTCGTTCAGGTGGTGGACGACGATCATGGGGGTCCCCTAGTGCCCGCCCGGCGTATGGTCAAGCCGAAACAACTGGGCTATGGCCCGCCGAGCTTCGCAGCATCTGAATGGAGACCTCATGCGCATGCGAATGATCTTCCTCCTCTTCCTGCTCGTCGCGCGCGTGGTGCCGGCGGCGGACGATCCGCTGCCGTCGTGGAACGACGGACCCACGAAACAGGCCATCGTGACGTTCGTCACCGAGGCGACGCGCGAGGGCAGCCCGACGTTCGTGCCGCCGGCGGAGCGCATCGCCACCTTCGACAACGACGGCACGCTGTGGATCGAGCAGCCGATCTACACCCAGCTCGAGTTCGCGCTCGCGCGGGTGAAGGCGCTGGCGCCCGAGCACCCGGAGTGGAAGACGACACAGCCCTTCGCCGACATCCTCGCGGGCAACGCGAAGGCGGCGCTCGGCGGCGGCGAGAAGGCGATCGTCGAGCTGATCATGGCGACGCACGCCGGCATGACCACCGCCGACTTCACGAAGATCGTCGAGGACTGGCTCGCCGGCGCGCGGGACGCGCGCTTCAAACGGCCGTACACCGAGCTGGTCTATCAGCCCATGCTCGAGCTCATGACGTGGCTGCGCGCCAAGGGGTTCGAGACCTACATCGTGTCGGGCGGCGGCGTGGAGTTCATGCGGCCGTGGACGGAGCGCGTGTACGGCATCCCGCCGCAGCAGGTCGTCGGCAGCACCATCGTGACCACGTGGGTCATGCGTCCGGGCGGGCCGGTGCTCATGCGCGAGCCCAAGGTCGACTACGTCGACGACGGGCCGGGCAAGCCGGTCTCGATCAACAAGTTCATCGGCCGCCGCCCGGTGTTCGCGTTCGGCAACTCCGACGGCGACCAGCAGATGCTCGAGTGGACGGCCGCCGGTACCGGTCCCCGCTTCATGGGGCTCGTGCACCACACCGACGCGGTCCGCGAATGGGCGTACGACCGGAACTCCGAGATCGGCCACCTCGACAAGGCCCTCGACGAAGCCACGAAGCGCGGCTGGACCGTGGTCGACATGAAGAACGACTGGAAGCGCATCTTCCCGTTCGACTGATGTCCCGCGACTGGAGGTGAGCATGAAGGTTCGTGCCTGGATCGGCATCGCCATGGCGATGCTCGCGGGCGGCATCGCTGCCGCCCAACCCGCCCCGGCGAAGAAGCCCAACATCCTGGTGATCTTCGGCGACGACGTCGGCCAGACGAACGTCAGCGCCTACTCGTTCGGCCTGATGGGCTACCGCACGCCGAACATCGATTCGATCGCCCGCGACGGCATGATGTTCACCGACTACTACGCCGAGCAGAGCTGCACCGCCGGCCGCTCGACGTTCATCACCGGCCAGACGACGCTCCGCACCGGCCTCTCGAAGGTGGGCCTGCCGGGCGCCGACATCGGCCTGCAGGCGGGCGACATCACGATCGCCCAGGCGCTCAAGCCGCTCGGCTACGCCACCGGGCAGTTCGGCAAGAACCATCTCGGCGACAAGGACGAGTTCCTGCCGTCGGCGCACGGCTTCGACGAGTTCTTCGGCAACCTCTACCACCTGAACGCCGAGGAAGAGCCGGAGATGCAGGACTACCCGAAAGATCCGGAGTTTCGGAAGAAGTACGGCCCGCGTGGCGTCATCAAGTCGAGCGCCGACGGCAAGATCACCGACACCGGCCCGCTCACGAAGAAGCGCATGGAGACGATCGACGACGAGACGGCCAACGCCGCCGTCGACTTCATGCAGCGGCAGGTGAAGGCGGGCAAGCCGTTCTTCGTGTGGTTCAACGCGACGCGCATGCACCTCTACACGCACGTGCGCCCGGAGTACCTCGGTCGCAGCGGCATCAGCGAGTACTTCGACGGCATGCTCGAGCACGACGGCCACGTCGGCCAGCTCCTGAAGGCCCTCGACGACCTCGGCATCGCGAACGACACCATCGTCGTCTACTCGACCGACAACGGGCCGCACATGAACTCGTGGCCGGACGGCGCCATGACGCCCTTCCGGGGCGAGAAGAACACCAACTGGGAGGGCGCCTATCGGGTGCCGGCGATGATCCGGTGGCCCGGGCACATCAAGCCCGGCTCGGTCTCGAACGAGATCGTCTCCGGGCTCGACTGGTTCCCCACGCTCGTCGCCGCCGCGGGTGACGCCGACGTGACCGAGCGTCTGCTGAAGGGGTGGCAGACCGGTGGCAAGACCTTCAAGGTGCACCTCGACGGCTACAACCAGCTGCCGTACCTGACGGGCAAGGAGCCGAAGGGCGCGCGCGAGGCGTTCTTCTACTTCAACGACGACGCGCAGCTCGTCGCCGTGCGCTATCAGAACTGGAAGCAGGTGTTCTGCGAGCAGCGCGCCGAGGGCACGCTCCGGGTGTGGGCCGAGCCGTTCACCTGCCTGCGACTGCCGAAGATCTACAACCTGCGCATGGACCCATACGAGCGCGCCGACATCACGTCGAACACCTACTACGAGTGGATCATCCGCCACGCCTTCTTCGCCGTGCCGACGCAGCAGTACGTCGCCCGGTTCATCGCCACCTTCAAGGACTACCCGCCGCGGCAGAAGGCGGCGACGTTCAACCTCGATCAGGTCATCGAGGCGCTGCAGCAGAGCCACGGGGGCTGATCGCGGCCGCCTTGCGTCCGGACGGCCGTCCCAGTACGCCTCCCCGCGGTGAAGCGCTTCGTCGTCGGTCTTCTCGCCCTCGCGCTCGTGCGCGCGGCATACGCGTCGCCCACGTTCGTCGGGACGAAGGCCTGTGCACCCTGCCACGCCGAGGCGCTGAAGGCCTGGCAGGGCTCGCACCACGCGCACGCGATGGAGGCGCCGACGGCCGACACGGTGCGCGGCAAGTTCGACGGCGCCACCTTCACGAAGGACGGCGTCACGTCGACCTTCTCGCGCGCCGGCGATCGCTTCGTCGTGCGCACCGACGGCCCCGACGGTGCGCTGCACGACTACCCCGTCGCCTGGACCTTCGGCTGGGCGCCCCTGCAGCAGTACCTGCTGGCGCTGCCCGGCGGCCGCCTGCAGGCGCTCGGCGTCGCCTGGGACACGCGCCCCACGGCCAACGGTGGCCAGCGCTGGTTCCATCTCTATCCGGACGAGAAGATCGACCATCGCGACCAGCTGCACTGGACCGGCGTCCAGCAGAACTGGAACTTCATGTGCGCCGAGTGTCACTCGACGAACCTCGTGAAGGGCTATCGCGTCGGCGAGGATCGCTTCGACACGACGTGGACGGAGCCGAACGTCGCGTGCGAGGCGTGTCATGGCGCGGGATCCGACCACGTCGCCTGGGCGGCGCGGGTGAAGGGCGGCACCGCCGACGCCGACCCGACGCGCGGCCTCACGGTCACGCTCGGCGCCCCGGGCAGCTGGGCACTGGCCGACGGGGCGGCGATCGCACGGCGCACGGCGCCGCGCAGCGAGGTGCAGGTGGAGGCGTGTGGTCGCTGTCATGCGCGCGGCGCGCAGGTCTGGGCCGACGATCCGCCCGGCCTGCCGCTGGCGCAGACCCACCGCGTGGCCCTGCTCGACCCCGGCCTCTACCACGCCGACGGCCAGATCGACGGAGAGGACTACGAGTACGGCTCGTTCGTCCAGAGCCGCATGCACGCCGCCGGCGTCGCCTGCACCGACTGTCACGAGCCGCACGGCGGCACGTTGCGCGCCGAGGGCAACGCGCTCTGCGCGCAGTGCCACCGTCCGGCGACCTTCGACGTGCCGGCGCATCATCACCATCCCGCCGGCAGCGCCGGTGCGCGCTGCGTCTCGTGCCACATGCCGGAACACACCTACATGGTCGTCGACGGGCGGCGCGATCACTCCTTCCGCGTGCCGCGTCCCGACCTGACGGTCGCGATCGGGACGCCGAACGCCTGCGCCGACTGCCACAAGGATCGTCCGGCGACGTGGGCGGCCGAAACCGTCGCCGCCTGGCGCGGGCCCGGGCGCGTGCCCGGCTGGCACTGGGCCGAGGGCATCCACGCCGGCCGCACCGGTCGCGCCGACGCCGGCACGCAGCTGCTCCGCGTCGTCGACGATCGCGCCGTGCCCGCCATCGCGCGCGCGACCGCCGTGCAGATGCTGACCGATTTCCCGACGGCGGCGGTGCCCGCGGCCGTCGAGCGGGCGGCAGGCGACGGCGATCCGCTGGTGCGTCGTGCCGCGGCCGAGGCGTCGGCGCGGCTGCCGATGGCGCAGCGTGTGGCGGTCGCTGCGCCGATGCTGCGCGATCCGATGCGGACGGTGCGTTTCGAGGCCATGGGGTCGATGCTCGACGTCTCCGCCGCCGGCGGCACCGTGCGCGAGGACATGGCGCGCGTCATCGCCGAGTACCGCACGTCGCAGGAGTACAACGCCGACCGTGCCGAGTCGTGGCTCAACCTCGGCAGCCTCGAGGCGCGTCTCGGCAACGCCGCGGCGGCGCAGTCGGCGCTCGAGACGGCGATCCGCCGTCAACCGACGTGGCCGGCGCCGTACGTGCAGCTCGCCGACGTGCAGCGGCGGCAAGGCAAGGAGACCGAGGCCGAGGTCACCCTGCGACGCGGGGTGGCGGCGGCCCCGCGCGACGCGGACCTGTTGGCGGCGCTCGGCCTGGCGCTGGTGCGGCAGCGTCGGCTCGGCGAGGCGGTGACGGTGCTGCGCACCGCCGCCGAGGTGGCGCCCGACGTGTCACGCCACGCCTACGTCTACGCCATCGCACTGCACGACAGCGGCGACGTGCCTGGGGCGATCGCCGCCCTGCGCGCGGCGCAGGCGCGCAACCAGGCGTCGCCCGAGCTGCTGATGGCGCTGGCGCAGTACACGGCCGAGACCGGCGACCGGGCCGGCGCCCTCGAGTGGGCGCGCAAGCTGGCGGCGGCGACGGGCGATCCCGAGGCGCAGCGCATGGTCGAAGCCCTGCAGCGCTAGCGTCCGAGCATGTTGCGCCAGATGCCGGCGCGTACGACCCGTCCCCAGCACGACGGGCGCGTCGCGATCGCGCCGAGCAGCGGCAGCGCGTCGAAGTAGCTGACGCGCTCGGTGGCGAGCGCGCCGGGGAGACGGAAGCGATCGACCGCGGGCCACTCGATGCGCCGCCCGGCGAGCGTGCCGATCAACCGGAAGTCGATGAAGATCGTGTCGCCCGCCGCGGCCCAGCCGTCGACCTCGGCGTGCAGATCGGGGATGAGCGCGAAGATGCGCGCGAACCCCTGCTTCGCCGCCGCGAGCCCGCGCATCGGACGCGACAGCGGCTGGATCAGCACGACGTCGGGTGCGAGCAGCGCATCGAGGCCGTCGAGCGACGGCGCCCGCCAGAACTCCTGGAAGCCCTGGACGAACCGCGCGGCGGGCATGATCGGGGCAGGCGTGGCCATGCCGGCATTCTACGGCGGACCGTGCCGTCCGCGAGGGCCATTCGCACGCTCGGCCCGGTGCCAAAGCGTCAGTCGGCGGGGAAGAAGGTCTCGATGTGGAGCTCGTCGAGCGTCACGTCCTGCGGCTTGCCGAGCGTGGTGACGGTGCTGAAGAACCGCGCCACCGTGCCGCCGAGGTTCATCTCGAAGGGCAGGGCCACGGCGGGCAGCAGGTCGAGGTCGGGCTCGCGCCAGCTCGCGGGGACGTCGGGGTAGGCGAGCAGCTCGGCGAGCAGCGTCTCCAGCCTGGGGTCCCGGGTGCGGCCGAGCGCCCGGTGCACGTCGTTCAGCAGCGAGCGCGCGATCGTGTCCCAGTTGACGTGGTAGCGGCGCATGCCGTCGGGACGGAAGAGCAGGTGGAGCAGGTTCGGGCGTGGCGGGGTGGTGAGAGTGAGCGGCAGCATGGCGGGCGGCTCGTCCATCGTCAGGCCGAGCAGGTGGACGAACGCCGCGTTCACCATGACGAGGTCCCAGTGCCGGTCGAAGGCGATCGCGCTGCGCGGCTCGTGCTGGCGCAGGATGAGCTGGACGGCGGTGCGCACGTGGCGCAGGCGCGGATCGTCGAGCCGCGTCTCCCGGAAGCAGGGCGCGAAGCCGGCCGCCTCCAGGAGCACGTTGCGCTCGCGCAGCGGCACGTCGAGCACCGACGACAGCGTGAGCAGCATCGTGCGGCTCGGGATCGCGCGCCCGGTCTCGATGAAGCTGATGTGGCGAGCGGAGACCTCGGCCTCGAGGCCGAGCGCCAGCTGGCTCAGGTGACGCGATTCCCGCCAGCGTCGCAGCAGGGGGCCGACGCCGGCGGGTCGCGACATGCGACCGTTCGCTATCACGCAGGCGACGGGTCGGAGAACTGGTACTCGAGTCGGATGCGTCCGTCGTCGGCCAGGGCCAGGAACGTGGTACCCGCGCCGGCGGCGGCGCCCCCGGCGGCGGGAACCATCTCCCACGCGAAGCGTACGCCGGCGTGATGCTCCTCGGCGGGGCCACGGGCGCGGAACACGTAGCCGCCGCTGCCGACGAACTCCTGGTAGGCGCGGCCGACGCGCGCGGTGATCTCGTCGTGCCCGTGCACGGCGATGTTGCGCGTGAAATGCGCCGCGTCCTCGGTCCAGAGAGCGGCGACGAGCTGGCGGCGCCGCGCGGCGTCGGGCTCGTGCCAGATGGCGATGTAACGGTCGATGAATTCGGTGTCCATGCGATCCTCCATGGACGGCAGGATCACCGGGACGACGTGTGCGCCGCAATTACCTCGAAGGTAACGACCGTCACTTCGGCGGACAGAGGTCGATCGTCAGCACGAACAGGTCGCTGGCGCCGCTGCGCCGCTCGGCGAGGATCGTGACCTGCTGGTCGGGACGTGCGCCCGTGAACCGCGTGAGCACGTCGCGCGCGCCCTGCAGCACGACGTGCGGACCCACCGGCGAGACGTCGGCGGTGGACTCGCCGAAGCCGAAGGTGCGCACGTCGGAGGCGGCGAAGGGATGATCGACGCCGAGCGCCGCCACCACCATGGACGTCACGCCGCCGCCGGTCCTGGCGTCGCTGCGGTGCCCCTGGATACGCACCAGCTCGCGACTCGCCGGCTTCTCCGTGGGATGGGCGAGCGCCGATCCGGCCAGCAGCGCGAGGGCGGCGACGACGGTGAGCCCGCGGTGCATCAGCTGTGCTCGTCGAGCGCCGGGAGGCCCTTGATGGTGATGTCGCGCACGCTGGGATCGGGGTGGCTGGTGCGGATACGGACCATCAGCGGGTCGTCGTGGTCGATGCCGGTGAGCATGAGCAGCGTGACGGCATAGGGCTGGACCTCGGCATGATCGGAGTAGGCGAGCCGAGCGAAGGCTTCCTGCGCCGGCCGTCCACCGATGGCGTTGATGCCGCGTCCCGCGGCCTGGCGCAACGGCCAGTCGCCGGTCGCGAACAGCCGCTCCAGCACCGCCATGGCGCCGGGCAGGGTCGGCGAGCCCAGCGCCTCCGTGGCGGCGATGCGGACGTCCGCGTTCGGGTCGGTGGCGGCGACGCGGCCGATGCGCTCCGCGGCGTCGGGCGCATCGGTCGCGGCCAACGCGCGCACCGCCGCCGATCGGGTCGACGGGTCGTCGCTACCGAGCGCCTTCGCGATCTCCTCGGGAGTGGCGGGCGACCCGAGCTGACGCAGCGTCGCCCACACCACCTCCTGCAGCGCGCCGTCGGGCGACGGCATCGCGCGCAGCGCGGGCACCAGGGCGGTGAGGTGGGCCTCGCCGACGGCGCGCACCAGCGCGACGCGAACCCAGGACGGCAGGTCGGTGCGCGCCAGCGCCGATTCGAGTCGTCCGCGCTCCACCGGTGTCAGCGTGGCGGCGAGGTCGGGCAGACCCGGCAGTGCCATGGCGCCGTCGGCGACGAGACGGGGATGGTGCCCGGCGATCTCGTCGAAGACGACGGCGCGGTGCGCGGCGGCACGCGTGGCCGCGTCGGGCTCCGGCGTGGCGCTCGCGGCGGCGAGGCGCAGTAGGACGTCGGTGGCCTCGCGGATGTCGGCCGGCGGTCCGACGACCACGCCGTTGCGCCCGCCGACGGGCTCGAGATGCTGGCCGGCCGGAAGCAGTGCGGCGGTGGAGGAGAGCCGTGGGGCCGATGCCGCGAACAGCAGCACCGTCTCGCCGGGCTTCAGCAGCTCCGGGGCCGAGGGCAGGTCGCGTCGCTCGAGGACGGTGACCTCGCCGGCGGCGCTGCCCTTCACCGTGCGGCGGACGGTGATGCGGGCCAGTGCGAGCCGACCCGCGTCGTAGGTGTCGACGCCCGCCACCGTGCCCTCGACGACGAGACGGGCGCGGGCCATCTGCTGTGCGAGTGCCGGCAGCCGCTCCGTCGCCGCGAGGGCGACGGAGCCGACTGCCAGGAGCAGTGCCGCGAAGACGGCGCGCGTCAGGGGTTGACCTGCAGCCCGGGCGGCGTCCACCCGCCACCGTCGACGTCGATGAAGAGCGGGTTGGTGAACGCCAACGTCGTCATGCCTTCCTCACCCAGGTTGCCGTCGGTGAGGTTCGCGAGCGTGGTGTTGCCGGTCTTCTTGAGGCTGTTCGGCGACACCGGGAAGAGCGGCCGCGAGATGCCGTCGGTGCCCTTCACCATGGCGACGATCCAGATGTCCTCGGTGATGCCGGTGAGGTTGAAGATGGCCGTGGCCTCGAGGCGCTTCGCGCCGGTGACCGACGGATGGACGTCGACCACGCTCGGCGCCACCGCCTGCGTGTAGTCGGGCGTGATGGCGTAGCGCTTCACCGACACCATGCCGTTGCCGCTCTGCTTGTTGCTCATGCTGCGCGTGGTGGTGGAGTTCACGTAGAGCTCGACCGTGTCGAACTCGGCCCAGAGCGGGCTCTGCACCTCGACGGTGACGGTGAGGTTGCCGTCGGTGGTCTCGATGAGGGTCGGCAGGCCGAGCGCCAGGCCGGCGGTCTCGCCCGTGGACGCGGCGTTCGCGGTGATGCGGACGAACGGCGCGTTCGAGCCGACGGAGCGGCCGTCGTTGACGTTGGCCGAGAGGGTCTCGGCGAGCGCGCTCAGCGCCGCCGGGTCGTCGCTGGGCGACGCCACGAAGTTGCGCGGCGACCCCACCTGCACGACGATCTTGTCGTGCGTGTCGGAGTCGGAGATGCCGGTGCGGAGGATGCCCTGGTTCAGCAGGTTGAACCAGTCGCCGGCGTTCTGGCCGAGGAAGAAGTCGTAGATGTGGCTGCGGTTGTCGCCGATCCAGATCTCCATCGCGTCGAAGCCGGGATCGAAGTAGTTCGGGATCGACGGGTCGAGCCGGCGCGCCGGGCCCATGATGGCCGACGACGGCGACTGCGGCGGCGACACGCCGGTGTCGATGGCGAGGCCGGAGTTGCCGTCGATGCCGAAGTGGCTGTGGATGTGGTTCAGCTGCACCGTGTCCTGGCCGGGGTCGGCGTGGGCCGTGGCGATGATCTGCCCCGGCGTCAGGTTGTAGTTGCCGAACGACGGGAAGTCCTGGCCCGCCGGCGTGGCGCCGCCGTGGTCGACGCTGCCGCCGTTGACGAGGTTGGTGTCGATCGTCATCGGCCAGGCGTTGAAGTGGCCGTAGTCGAACGTCGTGATCTCGCCGCTCACCGCCGTGCCGAGGAGCGCCGTGGCGCCGAGCGCGTCGATGTCGGGCTGGAAGTCGGTGCGGATGTCGTGGTCGGACGGCGTGAAGAAGTCGAGGCCCTCGGCCAGCACCGTCACGACGCGGTCGCGGCGCGACACCTCGCTGTCGGGGCTGTCGATGGAGTGGACGTGGAAGTCGCTGGTGATGAAGCCCGTCGAGTCGATGACGCGGGCGATCTGCGCGTTCACCGTCGTGGTGTTGCCGGCGGTGAGGGTCACGTCGTGCGTCGACACCGAGAACTCGGCGCCGCGGGACACGACGACGCGGTAGCTGCCGGGCTCGAGCGCCAGCGGGCCGATGGTGCCGGTCTGGTCGAGGAACAGCGCGCGCGTGAGCCCGAAGGGCACGTCCTCGGGGCCGAAGTCGAGGAACCACGCCCCCGAGACGTTGATCAGGCCGGCGACGCTCTGCGGGTTGCGCGGGATCGGGCTCGGATCGAAGCCGACGATGGTGGCCTTGGCCGGGAGGGGCTGGTTGTTCTCGTCGACGACGTTGACGACCAGCGCCGAGGTGCCGGGGATGGCCATGTTCTGCGTGACGCTGCCGTAGGCCGACACCGCCACCGCGTGTTCCTGCGGCGTCGAGCCGCCGCCCTCGAAGGGCGATCCCTCGACGTTCGCCGCCACCGTGTAGCTGCCCGGCGCGACCGAGAGCTCATAGTCGCCGGCGGCGTCGGTGAGGGCCTGGGTGACGACGTTGCGGGGCAGGCCGGCGGGCGCGCCGGCGGCCGTGCCGAGGACCGTCACCTGGACGCCCGCGGCGGGCGAGCCGCCGACGGTGACGTTGCCGCGGATGGTGCCCGACGGCAGGAGCAGCGCCTTGTTGCGGGCGTCGATCACCGACGACACCGAGCCGTCGCCGACGATGAAGTAGCGCACGAAGGTGATGGCGTCACCGGGCGTGCCGGTGGCGGTCATCGTCCACGGCGGCGAGGCGGCGCCGATCACGGCGAACACCACCTCGGTGCCGATGAGCGGCACCGCGACGCCCGCGGTGGAGAACGCGGACGACTGCGGATCGGTGTTGGTGTACCCGTACGACACGCCGGCGCCTTCCTGCGTGCCGGCGTAGACGATCGTGTTGCAGGGGTTGGCGGCGCCCACGGGGCAGCGCAGCGACACCAGCGGCTGGCCGAAGCCGTAGGCGCCCTGGAACTGGCGCACCTGGCCGGAGCCGTTCAGGTACTCGCCGAAGTAGATGCTGAGCGGTGCCGCGCCGAGGTTGTGCACGGTGGTCTCGACCCGCACCCAGTTGCGTCCGGGCTCGAGCACGTAGTCGGTCATGAGCTCGACCGGCAGATCGAGGTCGTTGGCGGCGGCGGGGAACGGGAAGTTCAGGCCGGCGACGACGGTGCTCGGGTTGATGAAGTCGAGCAGGTCGTCGACGCCCGTCGCGCGCAGGATGGCGGCCTGGCCGTCGCTGCCGTCGTTCACGATCTGCAGGGTGGTGTAGTGGGCGGTGTTCTCGATGTTCACCGACGTGGACCATTCCTCGAAGTTGTCCCGATCGGGATCGGCGCCGATGCGGACGAGGTCGGCGTCGATGATCTGGCCGCCGTACTGTCCCACGCCGAAGAGGTTGCGCTGCAGGTCCTGCACGACGACGCGGATGCGGTCGTTCGAGAGCAGGTAGTCGCCGGCGCGGCAGCGGCTCAGCGGGCCCTTCACGCAGTCGGCGGGGGCGTTGCTGATGACCTTCGCCTGCGCGGTGGTGCCGGCCGGGCCGGCGCCGTACTCGACGGCGATGAGCTGGTCGTCACGCTCGCCGTGCACGCCCACGGCACAGGCGGCGAGGGCGGCGCCCGTCGAGACGCCCGTGCAGGGGGCGCCGAAGGTGAGCCCGGCGACGGTGGCGTCGGCGCAGCTGCCCGTCACCTTGGCGGCGCTCTTCGCCGCGGCGGCGTCGACCTTGACCGCCGTGGAGACGGCGCAGTCGGTGGTGGCCGGCAGCTTGCCCGAGGCGACCTTGTCCTTGCAGGACGCGATCAGCTTGTGGCGCTTGCCGAGGTACTTCTGGCCTTCCTTCGACACCGTCGACTGGCACTTCTGCGCCGGCGCGGCGAGGGCGCCGGTGGTGCCGTACACCGTATCGGCGAGCAGGAACGCCTGTGCCTCGTGGGTGTCGATGAGGCAGGTCGCCAGCTCCGATGCGGTGGCGGCGCCGTAGCAGCCGCCGCCGAATACGAGCCCGGCGACGACGGCGTCGGGGCAGGTGCCGACGATCTTGCCCGTGAGCTTCGTCTCCGCCTTGGTGATGCGCGACGCCACCCCCGGATCGAGCGTGCAGTCGGTCATCGCCGGCAGGACGCCCTTGCTGACCTTGTCGAGGCAGGTGCCGAGCGCCTTCTGGACGTTCTTCAGCAGCACCCGTCCTTCGATGCCCACGCGCTGCCGGCACTTGGCCTCGGTGGCGGTGAGGGCTGCATCGGCGACGCCGGTGGCGAGGACGATGGCAGCCGCCACGGCGGCTGCGAGGGAAACGGTGGGCAAACTCCGACCAGGGGACGACGGGCTCCGCATGACCCGGAAAATTCACAGACGGGTGCCCAACGTGTCAAGAAAAAAGGCGTCCAACGGCGGGTTTCGGGGCGTCCGGGGCCGATTTCGATGCCCGCGGCGGGGTATGTCCGGCCCGCCGCGGGCGGACGCGCGGGATCCGAAAAATGTCCCGATAGTTTCCGCCCGGAGGTGATGCAGGCCGGCGGCGTCGGAGGTAGATAGTCTCATGCGCTACCATCGATGGCTCTCCACCGTCCTGGGCGTGCTCGCGGTGTCGTCGCTCCCGCCCCCGGCGGCGGCGATCGCCCCCGGCGAAACCGTCTCGGGCTTCGTCGACGGCGAAGCGGAGCAGGACGTGCTCCCCTTCACGTCCGCCACGGCGGACATCCTCGTGCTGCGGGAGACCGTGACCAGCGGCACCCTGGCGACGCGCTTCCATCTGAAGAAGACCATCAACAACGACGGCTGCTCGCTCGGCGGCGGCACCAGCGGCGACGGCTTCGGTGCCGCGGGTACGGTCGGCACCATCTTCACCTGCCCGGTGACGGCCGCCGACTACGACCTGATCATCCCGCTCGAGATCGCGCCCGGCAACGGCGCCGGCGACTATCGCATGCACATGCAGAGTCTCGCCGCGCCGGTCGGCGCCACCGCGCTGACGATCGGCGGCACGACGGCGGGATCGATCGGCCTCGGCGGCGAGATGGACGCGTTCACCCTGGCGCTCGACGCGCAGGACGTCGTCACCATCACGGTGTCGCGGACGTCGGGCGCGCTCGACCCGAACTTCCGGCTCTTCGGCAGCACCGGCCCGTTCTTCGGCGACGCCGTCTGCGGCGGGGCCGCGTCGCAGCCCGATCCGTTGAACAACCCGGTGTTCTCGGACGAGTGCGGCTCGATCATCGCCCACCCCTACGTCCTGCTGGTGTACGACCTGGACGACTCCGGCACCACCCTCGCCGACGAGTACGAGACCGGCGACTACACCGTCACGGTCGCGTGCGTGCAGGGGCCGTGCCTCACGGCCGTCACCACGACGACCACGGTGACGTCGACGAGCACGACGTCGACCGGGCCCTTCGCCAGCACGACGACCACGTCCACCACGCTGCCGGGCACCGTCGACCAGCTCGTCACGGGGAAGCAGCTGGTGTTGAAGGCCAAGACCGCCAAGCCGCAGAAGCGGTCGCTGACGCTCGTGTCCGCCGACGCGGGCATCGACCTCGGACTCGGCAACGGCAGCACGGACGACCCGCGCACCGCGGGGGCCACGCTGCGCGTGTTCTCCGGGCCGGGCGGCTTCGACGGCACCTATCCGCTGCCGGCGTCGCGCTGGAAGCTCATCGGCGCCGAAGGCCTCGGCAAGGGGTACAAGTACGTCGACGGCAACGGCAGCAGCGGTCCGTTGCGGAACGCCACCCTCAAGCCGGGGGTGCTGAAGCTCGGCGGCAAGGGGGCGGGCCTGGACCTGCTGCTGGCCAACGATCCGAACCCGGTGCACCTGGTGCTGACGATGGGCACGACGCGGTACTGCGCGACCTTCGGCGGCAACCGCAGCTTCAAGGCCGGCAAGTCGTATTCGGCGAAGGATGCGGCCGCGCCGGCGGCGTGTCCGTGAGCGAACTCACCGTGGGGCCACCTCGGCGAATGCACGCAGCGGGCCCAGCGTGTCGTCACGTCCGGAGGCGCCGACGGCCGGCAGCTCGACGAGCGTGGTGTCGGCCAACGGTGAGCCGGGCCGGCCGACGACGGCGTTCTCGTCTCCCGGATGGCCGTCGGGCAGCGGCAGCGACGGGTGGTCGAACGGCGCACGCTCCCAGCGCACCCGCTCGTCCGTGAGCGAGCGCAGGAAGGCGATCACGTCGGCGCGGGTGGACTCGGAGATGCCGACCCCGAAGAGGAACTGGGTGTCTTTGCCGTGCGACGCGAAGTTGCCCCCGCGGCCGTAGAACGCGAGCACCTCCTCGAGCGTCGCCATGCCGCCGTTGTGCATGTAGGGACCCGTGAGCTCGACGTTGCGGAGTGACGGCGCCTTGAAGGCGTTGGCGGTGCCGGCCGTGAGCCGTCCCTGATCGGGCTTCGTCAGCTCGCTCGCGGCCACGGCGGGGGACGGCACCAGCGCCCAACGGGGCGAGGTGCAGTCACGGTCGCCGTCGGGATCGGCGATCAGCTCGCCCGCGGGGAACGCCGGCAGGCCGAACGAGGCCGTGGCGAACGGCGACGTCATGAGGCAGCTCCGCACCACCATGGCGTCGGCGGTGGGCTCGGCGTCGCCGCGGAGCAGGCCGAGCCACTGCGCGGTGAAGGACAGCGGGCGGCCGAGGGCGTCGGTACCGCCGACGCCGAGATCGTCTTCGGGCGCGGCGACGCCGGTGTTGAGGAAGCCGGTGTCCACGATCCCGAGGACCTGCGCGCCGGACGCCGAGCGAATCGGCTTGCGATCGACGTCGGTGGTGGTGGCCTCGCCGCCCGACAGCGTCGGGCCCGTGTGACACCCGTCGCAGTGCAGGTCGCCGAACGATTTGAAACCGCGCCGCTGCTGCTCGTCGAACGCGGTCGGCACGCCCTCCGCGTCGCGCGCACCGTCGAACGGCGTCTGATCCGAGACCAGCGTCGACTGGTAGAGCTGAACCGCGAGCCCGAAGAAGAGCGCGAAGTTCGCCTCCATCTGCGTGTACGACGGGCCGCCGCCCGCGGGAGCGCCGAGCATGGAGCCCTTGGAGCGCGGCGCGCCCCAGTAGCGGCGGTCGAAGGCGCTGCGCACGAGGGTGGCGTAGCTCGTGCGCAGGCCCTGGCGCCTGCGATCGCGCAGACGCGACAGGACGCTGTCGTCCTCGTGGACGGTCTGGAACTGCAGCGGTCGTCGCGGCAGGAGCTTGCGACCTATGTCCGCGAACGTGCGTCCACCGCAGGACATCTCGTCGGTGTCGAGCGGTGGCATCACCGCCTGCGACGCCAGCGATGCGTTCGCGAGCGCGAGCGGCTTGGCGCGCAGGCGCCCGCCGCGCCACATCCACACGCGTGCGTCCGGGTCGCGCGCGCCGAGATCGTTGACGCCGTTGAAGACGTTGTTGGCGCGACCGTCCCAGAAGTTGCGACGGTTGAAGACGGCGTTGATCACCGACGGCGCGTTGCGCGACGTGACCCGCCGCGTGCGGACACCGTGCACGGCGAAGCGCGGATCGTCTTCCGGCGCGCACGCGTCGCCGGGCGATGCATCGTCGGCGGCGCCGACGAAGGTTCCGCCGAACGTTCCGGCGGAGCCGGCGACGTCGTTGGTGGTGAACGCGACGGGCGAGGAGAAGCTGTCGGGGTCGCTCGGACGATGGAACGGGAAGTCGGCCAGGCGCAGCGTGTAGTTCGGCCCACCGGCGCCGCCCGAGGCGGTCGGCGCGAAGACCGAGTTCGCGTTCCGTCCCGGCGAGAGCTGATTCTTCACGCGCGCATCGGCGCCGGCATGGAAGTGGCAGCTCGCGCAGGCCATGCCGTCGCTGCCGACCTGGATGTCCCAGAAGAGCGCCTTGCCGAGCGCAATCGCCTTCGCGCGGTTGCGAACGATGGGGGCGTGGCCGCTCAGCAGGCCGGGCACCTTTGGCGCTTCGACATCCTGGAGCGAGCCAGGGGGGAGACCGTGCGCAGCGGCGGTCGCGGCGGCGAGCATCGTCGCGAGCGCGACGAGCGCTCCGGTCCTGCCTGGTCTCGAATGCTTGGACGAACGCACGTCCGTCAAGGCTGCCATGCCCGCCGCCGGGCGTCGACGGGAAAGGCCGAGCAAATCGTCGCATGCGACATCGTGCCGCATTGTCCCCCTTCGGGCCCGCTGGATATTCCGGTGCACATGCAACGATCTCTCGGCGCTCTGACACTGTCCGTCGTGACGTCCCTTCTGCTCGCATCGGCGGACGCCCATGCGCATGCGACCTACAACCTGTCCGGCTACGGCTCCGGCGTCGGCGGCAGCGTGGGCTCCGATGGCTCGCCCGCCGATGCCGGCGCCAGTTGGACGAACGGCGCACCGGAGGGGTACGTCGGCACCCTGCCGGTGCAGTGGTACTGCGGCCTGCACAACGCGACGCAGGTGCGGACGATCCAGACCGGCCCAGTGGTGAACCCGCCCGCCGGGAGCCTGTCCGCGCAGGTGGCGAGCTACAACACGGATACCGATCCCGACCTGCCCACCGATCGCGTGCTCGCCGTCGGCGGGCTGTCCTGGACCGATCCGTCGAACGGTGACCAGGGATGGGGACACGGCCTCGACTACGGCCTGATCCACGTCTCGCCGCTCGGCGAGCTCCAGGCCGACGGTCCGCTGAAGCTCACCATCACGCTCGCGGACGACCCGTCCGACGGCGTCGCCGTCCAGCTGGCCTACGCGATCTACGGCGGCTGGGACACCAGCGCCACGTCGGTGCGCCATCAGACCTTCACGACGAATCCGTCGCCGGTCGACAATCCGCTCGGCTCGGCGGGGCTCACGCTGATCGATTTCGCCGTGGCGTCGGGCGCGGGCGCCACGCTCAGCCGTTCCTACGACCTCGATCCGGCGTACGACGGGCACTACACGATCTTCGTCGCCGCCCTCGGTGGCGTCTCGGGCCAGTACCAGCTCACCGCGGGCCTCTTCCCCGCGGGCGAGGACACCAACGCGGAGCTCGCGCAGTGCCAGGGTGACCTCGCGACCGCCAACGGCACGATCGCCTCGATGACGGCCGATGCCGACGGCGACGAGGTGCCAGATGCGCGCGATCGCTGCGCGAGCACGCCGGCGGGCGTGTTCGTCGACGATGGCGGCTGCTCGCAGGCCCAGTTCTGTGGCACGCTCACGATCGCCAAGAAGCCCGACCGCAAGCTCTGCAAGCTGCTCGACTGGAAGAACGACGAGCCCGGGATGAAAGGCAAGCAGGCGGACTGCGCGTACTCGAAGTCGTCGGATACGTGCGCGGCGACGGCAGCACCCTGAACGCGGACGGCGGCCGTCGCGTGGCGGCCGCCGTCACACTGCTCCTTGCGTTGATGGTCGCCCGCGGTGCCGCCGCCGCGGCGTGTCCCGACACCGTGCAGTCGATGGTCGCACAGTCGTGCCCGTGCCGCGGTGACGGTGCGGGCGCCCGCGCGGCATACCGTCGCTGTGTTCGTCTGGCTGTCGCCGATGTGGTGCAGGACGACCGCCTGCGGCGATCCTGCCGGGCGTCGCTGCGACGATCGACGTGTGGGCGGCCGGGTACGGTGGTGTGCTGCGAAGCGGAGGGCGCGAGCGGTGCACCCGCCTGTCGAATCCGGCGACCGCGTCGCTGCGTCGCGGACCCGTCGGGCCGCCGTGCGATGGACACGGCGACGAGCTGTGCCACCGCCTGCGTCGCGTCGCCCACCACGACCTCGACCACGTCGACGACATTCCCGCCGTCGTGGGCCGCGATTCACGCCGCGGCGATCGGCCCGCGCTGTGGCACCTGTCACGCTGCCACCGACGGCGAGGGCGGGCTCGACGGCCTGCATCGGTGCCGGACCGCGTACGTGCATCTCGTCGGCGTGCCGAGCGCGGAGATTCCGGGCCGCCTCCTGGTCGCGCCCGGGGCGCCGGACGCGAGCTGGCTCGTGCAGAAGGTCGAGGGCACGTTGGGGGAGCTCGACGACCTGTGCGTCGATACGTCGTGCGGCGGCCGGATGCCGCTCGGGGAAGCGCCCCTCTCGACCGACGTGTCGGACGCACTGCGACGGTGGGTCGCCGACGGCGCCGTCGACGACTGTCCGTGAGCGCATGCCCTGCGACTTCGTAGCGCATGGTCGGCTCGACCGAGCGCGATCGAGAACCCCGCTCCCGGGAAGCACACGTGCAACGCGTTTCGAGTCTGCTCGTGGTGGCATGTCCATGAACGGGACGACGCCGTAGCGCCGCACCCCGGTTGCGCGCCCGTGCGACCTGCGCTCTGTTGCGCCGTGTTGTGGGGCTGCGGTGGCCATAGAGCGATGCCGGGGGGAACGGACGCCCCCCGGCGTCGAGCATGCCACTGTCGCCACGCTCCGCGCCGGGTCTTTCGGTGAGGTGTGGCGGCCTCCCAGGTGCGACAACGAACCGCATGGTCGACGACTGCTGTGTCGTCTAAGACCTCCCTCCGACGAGAAGCAGGACAGAAATCCATCATCCCTGCTCCAGGAGGAAGAGAATGAAGCTCGGATTTGCAGCACTCGTGATCGCGGGTGCGATCGCGACTGCGGCGTCGGCCCACGCGCACGCCATCTACAACATCGCTGGCTACGGCGCCGGTATCGGTGGCAGCACCAACGGGGCGGACGGCCTGCCCAGCACCGGGCCGTCGGTGCTGTGGACCAACGGGCCACTCGACGGCTACGTCGGTGGGCTGCCGCTCACCTGGTATGCGGGCATGCACTCGACCACCCAGGTCCGTACGATCCAAACGGGCGTCGCGCCGAATCCGCCATCGGGAAGCCTTCTCCAGCAGGTGAACACCTATAACGCGGCCAACGATCCCGACTACCCGACGGACCGCGTCATCGCGGTCGGGGGCCGGTCGTGGTCCGACCCCGACAACGGCAACCAGGGCTGGGGCCACGGGCTCGACTACGGCCTCGTGCACTTCTCGCCCGTCGACACTTTGCTCGCCGGTGGACCGGTCAAGTTCACCATCACCGTGACGGACGATCCCTCGGACGGTGTCGCGACGCAGCTCGCGTTCGCCATCTACGGCGGCTGGGACGCATCGCCGACCTCCAGTCGCCACCAGACGTTCGTGACCAGCCCGACGCCGGTGCACAATCCGCTCGGCGCGGCGGGGCTTACCCTGATCGATTTCGCCGTGGCGACCTCCGCAGGGCAGACGCTGAGCCGCACGTACCAGCTCAGCGCCGAGTACGAGGGTGAGTACACCGTATTCATCGGGGCGCTCGGCGGCGTGTCGGGCGAGTACCAGCTCACGGTCACCACCGCGCCCGATACCGGGCTCGCGGCGTGCGAGTCCGAGCTCGCCGCTGCCACCGTCGACACCGACGGGGATGGCGCCATCGATGCCAACGACCAGTGCCCGGCCACTCCCGGCGAGACCGACGTAGATGCGCTCGGCTGCTCGCGCGCCGAGTTCTGCAACGCCATCGACGTTTCGACCAAGCTCGGGCTGAAGACCTGCAAGAAGGCCGACTGGGAGAACGACGAGCCCGCGATGACGAAGAAGCAGATCGACTGCATCTACGACAAGGCCGAGGGGCTCTGCGCCGCAACGACGATCCCGTAGCTCCGGCGTGATCGGGGTGTCCGGGCCAAGTCCGCCCGGACACCCCTGGCATGCGACACCGTGTCGCACCCGCATCGAACACGCGCCGCGTTAGGGTAGCCACACATGACGACGACCGACACCAATGCGGGCAACGCCGCCGCCGACCCCAGGGCGTCGACGTGAGGCTGCTCGCAACGCTGGCGATGCTGACGCTCGTCGCCGGCGTCGCCGCGGCGGCCGACGATCCGCCGCGGCCGCCGTCGCTCAAGACCGTGGCAGTGCCCGGCCCGACCAATCTCGACGACTTCGTGCGCGACCGCGACGCGCTCCTCGTCCTCGGCAAGGCGCTCTTCTGGGACATGCAGGTGGGCAGCGACGGCCACACCGCCTGCGCCACCTGCCACTTCCACGCTGGCGCCGACAGCCGCTCGAGGAACCAGCTCGACCCCGGCACGCGCGCCGTCACGCCCGACACCACGTTCGCCGCCCACCTCGGCCCGAACCACCAGCTCGTGCCCGACGACTTTCCGCTGTCGCCGTCGACCAACGACGTCGTCGGCTCGCAGGGCGTCACGCGATTCGGCTTCGACGGCTGGAGCGGCCGCCCGCGCGAGCGGCTCGTCGCCATCCCCGACCCAAACGGCTTCCGCTCCGGCGGCGTCAACGTCCGCCAGGTCGTCGGTCGCAACGCGCCGTCGGTGATCAACGCGGTCTTCAACCATCGCCAGTTCTGGGACGGGCGCGCGCAGAACGTCTTCAACGGCGTCAACGGGCTCGGCGACGACGATCCCGCCGCCCGTGTCTATCGTGCCGACGACGGCGACACGCCGCTGCCGGTACAGGTTCGCTTCGACGATTCGAGCCTGGCGTCGCAGGCGGTCATGCCGGTGGGCAGTGCGGTCGAGATGGCGGCCGAGGGCCGCGACACGCGGCACGTGTCGGGCAAGTTCCTGCGCGGTCGTCAGGAGCTCGGGCGTCGCGTGCGCCGTCTGCGTCCGCTGGCCGAGCAGCAGGTCCATCCCGACGACTCGGTGCTCGGCGCGCTGTCGCGCTACCCGGGGCCCGGTCTGCGCATCACGCGCTACGACACGCTGATCGCGCGTGCCTTCCGTCCCGAGTGGTGGCGGTCGCGGCGCCGGCTGCGCCTGCATCCGGACGGCACCGTCGACGTCGTGCGCCACCTCGATCAGGACCCGGCGACGCGCGAGTACACGCTCATGCAGTACAACTTCGCGCTCTTCTTCGGATTGGCGGTGCAGGCGTACGAGGCGACGCTCGTCGCCGACGACTCGCCCTACGATCGCTTCATGGACGGTGACGCGTCGGCGATCTCGCCGGCGGCCATCGCCGGTGTCG
The DNA here is from genome assembly GCA_964404165.1 of uncultured Binatia bacterium (SeqCode). Lineage (GTDB taxonomy): Bacteria > Desulfobacterota > Binatia > DP-6 > DP-6 > DASYLJ01. The sequence goes on along the minus strand of CAYOIZ010000013.1, from coordinate 39,072 downwards.
ACGTCTTCCGCAGCCAGGCGCGGGGTCGCTGCATCAACTGCCACGAGGGCGCCGAGCTGACCGGCGCGTCGGTACGGCGCGTGCGCGAGAGCCCCACCCGCATCCGCGAGGGCCAGGCGCTCGATCGCGGCTTCAACAACATCGCCGTCGTCCCCACGACCGACGATCCCGGCGTGGGCGGATTCGACGACCAGGGACTGCCGCTCTCCACCGTGCGTCGCCTCGATCCGGCGCCGCCCGAGCCGATCGCCGTCGACGGCGCGATGAAGGTGCCCGGGCTCCGCAATGTCGCGCTGACGGCGCCGTACTTCCACAACGGTGGACAGCTGCGGCTGATCGACGTGCTCGCGTTCTACTCGCGCGGCGGCGACGTCCGTCCGCAGCACAGCCTCGACGGCACGCTCGAGATCGCGGGGCTCAACATCCTCGACAACACGGGCCCCGAGCTGGCGGCGCTGGAGGCGTTCTTGCTGTCGCTCACCGACGCACGCGTGCGCGACCGGCGCGCGCCGTTCGATCATCCCCAGCTCTTCGTGCCCGACGGGCACGTGGAGCCGATCGTCGACGACGGCAGCGGGGCGGCGGTGGATGCGTTGCGGGAGATTCCGGCCGTCGGGCGCGACGGTGGTCCGCCGCTGCCGGGGTTCCTCGAGTAGGCGCGGCTCAGGGTGTGACCTGGAGTCCGAGCAGGGCGGCGTTCCGTCGGACTCGATCGTCCGTCGTCAACATCCGGAGGTCCGGAAACGCCTGCCGCAGCATCAGCGCGCTGGCGAGATGGATGGCGTCGAGGGTTCGCACGGGTTCGGCGGGGAAGCCCTCCTCGGCGCGACGTGCCACGTCGTCGGACATCTGGAGGATGTCCCAGGTGGACGTCGCGCGTGCGAAGATGGAGACGATGTCGGCGCTCTGGACGGCCGTGAGACGGCCGTCGCGCTCGGCGCGATGTACGACGCGTCGGGTCTCGACCAGCGTGAGGCGAGAGGCGACGATCTTGTCGGCCGTGGCGAGGAGGGTGCGAACCTGGTCGCCGTCCGACTCGGCGAACAGCCATCTGAGGACCGCGCTGGTCTCCGCGTAGAGCGTCATCGCTCGCCGCGTTCGGCGTCGAGCAGGTCTCCGCTGGCGACCCGCACCGGCAGCGGCGAGGGGAGATAGGCACCCGGATCTTGCGCGAGGCCCGGATGCAAGGCGCCTTCCGTGCAGAGGCGCTCGACGACCTCGCGATCCGTGCTGCGCGGCGTTCCCGGTGCCGGCTGTCTGAGCTCCGCTATGACCTGGCCGCGGTCGGTCACCAGCACGACCTCCCCGCTCTTCACCTCGCGGAGGTAGGCACTCAGGCGGTTCTTGAGCTCTTTGACGGCGACGGCCTTCACGTTTCCAAGGTAGCCCCCGGTAGCTACGAGAGTCAACGACGACGGTCGGACGATCTGGCTCGCGGTGCCCGCGTCATCGCCGTTCGAGGGTCACACCCGGGGGGCTTGTTTCCATCCACCTTTCATTGACCCCCGTGAGACCAATGGGATACCACCGCCCCTTCGAGCCAGGAGGGCGAGATGGGGACCCCGCATCGGAGACCACCAACGCATGCATGGGTCGGCATGCTCGTGGGCGCGGCCGTGCTCGCGACGGTCGGCTGCAGCAAGACCACCGCCCCGGAGGCGGCGCCACCCGAAGTGCTGGTCGCCGACGTCGTGCAGCGCGACGTCCCCGTCTACGGCGAGTGGGTGGGCACGATCGACGGCTTCGTCAACGCCCAGATCCGCGCCAAGGTGCAGGGCTATCTCATGGCCCGGACCTACGACGAGGGGTCGCTCGTCAAAGCGGGGCAGCAGCTGTTCCAGCTCGATCCGCGCCAGTACAAGGCGGCGCTCGACCAGGCCAAGGCCGAGGTGGCGCAGGCGCAGGCGAACCACCTGCGCGACCAGCAGAACGTGGCCCGCTACCGCCCGCTGGTCGAGAAGGGGGCCATCAGCCGCAAACAGCTCGAGGACACGATCCAGCAGATGCTGGCCGACGCCGCAGCGGTCGAAGCCGCCAAAGCCACCCTCGAGAACGCCCAGCTCAACTTCGAGTGGACCAAGGTGAACTCGCCGATCGCCGGCATCGCCGGCATCGCGCAGGCGCAGGTCGGCGATCTCATCGCGCCGACGGTCTTGATGACGACGGTGTCCCAGCTCGATCCGGTGAAGGTCTACTTCCCGATCAGCGAGCAGGAGTACCTGAAGTTCGCGGAGCGTGGCCCCGACGGGGCCGAGCCCACCGGCAAGACGTCGCTCGAGCTCTTCCTCGCCGACGGCAGCGTCTATCCGGAGCGCGGCAAGGTGTCGGCCATCAACCGCCAGGTCGAGGTGCAGACGGGCAGCCTGCAGGTGCAGGCGGAGTTCCCGAATCCCGGCAACGTCCTGCGTCCCGGTGGGTACGCGAAGATCCGCGCCGTCACCGATCTCCGCAAGAACGCCGCCGTGGTGCCGCAGCGGGCCGTGCAGGAGGTCCAGGGCAGCTACCAGGTGGTGGTCGTCGGCAAGGACGACACCGTCAGCTTCCGCACCGTCACGGCCGGACCCAAGACGGGCACCGACTGGGTGATCGACAAGGGCCTCGAGCCGGGCGAACGCGTGGTCGCCGAGGGCGTGCTCAAGCTGCGCGACGGCATGAAGGTGAATCCGAAGCCGTTCGTTCCGCCCACCACGATCCCAGCGACGAACGGCTGACGGCGCGCGATGGCCCGTTTCTTCGTCAACCGTCCCATCGTCGCCATGGTGCTGTCGATCATCATGGTGATCGTCGGCATCGTGTCCCTGGTGCAGCTGCCGGTGGCGCAGTACCCGAACATCGCGCCGCCGGAAATCCAGATCACGGCGAACTACGTCGGCGCCGACGCGCTCACCGTCGAGGAATCGGTGGCCACGCCGATCGAGCAGAACATGAGCGGCGTCGACCAGATGATCTACATGTACTCGGTCAACGCCAGCAACGGCCAGATGCAGCTGCGCGTCGACTTCGACATCACGACGGTGCCGAACATCGATCAGGTGCTGGCGTACCTGCGCTTCTCGCAGGCGCAGTCGAACCTGCCGGAAGCCGTGCGCAACTACGGCGTCACCATCCTCAAGTCCACGACCAGCCCGCTGGCGCTGTTCTCGATCTACTCGCCGAACGGCACCTACGACGCCGAGTTCCTGTCGAACTACGGCTACATCAACCTGAACGACCCGATGACGCGCGTGCCCGGCGTCGGCCAGGTGCAGATCTTCGGCGCCGGCCAGTACGCCATGCGCTACTGGGTGCGGCCCGATCAGCTCGCCAAGCTCAACATCACCACCAACGAGATCATCCTGGCGCTGCAGCAGCAGAACGTCGTGAACCCGGCCGGGCAGGTGGGTGGCGAGCCCATTCCCCAGGGCCAGCAGTTCACCTACAGCGTGCGCGCGAAGGGGCGGCTCGTCACCGAGGAGCAGTTCGGCGACATCATCGTGCGCTCGAACCCCGACGGCTCGATCGTGCGCATGAAGGACGTCGCCCGCGTCGAGCTGGGCTCGCAGATGTACAACCAGGTGGGCCGCCTGAACGGCAAGCCGGCCGCGATCATCGCGATCTACCAGCTGCCCGGATCGAACGCGATCGACACCATGAACCAGGCGACCGCCCTGATGGAGGACGCGAAGACGCGCTTCCCGCAGGACCTCGACTACGTCGTCTCGCTCGACACCACCCTCGCCGTGCGCGAGGGCATCAACGAGATCGTGCACACGCTCATCGAGGCGGTGGTGCTGGTCCTGCTCGTCGTCTTCCTCTTCCTGCAGAGCTGGCGCGCGACGCTGATTCCGCTCCTCGCCGTGCCGGTCGCCCTGATCGGCACGTTCTGCCTGTTCCCGCTCTTCGGCTTCTCGGTGAACACGCTCTCGCTGCTCGGGCTGGTGCTGGCCATCGGCCTCGTCGTCGACGACGCCATCGTCGTCGTCGAGGCGGTCGAGCATCACATCGAGCAAGGCATGACGCCGCGCGACGCGACGCTCAAGGCCATGGACGAGGTGTCGGCACCGGTCATCGCCATCGCGTTGATCCTGTGCGCGGTCTTCGTCCCGACCGCGGCCATCCCGGGCATCACGGGACTGCTCTACCAACAGTTCGCGGTCACGATCGCGGTGTCGGTCGCCCTCTCCGCCTTCAACGCGCTCACCCTGAGCCCCGCGCTCTGCTCCATCCTGCTGCGACCGAAGACGAAGTCGCAGGGGCTCCTCGGCCGCTTCTTCGCCGGCTTCAACAACATGTTCGATCGCGCGACCGGGCACTACGTGACGGGATCCGAGCACCTCATCCGCAAAGCGGGGCGGGCGATGCTGTCCCTGCTGGTGATGGCCCTCCTCGCGGGCTTCTTCGGGTCGCGGCTGCCGTCGGGCTTCGTCCCGGAAGAGGACCAGGGCTACTTCTACATGAACGTGCAGCTGCCGGCGGCATCGTCGCTGCAGCGCACCGATGCCACCGCGCGCATCATCGAGGACATCCTGTCCAAGACGCCCGGTGTGAAGAGCTACAACACCATCCTCGGCTTCAGCCTGCTCAGCCAGGCGTCGACGACGTACAACGCCTTCTACTTCGTCACCCTCGAGCCCTGGGCGGAGCGCGACGTGACCGGCCTCACCGCCGATGTCATCCAGCAGCGGCTCAACGCGGAGCTGGCGGGGCTGCCCGAGGCGATGGCGTTCGCGTTCTCGCCGCCGTCGATTCCCGGCGTCGGCACGGCGGGTGGCGTCACGTTCATGCTGCAGGATCGCAGCGGCGGCAGCGTCGAGTACCTCGCCCAGCAGACCAACGCGTTCATGGCGGCGGCACGCAAGCGGCCGGAGCTGGCCCGCGTGTCGACGACGTTCATCCCCAACACGCCCCAGATCTACGCCGACGTGGACGCCGAGAAGGTGCTCAAGCAGAGCCTCGAGCTGAAGGCCGTGTACCAGACGCTGCAGGCGTTCATGGGCGGCGTGTTCGTCAACTACTTCAACCGCTTCGGCCGCGTCTGGCAGGTGTACGTGCAGGCCGAGGGCGAGTACCGCACGCGCGCCGAGAACGTCGGCCAGTTCTACGTCCGCAACACCAAGGGCGACGCCGTGCCGATGTCGTCGGTGGTGCGGATGGAGTCGACGTTCGGGCCCGAGTTCACGATGCGCTTCAACGGCTCGCGCGCGGCGCAGCTGAACGTCACTGCGGCGCCGGGCGTCAGCTCCGGCGAGGCGATGGCGGTGCTGGAGGAGGTCTTCCGCGAGACCATGCCGAAGGAGATGGGCTTCTCCTACTCCGGCATGTCCTACCAGGAGCAGGCGGCGGCACAGGGCGTGCCGGCGAGCGTCATCTTCGGGCTGTCGCTGCTGTTCGTCTTCCTGATCCTGGCGGCGCAGTACGAGAGCTGGACGCTGCCATTCAGCGTGCTGCTGGGCACGCCGATCGCCGTCTTCGGCGCGTTCCTGGCGCTCTGGCTGCGCGGGCTCGAGAACAACGTCTTCGCGCAGATCGGGCTCATCACGCTGATCGGCCTCGGCGCCAAGAACGCCATCCTGATCGTCGAGTTCGCCAAGGACGAGTACGAGAAGGGCAAGCCGCTCATCGAGGCGTCGCTCACGGCGGCGCGGCTGCGCCTGCGCCCCATCCTGATGACCGCGTTCGCCTTCGCGCTCGGCGTGCTGCCGCTCGCGACGGCGGCGGGCGCCGGCGCCAAGGGGCGGCAGATCCTCGGCACGGCGGTGATCGGCGGCACGCTGATGTCGTCGCTGATCGCGATCTTCCTGGTGCCGGTCTCGTTCTACGTCGTGGAGCGCCTCAGCCACCGTGGGAGCAAGACGCCCGAGGAATCGGCGCCTCCCACGGTCGAAGGAGGCCACGCGTCATGACGGCCCGTCGTTTCGTCGTGGGGCTGGCCGCGCTGCTGCTCGCCGGCTGTGCCGTCGGGCCCAACTACAAGCGTCCGGCGATCGATGCGCCGGAGGTCACGCGGGGACAGCTGACGCCCGCGGAGGCCGAGTCGCTGGCCGATCTGCCGTGGTGGCAGGTGTTCGACGATCCGGTGCTGCAGGGGCTCATCAGCGAGGCCATCCACGGCAACTACGATCTCCAGACGGCGATCTGGCGCGTGGAGCAGTCGCGCCAGCTGGTGGGCGTCGCGCGCGCCGACCTGTTGCCGCAGATCGGCTACCAGGGCGAGGCGGCGCGCGGCCGGACCTTCATCCCGGAAGCCGGCAACCAGACGTTCAACTCGTTCCTGGGCGCCTTCAACGTCGCCTGGGAGATCGACATCTGGGGCCGCATCCGGCGGGCGACGGAGTCGGCACGCGCCGAATACCTCGGCAGCGAGGAGTTCCGTCGCGGCGTGCTGCTGACGCTCGTGAGCGACGTGGCGCAGGCCTACTTCGATCTGCTCGAGCTCGACCGCCAGCTGACGATCGCACGCAACACCACGGACGCCTTCCAGAAGATCCTCGACCTCTTCATCTATCGCTACGAGGGCGACGTCGGCACGCTGCTCGACGTCTCGCGCGGTCAGGCGTCCCTCGCCGGTGCCGCGGCGACCATTCCCGACCTCGAGCTTCAGATCGCCGTCAAGGAGAATCAGCTGAGCCTGCTGCTCGGCCACAACCCCGGCGACATCCTCCGCGGCCGCCCGTTGCACGAGCAGACGATGCCGCCCGAGATCCCGGTGGGCCTGCCCTCGCAGCTCGTCGACCGACGGCCCGACGTGCTGGTGGCGGAGCAGCAGGTGGTGGCGGCGAACGCGAACGTCGGCGTCGCGATCGGCAACTTCTTCCCGCGCCTCGGGCTGAGCGCCCTCTACGGCGGCCAGAGCTCGGAGATCGAGGCGCTCGTGAAGGGCACGGGCAACATCTGGGCCATCGCCGGCTCGCTCGCCGGACCCATCTTCCAGGGCGGCCGGCTGCTGGCGAGCTACCGCGCGACCGACGCCGCCTGGGAAGCCTCGGTGACGCAGTACCAGCAGACCGTCACCGCCGCCTTCGGCGAGGTGTCGAACGCGCTCATCACCGAGGAGAAGCTGAAGGGCGTGCGCATCGAGCGCGAGAAGCAGGTGGCCGCCCTGCAGCAGTCGGTCGACCTCTCGCTCATCCGCTACGACGAAGGCGTCGCCACCTACTACGAGGTACTCGAGGCGGAGCAGCAGCTCTTCGTCGCCCAGCTGGAGCTGGCCCGTGTGATGCGCAACCAGCTCCTCGCCGTCGTGCTGCTCTATCGTGCGCTCGGCGGCGGCTGGAACCTCACGGTCGACGAGTGGCCGATGGTGCCGGTCGCCATCACGGCTGCGCCCTAGGAGCGCAGGGCCCGGCAAGGCGGCCCGATCGCGCCGGGCTGCACGCTCCGAGTCGCCGACGGCACCGCGCGTCGTTGACACCACGTCCGTGTCGGGAGCACCCTGCCATGGTTCATGGGGGGAAACCTAGGCAGCTTTCAGCGTGTCGCGGTCGTCGTGCCCCCGGTGCTCCTGGCCGCGGTCCTGCTGTGCCGCATGTCACACCAGTCGGGCGAGAACCTCGAGCCCCGCGTCGATGCGCTCGAGTACGCCGCCGTCGCGACGCGGCTGGCCGCGGGGGAGTCGCCGATGCTGCCCATCGGTGCGCGGACGTACCCGAGTCGCTATCCCGTCGGCTTTCCGCTGCTGCTGGCGCCGGCGGCGTGGGCGGGGGTACCGCCGGAGCGACTGTACTGGGTGTCCGGCGTGCTGGCGCTGGTGGGTGTGGGCGCCACCGCGGTCGCCGCGATGCGCGTCGCCGGTTGCGGCCCGGCGATGTGGGCGGCCCTGCTGCTCGCCATGTCGCCGCTCTATCTGCGGCACGGCGTCATGGTCATGAGCGACGGCCCGGCGGCGGCGCTCGCGGCGATCTGGGCTGCGGTGCTCCTCGGCACCGGCCCGTCGTTCGGGCTCGGCCTCGTCGCCGGGGTGGCGTGCAGCATCCGTCTCATGAACCAGCCCCTGCTGCTCGCGGGTGGTGTCGTCACCCTCATGGCCGGCGACGGGCGCGCGCGCCGGCGCTTCGTGGCGGGGACCGTCGTCGGCCTGCTGCCGATCGTGGTGTCGGTCGCGGCCGGGTGGTCGGCGCCGCTCGGGGGCTACGCGTTCTGGATGCCCGACTTCTACGATCCGCCGACGGCGGCGTTCGGGCTCGCATGGGTGCGCGCGAACCTCGCCGCCTACGTGATGGCGCTGCTCGGGGCGCAATGGCGACCGGTGCTGTATCCGATCCTGGTCGTTCCGCTGGCGGTGCTCGGGGCGTACGCCGCGGTCGACCGCCGTCGCGTCGGCGTCGTCCTCGGAACCGCCGTCGTCTATGCCGGGCTCTGCGTCTGCTACTTCTTCAGGGCCGAGCGTCTGCTGCTGCCGGTGGTACCGTTGGCGCTGATCGTCGCCGCCGGGGGGCTGGCGGTGGTCGCGCGACGGAGTCGCGTGCTGGCCGGGGTCATCGTGGTGGTGACCCTCGGCGTCCAGCTCGGCGCCGCGCTGCGGATCACACGGCCGGCGGCTCCGCGCGCGAGCAGCGCCGCCACGCTGACGGCGGTGGCCGCGCATCTCCCGTCGTCGGCGCTCGTGGTGTCCGACGTGCCGGCCGTCCTCGCGTGGCTCTACTGGGTGCGCGGCACGTCGCGCGAGTTCCTGCCCCTGGTGGTGCCGCCCCCTGGTCGCAAGCGCAGCTTCGACGACCGCCACCTGCGGCGGCTCTACACCAATGCGCGCGACCCGCGGTGGCCGGGCGCCGTGCCGGACACGTTCGCCGACGCATCCGGCGTGTCGCCCGCCGGGCTCGACGCCGTGCGGCGCCAGGCGACGGCGACGTCGCCCGCGATGGCGGTGACGTGCACGCCCTACGGCCGTCGCACCGCCGCGGTCGCGGCGGCGCAGGTGGTGCTGGCGCCGGTGGCCACCGAGGGGCCGTGCGCGGTGTGGACGCTGGCGGCGCGGTGACGCCGCGCCGCCGCCGTCGTCCGACTACTTCTTCGCCGCTTCGGCCGCGAGCCGCTCGCGGTTCTTCTTGATCATCTCCTCCTGCTCGCTGCGCGGCAGGGGAGCGTACTTCGCGAACTCCATCGTGAAGGTGCCCTTGCCCTGCGTGCCCGAGCGGAGGTCGGTGGCGAAGCCGAACATGTTGTTCAGCGGCACCTCGGCGACGACCGTGAAGTCGCCGCCGTCGGTGGTGGTGTCGACGATCATGCCGCGGCGCTGGTTCACCTGGCCGACCACCGAGCCCTGGAACTCGGAGGGGGCCTCGACCTCGACCTTCATGATGGGCTCGAGGATGACCGGCTTGGCGCGATCGAAACCCTCGCGGAAGCCCATGAGCGACGCGGTCTTGAAGGCCATTTCGGACGAGTCGACGGCGTGCGAGGCGCCGTCGTTGATGGTGACGCGGATGCCGACGACGGGGAACCCGATGAGCGAGCCCTTCTTGATGGCCTCGCGGAAGCCCTTGTCGCAGGCCGGGATGAACTCGCGCGGGATCGAGCCGCCGACGATCTCGTCGACGAACTCGTACGCCTCGACGGAGTCGGCCGGCAGCGGCTCGACGAAGCCGCCGATCTTCGCGTACTGGCCCGAGCCGCCGGTCTGCTTCTTGTGCGTGTACATGAACTCGCCACGCTGCGTGACGGCCTCGCGATAGGCCACCTGCGGCTTGCCGGCGACGACCTCGCAGCCGTACTCGCGCTTCATGCGCTCCATGTAGATGTCGAGGTGGAGCTCGCCCATGCCGCTGATGATGGTCTCGCTCGACTCCTCGTCCTGGTGCACGCGGAACGTGGGGTCTTCCTTCGTGAAGCGGTTCAGCGCCTTCGAGAAGTTCGTCTCGCCCGAGCGGTCCTTCGGACGCACCGCCAGCGAGATGACCGCGGCCGGCACGTGCATGGACGTGAGCGTGACGTTCAGCGAGCCGTCGGTGAAGGTCTCGCCGGACGAGCAGTCGACGCCGTAGAACGCGACGATGTCGCCCGGGCCGGCCGACGCGATCTCCTCGCGCTCGTCGGAGTGCATGCGGAACATGCGCGGCACGCGCACCTTGCGGAGCTGGTTCGACGTGTTGACGATCGTGTCGCCGGTGCGGACCGTGCCCTGGTAGATGCGGAAGTACGTGAGCTGCCCGTACTTGTCCTGCGTGAGCTTGAAGGCGAGGCCGACGAGCGCGCGCTCCGGATCGGGCTCGAGCGCGATCTTGTTCTCGTTGTCCTGCTGGTCGTACGCGTCGTGGCGGGTTTCCGCGGGGTTCGGCAGGTACATGCAGACCGCGTCGAGGAGGAGCTGGACGCCCTTGTTGCGGAAGGCCGAGCCGCACATCACCGGCGTGATCTTGAGCCCCAGCGTGGCGCGACGGATGGCCGCGCGCAGCTCCTCGTTGCTGACCTCTTCGCCCGCCAGGTACTTCTCGGCGAGCTCGTCGTCGACCTCGGAGACGCCCTCGATGATCTCCTCGCGCGCGCGCTTCGCCGCGTCGACGAACTGCGCGGGGACGTCTTCCTTGCGGATGTCCTCGCCGCTGTCGCCGTCGAAGTAGTAGGCGCGGCCGGTGACGGCGTCGATGATGCCCTCGAACTTGTCCTCGGCGCCGATCGGGATCTGCAGCTTGATGGGGTGGTGCTGCAGCTTCTCCTTCAGCATGTCCGAGACGCGCTCGTAGTTCGCGCCGGGGTTGTCCATCTTGTTGACGAAGGCGATGCGCGGCACGCGATAGCGCTTCATCTGACGGTCGACGGTGATGGACTGCGACTGCACGCCCTTGCCCGAATCGAGCACCAGGATCGCGCCGTCCAGCACGCGCAGCGCGCGCTCCACCTCGATGGTGAAATCGACGTGGCCGGGCGTGTCGATGATGTTGATGTTGTGCTCGGCCATGTGGTCGCGCGAGCCGCGCCACAGGCAGTACGTCGCCGCCGACTGGATGGTGATGCCCTTCTCGCGCTCGAGATCCATCGAGTCCATCTTGGCGCCGACGCCGTCCTTTCCCCGCACCTCGTGGATCGCGTGGATGCGACCCGTGTAGAACAGGATGCGCTCGGTCAGCGTCGTCTTGCCCGAGTCGATGTGGGCCGAGATGCCGATGTTGCGGATGTTGTCCATCGAGGGGGTAGGCATAGAACTCCCCAGGTTACACGACTATCGGAATAATGGCAGCCCCCCTTGACAAATTTTTGCGGGCGGGAAGGGGGTCAGGGCTCCAGGCGGAAGGGCGGGACGAACTGGGTCGTCGAGAGCGCCGCCGTGGCCGGCCCGAACAGTGACGGACTGAAGTTCCCGGCATGACAGCAGTTGCCGTTGGCGAGCGTCGGGTCCGCCCCGCAGCCCATCGGACCGGGGGCCGTCTGCAGTCCCATCGCCGACAGCTGCGTGATCGGGTCGTCGGCGAAATAGGCCGTGCCGCCGAGGACGACCGCGTTGCGGACGAACGACACGTAGTTGGCGAAGACCAGCGGCGGGTCGGAGCAGTCCGAGGTGAGGTGGTAGAGTTGCCCGCCGCCGAAGCCCGCCTCGGAGACGACCAGCCGGAACAGGCGCGGGCCGGCCTCGAAGACCACGACGGTGCTCGAATCGGCGCGGCCGGGCTCGGCGAAGAGACCCACCTGGGTGCCCGTCGCATCGACGACCCGCACCGGGATGGCACCGGGCGCTCCGCTCGGCCCGGTGGCCCCCTTCGGGAGCTCGACGACCCGTTCCGACGCCTTGCAGGCGACGCGAGCGAACACGCGCTGCTGCTTGCCGCGACACAGGACGCCGGCGTGCACCGGCATCGCGAGCAGGCTCGCGGTGACGGCGAGCACCCAGGCCGCCCTCATCGCTCCACCTCGACGTGGAAGGGTGCCGCGAATCCGCCGAGCTCGAGCGGCGTGGCGGGGCCGGACCGCGTCGTCCCGACGCTCGCCGAGCAGCAGAGACCGGTGGCGACGTCGTAGCTCCCCGACATGCAGCCGAAAGGCGGGGCGAGCGTGGGTTCCCGCACCGATTGATACGCATGGTCGGCGATGGGCTCCCCGGCGTAGTACGCCGTCCCGTCGTGCACCGAGGCGCTCGTGATCAGGAGGCCGAACGAGCCGACGAAGCTCGCGCCCGTGCAGGCGGGCTCGGCGAAGAAGAGGTAGCCGAACGGCTGGAAGCCGCTGTCGCCGGCGGGGATCTCTATCGCGCGTCCGTCCTGGACGACGACGACGAAGCCGATGCCGTTGACGTATCCGATCGCGCGTCCGGTGGCGTCGAAGGCCCGCAGTCGGGGCAGCGATGCGCCGTCGCTCCCCGCATCGCCCTTCGGGCCGGTGGCGCCGGCAGCCGTCAGGTCGAGGATGGCTTCCTTGCGCTTGCAGGCCGTCCGCTCGGACACCGCGCCCTTCTTGTTGGTGCACAGGAGGGCATGCCCGGTCGCGGGGAGCAGGGCGAGGACGCCGGCGAGCACCGCTGCCGTGAGGGAACGCATCACTCCTCGAGTGTCACGGTGAAGGGCGGTACGAAGTCGAACGGCAGCGGCGTCGCGACGGCCGTGGGGACGTCGAAGGGACTCAGCTGCTCGCAGCACGTGCCCGAGACCGGATCGTACGCGAAGCCGAGACCCGTGCAGGCGGAGGCCTCGCTCGCGAAGCGCCGCGACTGCACGTTCACCGTCGTGGTCGGACCGCCGCCGTAGAGCAGGCTGCCGCCGACGACGGCGGCGCCGTCGTAGAGCTCGCCGACGCTCACCCGCAGCAGGGTCTGTCCGCTGCAGTCGATCGACTCGTAGACGAACGTGTCGTTGATCACGCCGTCCCTGCCGACCTGCAATCCCGCGACGCGATCGGCGGTGGTCAGCACGAGCTCGCCGGACGCGCTGATCGCGCCCGGGAGCTGGCGGCCCATCCCGTCGACGATGCGAAGGCGCGGCTGCGTCGTCCCGGCCGTGCCGGCCTCGCCGGGCGCACCGACGGCGCCGATCGTCGCCGGGTCGAGCGGGGTCTCCTTGCGCTTGCACGCGTCGCGCTCGAACACGGCGCCGTTCTTCTTCCGGCACAGCACCGCGCCTGCGGGCAGCGCCGTCGCGGCGACCAGCACGACGACGGCGAGGCGACGGACGAAGCGCATCCGTCGCGGCGATAGCACACGGATGGTGCCGCGCGAAGGGTCAGCCGGCCGATGCGCCGGCGACCAATCGCAGGATGACCGCCGGGTCCGCCGGCTTCACCAGGTGGTCCTGGATGCCGGCGGCGGCGCTGCGCTCGCGATCGTGCTCCTGGCCGTAGCCGCTGAGCGCGATCAGGTGACACGGAAACCCGAGCTCGGTGCGGAGCCGCGTGGCGAGCTCGTAGCCGTCCATCACCGGCAGGCCGATGTCGAGAATGGCGACGGCCGGACGGAACGCCGGCGCGACACGGAGCGCGGTGAGCGGGTCGTGGGCGACGGCCACCTCGTGCCCGGCCATGCGCAGCAGTGCGGCGAGCGACTCCGCGGCGTCGGCGTTGTCGTCGACGACGAGCACCCGCGTCGACGGGCCCGTGACCGCGGGCCCCCGGTCGGGCGCGGACGCGGCGGTGGTCGGCCGGCCCGCCGGCAGTCGGATGACGAACTCGCTGCCCGTGCCCGGCCCGTCGCTCCATGCCGACACCGTGCCGCCATGGAGCGCGACGAGGTTCTTCACCAGCGTCAGCCCGATGCCGAGGCCGCCCTCCGAGCGATCCGAGGTGCGCCGCCCCTGCACGAACAGGTCGAAGAGGTGCGGCAGCATCTCGGGGGGGATGCCGGAGCCGTTGTCCTTCACGCCGAGCGCGATCTCCTCGCCCTCGTGGCGCGCCCAGATGCGGATGGTGCCGCCGACGTCGGTGTAGCGGGCGGCGTTGGTGAGGAGATTCGCCACCACCTGCGCCAGCCGCACGGGGTCGCCCTGGCAGCGCAGCCCCCGGTCGGGCGTGTCGACGACCAGCCGGTGCCGCCGCTGCTCGAGCAGGAAGCTCGCGATCTCGATGGCCTTCGCGACCACGTCGGCGATCTCCACCGACTCGAGTCGCAGCTCGACCTTGCCGCGCGTGATGCGCGACACGTCGAGCAGATCGTCGACGAGACGCACCAGGTGGTTCACCTGGCGCTCGATGACGTCCTGCTCGCGCGTGGTCCGCCCCTCACCGCGCAGCCGCATGAGCTGCAGCGCCGTGACGATGGGCGAGAGCGGATTGCGCAGCTCGTGGCCGAGCATGGCGAGGAACTCGTCCTTCGCGCGCGCCGCCGACTCGAGGTCGGCGAGGAGCTTCTCGCGTTCGGCGTGCGTGCGCTCGAGCACCTGCCGCGCCGTCACCTGGTCGGTGATCTCCACCGCCACCGCCATCATGCCGCGCACCCGGCCGGTGGCGTCGCGCAGCGGCTCCAGGTTGAACCGGAAGAAGCAGTCCTCGAGCGTGCCGTCGCCGCGGCGGTCGAGGGGGACCAGATACTCGTTGGTGACGAACGGCTCGCCGGTCCGGAAGACGTGGTCGAGGACGCCGGGCAGGGCGGTGTCGACCAGCTCGGGAAACGCCTCGCGGAACGAGCGCCCGACGAGCTGCTGGCGCCCCACCACCTGACAGAACAGCGGATTCGCGATCTCGAAGACGTGCGCCGGGCCGGTGAGCAGCGCGGTGGCGACGGGCGCCTGCAGCAGGAGGTTGTTGCGCTCGCTCTCCGTCGCGGCGCGGGCCAGCGCCGCCTGCAGGCGCGTCTGCATCACCTCGACGTGCTCGACGAGGTGCAGGAGGTGGTCGCGGTACGCCTCGTCGAACGGCAGGCGCGGGCTCAACCCGAAGACGATGGCGCCGGGGGCACCCGCCGTCGACACCGGCACGACGAACACGTCGGACGCCGGTTCGGGCCAGGCGCCGCCGGGCAGGCGGATGGTGTTCGGCGGGATGAACACGGGGCCGACGGGGCCGTGCTCCGCGGCGGCGAGGTGTCGTCGCAGCATGGGGTCGACGCCGCGGATGGCGGCGGCATCGAGGCCGATCGCGGCGACGAGCCGGCGACTCGTGCCCTCGCCGCGATAGAAGAGGGCGAACGGGACGTCGGCGGTGGCGCTCGTCAGCGTCTCGGCCGCGCGCGTGAGCACGGCATCGGTGTCGGGTGCCAGCGCCGTCGATTCGGCGAGCGTGCGCATCAGCCGCAGCCGCCGTTCGGCGAGGACGCGCGACGTCGTCTCGGTACAGACGACGAGCGTGCCGCCGATCGTGCGGTCGTCGTCGAACACGGGCGAGTAGCCGTAGGTCCAGTAGACCTCTTCGATCCGCCCGTTGCGCAGGATCGGCACGAGATGGTCTTCGTTCCACGTCGAGCGACCGTCCCGCATCACGTCGTCGATCTGCGGGCCGATGATGGGCCAGATCTCCTGCCAGCACTCGCGCCCGGGCTGGCCCATGGCGGCCGGATGCTTGCCGGTGCCGAAGCTCGGCAGATAGGCGTCGTTGTAGAACTGGATCAGGTCCGGTCCCCACCACAGGAACATCGGGTGGCGCGAGTGGAGCAGGGTCTCGACGGTGGTCCGCAGCCCCGACGGCCACGACGTCACCGGGCCGAGCGGCGTGGCGGCCCAGTCGATCGAGCGCACGAGCGCCCCGGTCACGCTGTCGCCGGTCTGGAGCGTGTCGGCGTCGGAGGGATCGGGAAATCGTCGAGCCATGGGGCGGGTCGTCAGCCGTCGGCGCGCGCCGTGTGGCTCGTGATGGCGTCGATCAGGCGCGGCCAGACCGCCGCCGGCAGGTCGTGGCCCATGCCGTCGACGACGAGCAGCTCGGCGCCGGGAATGGCCGCCGCCGTGTCCTCGCCGCATCCGAGCGGGACGAGCGGGTCCTCGCGGCCGTGGATGACGAGCGCGGGCGCCCGCACGTCCGACAGCAGGTCGCGGCGGCTGCCCGAGGCGAGGACGGCGGCGAACTGCCGTCCGACGCCGGCGGGATGGAAGGCGCGATCGAAGGCGCGCGTCGCCATCGCGCGCAAGGTGGTCTCGTCGGTCGGGAAGCCGGGGCTGCCGATCACCTGGAAGGCACGGACGGCCGCGGCGATGGCGCCGTCGCGGTCGGCCGGGGGTGGGGTCATCAGGACGGCCATCGCCTCGGGCGTGGGCGGCGGGAGGCCGGGCGCACCGCTCGACGACATGATCGACACCAGCGAGCGCACGCGGGCGGGATGCGCGATGGCGAGCGTCTGCGCGATCATGCCCCCCATCGAGGCGCCGACGACGTGCGCCGAGCGCCAGCCGATGGCGTCGAGCAGCTCGGCGGTGTCGGTCGCCATGTGCGACAGCGTGTACGGCGCGACGCCCGTCATGGCGCTGGCGATGTCGGCGGGGCCGAGGTGGTCGAGCCACGACGACAGCCCGATGTCGCGGTTGTCGAAGCGTACGACGCGATGGCCGCGGTCGACGAGGGCGGCGACGAACGCGTCCTCCCAGTGGGCCATCTGCATCCCGAGCCCGTGGATCAGGAGCAGGGGCCGGCCGTCGGCTGGCCCGCTGAGCTCGTACTCCAGCTCGACGGCGTCGGTGCACGCGCGGGGCATGCATGGCGAGATATCGTCCCCCAGCGGAGAGCGCGAGTCCCCTCGTCGCGGGTCCTACCAGTGCCGCCGCAGGATCGGGGGCGGCGCGCATTCGACGACGGTCCGGGCACCCGAGCCCGGGTGGGGAAAGGCGAGCCGGACGGCGTGGAGATGATAGCCGCCGTCGCCGGGTAGGGCGCCGATCCCCGGCCGCGGCAGGCCCCCGTCGCCGTAGAGCGGGTCGCCCACCAGGGGATGGCCGGCGGCGGCGAGGTGGATACGGATCTGGTGGGGACGGCCGGTGGCGATCGTCACCTCGACGAGCGTGTCGGTGCCCGTGGCGTCGAGGACGCGGAC
The DNA here is from genome assembly GCA_964404165.1 of uncultured Binatia bacterium (SeqCode). Classification (GTDB taxonomy): domain Bacteria; phylum Desulfobacterota; class Binatia; order DP-6; family DP-6; genus DASYLJ01. The sequence continues at coordinate 22,223 of CAYOIZ010000013.1, read as the reverse complement.
GTCGGTGCGCGCCGGCCGGCCACCCGCGCTGGCGCCGTGGACCGTGCCCAGGACCGGATGCGGCACCGGGCCGATCGGCGTCTCGACGGTGAAGTCCGCGGCCCGCGGGCGACCCGTGATCGACGCGCGGTACAGACGTTCGACCAGCCCCGCCCGCCATGCCAAGGCCAGTGCGCGCCGGGCGCGCTCGGTGCGGGCGAACAGGACGACGCCCGACGTGCCGCGTCCGAGGCGATGCATCGGCGTGGCCTCCGGATGGCGGTCGCGCACGCAGCGCAGCAGCGTGTGGGCGAGGAAGCCTCCCGCCGGCGCGGTGGGAAGCCCGGCGGGCTTCGCCACCGCGAGGACGTCGTCGTCCATGGCGAGCACGGCGAAGCCCAGCGGCACGGGGGGCTCGTGCCAGGGGGGGCGATGCCACACCAGCCGCTGGCCGGCACGCAGCCGGGTCACGGCCGCCGGGACGCGACCGTCGACCAGCACCTGACCGGCCTCGATGCGCTCGGCCCAGACGGCGGCGGTCGAGTGGCGATGGCGGGCGGCGAGGTGGTGCAGGACGGTGGACCCGGCGTCGCGCGGGCCGATCGTCTCGACGTAGGCGTGGCCCGCGTTCACGGCGTCATCATAGCCGCTTTCCTGGCCGCGGCGCGTGTGGATTCGAATCGGCGACTCGTGCGAGAGGAAGCCATGCGTCCCGGGATGATCGCCGCCGCCGTCCTCCTCGGCGCCACTGCGGCCGTCGCCGCCGATCCGATGTGCGCGGAGCTGGCCGGGCCATGCGCCGCGCCGCCGTACGTCCTCGTCGTCACCGCGTTCCCGGGTGAGACCGCGCCCGTGCTCGCGCGCACGGAGGTGGTCGAGACGATCACCGTCGACGAGCGCATCTTCTATGTCGGACGGCTCGCCGGGGCGCCCGTCGTGGTCGTGCGCGGCGGTATCGGGCTCCTGAACGCGGCGGCGGCGACCCGTGCCGCGCTGGCGCGCTTCGAGCTGTCGGCGATCGTGTTCTCGGGCGTGGCCGGGAGCCGCTTCGACATCGCCGACGTGGTGGTGCCGGACGAGTGGACCGACGGTACGACGGTGGTCGCGGTCGATCCGACCCTGCTGGCCGCGATGCGCACGCTGCGCGTGCCACCCGTCGAGCTGGCGAGCTGCACGCCGGTGCCGCCCGATCCGCCGGGGCCGGAGGTCTGCCTCGGCCGGACGCCGCGCATCGTCGTCGGCGGGCGCGGCGAGAGCAGCGACCCGTACGGCGACGACCCGTTCGCGTGCGTCCCCGGCGCCGGCGCGGTGCTCGGCTGCGACGAGGCCATCCAGCCGGCGGCCGCGGCGACGGGCGCGGCGGAGGTCTACCCCGACGCCGTCGACATGGAGACGGCGGCGGTGGCGCGCGTCGCGGCCGAGGCGGGCGTGCCGTTCATCGGCGTGCGCGGCGTCTCCGACGGCAACGGCGACCCGCTCGACCTCGGCCCGTTCCCCGGCCAGTTCTTCGCCTACTACGCGATCGCCGCCGAGAACGCGGCGGCGGTGACCGAGGCGCTCGTCGACGTCGTGGCCGACGACGACGTGCCGGGCGAGTCCGCCATCGTCGGCACCGGCGCCGCCTGCGACTGGCCGCGCGCGGCCGATGCGGCCTGCGCCGGCGTGCAGGCGCCGGCCGGCGTCACCCGTCGCGTCGCCACGGCGTGCCGCACGCTCGACGACACCAGCGATCCACGCGTCGCGGCCACCCTGCGCAAGACGTGGAAGCGCGCGGCGAGCACCGTCGCGCGCACCAGGAAGATCGCGCGCGCCTGCCGGACCGCGCTGGCGAAGGCGCTGCGCGACCGCGGCGCCGTCACCCCATAGCGTCGACGAGTCCCCACACCCCGAGCGCGACGAAGATCAGCGCGGCGCCGATGCGCACCCAGCGCAGCGGCACGACGCGGGTCGCGGCCTCGCCGAGATACACGGCGGGCACGTTGGCCAGCATCATGCCGAGCGTCGTCCCGACGGTGACGAGCGCGATCTGGTGGAAGCGGGCGGCGAGGGCGGCCGTGGCGATCTGCGTCTTGTCGCCGATCTCGACCAGGAAGAACGCCACCAACGTGCTGAGGAAGACGTTCGCGCTCGCGCCCTCGCCGGCGGGCTTCTCGTCGAGCGTGTCGGGGACCAGCGCCCAGAGGCCCATCGCGATGAACGAGACGGCGACGGCGTAGCGGAACCACGTCCCGGAGAGCAGGTCCGACACCATCGCGCCCGCCGTCGCCGCCAGCGCGTGGTTGGCGAGCGTGGCCGCGAGGATGCCGAGAACGATCGGCAGCGGCCGTTTGAAGCGGGTGGCCAGGACGATGGCGAGCAGCTGCGTCTTGTCGCCGATCTCGGCAATGGCGACGACGAGCATGGAGACCAGGATCGTGTTCATCGGGGGGGCCGACGCCAAGTATGTTGACGCGAGCCCCATGCGCAATGCGCGGGTGCGCCAGGCGATCACGAGCCCCGTCGATCTTTGGTCATTGCCAGATGGCGCGGACGGCCCAAGCTGCAGGCATGACCAAGATGACCGTGTGCCTGCTCGCGCTCCTGTCGATCGCCGTCCCTGGGGTCGACGCCGCCACCATCGTCCGCCAGCCCCTCCTCGCCAGCGGCGGTGGCAGCAAGGAGCGGGGCGACGCGAAGCTCGTGGTCCGGGGGCACGGCGCCACGTTGCGCGCGGCGCTTCGGGTCCGGGCCCGCAAGCTGACGGACGACACGGCGTACGACGTCACCGTCGACGGCGTCCGCATCGGCTCGTTCACCACCTCGCGACGCGGCACCGGCAAGGTGCGCTTCCGCACCACGCCGTCGCCGAACAGCACGTTGCTCGGTGTCGATCCGCGCGGACGGGTGATCGCGGTGGTCTCGAGCCGCGGCAAGCTGGTCCTGAGCGCCGCGCTGCCGATGACGGGAATCGATCCGCAAGACGTCCGCTGCTGCCTGCCGGACGATTCCGGCACCGAGTGCGAGGATCGCACCGCCGCGGAGTGCACCGCGCAGGGCGGCGTGAGCCTGGGTGGCGGGTCGTGCCTGCCGAACCCGTGCGCCGGCGCCGTGGTCGCGCCGGGCGGCGCGGACGTCCGATGCTGCACGCCGGACGACTCGGGGCCGCACTGCGAGGATCGCACCGCCAGCGAGTGCGCGGCCGAGGGTGGCATCAACGTCGGCTCCGGCGTGTGTCTGCCCACCGACTGCGCCCTCAGCGGCGGCGGCGCCGGTCCCACCACCGGACGCATCGAGGTGACGTGCGACGCGCGCTCCGGTCGTTCGAAGGTCTCCGTCGATGGGCGCAACCTCGCGTCCGGCTCGTACACCGCGCGCGTGACGTCGGGGGCGTCCACGGCGACGTCGCCGCTGCGGGCCACCGTCGGTGACGAGGTGGAGTTCGACTTCGACAGCGAGCCCGAGGACGTCGCCGCCGGCGCGGTCGCGATCGCGCCGACGTTCATCACCGGCACACCGCCGCAGGTGACGGGCGAGCTGCTGTCGGGCGCGGGGGTGATCGCATCATCCACGGTCGACTGCAGAGTCGATTGACATACCGGGGCCTCGGACGGGACTCTGATTCCATGCGGATTCCCGGCTCGGTCCTCGTCCTGCTCGCGCTGCTGGCGTCCCCGGCGGGCGCGGTGACGAAGTGCAAGGCCACGCCGGCGCGTGACGGCACCATCGAGGTGACCGCCATCGGCATCACCGGCACGCCACGCTGGGGCGTCCGCCATGGCGCGGAGGACACGCCGCTCGACGGCACCGCGACGTGCGTGCAGAGCGGTCGCGCGCGTCGCTGTGCGCTCGCCCCCGTCGGCGCGCCCGAGCGGACCGCGCTGCCGGCAGGCTGCACCATCTATCTCCGCGACGACGGCCCCACCGGGTGCAGCGTGTGGGTGAAGCGCTGCTTCCCGTCGTCCGAGCCGCTGCCGTGTCCGGTGCTGCCCGCCGACAACATCTGGAACCGCGACGTCTCGACGATGCCGGTGCACGCGATGTCGGCGACCTGGATCGCCACCATCGGGCTCGACGCCCCGCTGCATCCCGATTTCGGCGCCGGGCCCTACCAGGGCAAGACCCTCGGCATCCCGTACGTGGTGATCGGGGCGACGCAGCCGCCGGTGCCGATCACGTTCGAGTACTTCGACGAGAGCGAGCCGGGGCCGTATCCGATTCCGCCGCAGGTGCCGGTCGAGGGCGGCGGCTCGAAGCCCAGCGTCGGACGCGGCGACGCGCACGTGCTCCTGGTCCAGGAGGGGACGTGCCAGCTGTGGGAGGTGTACGCGGCGAAGACGAAGCGCAAGGGCGCGTCGTGGACCGCCGGCAGCGGCGCGGTCTACGACCTGAACTCGAACGCGCTCCGTCCCGACGGCTGGACGTCGGCCGACGCCGCCGGTCTGCCGATCCTCGCCGGCCTGCTGCGCTACGACGAGATCCTCGCCGGCGAGGTGACCCACGCCATCCGCTTCACGACCAACGCCACGCAGCGCGCCTACGTGTGGCCGGCGCGGCACTACGCCAGCAGCTCGACCGACCCGGCGCGGCCGCCCATGGGCATCCGCGTCCGCCTGAAGGCCGGGTTCGACGTCTCCGGGTTCTCGCCCACCAACCAGATCATCCTGAACGGCCTGAAGCGGTACGGCATGCTGCTCGCCGACAACGGGTCGCCCTGGTACATCAGCGGCGCCCCCGACCGGCGCTGGGACGACGAGGATCTGCACGCGCTGACGACGTTGCACGGCAGCGACTTCGAGGTCGTCGACACCTCGGCGCTCATGATCGACCCGGATTCGGGCCAGGCGCTGCCCGAGTAGTTGATCCGGCGCGTCGCTTCCCTTAATCGCCTTCGTCATGACGATGCGCCGCACGCTCCCCCTGCTCCTGCTGGTCTCGGTGCTGGGCGCGTGTCGACCCCAGCCGCCGATCGCGCCGGCGGGTCCGTCGGGCGTCGAGAACGTCGTCGTGGCGCCGCCCGCCAACAAGACCGGCGGTGATCTCACGGTGGCGATGCCCGGCTTCGTCGAGAAGCTGCTCGATCGGAAGAAGGAGACCGTGCCGCAGGTGCTGGGCGCGAGCCTCCGCAAGCAGCTCGAGCGGCAGAGCTTCAACGTCGTGCCGTCGACGACCAGCCAGGCCCCCACGCTGCGCACCGAGATCAAGCGCTGGGAGATGTACTCGGCGGACTACTCGATGGTGACGGTCGACCTCTCCGCGGCGCTGGTGGCTCCCGACGGCCGCGAGCTCTGGGCGTTCGCCAAGGACAACTGGCGCGTGCTGACGCCGGGCGTGGGCTCGGCCGCCGACTCGACGCGCGCCGCGGCCGACATCGTCGCCGAGCAGCTGCTCGCCACCTGGCAGCCGGCCAGCCATCCGTTGCCGCCGCACGAAGACGAAGACGAGTACTGAGCGACGTGCGGTTCGACGTCGTCCGGCTGGCGACGTCGCACCTGACCGCGGCGGCGCGACTCCTGACTGCACGCCACGCGGCGGAGCGTGCACCCGAGCCGTTGCTGCCGGCGCTGTCGATCGACGACGCGCGGACGCTCGTGGCCGGGGCGCTCGCCCGTCCCGGTGCCGTCGGGTGGGGGGCGACCACCACCGCTGACGAGCTCGTCGGGTTCCTGATCGGGGCGCCGTCGAGCGCCGTCGCGGGCGTGGCGCCGGCGGTCCTGGTGCCGGCGACGGGACATGCGGTCGCGCCCGAGGTGCTACCGGCACTGCACGCGGCGCTGGGATCGCGCTGGCGCGCTCGCGATCAGCACATCCAGGTGGGCGTGCACGACGTGGCGGTGCGGGAGGGGCTCGGTCGTCTCGGCTTCGAGCCGTTCCTGACAGTGGCGCTCGCGGCGTTGCCGATCGCCGGCACCCCGGCGCGGTCGTCGGTGACGGTGCGACAGGCGACGCACGACGATCTCGCCGCGCTCGTGACGCTCGCCCGCGCCCAGCAGGCACACCACGCGGCGCCGCCGATGTCGCTGCCGCCGCCGCGTGGCGACGAGAGCGTCCGCCAGCGCCGGTCGCTCGACGATCCGCGCGCCGGCGTGTGGATCGCGGTCGACGGTCGCGCGACGCTCGGCATGCTCGTCCTGCAGCCGCCGGCGGAGGCGTTCTCGCCGCTCCACCTGCCGCCCGCCACCGTGCATCTGCCCGACGCCGTCGTGCTGCCCGCGGCGCGCGGCCGCGGCGTCGGTGCGGCGCTGGTGGCCGAGGCGTTCGGCTGGGTGCACGCCATCGGCTACCGCCACGTCGCGCTGCACGTGCACGCCGCCAACACGGCGGCGTGGCGGTTCTGGGAGGGCCGGGGGTTCCGCGCGGTCGCTGAGCAGCGCGTGCGCGTCAGATCGTGAGCCCGCCGTCGATCGAGACGATCGCGCCCGTCATGTAGCGGCCCTCGTCCGAGGCGACGAAGGCGATCAGCGCCGCCACCTCCTCCGGTGTCGAGGTGCCGAGCGGGGTGCGGATCTTGGCGAACTTCTTGAAGTCGACGCCCTCGGGCGCGTTGCGGAAGGCGTCCTGCAGCGGCGTCGCGATGCCGCCGGGCGCGATGCAGTTCACGCGCACGCCGCGCTCGAGGTACTCGTCGGCGAGCGCGCGCGTCAGCTGCACGACGCCGCCCTTCGAGGCGCAGTAGGCCGCGCTGTACGGCTGCCCCATGAGGCCGGCGTTCGAGGCGACGTTGACGATCGTGCCGCCGCCGTCGAGCAGGTGCGGCAGCGCCGCCTGCGACACCAGGAAGGTGCCCGTCAGGTTGACGCCGATGATGCGCTGCCAGTCGGCGAACGGCATGTCGTGCGAGTGGTAGAAGCGGCCGATGCCGGCGCAGTTGACGACGACGCCGAGCCGCCCGAGGTCGCGCACCGCACCGGCTGTGGCCGTGCGCACCGAATCCGGATCGGCGACGTCGACGGCGTAGGCCTGCGCCTTGCCCCCGTCGGTGCGGATGGCCGCCGCGGTCTGCTCGGCGCCGTCGGCCGCGAGATCGCAGCAGGCGACGGCGGCGCCCTCCGACGCGAGCCGCCGTGCCGTCGCCGCGCCCAGCCCGGACGCGGCTCCCGTGACGAGCGCGGTGCGCCCGGTGAAGCGAGAGGTCGACATGGGGGGAGTGAAACCATTCCCACGGGGTCGGGCGCAATCAGGCGCGGGCGATCGCCCCGAGCGCCCGCATCAGGGCCGCCGGGTGCGAGAAGAACGGCGAGTGGTCGCTGCGGATCGACAGCACGCGCTCGCAGGGCAGCGCGGTGTACATCGCCTGCTGTGACGCGGGCGAGATGGCCCGATCGCGGAGGCAGGTGACGTAGAAGCGGCGCACGCGCGCGAAGGCCGCGCCGACGACCACGGGGTCGATCGTGGTGCGCGCCCCGATTGGCTTCAGCAGCGACTGGGCGAGCGCCACGTCGGCGTCGTCGCAGTCGCCGTAGAAGATCTCGCGGCGCGCGGCGGCGGCGACGTCGAGGGTGCCGTCGGGGAGGAACGTCAGGTTCGGCGTGATGGTCGACTCGGGGTCCGCCAGCTGCGTCGCGGCGGCCGACCCGCCGCTCGGCAGCAGGAAGGCCGTCAGGTAGACCAGCTTCGCGATCGCGTCGGGGCGTGCCTCGGCCGCCATCGAAATCACGGGGCCGCCCGCACTGTGGCCGACCAGGATCACCGGTTCGGGGGCGGCGTCGAGCGTGGCGACGACGCGCTCGGCGCACGAGGCCAGCGTCACCGTCGGCGCCGGCGTGGCGTCGATGCCGGCCGAGGGCAGGTCGACGGCGGTCACGCGGTGGCCGGCCGCTTCCAACGCGGCGACGATCCGATACCAGCACCAGGCGCCGTGCCAGGAGCCATGGACGAGGACGAAGTGCTGCGGCGACGGCGTGCGCCGGGCGGCGGCCGCCGGCGGGCGGACGGTGGCGGCGGCCAGGCCGGCGGCGGTGAGACCGAGGAAGCGGCGTCGGGCGAGGGGCATGCGGCGCATCGTAACGCGAACGTCCCGGTGCACGACACCCCTTGACGCGCCGTGGCTCGTGTGGAACCTGAGCCGGCCTCCTGGCACTCGTCGTGAAGCGAATCCGCAGCGTATCTCACCACCTCGCGCGGCCGCACGCGCCCATCCACGGTGCGCGGCGTGCCCTCGTGGCCCTCGTGCTGAGCGCGCTCGTCGCGACGTCCACGCGCGCGGAGGACGCCAAGCCCAAACCCGCGGCCAAGCCGGTGGCGGCGAAGCCCGCCGCAAAGGCCGCGCCGTTCGACCTCGAGCAGCTCGCGCAGCGGGCCGAGAAGCTGGCGGCGGCGCCCTACCAGGACGGCAAGGGCAAGGTGCCCGATTTCCTGACGTCGATCACCTACGACCAGTGGCGCGACATCCGCTTCCGTCCCGACCGCGCCCTCTGGGGCGACAAGCCCGGCAACTTCCAGGTGCAGTTCTTCCACCCGGGCCTGTTCTACGACCAGCCGATCGTCATCAACGTGGTGTCACCCGACGGCGTGAAGCCGGTGCCGTTCTCGCCCTCGTTGTTCGACTACGGCCGCAACGACTTCGCCAGCCGCGTCCCGCCCGAGCTCGGCTTCGGCGGCTTCCGCATCCACTTCCCGATCAACACCCCGAAGTATCGCGACGAGGTCATCGTCTTCCTCGGCGCCAGCTACTTCCGCGCCGTCGGCAAGGACCAGATGTTCGGCGTCTCGGCGCGCGGGCTGGCGCTCGACACCGCCGAGTCGTGGGGCGAGGAGTTCCCCTGGTTCCGCGAGTTCTGGCTGGTGAAGCCCGAGGCCAAGGCGACGGCCATCACCATCTATGCGCTCCTCGACAGCCCGCGCGTCACCGGGGCGTATCGCTTCGTCGTCACGCCGGGCGTGGCGACGCGGGTCGACGTCGAGTCGCAGCTCTACCTCCGCAAGGACGTCAAGAAGATCGGCATCGCGCCCCTCACCAGCATGTTCTACCGCGGCGAGAACACGATCCGCCCCATCGTCGACTTCCGGCCCGAGGTGCACGACTCCGACGGTGTCCTGATGACGCTCGCCAACGGCGAGTGGCTGTGGCGTCCGTCCGACAACCCCGAGCGGCTGCGCGTGAGCGGCCTCAAGGCCGAGCCGGTGGCGGGGTTCGGCCTGCTGCAGCGCGATCGCGACTTCGACCACTACCAGGACCTCGAGACCGCCGCCGAGCGACGGCCGAGCGTCTGGCAGGTGCCGTGGGGCAACTGGGGACCGGGCCGGGTGGAGGTGGTGGAGATCCCCACCAACTCCGACACCAACGACAACCTGGTCTCGTACTGGGTGGCCGATCGCGAGCTCAAGGCCGACAAGCCGCATCGCTTCGCCTACACGCAGTGGTGGTACGGCGACGATCCGACGCGTCCGCCCGCGGGTCGCGTCGTGGCCACGCGACGCGATCACGGCACCGTCGAGAACGCGGACCGATTCGTCATCGACTTCGCCGGCGGCAAGCTCGGCAAGGTGCCGACGCAGGAGGTGCTGCACGGCGTGGTCGACATCCAGGGTGGTGACAAGGTCGCCGAGATCCGCGACCAGCACGTCGTGGCGAATCCGCACGTCGGCGGCTGGCGTCTGAGCTTCACGGTGGTGCCGAAGACCAGCGACATCGTCGAGGTCCGCGCGCACCTGATGCTCGGCGAAGAGGTGCTCACGGAAACCTGGTCCTACGCTATCGTCCCCTGACCCATGGGCGACCCCCATCCGTTCGGCTCGCATCTCGTCCACAACTGGAAGGACGCGTACGAGCGCGCCCTGGCCTATCTCCGGGCACTCGACGTGCGCGAGGATCGCCGCGAGGGGCTGGCGCTCGAGGCGGTGCAGGAAGCGTCGGCGTCGGTGGCCCAACGCGACGCCATCGCGGCCACGCTCGAGGCGCTGCGCGGCAAGGTCGTCGGTGAGGCCGCCGCGGGCGACGGCTACCTGCGCTGGCGCCTCGGCCGCGCCGTCGGCAACGACGAGGTCATCCCGCTGGCGACGCCCGAGATGCGCCGCCGACCCATGGGCTACCAGCCCGTCGGTCGCGCCTGGCGCCGGCATGCGAAGCGGCCGGGCCGCGGCGCCCACGTCGCCGAGCCGGTGCTCTACGGCGGCCCGCTCCGCAAGCTGCGCAGCTCGTTCCCGTGGACGCGCGTCGCGCATCGTCGCCGCCTGCTGCTCATCCTGCTGGTGCTGGTGCCGACGTTCATCGCCAGCGCCTTCATGGCCGACGTCCTGCCGTACCAGGGACGGACGTGGCTCGAGCGCGCCATCGTCGTCGTCTTCGGCGTGCTCTTCGGCTGGGTGTCGATCGGCTTCTGGACGGCGCTCTTCGGGTTTCTCACGCTGGTGCGCGGTCGCGACCGCTTCGCCATCACGCACATCGCGCCCGACGCGCCGCCGGCGCCGCCGTTCGACGGCGAGGTGCCGACGGCGGTCATCATGCCGATCGCGAACGAGCCCGTGGACCGCGTCTTCGCCGGACTGCGCGCCATCTACCGCTCCATCGAGCGCACCGGGCAGATCGACCGCTTCCACTTCTTCGTGCTGAGCGACTCGAACGATCCCGACGTCGCCGTCGCCGAGGAGATCGCCTGGTTCGCGTGGTGCAAGGAGGTGGGCGGCTTCGGGCGCATCTTCTACCGCCGCCGGCGCGTGCGCATCGAGCGCAAGAGCGGCAACGTCGCCGACTTCTGCCGCCGCTGGGGCGCGCGCTACCGCTACATGATCACACTCGACGCCGACAGCGTGATGGCCGGCACCAGCATGGTGCGCATGGTCGAGCTGATGGAGCAGCATCCGCACGTCGGCATGATCCAGACCGCTGCGGCGGCGGTGAACCGGCGCTCGCTGTTCGCGCGCATCCAGCAGTTCGCGAGCCACGTCTACGGCCCGATGTTCACCGCTGGCCTGCACTGGTGGCAGCTCGGCGACGGCCAGTACTGGGGCCACAACACCATCATCCGCATCGAGCCGTTCATGGATCACTGCGGGCTGCCGCGGCTGCCCGGACGCGAGCCGCTCGGCGGTGAGATCCTGAGCCACGACTTCGTCGAGGCCGCGCTCATGGGTCGCGCCGGCTGGGGCATCTGGCTCGCCTACGATCTCGGCGGCAGCTGGGAAGAGGTGCCGTCGGGCCTGCTCGAGGAGATGAGCCGCGACCGGCGCTGGTGCCAGGGCAACCTGCAGCACCTGCGCCTGGTGTTCACCGAGGGCCTCTTCGGCGCGCACCGCGCGCTCTTCCTGAACGGCGTCTTCTCGTACGTGTCGGCGGCGCTGTGGTTCGCGTTCCTGAGCCTGTCGACGGTCGCCGCCATCTACAACGTGCTGCGCGAGCCCGACTACTTCCCGCACGGGCCGAGCCTCTTCCCCGAGTGGCCGGTGTGGCGGCCCGACTGGGCGATGTCGCTCATGGCCGTCGTCGGCGTGCTGCTGTTCCTGCCGAAGGTGCTCGCCATCCTGCTCATCTGGCTGAAGCGCCGCGAGGCGAAGCAGTACGGCGGGCTCTTCCGCCTGCTGCTGTCGGTGGTGCTCGAGGTGGTGACGTCGAGCCTGCTGGCGCCGATCCGCATGGTGTTCCACACCCGCTTCGTGCTGACGAACCTGCTCGGCCGCACCGTGGTGTGGACGGCGCAGGGCCGTGACGACGCCGACACCTCGTGGCGCGTCGCCGTGCGCCAGCACGGCTTCGACACCATCATCGCGATCGCGTGGGGCGCCGGGCTCTACTGGCTCAACCCGGCCTACTTCTGGTGGGTGACGCCGATCATCGGCGCGCTCATCCTGTCGGTGCCGGTGTCGGTGCTGCTGAGCCGCGTCAGCCTCGGCGACGGCACGCGACGGCTCGGGCTCTTCCGCATCCCGGAGGAGGTGAACCCGCCGCCCGAGCTGATCGACCTGGTGCAGCTGCAGGTCGAGACGGCACGCGAACGCGCCACGGTGCCACCCGCCGAGCGCGCGGGCTTCGTGCGCGCCATCGTCGACCCGTACGTGAACGCGCTGCACCGCTGGCTGCTGCGTGGCGGGCGTCGCATGGGCGAGCCGCTGCGCGCCGAGCGTCGCGCGTTGATCGATCGCGCGCTCGCCGACGGCCCGTCGTCGTTGACGGCGAAGGAGCGACGCGTGCTGCTGATGGACCCGGAGGCGGTGGACGAGATGCACGCGCGTGTGTGGGCGATCCCCGATCGCGCGCACGCCGCGCCGTGGGGGCGGCCGGGATCGGGGACGCCGGCGGCGGTGGATTGATCCGGGCGGCGCTCCTCCTCGTCGTCGCGTGGGCCGTCGTCGGGTGTGGCGAGCGTCGCGCCGCGGACGAGCCGCTCACGCTGTGGGCGATGGGGCGCGAGGGTGAGGTGGTGGAGCAGATGGTGCCGGCCTTCGAGGCGCGGCATCCGGGACTGCGCGTCAAGGTGCAGCGCATCCCGTGGAGCGCCGCGCACGAGAAGCTGCTGACGTCGTTCGTCGGCGGCGCCATGCCCGACGTCGTGCAGGTGGGGAACACGTGGGTGCCCGAGCTGGTGGTGCTGGGCGCGCCGGCGGCGCTCGACGAGCGGCTGGCGACCTCGAGCGTGCAGCGCGACGACTGGTTCCCGGGCGTGCTCGACCCGAACGTCGTCGACGGTACGACCTGGGCGGTGCCGTGGTACGTCGACACGCGCATCCTCTTCTACCGCAGCGATCGCATCCCCGAGGCGCCGGCGACGTGGGACGCGTGGGCGACGGCGCTGGCGGAAGCGCGCCGACAGGGCGGACCCGATGCGCACGCCATCCTGCTGCAGCTCGGCGAGTGGCAGCCGCTCGTCATCATGGCGATGGGCCGGGGTGCGACGCTGCTGCGCCAGCACGACTGCTACGGCGACTTCCGCAACCCGGCGTTCCGCGCCGCGCTCGCCTTCTACGTCGAGCTGTTCCGCAGCGGGCTCGCGCCGCTCGGCGGCGCGGCGTCGGCGGCGAACCTCTACCAGGACTTCGCGGGCGGCGAGATCTCCGCGGTGGTGACGGGGCCGTGGAACCTCGGCGAGTTCGCGGCGCGCGTGCCGTCGTCGGTGCCGTGGGCGACCGCGCCGATCCCGGCGTCGGAGGGCGCGCCGCCCGGGCCGTCGCTCGCCGGTGGCGCCAGCCTGGTGCTCGTCCGCACCTCGAAGCGGGCCGACGACGCCTGGAAGCTCATCGAGTTCCTCTCCGAGCCGGCGCAGCAGATCCGTCTGCACGAGCTGACCGGCGACCTGCCGGCGCACACCGCCGCCTGGAACGACCCGAAGCTGGCGGGCGATCCGCGCGTGGCGGCGTTCCGCACCCAGCTCGACGCGCTGCGCGCCACGCCGAAGATCCCCGAGTGGGAGCGCATCGCCGGCAAGATCACGCAGTTCGCCGAAGCCGCGATCCGTGGCACCATGTCGGTCGACGACGCCACCACCGCCCTCGATGCCGCCGCCGACGGCATCCTCGAGAAGCGGCGCTGGCTCCTGGGGGGATGTGGATGAAGCGGTGGGCGGGTCTCGGGTTCGTGGCGCCGGCGCTGGGGCTGCTCCTGGCGTTCTTCCTGCTGCCGACGGTGGCGGCGCTGCTGCTGAGCTTCACCGACTTCGACGTCTACACCGTGGCCGACCCGTCCCGGCTCCGCTTCGTGATGCTCGGCAACTACGAGCGGCTGCTGCACGACGACCGCTTCTGGACCGCGCTCCGCAACACGCTCTGGTTCGTCGCCGTCGCCGGGCCGCTGTCGGTGACGGTGTCGCTGGCGGCGGCGCTGCTGGTGGACGCGAAGGTGGTGCGCGGTCGCGCCATCTTCCGCACCATCCTCTTCCTGCCGGTGGTGACGACGCTGGTCGCGGTCGCGGTGGTGTGGCGCTACCTCTACCACCCGCGCTACGGCGTCCTGAACCAGCTGCTGGGCGCCATCGGCATCGCGCCGATCGACTGGCTCGGCGATCCGCGGTGGGCGCTGCCCGCGCTGGCGCTGCTCGCGGTGTGGAAGGGCTTCGGCTTCAACATGCTCGTCTTCCTGGCCGGCCTGCAGGGCATTCCCGAGCGGCTCTACGAGGCGGCGGCGCTCGACGGCGCCGGGCGCTGGCAGGAGTTCCGGCACGTGACGATGCCGCAGCTCGCGCCGACGTTCCTCTTCGTCGGCGTCATCACGGCCATCGGCTACCTGCAGCTCTTCGCGGAGCCGTACGTGATGACGCAGGGCGGACCCGCCGACAGCACGCTCAGCGTCGTGCTGCTGATGTACGAGGAGGGGTTCCGCTGGTGGAACCTGGGCTACGGCGCGGCGGTGGCCGTCGTGCTGTTCCTCGTCATCCTGGCGGCGTCGCTGGTGCAGCTGCGGGTGCAGCGACGGAGCGCGGCGTGAAGCCCTGGACGGTGTTCGTGCACGCGCTGCTGCTGGCGGCGTCGGCGCTGACGCTGCTGCCGCTGTGGTGGATGGTGGCGGCGTCGTTCATGCCGCCGGGTGAGGCCAGCGCGGTGCCGCTGCGTCTCTGGCCGAGCGTGCCGACGCTCGAGCACTACCAGGCGCTGTTCGCCCGCCTCGACATCGGCCGTCACGTCGCCATCAGCGCCGGGCTCGCCATCGTCACGACGGCGATCGCGCTCACCATCAACACCATGGCGGGCTACGCCTTTGCGAAGCTGCCGTTCCCGGGCCGCGACCGCATCTTCCGCGGCCTGCTCGGCGCGCTCGTCATCCCGGGGCAGGTCGCGATGCTGCCGCTGTTCCTGATGATGCGCGCCTTCGGCTGGATCGACTCGTGGATCGCGGTGATCGTGCCCGGCATGGCGAGCGTGTTCGGCATCTTCCTGGTGCGGCAGTACGCCGCCGGTCTGCCCGACGGCGTGCTCGACGCCGCCCGCATGGACGGCGCCGGCGAGCTGCGCGTGTTCCGCTCGATCGCGCTGCCGCTGTGTGCGCCCATTCTGGTGACGCTCGGGCTGGTGACGTTCATGGGCGCCTGGAACGATTTCCTCTGGCCGCTCATCGTGCTCGCCGACGACGACCGCTACACGCTGCCCGTGGCCCTCGCCAACCTCGTCGGGGAGCACGTGCAGGACACCGAGCTGGTGATGGCGGGAGCGGTGCTGACGGTGCTGCCGGTGATCGTGCTCTTCCTGGTGCTGCAGCGATGGTACGTCGCCGGCATCACGAGTGGTGGCGTGAAGGGATGAGGTGGCTCGCAGCGCTCTTCGTGGCGGCCCTGCTCGCAGGGCCGGCAGCCGCCGAGCGGCTGGTGCTCGACAACTTCGAGACCGCCGACGGCTGGAGTGCGACCGCGTCGTCGGGCTCGCAGGCGCAGCTGTCGTGGGAGCGCAGCGACGAGGGCTCGTCGATCCGGCTCGACTTCAACCTGGCGAACGCGTCGGGCTTCGTCATCGTGCGCAAGGAGCTGCGGCTGCCGCTGCCCGAGAACTTCGCCTTCACGTACCGTGTCCGCGGCGAGGCGCCGCGCGCGACGCTGGAGTTCAAGCTCGTCGACCCCGACGGCAACGTGTGGTGGCGGCGCGAGCCGAACTTCTCGTTCCCGCACGACTGGGCGCCGATCGTCATCCGTCGCTCGCGCCTGGCGTTCGCGTGGGGACCGCAGGGCGGCGGCAACCCGTCGCAGGTGGCCGCGATCGAGATCGCCATCGGCGGCGGCGTGCGCGGCGCGGGCACGATCTGGATCGACGATCTCGCCTTCGAGTCGCGCGATCCGGTCATGGCCAGTCCGCCGCCGCCGACGGTCACCGCTTCGAGCATGCGGCCGGGGTCCGAGGCGGGCCACGCCGTCGACGGCTCGGCGCGGACCGCATGGCGGACCGACGTCGCCGACGCGTCGCCGTGGCTGCAGCTCGACTTCGGGCAGAGCCGCGAGTTCGGCGGGCTCGTCGTCGACTGGGACCCGGCCGACTACGCCACCGCGTTCGACGTCGAGGTGTCGTCGGACGCCACCGAGTGGATGCGCGTCTTCCACACCGAGACGGGGAAGGGCGGGCGCGCGTACATCTACGTGCCCGACAGCGAGGCGCGCTATCTCCGCGTGGTGATGGCGAAGACCAGCCACGGGCGCGGCGTCGGCATCGTCGACGTCACCGTCAAGCCGGTGGAGTTCTCCGACTCGCCGAACGCGTTCTTCTCCGCCATCGCCTACGACTCGCCGGCCGGGCTCTTCCCGAAGTACCTCTCCGGCAAGCAGACGTACTGGACGGTCGTCGGTGTCGACGGCGGGTCGCAGAAGGCGCTCGTCAACCAGGAGGGCATGGTCGAGGTCGATCGCGCCTTCTCGATCGAGCCGTTCCTGTGGACGGGCGAGCAGCTGGTGACGTGGAACGACGTCGAGCTCGAGCAGGAGCTCGAGGACGGCGCGCTGCCGATCCCGTCGGTGGTGTGGCGCTACGGGGCGCTGCGGCTGCAGGTGACGGCGTTCGCGGCGGGGCCGCCGAACGCGAGCACGCTGTACGTGCGCTATCGGATCACTGGTGACGGCCGCGGGCCGCTGCGGCTCTTCCTCACGCTGCGTCCGTTCCAGGTGCTGCCGCCGTGGCAGGCGCTCAACATCCAGGGCGGCGTCACGCGCATCGGCGAGATCCGCTGGGACGGCAAGGCGGCGTGGATCGATCGCGCGCGCGCCGTCGTGCCGATGCGGGCGCCGGATCGTTTCGGCGCGGCGACGTTCGAGGACGGCGCGATCACCGAGTTCCTGCTGCTCGGCACGCCGCCGGGTGCGACGGAGGTGACCGATCCGTTCGGCTTCGCGTCGGGCGCCTTCAGCTTCGATCTGCACGGCGTCGGTGCGGGCGAGAGCACCGAGGTGTCGATCGCCGTCCCGCTGCACGCAGCGACGGCCGAGGGCCTGCCCTCGATGACGGCGACGCGCGCCGAGACGGTGCAGGCGCTCGAGCGCGAGCGCTGGAGTCGCATGCTCGGGCGCGTCGACATCGCGCTGCCGCCTGCGGCCGAGCCCATCGACCGCACGCTGCGCTCGACGATCGCGTACATCCTGATGAACCGCGACGGTGCGGCGCTGCAGCCGGGCTCGCGCACGTATGCGCGCTCGTGGATCCGCGACGGCGCGATGGAGGCGGAGGCGCTGCTGCAGATGGGGCTCGTGCAGGAGGTGCGCGAGTTCCTGCGCTGGTACGCCACGATGCAGGCGCCCGACGGCGGCATCCCGTGCTGTGTCGACGGCCGGGGTCCGGACTGGACCCCCGAGAACGACAGCATCGGCGCGTTCGTCTACGGCCTGGCGGAGTACTACCGCTTCACGCGCGACGCGGGGTTCGTCCACGATCTGTGGCCGAACGTCGTGAAGGCCATCGACCATCTGCGGAAGCTGCGCGAGCAGCGCATGACGTCGGCGTATCGCGAGCCGGACAAGAAGGCGTATTTCGGGCTGCTGCCCGAGTCGATCAGTCACGAGGGCTACTCGGGGCATCCGGTGCACTCCTACTGGGACGACTTCTTCGCGATGCGGGGCTTGAAGGATGCGGCGGCGCTGGCGGTCGTCGTGGGCGACGACGACAACGCGGCGAAGTTCGCGGCGCTGCGCGACGACTTCCAGGCGACGTTGATCGAGTCGATCAACACGACGATGGCGCAGCGGGGCATCGACTACATCCCGGCGTCGGTGGAGCTGGGCGACTACGACCCCACGTCGACCAGCCTCGCGATCGTGACCGCCGGCGAGCTCGAGCGTCTTCCGGCGGCGGCGGTGCAGCACACCTACGAGCGCTACTGGAAGGAGATCGAGACCCGCCTCGGCGGCACGTGGAGCGGCACGGCGTACTCGCCCTACGAGCTGCGCAACGTCGGCACGTTCGTGCGGCTCGGCTGGCGCGATCGCGCGCACGCGCTGCTCGACTACCTGATGAAGGATCGGCGGCCGAAGGCGTGGAACGAGTGGGCCGAGGTGGTGTGGCTCGACCGCGACCTGCCGCGCTTCATCGGCGACATGCCGCACACGTGGGTGGGCGCCGGCTTCGTGCAGGCGGTGCGGACCATGCTCGTCTACGAGCGCGACTCGGACCAGGCGCTGGTGCTGGGGGCGGGGCTCAAGCCGGAGTGGGTGCAGAGCAAGGAGGGGGTCTCGGTGCGTCGCCTGCCGACGCACTGGGGAATCCTCAACTACACCATGCGTGCCGACGGGCCCGATGTGGTACGCCTGCGCATATCGGGCGACCTCGTCGTGCCGCCCGGGAAGATCGTCGTGCCGTCGCCGCTCGATCGGCCGATCGTGGGGGCCATGGTGAACGGCATGCCGATCGAAGCGCCGGACCCGGCGCAGGTGATCATTGGAGCGAGCCCGGCCGAGGTCGAGCTGTGGTACGGGCCGCGAAAGGAAGCTGTAGAGTGACGGATCGAAAGGCCCTGCGCCGCCTGGGCGCCGTGGCGATGGACCGGAAGCACGACCCGACGCCGTGGGCGCGGGTGCTCGGGAACGGCCGCTACTCGGTGCTGCTGACGGGGGCGGGGACGGGGCGCTCGCGATGGGGTGCCTTGTCGCTGACGTCGTGGCGGCCGGATCGCGTCGAGGACGCGTCGGGCGTCTTCCTGTGGGTGCGCGTCGATGGCGGGGAGGCGAGTCGTCTCGTCGGCTCGGTGCGGACGCGGCCGGGCGTCGTGACGCTGTCGCGGACGGTGTCGGACATCGAGGCGTCGGTCGACGTGTGCGTCGTGCCGGATGCGGACGTCGAGCTGCGCGTGGTGCGGCTTCGGAACCGCGGCGCGTCGTCTCGGCGGGTGGAGGTGACGTCGTGTCTCGAGGTCGTGCTGCACGACCACGCGGCGCATCAGGGGCATCCCGCGTTCTCCAAGCTGTTCGTGCAGACGGAGCGTGACGGCGACGCGTTGCTGGCGCGACGCCGGCCGCGCAGCGAGGGCGAGCACTACGGGTGGATGGTGCACGCGCTGTCGGGGGCGTTCGCGTTCGAGACGGATCGCGCGCGGTTCGTCGGGCGCGGGCGGTCGGTGACGGATCCGGCATTCGTGCTGGAGGGGACCGTCGGGAGCGTGCTCGACCCGGTGATGGCGATGCGGCGGGAGGTCGTCGTCGAGGCGGGCGGGACGGTCGTGCTCGTCGCGTTGGTGGGTGCGGCGGACGAGCGTGCGGCGGCATTGGCGCTGGCGCGTCGGTTCGCTGATGTGGCGGCTGCCGAGGCGGGTCTGGTTGCAGCGGTGACGGCGGAGGTCGAGCGGCGGACGCGGTTCGAGCTCGACGATGCGATGGCCGAAGGGCTGCAGGCGCTGGCGGGAGCGGTGGAGTATCGGCACCCGGCGCTGCGGGCGGGCGGCGAGGCGCCGTCGTCGCCGTATCTGCTGGAGCTGGGCGTGACGTGTCCGGAGGTGCCGGGAGCGGCGGCGGACGTGCTGCGTGGCGTGAAGGAGTCTCCGGTGCCGGCGGCGCGGATGAAGCCGTCCGTGTCGCAGGGTCCTCCGCGTGCGGTTCCGTCGCTGCAGTTCGACAACGGCTACGGCGGCTTCTCGGAGGACGGGCGCGAGTACGTGATCCGCGTCGACGGCGGCCGTCGTCCGCCCATGCCGTGGGTGAACGTGCTCGCGAACGACACGGTGGGCTGCATCGTCAGCGAGGCGGGGGCTGCGTCCACGTGGAGTCGCAACGCGCACGAGTATCGTCTGACGCCGTGGACGAACGATCCCGTGAGCGATCCGCACGGCGAGGCGCTGTACGTGCGCGACGACGATGCCGGCGAGTTCTGGTCGCCGACGCCGGGGCCTGTCGGGGCGGGGTCGTACGAGGTGGCGCACGGGTTCGGGTACACGCGCTGGCGGCACGAGAGCCACGATATCGAGCACGAGGTGACGATGTTCGTGCCGGTGGAGGATCCGGTGCGGGTGGTGTCGCTACGGCTCAAGAACGTGGGGTCTTTGCGTCGTCGGATGTCCGTCGCGTCGTATGCGCGGCTGGTGCTCGGCGTGGAGCCGGGGCCCGACGTCGTGACCGGGTCGGATGCGTCGAAGCGCCTGCTGCTGGCGCAGAACCCGAAGGCGGGCGTGTTCGCGTCGGGGATCACGTTCGCGGGCATCGTCGTGGACGAGGCGGCGCGGGTGTCGCTGACGTCGGATCGGGCGGCGTTCCTCGGGCGTGGCGGGTCGCCGTCGCGGCCGGAGGCGTTGTGTTCCGGGGGGGCGTTGAACGGGCGCACCGGTGAAGGGCTCGATGCGTGTGCGGCGTTCCTCGTGCCGTTCAACTTGGAGCCGGGGGCGACGTTCGAGTGCGCGTTCCTGCTCGGCGAGGTGACGGAGTCGTCGTCGCTCGAGCCGCTGTGGGAGCGGTGGCGCGCGCCGGGGGCCGTCGAGGCGGCGCTGGAGGCGTTGGCGGCGGAGTGGAAGTCGGTGCTGGGGGCGGTCGAGGTGGAGACGCCGTCACCGGCGCTGAACCTCATGATGAACGGCTGGCTGCTGTATCAGTCGATGTCGTCGCGGTTGCGTGGGCGGAACGGGTTCTACCAGTCGAGCGGGGCGTTCGGGTTCCGCGATCAGCTCCAGGACGTCAGCGCGCTGGTGTACTCGCGGCCGGACCTGACGCGGAAGCAGATCCTGCTGCACGCGGCGCATCAGTTCCCGGAGGGGGACGTGCTGCACTGGTGGCATCCGCCGAACAGCATCGGGATCCGGACGCGGTTCTCGGACGATCTCCTGTGGCTGCCGTACGTGGCGGAGTTCTACGCGCGGACGACCGGGGATGCGTCGGTGTTCGACGAGGTCGTCGGGTTCGTGTCGGCGCCGGAGCTGAAGCCGGGGGAGGATGACTCGTTCCTGACCCCGACGGTAGCTTCGTCGTCTGCGACGGTGTTCGAGCACTGCGCGCTGGCGATCGATCGGTCGCTGACGGCTGGGGCGCATGGGCTGCCGCTCATGGGGACCGGGGACTGGAACGACGGGATGAACCGCGTCGGACGGGAAGGGCGCGGGGAGAGCGTGTGGCTCGGGTTCTTCTTCTGCGTCGTGCTGGACGCGTTCGTGCCTCTGGCGCATGCGCGGGGGGAGACGGAGCGCGCGTCGCGGTGGGAGGCGTATCGGGCGTCGTTGGTTGCGGCGTTGAACGATGCCGGTTGGGACGGGGAGTGGTATCGACGCGCGTACTACGACGACGGGACGCCGCTCGGGTCGTCGTCGAACGACGAGTGCCGGATCGACGCGATCGCGCAGGCGTGGGCGGTGATCTCGAGGGTCGCGCCGCCGGAGCGGGCGGTCTCTGCGATGCGCTCCGCCGAGCGGATGCTCGTCGATCGGGAGGCGGGGATCGTGCGGTTGCTGACACCGCCGTTCGATCGGACGTCGCATGATCCGGGGTACATCAAGGGGTACGTGCCGGGGATCCGGGAGAACGGCGGGCAGTACACGCACGGGGCGTGCTGGGTCGTGCGCGCGATGGCGGAGCTGGGGTGGGAGCAGGCGGGGGCGGTGCTCGAGATGATCCTGCCGGTGGAGCGGGACGTGTCGTCGTACTGCGTGGAGCCGTACGTCGTCGCGGCGGACATCTATGGCGTGGCGCCGCACGTCGGGCGCGGCGGGTGGACCTGGTACACGGGGTCGGCGGCGTGGATGTACCGCGTGGGGTTGGAGTCGGTGCTCGGGGTGCGGGTCGAGGGTTCTGATCTGATCGTGAATCCGTGCGTGCCGGCGGGGTGGGCCGGGTTCCGGGTGCGGTTGGGGCGGGCGGACGTCGAGGTTCGGCGGGGGGCGACGGCCGCGGCGGAGGTCGATGGGGCGGCGGTGCCGGTCGTCGACGGCGTCGTGCGGGTCGCTCTGGACGATCGGGCGCATCGGGTCGTCGTGACGATGGCGTAGGACGGGAAGCTGGTTCCAGAGGTTGCTATCCTGCGTGGGTGGCAGTATGCCATGCGGCCATGCAGGGGGCAGTTGATCGCTGCGCTGGAGAACGCTCGCGCCTGCGGCAGCAGTGCGCGTTAGGCGGCGAGGCTCGCAGCCTAACGCCAACAACGGTCTCGGTCCCGGGTGTATCCTCGGGAGATCGCAGCGGGTGGGGCCCGTCGCAGAAGAGGTCGTCGGGATTAGGCTGAGAGGAGCGGGATTAGGCGGGTCTGTCTACTGTGCGTTAGCCATACGGAGGATGGTTCGGTGACCCTGAACGAAATGTGGGACGCTGTACGCGAGCTACACTCCGAGCGATGCGGACGGGACGACATCGCCTTCGAGTACATCCCGTACGGCTCGCCGGAAAAAATGTTCGACGAGCCGGAGATCATCGACGGCTACTACCCGAACCAGGCGCTTTGGCGTTCTGAAGGCGGTCGAGGTGGGGCGTACA
>CAYOIZ010000012.1:0-129083 GCA_964404165.1 uncultured Binatia bacterium (SeqCode) | reverse complement strand
CGCCGCGCGCATCGGGGCGGCGGCGCGCGCCCACGTCCTGACGGAGTTCGGTGCCGAGGCGGTGGCGACGCGGCTGCGCGACGTCCTGCAGGCGCGGCTCGGAGTGTCGCCGGCCGGACCCGCGACCGCGCGGCTCGCCTGCTGACATGCGTACCGCCGCCGTCGTCGTCACCTGGGAGGGAGGAGCGGCCACCGAGCGCTGCGTCTCGTCGCTGCTCGCCCAGGAGCGTCCGCCCACCGAGGTGGTGGTCGTCGACAACGCGTCGGGTGCGGCGGAGCGCACGCGCCTCCGTGAAGGTATCGGGAGGCGCGCGGGCGTGCGCCTGCTCCTGCTCGACGACAACCGGCAGTTCGCCGGCGGCCTCAACGCCGGCGCCGTCGCCGCGATCGCGGCCGGCGCCGAGCGCATCCTGCTGCTCAACAACGACACGGTGCTGGCACCGGACGCGTTCGGCCTCCTGCTCGACGCGCTCGACGGGGCGCCGGCGGCCGGCATCGCCGGGCCGCGGGTCATGGACATGGCGCATCCGGATCGCGTGCTGTCGGCTGGCGAGCGGCACTCGTTGCCGCTCCTCTGCGTGCCACGCACGCTGCTGCGCTACCGGCGTCGCACCGACACGCCGTACGCGGTGACGGGCATCATGGGCTGCGCGCTGCTGGTGACGCGCGCGTGCTTCGAGGCCACGGGCGGGTTCTCGACCGAGATCGAGGTCTACTACGAGGACGTCGACTTCTGCCTGTCGGCGCGGGCACACGGCTTCGGGGCCGTCGTCGCGCCGCGCGCGCTCGTCTACCACGACGGCCTGCGTGGCTTCGCGAGCGGGCTCACGCCGTGGGCGGCCTTTCTGAAGGCGCGCAACCCCTGGCTCCTGGTGCGACGGCGCGGCGGGCTGCTGGCCTGGTGCTGCTTCCCGCCGGTGTACGCGGCCATGATCGCCGCCAGCGCCGCCCTCTATGCGCTGCGGGGTCGCTGGGACATTGCCGCAGCGCTCGGGCGGGGGGCGCTGGCCGGCGTGCGTGGAGCCGTCGGTGGCGGCGTCGCGCCCGTCGGTGCGCCGCGACGGAGCGTCTGAGGTGCGCGTCGGCATCGGGGCGCTGGTCGGTATCGTCGGTGGCCCGGCGACCTATGCGCGCGAGCTGGTGACGGCGCTGGCGCGGCGCGCGCGTCATCGCTACGTCGTCTTCACCGATCGCCCCGAGCTGTTCGCGGCGGTCGACGTCGAATGCGTCACGGTGCCGCTCCGCTCGACCTACCATCAGGTGACCTGGGATCACGTGCGGCTGCCCGGTCTGCTCGGCGCCCACGGTGTCGAGCTCTACCACGGCACCAAGAACGTTCTGCCGTGGCGCCTTCCCGTGCCCGGCGTCGTCACGGTGCACGATCTCGCCGTGTACGCCTGTCCGGAGACGTTCGCGTGGCCGCAGCGACTGCACTTCCGCCTGTGCGTCCCGCCGAGCGTGGCGCGTGCGGCGCGGGTGATCGCCGACTCGGCGCACGCGCGCGACGATCTGGTCGCGCGCTTCGGGCTCGACCCGGCGCGCGTGCCCGTGGTGCCGCTGGCGATGCCGGCGTCGTATCTCGAGCCGCTCCCGGAGCAGGCCGTGGCGCGCTTCCGCGCCGCGCACGATCTCACCGGGCCGCTCGTCGCCTGCGTCGGGACGGTGCAGCCGCGCAAGCGCGTCGAGCGGGTGATCGGGGCCTTCGTGCGCGCGGGTGCGGCAGCGGCGGGATGGCGGCTCGTCGTCGCGGGCCGACTGCGTCCGGGGTACGCACCGCCATGGCTGCAGGATCTACCGGCCGGAGTGCGATGGCTCGGTCCACTCGGCGACGACGAGCTGCGCGCGCTGTATGGTGCGGCGGAGATCGCGATGAGCGCGTCGGACTACGAGGGCTTCGGCCTCACGGTACTCGAGGCGATGGCGAGCGGCTGCGCGGTGGTGGCGGTCGCGACGACGTCGATTCCCGAGGTCGTCGGCGACGCGGGACGCCTCGTCGCGCGCTCGGACGAGGCGTCGCTGGCGGACGCGCTCGCGGCGCTGCTCGCCGATCCCGCGGCGCGGGCCGACCTCGCGGCCCGTGCGCGGGCGCGCGCGGCGACGTTCACGTGGGACGAGACCGCGCGGCGCACCGAGCTGGTCTACGAGGATGCGGTGCGGGCGTGAGTCGGGTCGTCGCCGTCATCGTCCACTGGCAGGACCCCGCAGACACGCTCGGCTGTGTGCAGAGCCTCGTCGGTGATCCCGACGTCGGAATCATCGTCGTCGACAACGGCTCGCGCGAGCCCTGTGGGGCGCTGCTGGCCGAGCGTGCGCCGGCCGTTCGCTGCATCCGGAACCCGGAGAACCTCGGGTATGCGGGCGGAGCCAACGTCGGTATCCGGGCCGCGCTCGATCAGGGGGCCGACGTCGTCCTGCTGCTCAACAACGACGTCCGCCTCCAGCCGGGGGCGGTGGCGGCGGCGCTCCGGGTGCTGGACGCCGACCCGCGCGTAGCCGTCGTCGGCGCGAAGGTGCTGACACGGGAAGACCCGAGTCGCCTCTGGCTGGCCTGGGGGCGGGTCACGTGGGGACAGAGCCTGATCGCACTCGAGGGGGCGGACGAGCCGGATGGGCCCCGGTTCTCGCGTGAGCGTGACGTCGAATGGATCGGCGGCTGTACGATGTGGATGCGGGCCGCGGCGCTGGCCAGGATCGGGCTCCTCGACGAGGCCTTCTTCGCCTACCACGAGGAGGTCGACTGGTGTGTACGGGCTCGGGCCATGGGGTACCGTGTGGTCTACTGCCCCGGCGCCATCGTCACCCATACGGGGCGTGGGACGGCAGGTGGTCAGCGATCGGTCCGCATCCGAAAGTATTTTGGCGCCAGGAATTCGATCCTCTTTGCGCGTAAGCACGCCGGACCCGGCCAGTGGATGCGTCTGGCGGGGTCCCTGGTGGCCTCGCTCCCCCTACAGGTGGCATGGCACGCGCTGCGCGGAAAGCCTGGGGACGCATGGGTCAAAGTCGAGGGAATCCGGGACGCCCTGGCCGGTCGGGAGCCACCGTTCGAACGCCTCGGACTGCGCTGAGCCCGACCCCGACGTGCAGTCCTGCACGATGCGTAAGTGCTGCATCGCGTTAGGGCTTTTCTTCTCTTAAGCTAGCAAAAGTCACGGGAAACGCCGCTTTTTTTTGTTGACAAGAACACGCCTCAGCGGCTACCCATACCCCCAATGTCCGTAGCTGCAGCACACACCAAGACCCGATAAGGGAGGGGAGACACATATGAAGCGATTCATCACCGTAATGGCTGGCGCCGCCCTGGCGCTGTCCGGCTCGATTGCACTGGCCGGCACCCCGCTGCCGCCCGCCTTCGGTGGCGGCGGTTTCGTTCCGCCCGACGCGACCTCGAACAAGGTCGAGCAGGGCGCTGCGAAGAACCTGACCAAGCTCGCTGGCGCCGTGACCAAGTGTCACCAGAAGGGCGTTGGCAACCTGCTCAAGGCGAAGCCCGATGGCACGCCTGCCTGCAACGCGGGCGCGGTCAACAAGTACAACGCCACCACCCTGAAGCTGACGGGCGTTGCCTGCATCTCCCCGGCAGCCCAGGCTTCCCTCGGGATCACGGTTGCCGGCATCGTCGGCACGTTCGACCCGACCCTCTGGTGTGACGGCGTCACCCCGATCCCGGCCACGCCGGGCGGCCTCCAGGGCGGCTTCGTCCCGGATGCGACCGACAACAAGACCGAGCAGGGCGTGTCGAAGGTCATCATCAAGCACGTCGGCGCCGTGTCGAAGTGCGCGCTCAAGGGCGTTGGCAACCTCGTCAAGGCGAAGCCGGACGGCGTGACCGCGTGCATCACCTCGGCCCGCACCAAGGCCGATGCCTCGATCGCCAAGCTCCAGGCGGCCATCAACACCCTCACCCCGGCCGACTGCCTCCAGGGTGCGAACGCGGCGAGCCCGGTTCTGCTCGACGTCGTCACCGCCCTCACCCTCGGCTTCAACGGCGACCTCTTCTGCGCTTCGCCGAGCGGCGCGTTCCTGAACTAAGTTCAGAAACGTTCCACTGTTCGTAAAGAACGCGGCTCCCGGGCAACCGGGGGCCGCGTTTTTTTTGGGGCCGGGCCCGGATCCAGTCGGCTTCTTCGCCCAAGGATGTTGCACCTTTTCGACGATGGATGGGGCATGGCCCGACGAACGCGTGCCGGCCCTTGCTCGGCGGCGTACCGGTCGAGTGCCTGTACGACGATTTGCGGGAGCTCGTGCCCGGGCGCAGAGCGCGGTTCTGCGGTACCCGGTCGCCGAGGACTTGGCCGCTACTACCTTCACCTCGCGGGCTGTCAGCCGTATCGGCCCCAGGCGAAGGGCAGGTTCGAGAGCGGCTGAGGCACGAGTGTCAAAGCTCAGGTGATGAGGACCGCCGAGTCGTCGCGCGATGTCCTGCCTCACTCCCAGGTTGGGATGGTTGGTCCGCCTTCGGCCGTGGCTCTCGCCACGGATGTCGACCGTGATCGAGTGGTGGAGGAGCCGGTCGAGCAGCGCGGTGGCGATCAGGGTCGCCGAGGACGTCGCCCCGGGCGCCGACGCTCTGCTGCGCACGCTCGATGCCCTCGGCTACGTGCTCCTGACCGCGGAGGAGTCCAAGTGCACTCCACGCTCCTCGCCGAACGCGATGAGCGACGTGCAGTGCTCATCACGAACAACCGTGTGTCCATCACTGTTCTTGCCATGCGCGGCAAGTCTCGCTAAGGCTCTGCACCTACTGCGCAGGGTAACACCCATCGAGCCCACCACGACAAGCCAGCCCACGCAAGGAAGGTCTGCTGCCATGCAATTGTCTCGTTCACTGCTCGCCATCGCCGCCATGCTGGCGCTCACGAACGCCCGCGCCGCCGAGATCACGCCCGCCGAAACCAAAGCCATCGCCGAAGAGGGCTTCATCTACGGGCTGCCGATCGTGATGAACTACGCGGTGATGTACGAGTACGCCGTGGACCGGAACTCCGGCCAGTTCAAAGCTCCGTTCAATCAGATCAAGAACGAAGCCCGCGTGTTCACGTACGAGGACACGGCGATCATCACGCCCAACAGCGACACTCCCTATTCGCTGCTCTGGCTCGATCTACGCGCCGAGCCCATCGTCCTGTCCGTCCCCGCCGTGGACAAGGCGCGCTACTACTCGGTGATGCTCTGCGATGGCAATACCTTAAACTTTGGCTACGTGGGCAGCCGCGCCACCGGCAGTGATGCCGGGGACTACATGGTGGTCGGGCCCAACTGGAAGGGCGAGACTCCTGCCGGCATCAAGAAGGTGTTCCGGTCCAGCACGGAGTTCTCGCTGGTGGCCTATCGGACCCAGCTCTTCAACGCCGAGGACATGCCGAACGTGGTCAAGGTGCAGGCCGGCTACCAGGCGCAGCCGCTCTCGGCGTATTCGAAACAGCCCGCGCCGCCGGCCGCCCCGGCAATCGAGTTTCCCAAGATCAACGATGAAATGGTGAAGACCGGCTTCTTCGACTACCTCGACTTCGCGCTGCAGTTTGCTCCCGCCGGGCCGGAAGAGAAGGACATTCGCGCGAAGCTGGCCCGCCTCGGCATCGGCGCGGGGAAGAAGTTCGATTTCAATGCTCTCTCGCCAGAGCAGAAAGCCGCTGTGGGGCTCGCCATGAAGGACGGCGAGGCGAAGATCGAGCAGTATCTGGCCGCCGGACAGAAGAACATCAACGGTTGGAAAGTCGGGTCGCTCTTTGGGGACCGCGCCTTCTACAACGGCGACTGGCTCAAGCGAGCCGCCGCGGCGAAGGGGGGCATCTACGGGAACGATGCCGTCGAGGCCATGTATCCATTGACCAAGACGCTGCCCAATGGCGAGCCGCTCGACGGCAGCAAGCACAGCTACACGATCACGTTCCCCGCCGGCCAGCTCCCGCCGGTGAATGCCTTCTGGTCGCTGACGATGTACGACGGCAAGACGCAATTTCTGATCAAGAACCCGATCAACCGATATCTGATCAACTCGCCGATGCTGCCCGGCATGAAGAAAAACGCCGACGGCTCGCTGACGCTCTACATCCAGAAGGATTCGCCTGGCGCCGACAAGGAATCCAACTGGCTCCCGGCGCCGAACGACCTGATCTACCTCGTCATGCGCCTGTATTGGCCGAAGGCAACGCCGCCCTCCATCCTTCCGCCCGGCGCAGGTACTTGGAGTCCGCCGGGAATACAGCTGGCGCAGTGAGCCACACAGAAGGAAGCCGGACTTGTCACGCTGGCTGACGTGATCCGCTCGCTCGAATAGCGGCGAGCGGCCTTCCGCACAGGCCGGCGAGCGCTTGAGGTGGGGCCCCCTCCAGTCTGGACAGGACATAGTGCCCGGGTCCAGAGGGAGGGCGACGGACAGGGACTTCCAACGACGGACCGCTCGGCGAAAGGTCGAGCCGCTCCTGCAGTTGATCAAGGGAGAAGCGAAGCGCGTGGACGTCTGTCGCGAGCACGACCCAAGCAGTCGGAGCTCGGGGTGGATGGACAGGTTCATCCAGTCGGGGGAACGCGGCCTCAACACCCGCTCCGAAGACGAGCAGGCCACGCACGGCCGCGAGGTGCGCGAGCTCCTGAGGCCTGCACGCGCGGCTTGAGGCGCTTCGGGAGTTTGTCGAGATGGTGCCGAGCTCGAGGAACCAGTCCGGCTGCTCGAGCGTCTTCGGCCACACGTCCTCGACCGCGATCAGCTCCTTCGTCACGTCGGGCCGCACGCCGATCATCACGAGCC
Organism: uncultured Binatia bacterium (SeqCode); assembly: GCA_964404165.1. Lineage (GTDB taxonomy): Bacteria > Desulfobacterota > Binatia > DP-6 > DP-6 > DASYLJ01. Next base: position 122,332 of record CAYOIZ010000012.1, on the reverse strand, counting down.
TGCGGAGGCGGTCGTCCTCCAGCTGGACGTCGAAGTGGACGCCATCGACCCACACGTGGACGTAGTCTGGGTCGGCGAGACTGCGCCTCCTGAAGGCGCGGTACTCCGTCTCCCCTCGTTGGTCAGCCGCGCGATGTTCGTGGCCAAGACAACCCGTCCCTATCGTCCCCGAGCACGCTGCCAGCGCCTCACGGTAGTCGCGGGTAGACGACACGCGCAGGTAGAGCACGGGCAACACCTCGGCCACCTTCGGGAACCGGGGCCTGTAAGCGGCAGGATGCGGCTCGTAGATCGGCGTCGCTCACCGGTCCCGGTCGGTTCGCCGGTCGTTCACGCAGGGTGCGCTCACCGGGATCGTCCCGGCCCCAACGGTGACGTCGCGCGCGCGCCTCTTACTGTTGCGGACGACCAGGGCGTGGCCTCGGCGTCGCGGCGACCTCGGTCGCCAGCGCCGCCACGAGCATCCGGCGCGCGCTCCCGGCGATCTCGTCGAGCAGGGAGCCCCCGTCCACCGGGTCTGCGTCGCATCGTTGCCGACGACCGTCGGCTGGGTGCCGCCTCCTTCCCCGCGCGCGCCAGGGGGCGGCGGTCGATCAAGCGGGAGGATACACCGCCAGGTGACGGGCTCCACGATCCACAACGTTCGATCATATTCGCACCTCCACGGCGGAGGTGCGCACAGTTCGCGTCTTCGCAAACCCGCTCAGGGGTGGTGGATGCGCAGCAGCCGCTCGGACTCGTTGCGAGCTGGGCCGCGCGGCGCCATCGTACCGGGGAGCGCGGCGTAGAGCTCGACGGCGCGGTCGATCCGCTCGCCGGTGAGTGCCGGCCCGTGGGCAGAGGCCACGACGCTCGGCCGGTGGTCCGTCATCGACTTCAGGCGAGCAGCGAACCAGTCGTGCCGGCTTCCTTCGAGCCACGGGTTGGCGGCAATCCCCAGCGCGCTGAGCGATTCCTCCCAGGCTTCGGAACCGAGGTCGATCGCGAGGGCGGGTGGATTCCGAGCGGGCGCGACGGCGGCGAAGGCGTCGACGGCCCACATGAGGCCGGTGGAGCGATCGAACAGGCCCTGGGTGCTGGGACTGTCGTACACGGGGGGGTCGACGATCTCGATGGCTCGGTCACCGGCGTCGAACGTGTCGCCGAAGCGCAGCCAGGCCATCCGCCGGTAGGGCAGGTCGAATGACGAGGTCATGCGTGCCACGGCGCCCGACGTCGTCACCAACGTGGCGTTCGGGCAGGCGGCCAAAGCGGCCAGCACGTTGCCGTTGTGATCGGAGTCGTTGTGGGACACGAACACCCAGCGGACGTCCTCGGGGTCGACGAGGCCGAACGTGGCGTCGAGCCACATGTCGGTGGCCGCCGCCGGGCCGGTGTCGACGAGGATGGGCTGCGCGCCGCGGATCACGATCGACGACTGGTACATCACCTGCGGATCCTCGGCCGCGGCAAGCGCGATGCGCACGATGAAGGTGTCGTGCACGAGCTCGACCGGGGCGTAACCCACGGGACGTTGGACGGTCACGGCCATCGATTCAGGCTCCCTCGTCAACGCGGGCCCGGTGCTCGCCCGCAAGCGGGAGTGTGTTGCAGAGCCCGACCGCCCTTGTCCAGCGTTGGCCCCGAGGCGGATTCACGCCCAGTGGCGCTTAGGGGGCGGAATCACTCGTGCGCCGAAGCCAGAGGGGTCGTGCTCTCCGGTGGCCACCGGAACGAGGAGCCGGCCTCATCGCGCCGTACTCCGGCCGACGCTCGAGCCGTGAGCGGCGGCCGCGACCGGTCCCAGAACGACGACGCGGGGTCGGGGTTGCATCCCCGACCCCGCGTCGTTCACGCGCGTATCGTGATGCCTACGGGATCAGTTTCATGTCGCCAACCAGCGACAGGGCTCCGGGGCCAGGGAGGCGACCCGCGAAGTTGACCAGTGCGCTCGAGGTGGCGGGGATACAGAACGTCGACGCCAGCTTGATCGGCTTCGTGGTGCCGATGGGGAGGAGCGTGCCGGCCGGGGCGCCGACCTCGTTGATCGTGCGGCACGTGCCGCTACCGAAGCAGCCAACCGTGGTCTGGCTGGGGCAGAACGCGCCCGTGGCGTTGGTGATCGTCCTGGTCCCGGTGGTGAGCGGAGTCAGGTTCACGGCGATGGTGCCGGCATCGACGCTGCCGTCGCCAGCGCCCGAGGGGCAATCCTTGCTGAGGCCCTGCGGGTTGGTCGTCGTGCAGGCGCCGCCCGTGTTCGTGCCCTTGTTGCACGTGCCGACCAGCGGATTGGTCGGCGACGGGGTGCCCACCACCGTGCAGATGGGGCAGGGCTGCGCCACGTTCGCGATACCGGTGACGCGGATCGTGGAGGCGAGCTGGATGCTCAGGTTGGTGATGACACCGGTGGAGATGTCGAGGGTGCCCGACGCGGGCGCCGAGAACCGGTTGATGATACAGGTGGTCTGGCCGCCGTTCGGGATGGGCAGCGGGGTGCCGAAGAAGCAGTTCGTGGTGCTGCAATCGCGGGTGGCCGTGGCCGTGCCCACCGCGGTGCCGCCGAGCGTGCAGCTGTTGCCGACGCAGCCTGTGATGGCGAACCGGTTCGTGGTGCCGGACGGCGTGAGGCCTTCCTGCACGGTGTTCCCGGTGCCGCCGCCGATGTTGAGGCCGCCGCAGCTCAGGCTCTTGAGGACGACGTTGGAGGCATCGCGGTAGTCACCGCAGACGCCGCCGCCGGGGGTGACGGTGAGGTCGACCGCGGTGGGGTTCGCCGCCGGAATGGTGGTGGTGGTCGTCGACGTCGAGGTGGACGTCGTGCTCGTGCTCGTCGACGTGCTGGTCGAGGTCGAGGTGCTCGTCGACGTGGTCGACGTGGAGGTCGACGTCGAGGTGCTGGTCGACGTCGAGGTGGACGTGCTGCTGGTCGACGTCGACGTGCTGGTGGACGTCGAGGTCGACGTGCTGGTGGACGTCGAGGTCGAGGTGCTGGTCGACGTGGTCGTGGTCGTCGTGCTCGACGAGGACGACGTGGTCGTCGGCGGATTGCTGGTCGAGGTGGACGTGCTGCTCGTCGACGTCGTGCTCGGGGCGATCGTGGTGGTGGGCGCCAGCGAGGTGGTGGTGGTCGTCGTCGACACCGTGCTGCTGGTGCTGGTCGACGGGACCGTGCTGCTGGTGCTCGTGGTCGTCGTCGGCGCGATCGTGGTGGTGGTCGACGCGACGGTGGACGACGTGGTGGTCGTCGTCGGGACCGTGGTGGTGGTCGACGCGATCGTCGACGTGGTCGTCGTCGGGACCGTGGTGGTGGTCGACGCGATCGTCGACGTGGTCGTCGTCGGGACCGTGGTGGTGGTCGAGGCGACGGTGGAGGTGGTCGTCGTCGGTGCGATCGTCGTCGTGGTCGAGGCGATCGTGGTGGTCGTGGACGCGATCGACGTCGTCGTCGTGCCGTCGCAGTTCGAGCGGTCGATGAGGCACTCGGAGGTGCAGAGCAGCGAGCCCGTGGGCGAACCCTGGAGCAGGAAGACGCCGTCCGCCGAGCCGTCGCAGGTGGCGCCGCCGAAGTCGAGGGTGTCGCACTCCTCGGAGGCCTGGTTCTTCACGCCGTCGCCGCAGAACGGAACCTGCACCGTGGTGGTGGTCGTGGTCGTCGTGCTGGTGCTCGACGAGGTCGACGTGGTCGCCGTCGTGCTGGTCGTGGTGGTGGTCGGCGGCGTGACGCAGTCCTCGGCGCAGATCAGCGTGGTGTTGCGGCTGGTGCCGAGGGTCTCGGAGCAGATGGCGCCGGTGAACCCGACGCCGCGGCCGAGGGTGACGTGCGCGCCCGGCGCCGAGAGGCAGGCCTGGGCTTCGCCACCGGAGCCGAACCGGACGCGGGAGCCGCCGACGTTCAGGACCGCCGAGGGCGTGCCGTCGGCCGACCGCAGGACGGAGCCGTTGCCGAGCTCGAAGTTGCCGACGACGTCGATCGTCGACTGCGCGCCACCCGTCACGAGGATGGTGACGTTACGGCCGGTTTTGACCGAGCAGAAGGTGTAGTCGCCCGGATCGAGGCGCAGCGTGGTGCCGTTCTCGAGGGCGACCGCACCGTAGGCCCCGGGGGTGAGGGTCCTGGGTGCATCGCCCTTGGCCAGCGCGACGTTCTCCTCGCCGCAGGTGGCTTCGGGAATCTCGCAGAAGGGGTCGGAGAGCGGGAGGTCGACGCTGTCGCCCGTCGCGCCGCGAACCGTGGCGCCGCGGCCCTTCAGCAGATTGACCGCGTCGACGTCGAAGACGCTGGAGGCGTTGCCGACGCGGACGTTGGTGGCCTCGATCAGGGTGTCGTCGCCGCCGGTGACGTGGCGTCCGATCAGGACGCGCCCACCCTCGTTGTTCGCGCCGAGGTTGCCGCCGAACTCCGAGCCGTTGCCGATCCGGACCTTCTCGAGTGCCTGGAAGCCGCACGTGGCCTCATCACTTTGCGCGCGGACCGCCGTGGCGGGCAGCACGAGGGCAGCGACGAGGAGCGCTGCACCGAGTTTGCGACATGCGAGGTTCTTCATGATTGGGGCCCCCAAGGCGGAAAGAAGACGAGTCACGCGCTGCACATAGCGATTGCCGGGCTCTCGGCTAACACAAAGGGCCCGTCGATGTGAAGGAAAAAGTGACCCGGCCGGCTCCATGGGTGCGGAAGCCGGCCGGGTGACGCGGTGTGACTACGGAATCAGGGTCATGTCACCCACGAGCGACAGGGCTCCGGGTCCCGGAAGACGGGCCGCGAAGTTCACCAGGGCGCTGGAGGTGGCGGGGATACAGAAGGTCGACGCCAGCTTGATGTTCTTGGGCGTGCCGATGGGCAGCAGGCTGCCGGCCGGCGCGCCGTTCTCGGTGATCGTGCGGCAGGTGGATTCGCCGAAGCACCCGGCCGTGGTCTGGCCGGCGCAGAACGTGCCGGTCGCGTTGGTGGCGGTCCGCGTGCCCGTGGTGAGCGGGCTCAGGTTCACCGCGATGGTGCCGGCATCGACGCTGCCGTCGCCGGCGCCCGAGGGGCAGTCCTTGCTGAGGCCCTGCGGGTTGGTCGTCGTGCAGGCGCCGCCCGTGTTGGTGCCCTTGTTGCACGTGCCCACGAGGGGGTTGGTCGGGCTCGGCGTGCCGACCACGGTGCAGATCGGGCAGGGCTGCGCCACGTTGGCGATGCCGGTGACCCGGATCGTCGAGGCCAGCTGGATGCTCAGATTGGTGATGACGCCGGTCGCGATGTCGAGCGTGCCCGAGCCGTTGGCCGAGAAGCGGTTGATGACGCAGGTGGTCTGACCGCCGTTCGGGATCGGGAGCGGCGTGCCGAAGAAGCAGTTGGTGCTGGTGCAGTCGCGCGTCGCCGTGGCCGAGCCGAGCGGCGTGCCGCCGAGCGTGCAGCTGTTGCCGACGCAGCCCGTGATGGCGAAGCGGTTCGTGGTGCCGGACGGGATGATGCCCTCCTGCACGGTGTTGCCGCTGCCGCCGCCCAGGTTGAGGCCGCCACAGCTCAGGTTCTCGAGGTGGACGTTCGATCCGTTGAGGGTTTCACCGCAGACACCACCGCCGGCGGTGACGGTGAGGTCGACGGCCGTGGGGTTCGAGACCGGGATGCTCGTGGTGGTGGTGCTCGTCGTCGAGGTTGACGTGGAGCTCGTGCTGGTTCTGGTCGAGGTGCAGCGCCACGTCGAGGTGCTGGTCGACGTGGACGTGCTGGTCGTGCTCGTGGACGTCGAGGTCGAGGTGGACGTGCTCGTCGACGTGGAGGTCGAGGTGGAGGTGCTCGTGGTCGACGACGAGGTCGTGGTCGAGACCGACGAGGAGGTGGTCGTCGAGACCGAGGAACTCGTCGTCGTGGGGACGCTGGTCGTCGTGGTCGACGTGCTGCTGGTCGTGGTGGTCGGCGGCGGATTGACCTGGTTCACGAGTCCCTGCACGCAGTTGTCGATCAGGATCTCGACGATGGCGGCGTTGCCGAGCGTTTCGCAGTCGACGCCGAGCTTGGCCTCCAGCTTGGCGAAGCAGCCCTTGGTCGGGTCTTCGAACTTCGCCTGCACCTTGTCGATGCACATCTTGTCGTTGGGGTCGCTCGGCTTCCCGGGCGTCGCCGCCTTCTGGTAGCACTTGAGAAGGCCCTTCGCCTTGTTGGCGATGCACTTCTTCTTGCCCGCGTTGCACTTGCTCTGCGTCGGCGGCGGCGGATCCACCGCCAGCACGAACGCACCCACGCAGGAGTCGACCGCCGCTTCGACGCTGGCGGTATCGTTGAAGGTCTGACAGTCGTTACCTGCCTTCGCCTCGAGCTTCGCGAAGCAGCCCTTCACCGGATCGTCGAACTTGGTCTGCACCTTGTCGATGCAGTTGTTCGCGTTCGGGTCGGTGGGCTTCCCGGGCGTTTCGGCCAGCTGGTGGCACTTGAGTAGACCCCCGGCCTTGTTCGCGATGCACTTGATCTTGCTCGCGACGCACTTGCTCTGGGCAGCCTCGACCGGAACCGTCGCCAGCAGTGTCATCACTGCGACGCCGAGCCCCAGGCCGAGCAGTCTCGACCGCTTGACCATGTTCTCCCCCTCCTTGCGCGGCGCGGACTGCGCCTGGCTGGCAGCTAGCACAGCTTCTGGAGGAGGGGAACAATAATTTCGCGTCCAGGCGTCGAAGACACGTCTCCGGCTTGACACTCTGCAGCGCTGCCGCCTATCTTTTTCGCAGCCCGTCTGCCCGCGCAGCCCGTATGTCGGCCCACCGGATCGTTTTCGTCGAGGCGAGCATCGGCGGTGTCGTCGGCGGCTCGCTCACGGGCATCCTGCACCTCCTCGAACGTATCGACCGCACGCGCTTCGCGCCGAGTCTGGTCCTGTACGAGGAGAAGCCGGTGGCCGACGAGCTCCGTGCCGCCGGCATCCCGGTGCACGTGCTGCCGCCACTGCCGGCACCCACCGCCGACGCCTCCCGCGACCGGAGCCGCCTCACCCGCGCGGTCCGACGCCTCGGCGACCTGCTCCAGGTGGTGCGGCCGCGGGCCCGTGCCCTGATGGAGGTCTTCCGGCGCGAGCGGCCGGAGCTGGTCTATCTCTGCAACGGGCTCACGGCGAACCTCGACGGCGTGCTCGCCGCGGCGCGTTGTGGACTGCCGGTCATCTGCCACGAGAAGGGCTTCCGTCGTGTCGGACCGGCCGAGCGCGTGCTCTCCCGCTGGATCGACACCTCGGTCGGCATGACCGACGAGATCACGGAGTACTATCGGTCCCGCCACGTCCGGGCACGGCGCTTCCTCACCATCCTCGACGGCATCGACTGCACCCAGTTCGCTCCCGGTGGCGGCGCCGCCATCCGGCGCGAGTTCGGTATCCCGCCGGCGGCGCCCCTGGTGGGCATCGTGGGGCACATCCAGGAGTGGAAGGGGCAGCTGGTGGTGGCCGAAGCCGTGGCACAGGCGCGCGTGCGCTTCCCCGAGCTGCGCTGCCTGATGGTGGGCGGCGTCCATCGCCAGGGCGAGGCCTACGGCGAGGCCCTGCGGGCGCGGATCGCTGCGCCGGACCTGGCGGGTCACGTCATCCTCACCGGTGCGCGACGCGACGTGCCGGCTTGCCTCGACGCCATGGACGTCGCCATCCACTCGTCGACCAGCCCGGAGCCGTTCGGGCGCGTCATGATCGAGGCCATGGCCCTCGGGCGTCCCGTCATCGCGCCGCGTGAGGGGGGGCCCATCGTCATCGTGGTCGACGGCGAGACCGGCCTGCTGGTGCCGCCGCGCGATCCCGCCGGGCTCGCCGGGGCGATCGCACAGCTGGTGGGCGATCCGCAGCGCCGTCTCGCCATGGGACGCGCCGCGCGCGCGCGGGTGGACGCCGTCTTCGACATCCGCCACCACGTCGCTGCCGTCGAGGCGCTCTTCGACGACGTGCTCGGCCTGCAGCGACGACCGACGGCGGTCGCCGGCAAGGCCGTCGCGTGATCGCGCCCGCGTTCGCATGAGCCGTCGCACCGGGCCGGGCCGGGTCCTGGTGCTCGGTCGCGAGACGCGCGCGTTCCTCGCCGTCATCCGCTCGCTCGGCCGGCGCGGGCTCGAGGTCCACGTCGCGTGGTGCCCGCCGGGCTCGCTGGCGTTGCGATCGCGCTACGTCACCCGCGTGCACGAGCTGCCGGCCTACTCGCCCACCGACGACGGCTGGCGCGATGCCTTCATCGCCCTCTGCCAGGCCCAGCGGTTCGACCTCGTCATTCCCACGAACGACGCCACCGTCGTTCCGTTGCAGGTCCATCGCGCCCACCTCGAGCCGCATGCGCGCATCTACCTGCTGTCGCCCGAGGCCTTCGACGTCACCTTCGACAAGGCGCGGACCTACGAGCTGGCCGCCGCCGCCGGTGTGTCGCTGCCGCGCCAGATGCTGCTCCCGATGCCTGCGGCACCCGATGCGATCGGGCCGGCGTGGTTCCCTCTCGTCCTGAAGCCGCGCCGGTCGTTCCGGCTCGACGACCTGCAGCGCAAGCAGGTGGTGCGCCGCGTGCCGCGGCCGGACGATCTCGCGCGCCAGCTCGCCTGCTACGAGACCGAGCGCGAGATCCTCGTCCAGCAATGGGTGCGTGGTACCGGCGTCGGAGTGGAGATGCTCGCCGCCGACGGCGAGGTCCTGCTGACGTTCCAGCACATGCGCGTCCACGAGCGTCGCGACGGCGGCGCCGACTCGTACCGTGTGAGCCAGGCGCCGCATCCGGCGTTGCGCGACGCCGCCACGCGCATGGTGCGCACGCTGGGCTACACCGGCGTGGTGATGTTCGAGTTCCGCGTCGATCGCACCACCGGCGACTGGGTGCTGCTCGAGATCAACGGCCGCTTCTGGGCGTCGCTGCCGCTCTGCCTGCACGCCGGCGCCGACTTCCCGTGGCACCTCTACCAGCTCCTGGTCGAGGGACGGCGCGCGTTCCCGCAGCACTATCGGGTCGGCGTCACGTGCCGGAACTGGGACCTCGATCTCTTGTGGCTCAGCGAGAATCGCCGCGCGCCGGCGGGCGAGCGCGTGCCGATGACGACGCTCGCCCGCGAGGCGCTGTCGCTGCTCACCGGCGCCGAGTCGAGCGACACGTTCGTGCTCGACGATCCGCAGCCCGGCCTCGCCGATGTCCGTCGGCTGGTGCGACGGCTCGGCAGCCGCGCCAGGCGCAGCGTCGGCGCCCGCACCGCCGGGCTCCGGGGCGAGCGGGAGCGTGCGGCGCAGGCGTTGCAGAGCGCGCGCGACGTGCTCTTCGTGTGCAAGGGCAACATCTGTCGCAGCCCGTTCGCGGAAGCCGTCGCGCGCGAGACGCTCGCCGGCGGCGCACGCGTGACGTCGGCGGGTCTGCTGCCGCGGCCGGATCGCCCGTGCCCCGTGGAGAGCGTCGCGGCGGCGCGGGAGCTCGGCGTCGACCTCGCGACGCATCGGTCGCGCGTGGTGACGGACGCGATGATGCGCGACGCCCAGGCGATCTTCACGTTCGACGGCGGCATCCACGACGACCTCGCGCGCCGCTTCCCGGACGCCCGCGCCCGCCTGCATCGGCTCGGGGTGCTGGCGCCGGCCGACTCGGTGGACATCCGCGACCCCTACGGCAGCGGCGTCGAGGAATTCCGTCTGACCTACGCGCGCATCCGGCGCGCGATCACGGGCGGCGCCGTCAGGTCGTGAGGCGCGCCAGGTCGGCGCGCACCATCATCTCGACGAGGGCGGGGAAGTCGACCCGCGGCGTCCAGCCGAGCGTGGTGTGGGCCTTCGACGCGTCGCCGATCAGGTGCTCGACCTCGGCGGGACGCAGGAAGGCCGGGTCCTGCGTGACGTACTGCCGCCAGTCGAGCCCCACCACCTGGAAGGCGATCTCGACCAGCTGCTGCACCGAATGCGCCACGCCCATCGCGACGACGTAGTCGTCGGGCGTGTCGTGCTGGAGCATGCGCCACATGGCTTCGACGTAGTCGCCGGCGAAGCCCCAGTCGCGCTTGGCGTCGAGGTTGCCGAGCCGCAGCTCGGTGGCGAGCCCGAGCTTGATGCGAGCGACGCCGTCGGTGACCTTGCGGGTGACGAACTCGAGGCCGCGACGCGGGCTCTCGTGGTTGAAGAGGATGCCGGAGCAGGCGAACAACGCGTAGCTCTCGCGATAGTTCACCGTGATGTAGTGGCCGTACACCTTGGCGACGCCGTACGGGCTGCGCGGGTAGAGCGGGGTGGTCTCGCGCTGCGGCGTCTCGCGCACCTTGCCGAACATCTCGCTCGAGCTCGCCTGGTAGAAGCGTGCCTCGGGGGCCACCAGCCGCATGGCCTCGAGCACGCGCGTGACGCCGACGGCGTCGAACTCGGCGGTGAGCACCGGCTGCACCCACGACGTCGGCACGAACGACTGTGCGGCCAGGTTGTAGATCTCCGTCGGCCGCACGTCCTTCATCAGGGAGATGAGCGAGAGCTGATCGAGCAGGTCGGCCTGCCGCAGCTCGATGCGGTCGCGCAGGTGCGCGATGCGCTCGAAGTTCTCGGTGCTGGCACGGCGCACCATGCCGACGACGCGATAGCCCTTCTCGAGGAGCAGCTCCGCCAGGTACGACCCGTCCTGGCCGGTGATGCCGGTGATGAGTGCGGTCGATGTCACGGACACCTCAGCCGATCCGCCCGTAGCGGTCGTCCAGTCGTACGACGTCATCGAGCTCCGGCGTCGACACCTCGAGGATGTCGGTGTCCTCGAGGGCGGTCATGCGATGACGGACGCCGGGGGTGATGTGCCAGGTGTCGCCGGGACGCATCTCCACGCTCTGCAGCGCCTCGTCCGCCGGTCCCACTTCGAAGCGCAGGCGGCCCGTCAGCACGCGGATCGTCTCGTCCTTCACGCGATGGTACTGCAGGCTCAACGATTCCCCCTGGCGGACGTGCAGCACCTTGCCGACGTAGCGGTCGGTGCGCGCCCAGATGGTCTCGTGCCCCCAGGGCTTCTCGACATGCACCGACGGCAGCAGGGGCATGGCGTGAACCTAAGAGAGAAGCGCGTTGCTTGTCCAGCGCTTCCGCCGTGCGCCGTTGACGCTGCCTTTCCGCGCGGTGTAACCCCAGCGCGGCGACGCGCGTGGAGGGTCGGGACTACGGGAGGGCTGTCGTGACAGCAGGGCGAGCGTTCCCGCTCGCCGTCGGGCCCATCCTGGCGGCGCTCGCCGTCGGCGCCTGGAGCGCGGCCTTCCGCGGCTACGGCGTCTTCGACTTCGCCGACGAGGGGACGCTCCTCGCGCAGGCGCTGCGGACGGCGCATGGGCAACGTCCCTACCTCGACTTCCACACCGGCTACGGTCCGCTCTACTTCTCGCTGCAGGGAGCGCTGGTGGCGGCGGGCGGGCTCGCGGCCGTGCGCTGGGCGCTCGTCGTCACCCATGCGCTCACCGCCGCCGCGGTCTGGACGATGACGCAGCGGCTCGCGGGCGGCGCGGTGGCGTGCGCCGCGGTCGCCCTCGAGGTGGCGCTGTTCCTGCCGGTGGCGCCCGAGGCGGGTGCGCCGTTCCTGGTGCCGTATCCGTCGTGGTACGCGGCGCTGCTCGGTCTGGCCGCGCTGCTCGCGGTCGATCGTCGCGCCGGACCCGTGGGCGTGGCGCGGGCCGCCCTGGCCGGCGTGCTGGCCGGCGTCGCGTTCGGCGTCAAGGCGAACAGCGGGCTCCTGATCGCCGGCGGCGCCGCAGCGGCGCTCGTGCTCGGCCCGACGATCGCCGTCGCGCCCGGCATCCTGGCGCGGGTGACGCTCGGCCTCCTCGCCGCCGGCACGCTGGCGATCGTGATGCCGCCGGTCACCACCGTGGCGTGGTGGGTGCTGGTGCCGCCGGTGCTCGGCCTGCTGCTCGTCGTCGGGCGTCGTGGCGTGCCGGACGCCGAGGCGGCGCCGCGGCTGGCGGCGCTGGTGGCGGGCGCAGCGCTCGTCACGGGCGTGACGTTCGCGCCGTTGCTGGCGGCGCTCGGGCCGGAGCGGTTCCTGCGCGAGGCGCTGTTCGTCGGCGCCGGCGTGGGCGACATCTACGCCGTGCCGTTTCCGCGCGCCGGTCTCGCCGCCGTGGTGGCGGGGATGCTCGCGTTGCGGGTTCCCGTCGACGCCGCGGTGGGACGGTTGGTCGGTGGTGCGGTGGTGACCGTCGTGCTCGCGGCGCTCGAAGGCGCACTCGGTGCACAGGGCATGGCCGCCGCGCTGCGACTCGGCGCCGAGACGGCGGTCCTGGCGCTCGTGCCGCTGGTGGCGTGGGCCGGCATCGTGATGCTCCGGCGCGCGGGGGATGCGCGCGCGGTGGCGCCGGTGACGCTCGCCGTCACCGTGGCGGTGCAGCTCTACCCGCGGCCCGACTTCCTGCATCTGCTGGCCGTGGCCCCGGTGCTGCTGCCGCTCGGGCTGCACGTCGCACGCACTGGTGCGCGCGGGTGGTTGCCCCGCGCGCGGGCGACGGCGGTGGTGGTGACGGTGGCCCTCCTGCTGGCGACGGTGCGGGTGGCGCCGACGCTGCGCGTGCTCGCGACGGCGCCGCTGACACGGGTGCGTGTCGGCGACGTCACGCTCGCCGTGACGGCCGGCGGCGCGGACCGCCTGCGTGCGCTCGGTGCCGCCGTCCAGGCGGTGCGCGATCACGGTGACGAGACGGTGCGCGTCGTCACGTTCCCGGCGTGCGCCGTGGTGCCGTTCTTCGCCGGCCGCGTGCCGGCCGGACCGCACGACTACTTCTTCCCCGGCCGGCCGACCGACGACGAGGTCGCGGCGTTGGTCCGCAGCTTCGTGGCGTCGCCGCCGCCGCTGGCGGTGACGTGCGACGCCGCCGGCACCGACCTCGCCGGGGGATGGACGCAGCACGGGGCGATGGTGTCGCTCCTCGCCGAACGCTATCGGCCCGTCGCCGCCATGCCGCCGTTCCACGTGCTCGAGGCGATCCCGTGAGCGCGCCCACGGCGGGCGGGCTCGGACGCGCCGCGATGCTCGCCACGCTGGCCACCGTGCTCGAGCGGCTGGTCGCGCTCGGCATCGCGCTCTATCTGCCGCGCCACCTGCCGCTCGACGACTTCGGGCGCTACGCCTTCGTCCTCGCCTTCTTCAGCCTGTTCCAGGTGCTGCCCGATCTCGGGCTCGAGTCGGTGCTCGTGACGCGCCTCGCCGGCGCCGGCGCGGATCGCCTGTCGCTCGCGGGGCGCGGTGCGTTCGTGCGGCTCGTGGTGGCCACCACGGGGGCCAGCGTCGGCCTGTTGGTGCTGGCACTCACGGCCGACGATCCCATGCTCGTGCGGGCGGGGGCGGTGTGGGCGACCGGGCTCGCCGTCACGGCATCGAATCCGTACCGCGCGCTCCTGCGCGCCGAGCACCGCTTCGGCGGCTACCTCCTGCTGGTGGCGGGGCAGGCGGTGGTGGCGCTCGTCGGTCTCGCGCTGGTGGTGCGGACCGGAGGTGGCCTGCTCGCGGTCATGTGCGCGGTGGCGGCGGGACCGCCGATGGGCGTGCTGATCGGCCGCATCGTCCGCGGCGCGGGTGCGCATCTCCGCATCGACGGTGCGCTGCTGCGGAGCCTCGTGGCGCAGGCGTGGCCGCTCGCTGGCTCGACGCTGGCGTTCTTCGGCGCGCAGCAGCTCGTGCTGCTGTTGCTCGTCCGTCTCCACGGCGCCGGCGCCATGGGGCTCTTCGGCGGCGCCCAGAAGCTGGTGGAAGCCGCGAACCTCCTGCCGCAGGCGCTCATGCTGAGCGTCCTGCCGGCTCTGGCGGCGGCGCCGGACCTGGCCGTCCGCACCGCGCGCGACGTCGCGCGGCTGCTGGCCGTCGTGCTCGTGCCGGTGGCGTTCGGGCTGGCGCTGTTCGCCGAGCCCGTGCTGGTGACGATCCTCGGCGACCGCCTCGCGGGCGCCGCGCCGGTGCTGCGGGTGTACGCCATGGTGGCGGTGCTCGGCGCGTCGGGCGCGCTGGTCACGAACCTGCTCGTGGTGGACGGACGACAACGCATCCTGCTCGCCATGACGACCGCGTCGGCGGTCGTGCTCGTCGTCGCCGGCGCGCTGCTGGTGCCGGCGTACGGCGCCGTCGGTGCGGCGATGGCCATCGTCGCCGGGACGCTCGCCGGGCAGATCGGTCTGCTCGCGTTGCCGGCGACGCGTCCCGCCGCGACGGGGGTGCTGCATGCCTGCCTGCGGCCGATCGCGGTGGGCGCGGTGGCGGCGTGTGCGGCCACGCTGCTGACGTCGCCGATCGCGGGCGCGCTCGTGCTGGCCGCCGTCTACGCCGTCGGTCTCGTCGCCTCGGGCACGGTGACCGCGAGCGACCTGCGCCGCTGGGTGGGCGCTCAGTCGGTGCCGAACAGCCGGCGGTAGAGCTCGGTCTGCAGGAGCGACGTCGGGTCGCAGGCGGTCTTCAGCGCGCGGAACTGCTGGAAGCGCTCCGCCGCCAGGTAGTCGGCGAGCGTCTGGCGCGTGAAGGTGGCGTCCTTCGCGAAGTAGAATCGCCCGCCGGCCTCGTGCGCGACGGTGCCGAGGTCCTGCGTCAGCGCCCACAGACGGGCGCGATTCGCCGCCGTCACCTGGAAGTGCATCGCGAGCGAGTAGCCGTCGACACCGTAGCTCAGCAGGAAGGGGTCGGTGCGATGCCGCTTCAACACGCCGAGGTAGGGCACGATGCCGGCGCGCTGCGCCCGCATGAGCTGCGCGCCGAAGACGCGTGACGCCTCGGCCGCGGGCACGAAGCTCTGGAACTCGATCATGCCGCCGGGGCCGTAGGCGCGCTTCCATTCCGGGATGTAGTCGAACAGGAACGCGAAGCCGACGTGCGAGTCGCGGTAGTGGTGGCGCCCCTGGCGCGCGCTCAGATGATACTTGGCGGCGTTGACGAGCCGCACGCCGGGCGGGTGCATCAACGGCCGCATGGCGCGCCACATGAGCGCTTTCGGAAAGACGCCGAAGAGCGTCGGGGGCAGCTCCTGGTGCGCCGTGCGCAGCGTCTGCGCCGGTTGCCGGTCGACGCCGGGGGCGAGGTAGTTGGCCTGATGGATCAGGCCGCGCCCGAGCGACGCGCCGGTGCCGAAGCCGTCGACCCAGCCGACGAGGTAGTCGGCGGTGGTGTAGCGCTGGTCGAACACCTCGATCATCTCGTCGAGCGTGCGGGTGGGGATGGCCTCGACGTCGAGCAGCCCCGAATGCACGCGCGTCATCGAGAAGGTGATGCTGGTGATGCAGCCGAGCATGCCGAAGCCGCCGATGGCGGCGTGGAACAGCTCCGCGTTCTCGGTGCGACTGCACGTGCGTCGCTCACCCGTCGGCAGCAGCAGCTCGAACGCGTGCACGTGCTCGCCGATCGTCCCCGCCTTGAAGGCGTTCTTGCCGTGGACGTTCATCGCGGCGGCGCCGCCGAGCGAGACGAACATGGTGCCGGGCACGATGGACGGCCACCAGCCGTCCTCGAGCGTGTACTGCCAGAGCTGGCGGATGGTGACGCCGGGCTCGACGGTGATGACGCCGGTCGACGGATCCCACGCCAGCACGCGCGTCATGCGCGACAGGTCGAGGCAGACGTTCTCGGCGTTGAGCGCGGCATCCCCGTAGCTCTGGCCGGCGCCGCGGAGCCCGACGCTCAGCCCGCGCGCGCGGGCGAGCGCAAACGCCTCCTCGATGCCGGCCGTGGTCGTCGGACGATAGACCCAGCTCAGCACGCGGGTGCTGCCGCCCCACGCCGACACCGGCTCGAGGTGGTCGAGCGGCAGCGGCGGCGTCGCGGACGCCACCGGCACGAGGCGCGGGCGCGTGCTGGGCTGCGAGGGCATCACAGGTCCAGCCGCTGGAAGATCGGCGACGGGATGTGGCGCAGCACGAACATGATCGGCCGCCAGCGCGACGGGATGTACGCCGTCCGCACGCCGCGCGCCGCGGCGTCGAGGGTCTGGGTCGCGGCCACCTCGGCCGACACCAGGAACGGCAGCCGGTCCATGCCGCGCGTCATCGGCGTGTCGACCGGCCCGGGCTTGATGGTGACGACGCGCACGCCGAGCCGGCCGAGGCGGTTGCGGAGCGACTCGAGGTAGGTGTCGAGCGCCGCCTTGGAGGCGTGGTAGGCCGGGTTGCCGCGCCGGCCGCGATCACCAGCCACCGACGAGATGCCGACCAGCGTGCCGGCACCGGCACGCTCGAACCGCTGTGCCGCCTCGTTGAGCCAGGCGATGGCGCCCAGCACGTTCACCTCGACGATCGAGCGGTCCTTGCCGAACGAGTACTCGTCGGCCTCGATGCGCGGCATGACGCCGGCAGCGTAGATGAAGAGGTCGAGGCCGCCGAGGTCGTGGCAGATGGTGCGGAAGAGCTCGGGGACGCTGTCGTAGTGCGTGACGTCGTGCGGATAGACGAACGCGCGGCCCTCGCCGGGGGCGGCGTCGATGTGCGCGGCGAGGGCGTCGAGCTCCTCGCGCCGCCGTGCCACCAGCGCCACCTGGCAGCCGCCGGCGCCGAGCTGGCGGGCCAGCTCCGCGCCGATGCCGGAGGAGGCGCCGACCAGGAGCGCGCGTCGCCAGGGATGCGTCACGGTGCCGAGGTTCACCGAAGCGGCTCGGGAGGTCAAGCACGACGCGCCGATTGCACCTCGGAGGAAAATGCCTAGGGTGTGCGCGCATGCATCTGCGCTCCCTCGGCATGGTCCTCGTGGTGGCCTCCGTCGCCGGCTGCGTCCGGCCACAGCCGGCGCCGCTGTCGCTGGTGCCGTCCCCGCCGCACGTGCGCGAGACCGCGCTGCAGAACGGCTTCGTCACGGTCAAGGTCGAGCTGCCCGACGGCGCCACGGGCCCCGTGCCCGCCGTCCTCTCGCTGCTCGGCGAGGGCGAAGCGCTGCGCCGCCTCGGCATCGCCGTGGTCACCTACGAGCTGCACTGGGAGCAGCTGCGGCCGAAGAACACCGCACCGGTGGCACCCGCGGCGCCCGCGCCGCCGGCGCCCGCCGTACCGCCACCGCCCGCGGCACGCACGTGGGGCAAATGGCTCCTGGTCTCGCCCAGCCCGGACGTCATCGGGCAGGGCTACTTCCGGCTCATCACCGGCAATGCCGAGGTCCACGTGCCGCAGGTGCTCGACTGGGTGACGACGTTGCCCGAGATCGACGCCACCCGTCTCGGCATCGCCGGCATCTCGACCAACGGCTTCAAGGCGCTGCAGGCGGTCGCCTACGATCGGCGGCTGCGCGCCGCGGTCGCCATCGCCGCGTGCGGTGACTACCACTGCTTCCTCGAGAGCTCCTCGCTGGCGCTGAACCACGAGGAGCCGATCGCGCTCGAGCCCGGATACGACGCCTGGCTGACCGCCCGCGAGCCCATCAGCCATCCGGAGACGTTCGTGGACGCGGCGGTCCTCATGGTGAACGGCGGCAAGGACGTCGCGGTCCCTGGCGCCTGCGCCGTCGAGACGGCGCAGGTCTTCGAGCGGGCGTACGCCGCGGCCGGCGTCCCGGATCGCTTCCGCTTCGTCTACGTCGAGGGCGGCGGGCACGACCTCGGCGACGAGGCGCGTTACCAGACGCTCGCCTGGCTCTATCGCTGGCTGGTCGCGCCGGGCATCGGCGGCTGAGCCCGTCGCGTCGCCAGCGCGAGGAGCGCGTTGCCGGCGAGCACCAGGAGTACGGACCCGGCCAGCAGGATCAGGGCGTAGACGCCGGAATCGATGCGGGCGAGCGCGTTGCGGTAGCCCATCGCGAAGCCGAACGCGTTGTGCACCAGCATCTGCCCGACGTAGAGCCCCCACGAGTGCACGCCGAGCCAGGCGAGCGGCCGCGCGACGACGGCCACGTCGGCGAACGCGCCCATCGCCACCAGCAACGCCAGGGTGAGCGGCAGGTCGAGCAGCCGTTCGGCGTAGGGGCCGAAGGCCGGGAGCAGCACGCCGGCATGGCTCGCCCAGCACGGCACGAGGACGGCGACGCAGAGCAGCGCCGTCCGCCACCGCAGCCAGTCGAGGTGATGGGCGAGCACCATCCCGAAGGTGACGTGGGCGAGGAAGCGCGGCGAGAAGCTGCGCGTGCCGGGGAGGCCGATCGCCGCGACCAGGTCCATGCGGAGCGCCACCGACAGCACGGTGGCGGCGATGCCGGCGAGCAGCGTCACGCCGAGCCCGACGCGTCGGGCGGCGAGATGCAGGAAGGGAAACAGCACCACCAGTTGCAGGATCATGGTGACGAACCATCCGGTGCCGACGAACTCGAGGTCGCCGACGGCGTGCCACACCAGCAGCTTCCACGACAGCGGAATCAAGGGCCGCTGGAACCACAGCGCCATGGCCCACCACACGACGAGCATCGCCCAGATCGGCACGTACAGGCGGCGCGCACGGGTCAGGTACCAGGTGCCGAGGTCGGCCCACGTCCGGCGCCGCCACCACAGCTCGGAGTTGAGCCCGAACAGGACCACGAAGACGGGCACGGCGTGGTTGAAGACGTGCACCATGACGAGGCGATCCCGCAGCGCCTCGGCATGGATCAGCATGACCCACACGATCGCCGCCCCCTTCAGCATGTCGATGGCGACGATGCGCTGTCCCGGGGCGGTCACGGCGGCGGATAGTAGAGAGGCCCGGTGCCGCGTGCCAGCCGCGCCGCGCCCCCCGTCTCGCTGGCGGGTTCCCGGCCGCTCGGGTTATGGTCGGCGGTGGTGCGCGTGACTGGTTCGGCTTGCCTCCTCGGCGGGGGACGCTCGTGAAACGCCTGGCCCCGCTCGTGGTGGGCGCCGTCGCGGCCGTCTATTTCGCCACCTTCGTCGGCTACGGCATCAACCTCGAGGACGAGGGCCTGATCCTCTTCCAGATCGCGCGCACGTTCCGCGGCCAGCTGCCCTACGTCGACTTCCACACCGGCTACACGCCCGGCACCTTCTATCTGAACGCCGGCCTGTTCCATCTCTTCGGCGAGTCGGTCCTGCCGCTGCGCTGGGCGCTCGTCGTCATCAATGCCGCCAGCGTCGCGCTGCTGTTCGTGCTGGCGCGACCGTGGGGTGGCGGTCCACTCGCGGCGGTGGCGGCGCTCGGGTACGCCGCCTTCCTGCCGTGCTTCACGGGCGACTTCGCGTCGTTCAACGTGCCCTATCCGTCCTGGTACGCGGGCCTGACGTTCCTCGGCACGCAGTGGGCGATCGATCGCCATCTGCGGGGGGGCCGTGGCGGCGCGCTGCTCCTGGCCGGGCTCATGGCCGGCATCGCGTTCAGCTTCAAGCCGAACTCCGGCGTGCTGGCGGTGCTGGCGTGCGGCCTCGTGCTCGCGTTCCTCGCCGCCGGCGAGGGCGATCGCGACCGACGCCCGGCACGTGGGCTCCTGGTGCTGGGGGCGCTCTTCTTCGTGCTGGCCTTCAACTTCGCCGTCGCGGGTCCGGAGTTCGCCGTCATCTGCGGGCCGCCCATCCTCCTGCTGCTCGGCCGGCTCTTCTGGGCGCGAGCGCCCGAGCACGCCCCGCTGCGGCTCTGGCAGGGCGTGGGACTGGTGGCGGCCGGGACGCTGGCGGTGACGCTGCCCTGGGTGATCCCCTTCCTGGTGAAGCTGGGTCCGCTCGGCTTCCTGCGCGAGGTGCTGCTCGTGGGATCGGACGCGGATCGCATCTACGCGACGCCCTATCCGGTGCCGATCGGCTTCCCGGCGAGCTGGCCCGCCGTCGTCGCGGTCGGCCTGGTGACGGCTGGGGTCCTCGGCCTCAGCGCCGAGCACGGCCGGCTGCGTCTCGGTCGTGCGGTCGGCATCCTCCTGGTGGCCGCCGGCGGATCGCTGTCGCTGCTGGCGGCGTGGGCGCGCATGCCCGAGGGCGTCGTGCGCTCGATCGTGTGGCAGGCGCAGCACGTCGGCTTCGTGCTGGTGCCGCTCATGGGGCTCGCCACGTCCGCGCACCTCCTGCGACGCCTGCGCGGCGCCGACGGCCAGCTCGGTCGCGAGGGTCGTCGCCTGATGGCGGTGCTGGTCTTCGCCTACGCCAGCTTCGTGACGCTCTATCCGCGCGTCGACACGATGCACCTGATCGTCGCGATGCCGTCGGCGCTCGTGCTGGCGGTGGCGTGCACGGCGCGCATGGCGCGGGCCTGGGCGGCGGTGCTCGGCTGGCCGCGGCGCCTGCTCACGGGGGCGCTCGTCACCGGCGGCGCGGCGCTGGCGCTGGTGGCGTCGCTGCCGAACTACGGCGGGCTCCTCGCGCGGCCCCAGCTGACGCTCGCGACGACACGCGCGCCGGTGCGCGTCGAGGCCGAGCGCGGCCACGACTTCGCGGCGCTGAACGCCGTGCTCGAGCACCTCGAGGCCCGCCTGCGCCCGGGCGAGCCGTTGTTCGCGTACCCGGCGCTGGCGCTGATCCCGTTCGCGCTCGGCCACCCCACACCGACGCCGCACGACTACTTCTTCCCCGGCCGTCCCGATCACGTCGCCGAGGTGGAGATCCTGCGCCAGCTCGAGGCCGCCCCGCCGCGCTACGTGGTGACGCTCAACCGTCGGCTCGGGTTCTTCTCCGAGTCGCCGGCCTACTACTTCATCCTGCGGCAGTGGCTCGCCGAGCACTATCGGCTCGACGCCCGTCTCGGACGCTACGACGTGCTCATCCGCCGCGACCAGCCGGTGACGCCGCCGATCGAGCGGACCTTCATCGACACGCCGTCGCCGGAGACGTTCATGGTCGAGATGGGCGACCCCGACCGCGAGCGCCGCGGCGCCGCGACGCGGGCGTTCCTCGACCGCGCCGGCACGGCTGCGGGCATCGCGCCGCTGGCGAAGCAGGTGGCACCCGACGAGCCCAGCCTGCTCCTGCTGCTGCGCAACCTCGGCGAGGCCGGCGACGGGCGATCCATCGACTTCCTGATCGACACCTTCCGTGGCGGCGAGTGGCGCGTGCGCGGCGACGCCGCCAACGCGCTCACGTACCTGGCGTTGCGCGAGAGCAACGAGCGCTACCTGCCGCGCGACGACCCGAGCGCGGGCGGTCTCCAGCTCCGCGACCATCTCGGCAACGTGCCGCGCGCGGAGGCGCGCCAGTGGATGAGCGACCTGAAGCTCCGCCTCCAGGTGGGCGTCTTCGCGGGACGTGCGCTGGCGTCGCTCGACGATCGCGAGGCCATTCCGGTCTTCGAGCAGGCGTTCGCGGAGGAGGCGAAGCGGCCGTACCTCCAGGTGGTCGCCGCCGAGGGTCTGGTGCGCTTCGGCCAGCTCGAGCGGCTCTGCGATCTCGTCGGCATGCTGGCGCAGAAGAAGCACGAGATCCAGGACGCGGTGCCGAGCTTCCTGATCGAGATGTCGGCCGTGCATCCGCGGGAGGTCACCGACTGCCTCGCCAAGGGGCTCGCGTCCGACGAGCCGCTCGAGCGCGAGACCAGCGCCTGGATCGCCGGCGCCGCGCGCATCACGGCGCTCGGCCCGGCGCTGGTGCCGCTGCTCGACGACCGCCACCAGGCCGTCCGGCTGGCGGCCATCTGGGCGCTCGGCGTGCTCGACGACGCCAACGCCCGTGCGCGCCTCACCGAGCTCGCGAACGATCACGATCCGCAGATCCGCGCCTTCGCCACCGAGGCGCTCGGGCGCATGCAGGGCGGGGCGGCCTAGGGCCGCGAGAAGGAGAGCAGCGAATGGCCGACGCGCAGTTCACCGGCGAGCGCCTGTCCGGCGGCGATGCCGACGAGTTCACCGTCGACATGCAGCGGCACCTGGCTGCGTATCGCTACGCCGCCACGCTCGCGCAGGGACGGTCCGTGCTCGACGCCGGGTGCGGCGAGGGCTACGGCTCGGCGATGCTGGCCCAGGGGGCCGCGCGCGTGCGCGGCCTCGACCAGGCCGAGGCCATCGCCATCGCGTCGGCGCGCCACCGCGCCCCCAACCTCGAGTATCGCGTCTACGACCTCACCCAGCTCGAGCGCCTGGGCGAGACGTTCGAGCTGGTGGTGAGCTTCCAGGTGATCGAGCATCTGCACGATCCGGCCGGCTTCCTGCGCGGCCTCGCCGCCTGCACGGCGCCGGGCGGCACGCTCGTCGTCACGACGCCGAACCGCCTCATGTCGGTGTCGGAGAATCCCTACCACCTGCGCGAATGGACCGCCGACGAGCTGGGCGCGCTGGCGGGGCCGATCCTGCCCGGGGTCGAGGTGCTCGGCGTGCACGGCTCGTCGCGCGTCATCGCCTGGGAGGAGGCGCGCGGTGCGCAGATCCAACGCATCCTGCGCCTCGATCCGCTCGGCCTGCGCAAGCTCCTGCCCGAGGTCGTGGTGAAGCGCGTGTTCCCCATGCTGGCGCAGCTCGTGCGCCGGCGCGTCAAGGACGGCGGCGGCCAGCCCACGGTGGGCCCCGACGACTTCAGCGTCCACGGCGACGACATGGCGCGCCCGCTCGATCTGCTCCTCCTGTGGAGGCGATGACGCGACGGACGATGCTGCCGGCGGCGCTGCTGCTCGCCGTGCTCGCGGCACCCGCGGCCGCCCTCGATCTGCTGCACACGCTCGCCACGCAACCCACGGCGGCGCTCTTTCCGACCTACCGCGTGCGCGCCACCAGCGCCTGGGGGCAGACGCGCAACGCGGTGATGAGCGCCATCCCGAACCAGTTCGACGTGCCGGTGGTGTTTCCGCCCCACGCCCGGCTGCGCGTCGGCGTGGCGCTCCTCGATCGCTTCCTCGGCGGCGACATCGTGCCCCGCGCCGAGCCGACCCGCTTCACGATCGACTTCGTCGACGCCGACGGCCGCGTCGAGCAGGTCACCGAGCGCATCGTCGACCCGCGCGGCGTGCCCGGCGACCGGCGCTGGATCGACCTCGACGTCGACCTGTCCGCGCTCGCCGGCCGCCGCGGCACGCTCCAGTTCCGGCAGACGGTCGCGGCCGACGCGAAGGCCACCAACCCGACGTTCGCGCTCTGGAGCCGGCCCGTGCTGTACGACGCGACGGCGCAGGCAGCGCGGCCGAACCTGCTCTTCATCACCATCGACGCGCTGCGCGCCGACCACGTCGGCGCCTACGGCAACCCGCGCCCCACCACGCCCGCGCTCGACGCCCTCGCCGCCGACGGCGTGCGCTTCGCGCAGGCGTACACCAGCGCGCCCATGACCGTGCCGTCGCTGCCGCAGTTCTTCTCGTCGCGCGTCTTTCCGTCGGCGGGCATGCCGACGTTGCTCACGAGCCTGGTGCAGGGCGGCATCGCCGGCAGCAAGGCGATCGTGCACAATCCCTACCTCGAGTCGTGGCTGCGCCTGCACGCGCGCGACGGGTTCGCGTCGGTCACCGCCGGCACCTGGCGCGCCGACAAGATCACGCGCGCGGCGCTGCGCTGGATCGACGCGCACCGGGGCGAGCGCTTCGCGCTCTACCTGCATTATCTCGACGCGCACACGCCGTATCGGGTGCGGGGCGAGGCGGCGCTGCGCTTCGTCGATCCGGCCTATCGCGGCGACGTCGGTGCCCGCTTCGAGGACACGGCCACGGCGGCCGCCGGTGGATTCGACGCCGCCGACCGGGCCCACATCGCGGCGCTCTACGACGGGGCCATCCGCTTCGTCGACGACCAGATCGGCATCCTCCTCGCGGGGCTCGCGGAGCGCGGGCTCCTCGACGAGACCCTCGTCGTCGTCAGCGCCGACCACGGCGAGGAGCAGTGGGACCACGGCAGCTTCTTCCACGGCCAGACGCTCTACGACGAGCTCCTGCACGTGCCGCTGATCGTGCGCTTCCCGCATCGCGCCCACGCCGGCACCGTCGTCGACACCATGGTCCGCTCGATCGACGTCGTGCCGACGATCGCCGAGGTGCTGTCGCTGCCGGTCTATCCCGAGTTCGAGGGACGGAGCCTCGTGCCCCTCGCCGCGGGCACGCCCGACCCGGACCCGCCCGCGCTCCGCGTGCGCGCCGCGAACCCACGCTTCCCGTATCGCTTCGCGGTGCGCACGCCGACGCACAAGCTGATCGACACGGTGGAGACCGGCCGCGTCGAGCTCTACGACCTCGTCGCCGACCCGCACGAGCACATCGATCGCGCCGCCGACCCGGCGCTGGCGCCGGTGCGCGCCGCGCTCGGCGCCGAGCTCGAGGCCATGCGGGCGCCGCTGCGCACGCTCGGGTATCAGGTGCGCGCCGTCGCCGGCGACGGGCGCTCGCATGCGATCGACGTCCTGGTGACGAGCGGTCCGAAAGGGCGCGTCGCCGACAACCCGGATCGCATCGATCTCGGGCCCGACGACCGTCTCGTCGCGAGCGAGACCGAGCGCACGTTGCGCTGGACCGGGACGGTGGGAACGACCCCGGCCGGCTTCCGCTTCGACCAGGGCATGCTGCAGGACGACGGCGGCGACCCGGGCCTGACGTTCGTCGTCGAGGTCGACGGGCGCGCGGTGTCGCCCGCGGCGGTCCGTCTCGGGGCCGCGGGCACGCCGCCGCCCTCGATGCCGTTCACCTACGGGCGGACCGTCGCGAAGCTCTTCGGGGAAGCCGTCGAGTCGCCGCCGCTCGTGGCAGCGGCAGCGCCCGCGCTGACACCGATGCCGGACGTCCCCGTGACCGTGTGGATCTGGCGCTTCCCCGAGTCGGCGGCCGGTGGCACCGCGGGCGGACCGGCGGATGCGGAGACGACGCGTCGTCTCCGCGCCCTCGGCTACGTCGATTGAGCCGGCGTCAGTGCACGTAGCCGAGCGCGCGCAGCCGATCCTGCGTGTCGCTGCTCGCGGGCGGGGGTGAGAGCGCGCCAGTGCCGGCTTCGCGCGTGCGCCAGAGGTAGACGGTGACGGGCTGGTCGGGCAGCGGCGTGACGGCGGGCGGCGTCGTCGCTTCGAGCACCGGCGTCTCGACGGCGGTGCCGAAGAGCGCCGGCAGGCTGCGCGTGTACGTGAACGCCGCTGCCGGGGCGGGAGCGGCGTCGCCGCCGAGGCGCAGCGCCGAGGGCGCGATCGGCTGGCCGTCGACCGTGACCTGCACCTCGATGCCGGGATCGGTGACGGGATCGCGCAGGTGCCCGCGGTCGAAGCGCACCCCCTTCGGCGGTCCGCCGCCGATCACGGCGGTCCATACCAGCGTGCGGCCGTCGCGTTCGAGCACGAGGTGGTCGGAGGGCCCGAAGCCGATGCGATCGGGATTCTCGAAGGCGCGCCCCTCCGCGCTGTGGAGCCGCACCTCCACCGTGTGATCGCGGCCGTCGCCCGCGACGGCGCGCACCTGGACGCCGCTGTCGCGAAGCCGGCCACGGAGCCCGGCCATGGCGTCGGCGAGCGGCGCCGGAACGGTCGCCGGCGGCGACGCCGCCAGCAGGTCGTGCTGCTCCTTCGGATCGGCGACGAGGTCGTAGAGCTCGTCGCGGGCGGGCTCGACGGTGGTGATGAGCTTCTGGGCATCCGTGCGCACCGCGAAGCGGGCGGGGAAGGTCGCGTTGTTGGTGCGCGCGAGGAGCGGCCGTGTCGGGACGGCGGCGGGGTCGGCGATCATCGGCAGCAGGCTCCGGCCCTCGAACTCGGGGAGCACGCGCCCGCCGACGGCGTCGGCCATGGTGGGCACGATGTCGAGCGACTGCACCTGCCGGTCGACGACCGTGCCGGCGTGTGCGCCCTTCGGGAAGCGCATGATGAGCGGCACGTGCAGCAGCTCGTCGTAGAGCGACTGGCCGTGGAAGAAGCTGCCGTGGTCCCACTGCTCCTCGCCGTGGTCGGCGCTGACGACGACGAGCGTGTCGTCGAGGAGCCCGCGTTCGGCGAGGCCGTCGAGCAGCACGCCGATCTGGTCGTCGACGAAGCGGATCGCGCCGTCGTACAGGTCGCCGATGTGGGCGCGGTCGGCGTCGTCGTACTTGTCGGTGCGCGCCCCCTCGACGTCCCCCCAGTCGGTGCCGACGGCACCCGTGTAGTCTGGGTCGGTGAAGCGGGTCGCGGCCTCGCCGCGGATTTTGTACGGCGTGTGGGTGTCGAGGTAGTGCAGATAGAGCGCGAAGCGCTCGCCCCGGTGCGCGTCCACCCAGCGCAGCGCCGCGCGCGTGATCTTGTCGGCGCGCCAGCGCACGGTGCTCACCGACTCGAAGCCGTCGCGCATCTGGATGGTGAGGAAGAACTCGAGGTAGGGGTTGTTGACGATCGCCTTGCTGCGGAAGTCGCTACCCGCGAGGCTGCTCATCAGGTTCGGGCTCTCGGTGTGCGGGAACACCGCCGACGTGAAGATCTGCGGCAGTGACGGCACCGTCATCGGCGCGCTCGTGAACGTCTTCGCGAAGCGCACGCCCTCGGCGGCCAGCGCGTCGAGGCGCGGGCTCGTCGGCCGGCCGTAGCCCCAGGCGCCGAGGTGGTCGGCGCGGAGCGCGTCGATGGTGATGAACAGCAGGTTCGGACCGCCCTGCTCGGTGGTGGGGTCGTAGACGACGGGGCTGCTCCACAGCGCGAAGGTGAGGCCGTCGGCCGCCGGGTCGCCGACGACCGCCTGCGCGAGCCGCAGCGTTCCGGTCTGGCCGGCGAACGGCGTGAGGTCGAGGTCCAGGTCGATCCAGCGCCGGTCGCCGGGAGTGGCCTTCGGGTCGAGGGTCCGGCTGGCGAGCGGGTGCACGGTGCCGTCGGCGCCGACGAACTCCACACTGAAGCGGGTGGGGCGGGTGCGCTCGATCATGTCGCCGCCGACGAAACGATCGAGGAGCGTGAAGCCGACGCGCAGGTGCGCATGCGGCGGTACGGTGAGCGGGAACGCGAAGGCGTTCGGGATGGCGCTCATGATCGCCGGCCGCGTCTGCCGGTGCGCCGTCGACGGGCGGATGCGGTACGTCGGCGCCGTGGCGATGGCAGGCTCGGCCCGGAGCGCGTCGAGCAACGGCGTCCCGGCACGGGCGGCTGCGGGCAGGGCGATGGCGAGGACGAGGAGGGAGAGCCGGAGAGCCAGGCGCATCGGGGCCGGACTGTACCGTGCGCCTCCCGGGACCGCCACAACGCACGCTCCCGCTTGACCGTCGGCCAGGTTGGGTGAGATGTGCCCGCCTCGGTGTCGTCTCTCGCCCGGCGGTTGGCGCCGTTCCACGTACTGCTGAAGGTCGTCGCCTGTCTGGTCGTGGTGTCGCTGTGGGTGGCCTACGACTTCATGCCGCGCTGGTGGGCGCCGCTGTTCTACCGCCAGCACGGGATGTTCGCACTCTCGGGCGTGGCCGTGCCGGCCGAGCTGGAGGTGCTGCCGTCGAAGGCCGACCTGCCGCCAGGCACGCCGATGGTTGTGGTCATCGGCGATTCGTCGGTCGGCGGCTCCATCGTCGTCACCGAGACGTTGCCATGGATGCTGCGCGAGGAGCTGGCGAAGCGGTTCCCGGATCGTCCGCCGCACGTGATCAATCTGGCGTTCGTCGGGCTCTATCCGCAGGACGCGATCCTCATCGTGGCGAAGGCGCTGTCGCTGAACCCCGACCTCATCGTCTACGCGGTGAGCCCGCGCGTCATCCCCGTGAAGCCGCTGGTGCGCTTCACCACCGGGGCCTACGAGGTGGCGTTTCAGTGGGACGTGGTGTCGCGGCTCGGCCTGCCGTTCACGATGGCCCTCGTCGGCCGGGAGGATTTCGGGCGCAGCCTGGTGTCGTCGTTCGTACCGCTGGTGCGGTTCCGGACGCAGGTGTCGCTCGAGTTCGCCCGTCGCCTGCGGCCGAAGGTGAAGTCGTGGATGGTGCCGCTGATCGACCGGGTCGTGCCGCTGCCGCCGCGGCTGCCGGCGAGCCTGCCGTCGAGCTCGACGACGTATCTCTGGGCGCGCGCCGACCATCGGCTCGACCCGTCGTCGCTCACCGTGTGGGCGCTCGACGGGCTGATCCGTCTCTGCGGTGAGGCCGGACGCTGCCTGCTGTACGAGATCCCCATCAATGACGCGGCCACGCGGGGCTTCGAGCCCGGCCTGGTCGAGGAGTTCGACGCCTGGGTGGGCGCGCATGCGGCGGCGGCCGGTGTCCCCATCCTGAACTTTCGCGATCGGGGCGAGGAGTCGATGTTCCGCCTGAGCTACGCCGGCGGACCCGACGCCATCCATCCCACGCTGGCGGGGCAGGCCGTCTTCGCCTCGATGCTCGCGGACGAGCTGGTGCCGCGGTTGCGAGACGCCGCGCGATGATCTTCACGACGTGGCTCTACGGCCTCTTCCTCATAGCCGTCGTGGCGGTGTTCTGGCTGATCCCGCCGCGCATGCGGCCGTGGTGGCTGCTCGCGGCCGGCCTCGTCTTCTACACCAACTACCATCCGCCCCACGTCGGGCTGGTGCTGGCGATGACGTTCCTGGTGTACGGGCTCGCGCGCAGCGCGGGGCAGGTGGCGCGGGCACCCCGCCACGCGCTGCTCGTCCTCGGCATCGTCTGCTCGCTCGGGCTGCTCGGCTACTACAAGTACACCGGCTTCGTCACCACGACGCTCGTCGAGATGGGCGTGGCGCCCGAGTCGATCATCACCGGTGCGGTCGCCGAACGCGTGCCGCTGGCGATCTCGTTCTTCGTCTTCGAGTACGTGCACTACCTGATCGAGATCCGTCGCGGCACCATCACGCCGGGCAGCGTGCGCGACTTCCTCCTCTTCATCTTCTTCTTCCCGACCCTCGTCGCCGGCCCGATCAAGCGCTTCAACGACTTCCAGCCGCAGATCGGGGCGCAGACCCGTTTCGACGCCGCCGAGGCGAACGCCGGCATGCAGCGGATCGTGATCGGCCTGGCGAAGAAGTTCCTCGTCGCCGACGCCGTGCAGCGGCTGGCGGCACCCATCTGGGCCGATCCCCTCGATCAGTCGTCGGGCATGCTCTGGCTCGGCGTCTACGCCTACGCCATCCAGATCCTCTTCGACTTCTCGGGCTACTCCGACATCGCCATCGGCAGCGCGCAGCTGCTCGGCTTCCACGTGCCGGAGAACTTCGCCTATCCGTACCTGCAGCCCAACCTGGCGCGCTTCTGGCGCTGCTGGCACATGTCGCTGACGTCGTGGATCACCGACTACGTCTACATCCCGCTCGGCGGCAACCGGCACGGGCTGCTGCGGGCGCAGGGGAATCGACTCGTCGCGATGGCGATCTGCGGGCTCTGGCACGGCGCCGCCGGGCACTTCGTGCTGTGGGGCATCTACCACGGGCTCGGACTGAACGCGTATCAGCTCTGGCGGCGCGTGCGCCCGCGGCTACCGCTGCCGGCGAGCTTCGGGTGGCCGGGACGGCTCGTCGCGACGGTGTTCACCTTCCACTTCGTGTGCGTCGGCTGGGTGCTGTTCGTGGTCGACGCCGCGACCGCACGGGTCGTGATCCAGAAGCTCCTGGGGGCGGGATGATCGCGCGCTTCGTCCGTCGCAACTGGCCGGTGGCGTTCTTCGTCGTCGTCATCCTGCTGATGCTGTTCCTCGCCCCACAGGAGGAGATGAAGTTCATCTACACCGAGTTCTGAGGGGGGCGGCTCGGCGGGGAGCGCGGGTTTGGTGCGGGCTACGCGGCCCGGTCCTCGGCGCAAGTGCGCCGTCGAAGGGCCGCCGCCTCTCTCGCAGGCTCGGGCGCGCACTAGCGCCTGCGGGGCCGCTATGCCCGCACCACACCCGCCGCTGCGAACGGCGCGGCTTCGATCGGGGCGATTCACGCCGTGATGGCAGTTTCGGGAATGCGCAGCAGGGCGGCGATGCCGATCGCATAGAGGACGAGGGCGAGCAGCATGACCGTGTCGAATCCCAATGCCATCGAGAGCAGGGTCGACAAGACCGAGGCGACGACGGAGCAGAAGCCGTTCACGGCCCAGGCCCAGGCGACGTAGGCCTCGCCGTGCTCGCTCAGGCCGGCGACGGTGCGGAGGCCGAGCGGCATGAAGGCGCCGAGCACCAGGCCGAGCGGGAACAGGAGCAGGACCGCCGTCAGGACGCGCACGGCGAAGGGCCAGCCGACGCCGTAGGCGAGGAGCGGGCCGAGGCCCACCTGGTAGGCCACGACGAGGACGGCGAGCGCGCCGCCGAGGAGGACGGCCAACCGGGTGCGCGGGAGGCGGATGCCCTCGCTGAGGAAGCTGCCGGCGCCGGTCGAGAGGAGGATCGCGAACAGCGTGACGGTGAGCGAGTAGGTCGGGTAGCCGAGGAACAGCGTCAGGTGCTGGATGAGCGGTACCTCGAGGAACATGAAACCGAGGCCGAGCGCGGCGAAGTAGAGCGCCGCCTCCTTCTTGTAGGGCACCGTGCGCCACAGCGCGCGCTGCAACAGCAGCGGCGCCAGCAGGAACAGCGTCGCCAGCACCACCGCGACCGCGAGGAGGATCAGGAGCAGGCGCTCGCCCATGCCCTCCTCGGTGGAGTACAGGCCGGCGTGCGGCTGCGCGCGTAGCGCCTCGCGGAACGGCACGAAGTGCCAGAAGAACGGCGCGTCGTCGGTGACCGGGCGCAGGTCGTAGGGATGATGCGCGAACCAGGCGTCGAGCTGGGCCGGCGTGAGGTCGATGACCTTGTTCACGGGGTTGTCGCCGTGGTCGGTGACGCCGGGCGCGTGGCGGACGATGGCGCCTTCGAGCCCCTTGGTGGTCTCGACGAAGCGCGCCACCTCGTCCGGGGTGAAGGGCGTGCGCTTCAGCAGGATCGTCGACGTGGTGAACACGAACCCCGGCGTGCTGCTGACGAGCACGTGGTTCCCGAAGTCGGTGACGCCGAGGCGACGGAACGCCTCGCGCGCGGTGGCGAGATAGCGCGCGGTGCGGTTCGGCTTGCGGTCGAAGTTGGCCTCGCCGAACTGCGTGACGATGATGCCGCGGTCGGACAGATGCCCGAGGCTCTCGGCGATCATCTCGGCGGTGTAGAGGTAGCTCTCCGACAGCACGTAGGCTCCGGAGGTGGCGGCGTTCATGGCGGCGTAGCTGTCGGGGGCGACGAACCAGATGACGTCCCAGCGGTCGGCGCGGCTCATCAGGAACGAGCGGCCCTCGGCGTTCACCAGCTCGACGCGCGGGTCGCGCGCGACGCCGCCGGTGTAGTCGGCGTAGCCTTCCGTGAGCAGCGACACGGTCACCGGGTTGAGCTCGATGGCGGTGACGTGGGCGGCGTCGAAATAGAGCGACGCCAGGATCTCGTTGCCGCCCGCCGCGCCGATGATGGCGACGCGCGCCTTCGGCCCGAGCATCTGGAACGGGTACTTGCGGACGTCGGTGTCGTAGCGACGCAGCGACTGCGGGTCGCCGTCCCAGTGCGGCAGCACCGAGCCCCACATGCCGTCGTGGCTCAGCACCTTGAAGCCCTCGACGCCGGCCATGTCGTCGAGCACGTCGACGCGGAACACCGGGCTCCAACGCGAGAACGCCACCGTGCCGCTCGTGCGGCTCGGGCTCATGGTCTTCACCTTGTCGGTGACGGGCTCGGGCAGCAGGCCCGGGCGGACCGCGCCGGCGACGAGCACGAGCGCCAGCAGCGCCAGCGGCACGCGGATGCCCCCCGACCCGAGGCGCAGGCCGGCCACGGCGATCGCGGCGCCGCCGAGCACGACGCAGCCGGGTGGCGAGATCGTCGCCATGAGCGGGACGGCCAGCGCGCAGGCGAGGCCGGCGCCAATCAGATCGGCGAAGTAGAGGCGATTGATGGCGTTGGCGCCGGTGGCGAGGATCACCGCCACCGCGATCCCGGCGGCGAGGTAGGGCACGAAGAGCGACACGCAGATGGCGAGCAGCTTGCCGCCCTCGGCGGCGACAATGGCGAGCTTGCCGGTGGTGACGGCGTCGACGAGCATGAACGCGTTCAGCTGGGTTCGCGCCACGATGACGTAGCCGACGAGCACGCCGAGCGCGCCGGCGAGACAGCAGGCCGGGATGACGCCGATGCCTGCACGCCGCAGCCGCGGCAGCATGGCCACCAGGACGGCGCCGGCGCCGAGGCCGAGCAGCGAGATGCCGATGATGAGGTAGGTGAAGAAGTAGACGAGCTTGAACGAGAAGATCCGCGTGTAGCTCACCTCGAGGAGGAGGACGGCCAGGGAGAGCAGGAAGATCTCGAGGTACGGCCGGCGGGAAGGCATGCAGGGGCGCGGACACTACCCCCCGCGGCGGGCGCTTGTCGAGTCGCGCACCCCCCGTCGCGGTGGCAGTCGCCGGGGACGCCCGATAGGATCGCGCGGATGGGTCGTGCGCTCCCGGTGACCGTCCTGCTGTGCGCGCTGCTCGGTGCCTGCGGGTCCGACGACACGCGCGTCGTGCAGGACCTGACGACGACGCGGCGGGGATTCACCGACGGCCGTCCGGTGACCGTCACCGTCGAGGGCAACGACGTCGAGCGGCGGCTCACGGCCCCGGCACCGGGTGCCCTGGACGTCGTCGTCCGGACCCCCGACGCGGGTGCGCTGCGCTATTCGCTGCCGCCCGAGCTGCCGCCCGCGGCGGTCACGCTCGGGGTGGTCCGGGACGGCACGGTGACGCCGCTCGCACCCGTGCAGGACCCCGACGGGGTCTGGCGCGCGCCGCTGCCGGACGGCGGCGGCCGGATCACCGACCTGCAGCTGTCGACGTCGACCAACCGTCCGATCAGCCTGATCGCGCCCCGCATCGAGGGCCGTGCCGAGCCCACGCCGTCCATCCTGCCGCCCGACGTCCGTCGCCCCGGGCGACCGCCCAACGTCATCCTCTACGTCGTCGACACGCTGCGTGCGGGCCGGCTCTCGCTCTACGGCTATCACCGGCCGACGTCGCCGACCCTCGAGCGGCTCGCCGAGCGCGGCTTCGTCTTCGATCGCGCCTACGCCGCCGGCTCGTTCACGACGCCCTCGGTGACGTCGCTGCTGTCGTCACGCTATCCCGAGGAGCTGCTCGGCTCGATCGACCGCGATGGCCCGGCGCGCGAGACGCTCGCCGAGGCCTTCCAGGCCGCCGGTTACGAGACCGCCGGCTTCCAGGCCAACGTCCTGTGCACGCCGGCGCTCGGATACGACCGCGGCTTCGATCACTACCAGCTCCTGGGGGAAGCCACGAAGGACGGCACGGAGAAGGCATCGGCCGAGGAGCTGCACGCCGCCGCACTCGGCTGGATGCGCCAGCACCTCGATCAGCCGTTCTTCCTCTACCTGCAGACGATGGACGTGCACTTTCCGTACGTGCCGCCGTCGCCCTTCCGCGACCTCTTCCCGACGGCCCCCGACGCGAAGGTCCTCGAGACCGTGCTGGCCCAGCTGCGCAAGACGCTCGACGAGGAGCAGATTCGGATATTCTTCGATCGTCTGGGCAACATGAACCCCGACCGCTACGACGGTGCGATCGCGTACGCCGACCACGAGATCGGCGTCCTGTTCGATGCGCTGTCCCGGCTCGGCCTCGCCGACCACACCATCGTGGTGGTCACCGCCGACCACGGCGAGCCGCTCGGCGATCGGGGCGAGATGCTGCACGGTCGTTCGCTCTGGGAGGAGCTGGTGCGGGTGCCGCTCGTCATGTGGATCCCCGGGGTCGACGGCGGGGAGCGCATCGACGAGGTGGTGAGCCACCTCGACCTCTCGGCCACCCTGCTCGACCTGGCCGGCATCCCGGTGCCGCGGAGCTTCGTCGGTCGCAGCTGGCTCGCGCCCGGGACGACGGTGCGCCCGCCGGGCGCCGTCGGCGAGCTGCTGCTGCCGCCGAGCCATCGCGCCATCGCGTGGTACGCGCGCGAGGGGCCGTGGAAGCTCGTGCTCGACGCCAAGGGCCCGCAGCTCTTCCACCTGCCGACGGATCCCGGCGAGACGCAGGACGTGAGCGCCGCCAACCCCGAGGTCACGCGCTACCTGGTCGGTCGCGCGACGGCGCGGCCGCTGTCGGCCTCCGCGACAAGGGGGCCACCCGGCGCGGGCCTCAGCGACGACGAGCGCCGGCAGCGCGAGGAGGCGCTGCGCGCCCTCGGCTACGTTCACTGAGCGGTCGGGAACTCGAAGAGGACCATGCGGTCGAACTCGCCGACGCGGCGCAGGCCGGCACCGTCGAGCATCGCCTTCCAGGCCGCACGCTCGTTCTCGGGGATGCGGTAGGTGTGGACGAGCAGCCAGCGCAGGCCGGGCTGCTGTGCACGGATGTCGGCCATCGCCGTCGGGTCGGGCAGGCGCGTGACGGCGTCCATGAGCGTCGTGTACGACGTCGGTGGATAGGGCGTGTAGCCGTTCGCGAGCGGGAGCCAGTGGGCGGTGCTGTAGTACATTGCGAGGCTCTCGCGTTGCAGGTGATGTGCCGCCGACGGCACCTCGAGCAGCGGGCCGCCGTCGCCGTGCTCGGCGAGCCATTGGTAGGCGGGTGGCACGGACGGACCGACGCCCACCGGGAGCGGCTGGGTGTAGCCCGGTCGCAGCAGGAGGAGGGCGACCCCCACCGCGGCCACGGGCACGGCCAGCGCCTCGCGCAGGCGCCCCTCCGCCAGGAGGTCGGCACGCACCTTCGCCAGCCCGAGCCCGGCCAGGGCGACCGTTGCCAGCGTCACCAGGCTCGCGAAGCGTTGCGGCACCCGCATCGCGGAGAAGCCCGGCACGATCGCCGTCAGCCAGCGGTAGGGCAACGGGATCTGCGCCTCGCCCCAGGCCAGGTAGGGCCCGAGCGACAGCACGAAGCCGGCGGCGAGCACCGTCAGCAGCGCGCCGCGCGGCGCCCGCCGCCAGCGCACGACGCCGACCAGGGCGAACATCATCGGCACGAGACCGAGGAAGAGCGGGATGCCGTCGTGCTTCGGCCACACGAACCGCGTCAGGATGCCGGTGGGGCCGCTGAACAACGCGTTCATGAAGGCGAGGCTGTAGAAGTTCTTGGTGTGGTCGCTGATGACGCCGGCGTGCTGCAGCAGGACGTAGGGGATGCTCAGCGCCGCCAGGGAGCCGCCCGAGATCGCGAGCGCCAGGCCGAGGAGCGGCAGGCGCGCCAGCGACGGACGGCCGCGCACCAGCATCGCGCACGGGAGGTAGATGCCGGCGAGCGCGAAGGCGGCGTAGCCGACGTAGTACGAGCAGCCGGTGGACAGCACGAGCGCGCCCACCAGGAGGCAGGCGCCGGCGATGCGCCGTTCGGTGCCGAGCACCAGATCGATGCCGAGCGGCACCAGCGGCAGGTACTGGATCGAGACGACGTGCAGGTTGCCGAGCTGCCAGAAGCGGAACGGTGCGAACGCGTACAGGAAGCCCGCCGCCAGCGCCGCCGTCGTGTCGCGCGTCCAGAACCAGATCCACCACGCCATGGTGAGGCCGGAGAGGACGAAGCTCGCGACCAGCGTGCTCTGGTGCGCCAGCACCGGATTGCCGGTGAGCAGGTAGACGGGGCCGAACAGCGGCAGGTTGCCGAGCATGTGCTCGGACAGGGCCAGGGTGTAGGGCGCGGGCCAGAACGCGTTGGCGTGGAAGAGGCGCAGGGGATCGGTGACGAGGGCGTGCGAGTCCCAGGCGAGGACCCACATCGTCAGGTTGATGTCGCGCTGCACGAGCGCCGAGGCCGGGCCGTAGAGCGAGACGGCGTCCAGCACCGTCGTTGCGGGGTGCCGCAGCAACGGCCACGTGAAGACCACGAAGGTGATCGCCAGGGCGGCGGCTGCTCCCAGGATCCGGAACAGGGTGCGCATGCGACGCCGGTCTACTAGCGGTCGCCGATGCGGGAAGGCAAGGTTCCGATCCGTCGGTGGCGTGTGGTATGGCCGTGCCCCGTCGTCATGCCCGAGTCCGCCCTGACCGTCGTCATTCCCGCGCACAACGAGGCGGCTCGCATCGCCGAGCCGTTGCGCGTGATCGACGCCCATCTCCGCCGCCACCAGCCCGACAGCGACATCGTGGTGGTGGACGACGGCAGCAGCGACGCGACCCTCACGGTCGTCACCGACGTCGCGGCCACGCTGGCGACGCCGCTGACGCTGCTCGGCTCGCGGCCGAACCGCGGCAAGGGGTTCGCCGTCCGGGCCGGCATGCTGCACGCCCGCGGCGCACGCGTGCTGATGACCGACGCCGACCTCTCGACCCCCATCACGGAGCTCGCGAAGCTCGACGCCGCCGTCGACCGCGGCGCCGCGGTGGCGATCGGCTCGCGCAAGATGCCCGGTGCCGAGGTCGAGGTGCACCAGCCCTGGCTGCGCGAGAGCATGGGGCGGGTCTTCACGCTGCTGGTGCGCGGCCTCGTCGTCGACGTCTCGGACGTCACCTGCGGCTTCAAGCTCTTCACGCGCCCCGCGGCGCACGCCATCTTCGGTCGCGTGACGCTCGACGACTGGAGCTTCGACGCCGAGGCGCTCTACCTGGCGCGCCGCCTCGGCTTCCCGCTCGTCGAGGTGCCGGTGCTCTGGCGCGACGTCGAGGGCACCAAGGTGCGGCGCGGACGCGACGCCCTGCGCTCGGCGATCGGCATCGGGCGCATCGTGCGCAACCGGTTCGCCGGCCGCTACGCCGGCGGGAGCGCGCTCGTGGCGCCGCTCGCCGGCGTCACCACCGTCACCGGGCCGCGGCTGCGCGATGGATGACGCCAGCATCGACGAGATGTACGCGCTCGAGGACCGCCACTGGTGGTTCCTCGGCAAGCGGCTCCTCGTCCAGGCGCTCCTGGCCCCGCTCGACCTGCGCGGCCGGCGCGTGCTCGACGTCGGCTGCGGCACCGGCGGCGTGCTGTCGGCGTTCGGGAGCGACGTCGTCACCGTCGGCGTCGACCGCTCGCGCGCCGCGCTGGCCTACTGTCGACGCCGCGGCATCGCGGCGCTCGCCTGCGCCGACGGCGATCGTCTGCCGTTCGGCCCGGCGAGCTTCGATGCCGTCCTGATGCTCGACGTCCTCGAGCACTTCGCCGACGAGCAGGCGCTGCTGGCGAGCGTGCGCGCGCTGCTCCGGCCGGGCGGCACGCTGCTGGTGAGCGTGCCCGCGTTCCAGATGCTGTGGAGCGGACACGATGAAGTGCTGCACCACGTGCGTCGCTACACCGCGGGGCAGCTCCGTCGCGTGCTCGCCGCCGCCGACCTCACCGTCGAGCGGGTGAGCTACACCAACGTGGTGGCGTTCGCGCCGGCGTTGATCGTGCGCGGCATCCTCGGGAAGCTGCGCCGGGGCGAGGCCGTCGCCACCGACTTCACGGTGCACGGTCCCGCCGTCAACGAGACGCTGCTCGCCACGTATCGGATGGAGGCGGCGGCGCTGCGTCGCGGGTGGCGGCTGCCGGTCGGCCTGTCGGTGGCGGCGGTCGTACGCCGCCCCTAGGCGGGACCTCGTAGATCACGGCGCCAGGGAACTCGGCCACCTTGCGCAGCGCTGCATCGAGCGTCGTGCGCCAGGCGGGCTGATAGCGGGGTGGGATGCCGCCCAGGTGGAGCACGATCCAGCGCACGTCGACCAGGGCCAGCACGGCGTCGAGCGCGGCGGGATCGGGCAGGGGGGCCGCTGCCTCGCCCACCGCGACGTAGGTCGAGGGTGGATACGACGCGTAGCCGTTCACGATCGGCGACCAGTGGAAGATGCTGTCGTAGAGGTAGCTGCTCTCGCGATACAGCTCGAAGCGGTTGAACGGCAGGTTCAGGACCACGCCGCGCTCGCCGTGCTCGCGCAGCCAGCGCGCGGCCTCCGGCGTCGAGCCCTCGGGCGGGACGGCCATGGCGCGCAATCCCGGCGGACGGACCTCGACCAGCATCACCACCGCGAACATCCAGGGCACGATGGCGGCGAGCCGTGCCTGTCCGCCGTCGCGTAGGCGGGCGCGCAGCGCCGCGAGCCCGAAGCCCGCGAGCGCCATGACGGCGACCGTGACGAGACACCCGAAACGCTGCGGTGCGCGCATCGCCGAGAACCCGGGCACCACCGCCGCGAGCCACGCATAGGGCGTCGGCAGGACGACGCCCGGCGTCCACGGATCCGGCACGATCGGGCCGAGGTAGAGCACGAGGCCGGCGACGATCACGGCGACGAGCGCGCCGCGCGGCGTCCCGCGCCCGAGGACGAGTCCCGCCGCGGCGAGCAGCATCGCCACCAGGCCGAGGTACTGTGGGATGCCGCCGTCCCGCGGCCGCACGAACCAGGCCAGCATCCCCGACACTCCGAACTTGAGCACGCCGAAGAACGCCAGCGAGTCGAACCCGCCCTGCGTCTGATCCGGCAGCGCGCCGCTGCGCTGCAGCAGCACGTACGGCACCGTCACCAGGCCGACCACCACGGCCGCCGCGCCCGCCGCCAGCGCCAGCAGCGCGACGCTGCGGCCGCGCGGTGCGCGCCGTCCGAGGAGACCCGCGGCGGCGTACACACCGGCGAGGA
Organism: uncultured Binatia bacterium (SeqCode); assembly: GCA_964404165.1. Lineage (GTDB taxonomy): Bacteria > Desulfobacterota > Binatia > DP-6 > DP-6 > DASYLJ01. Next base: position 84,257 of record CAYOIZ010000012.1, on the reverse strand, counting down.
CGAACGCCGCATAGCCGACGTAGTAGGAGCACGCCGTCGAGGCCACGAGCGCACCGGCGAGGAGCAGGGTCGCCGTGCGCGGCCGGCGGCGATCGAGGATGCCGTCGATGCCGAGGAGGACGAGCGGCAGGTACTGGATGGCGATGACGTGGAGGTTGCCGAGCTGCCAGAGGCGGTACGGGGCCAGCGCGTAGCACAGGCCGGCGACGAACGCCGCGGTGCGGTCGGCCGTCCAGTAGAAGGCGAACGCCGCCATCGCGAGACCGGCGACGACGAAGCTCGCGAGCAGCGTCAGCTGGTGCGCCAGCACCGGATTGCCGGTGGCGAGGAAGAGGGGGGCGAACCACGGCACGTTCCCGAGCATGTGCTCCGACGTCGCGAGCACCCAGGGCGCGGGATGGAAGGCGTTGGCGTGGAAGAGGGTGGTGGGATGGGTGGTGAGCGCGTGGGTGTCCCAGGCCAGGATCCACATCGTCAGGTTGATGTCGCGCTGGATCAGGCTCCAGGCGTCGCCGTAGAGCGTCGTCGTGTCGAGCACGGTCGAGGCGGGGTGACGGAACACCGGCCACGTGACCGCAACGGTGACGAGCGCATAGGCGAGGGCCGCAGCCACGACGGCGAGCCACGTCGGCAGCGTGGCGCGGGGACTCGAAGGGGCGTGGGTCACCGGGAGCGCGCCTGACGGCGACGCACCGACTGCTGGCAGCGAAGCAGTGTGGTCCCGCCCCCATGCGTGCTTCCCATGTCGCGCCGGCTTCGCCGGCCGCGACACCCTGGTCGGGCGGAAATCGTCGCTCCACGCTCGCGGTCTTCCCCGACCCAAGACATGGTCTTGGGTCGTCTCCCTATCACGCTGCGGGGACGAGCGTCACGCGAGGCGCGCGCTCGTTGCGACCCGCCGTCTCGCGATGGTAGGGGTTCACGTCTATGACCTCGTCGCGGCAGTCCCCGGCTTCGGCCATGCCGCCCCACAACGAGAGTGCGATGCAGGTGACGGCGCCCTGTCCGGCCTGCGGCGCCGACGAATTCCGCTTCGCCTTCCTCAAGCGAGGCTGCCGCTTCGAGCGCTGCACGCGCTGCGGCGTGATGCGGCAGAACCCGCAGGTCGTCGACCTGGCCGAGGCCTACGCCGACGCCTACCGCACCGGCGAGTACGCCTTCTTCGCCCGCGCCACCGGCATCCGTCGCGCCATCGCCGAGCTGCGGCTGCGCGCCGTGCTGCGTGCCCATCCGCAGGCGCGACGCTGGCTCGACCTCGGCGCGTCCACGGGTGCGTTCGTGGCGGCGGCGGGCGCGGCGCTCGCGACCCGCGGCGACGGTGGCGTGGCCGAGGGGGTCGAGTTCGCGCCCGAGGCGGTGGCCGCAGCACAGGCCGAAGGCCTCGCCGTCTACCAGAGCACGGTCGAGGACTTCGTCGTCGAGACGCCGTACGACGTCATCACCGCGTTCGACGTCCTCGAGCACCTGCGCGACCCCGCCGTGCTCCTCGAGCGCGCCCGCAGCTGGCTCGCGCCCGGCGGCATCCTCGCGGTCACCGTGCCCAACTTCGGCAGCGTGCCGGCGCGGCTCATGGGCCGGCACTGGTACTTCATCGCGCCCGATCACCTGCACTACTTCGACGCCGGCACGCTGCGCCAGGTGTTCCAGCGCAACGGCTTCGCCGTGCGCGACATCGCCACCACGTACAAGGTGCTCACCATCGACTACGCCATCGGTGCGCTGCGCGATCGCAACCCGTGGCTCGCGCGCCTCGCCGACCTGCCGTCGCGCCTGTTGCCGGCGGCGCTGCGCGATCGCCCGTGGCAGGTGCCGGTGGGCGAGATGCTGGCCATCGCCGCACCTGCCTGAGGGCGCACGATCGGTGGCGGGCTTCGGGGGTGTGCGACGGTGAGCCGGAGTCGTCGGTGGTTGCTCGACCTCCGGGCCGCCGCTGGCGTCACCGTGCTCGCGATGGGCCTGGTGCTGACGTCGGGCGGCATCGGTGCGCGGGTCACCGGCGGCGACCTGCACGGGCTGCACGTCGCGAAGTACCAGGAGGGGGCGCGCGCGCTCCTCGAAGGACGCCTGCCGCTGTGGAACCCCTGGGAGTTCTGCGGCAACGCGCTCCTCGGCAGCGGGCAGGGGGGTGCGCTCTACCCGCCGGCGCTGCTGCTCTTCGCCGCGCTCCCGACCTGGTCGGCGGTGCAGGCGTTCTACGCCGTCCACGTGCTCGTCCTCGCGTGGGCCACGGTCGCCTATCTCGGGCAGCACGCGATCGGACGGCTGGCGGCGTGCCTCGCCGTCCTCGTCACGCTCGGCGGCCTCTTCACGGGCGCCGCCGCCGCCGGCATCGACCATCCGAGCTTTCTCGCCAACCTCGCCTGGCTCCCCGTGCTGCTGCTCTGCTGGGAGCACGCCGTCGAGCGCGGCGCCGCGCCGTGGCTCGCATGGCTCGGTCTCGCCGCCGGCATGCAGTGGCTGGCGGCGTTCCCGGACTTCCCGATGGACACCGCCGTCCTGCTCGGGATCGTCGCGGTCGTGATGCCGTGCGGCACGCTGCGCCGCCGCGTCGGCATGCTGGTGGCGGGGCTGGCACTCGGGGTCGCCATCGGCGCGCCACAGATCCTCCCGCTCGCCGAGACCGTGCGCGAGAGCCCACGCGGGCAGGAGCAGTGGTACTTCGACGTCATGCGCTCGGCGTACGCCGTGCAGTCGCCGGCGCGGCTCGCGCGCTGGCTCGACATGCGGCACGGCGTGGCGGCGTTGCTGCTCGTTGCGGTGGCGCTGGCCCGGCCGCGACGCGAGCGCCTCGCGTGGGCGGCGGCGCTGGTCTGGGCGCTCTTCGCGTTGACGCCGCCCTTCGATCTCCTCTACCGGCTGCCGCCGTTCGCCAGCGCGCGCAATCCGACCGGCTGGGGACATCTGGGTCCGTTCTTCGTGGGCGCGCTCGCCGCGGCAGGCGTCACCACGGCGACGGGGATGTCGCGACGCGCGGTGCACGTCGCCGGCTGGGCGCTCGCGGCGCTCGCTGCCGCGCATGCCGGGCGCATCCTGGTGATGGCGCCGCGCGCGCTGCCGCTGCGCCCGCCCGACCTGGCGGAGCAGGCGGAGCGCGCGCGCATCCTCGAAGGGCTCATGGCCGCGCACCCCGACGCGCCCCGCCTGGTCACGGGACCGGACAGCGAGGGCGGCGTCCTGCGCCATCGCCTGCGCTCGGCCATGGGCTACGACCCGTCGCTGCCGCCGGCGCGCATCGTGCGACTGTTGCGCGCGCTGTCGTTGAAGGAGGGCGCGTGGCCGCGGCCGCAGATCCAGGCAGCGATGGCGGCGCAGCCGAACCTGGCGGCGCTGCTCGGCGTCGGCCTGGTGGTCGTTCCCGCGGGAGCGACGCCGCTGGAGGCGGTCGGATTCGCGCGCGTCGGCACGGTGCCACCCGACGACGTCGCGCTGGTCCGCCCCGCGGTGCCGCGCGCGCGCGTCGTCCATCGCATCGTCGGCGCCAGCGACGACGACGACGCCTTCGCACGCACCATCGACGCCGGACGCGACGTGCACACGACCGCGGTCGTCGCGGCGTCCGACGTGCCGCCGCTCGCGCTGCCGGCGCCCGACGCCGCGGAGCGCGCGCGCATCGTCGACGACCGCCCCGAGCACGTCGTCGTCGAGGCCACGCTCGCCGCCGCCGGCCTCCTCGTCCTGACCGACACGGACTATCCGGGCTGGTCGGCGACCGTCGACGGGGCGGCCGCTCCGATCGTCCGCGCCGACTACGCCTTCCGTGCCGTCGCACTCGGGGCGGGTGCCCATCGGATCGAGTTCCGGTACGCGCCGCGCTCGGTGCGGGCCGGGTTCGTGCTCGCGGGGCTCGCGCTGATCGTGGTGGTCCTGCTCGTCGTGCGCCGGCCGGGGGCGATGGCGTGACGCGACGGCTCGACGGATGGATGGGCGACGTCGCCGTCGGCGTCGCCGCCGCGGCGACGTTCCTCGTCGTCTGGCTCGCGGGCGGGTCGCTCTGGGAGCAGGTGAACAGCGGCGATCTGCACGGCATGTTCCTGCCCTGGTACGAGTACGTCGCCCGCGCACTCTGGCACGAGGGCCGCGTGCCACTCTGGCAGCCGTGGCAGTTCTGCGGCACGCCGGTGCTGGGGCTCGGCCAGACCGGCAGCCTCTATCCGCCGGTGCTGATCCTGTTCGGCATCCTGTCGCCGTGGGCGGCGCTGCAGGCGCTCTACACGCTGCACACGGCGATCCTCGGGACGGGCATGGCGGCACTGCTGCGTCTGAACGGCATCGGCCGCCTGCCGGCATTCGTCGCCACGCTGGTCGCGCTGGCGGCGTTGCTGCGCGGCCCGCTGCTCGCGGCCGTCGACCATCCGTCGTTCCTCGCCTGCATGGCGTGGTCGCCGTGGGTGCTCGTGTGCTGGCAGCGCGCGATGACCGGCTCCGTCGGTCGGTGGACGGCGGGCATCGCGATGGTCACGGCGCTGCAGTGGGTCGCCGGCTATCCCGACTTTCCGCTCGACTTCGCAGTGATGATGGGCGTCGTGGCGCTCGTCGCCGACGTCGGACCGCTGCGGCGGCGCGTCGGCGTCGTCGTGGTCGGCCTCGGTCTCGGCGCGGCGCTCGCGGCGGTGCAGCTCCTGCCGATCGCCGCCACGGTGCGGGAGAGCATCCGCACCGAGGAAGGGGAGGCGCAGCTGGTGATGCGGACGCTGTTCTCGGTGTTCACGCCCGAGCAGCTCCTGCGGACCGCGCGCGACACGTGGGGGCCGGCGGCGTTCCTGCTGGCGCTCGCGGCGCTCGTGCGGCCCGATCGACGGCGGCTGGCCTGGGCCGCGGCGTTCGTGTGGTCGGTCTTTGCGCTGCACCGGCCGTTCGCGTGGCTCTATCTGCTCCCGCCGTGGGATGCGGTCCGCTTCCCGTTCGGGTGGAGCGGCGGTACGGCGCTCTTCCTCGGCCTGCTCGCGGCGGCGGGCGTCGCGACCACGCTCGCCTCGTCGCGCCGCGCGGTGCGTGGGCTCGGCCTCCTGCTCGCGCTCGCGGCGACGACGCAGGCGCTCGTCGTCGTCTGGGGTTCGCCGACCGCGCTGCCCGCCTACTGGCCGGGGCACCTCGCGTTCCGAGCGCCGGCGGTGCCGCAGCCGGCCGAGCGCGCGCGGCTCCTGGCGCAGGCCATGGGCGACGATCGTGCCCTCGACGAACGTGGTGGTCGCGCCGGTGAGGCGTTGCGGCGGCGCGTGCGGCTCGTGCTCGGGCACGAGCCGTCGGTGCTCCCGCGGCGCATCGAGCACCTGCTCGCCGCCGGCGGGCTCGACGAGACGATCGGCATGTTCCGCGACCACGACTGGCGGCTGCTGGCGGAGCGGCCGGCGGTGGCGAGCCTGCTCGGCATCGGCGTCGTCGCCGTCGGCCCGGCGAAGGCCGCGGTGCTCGAGGGCGCCGGGTACGCGCGCATCGGCACACTCCCCGGTGGCGACGTCCTGCTGCGTCGCGCGGTGCTGCCGCGCGTGCGGCTGGTGCATCGCGCGGAGATCGCCCCGGGCGGCGAGGCGGGATCGCTGGCGGCGGTGCTGACCGCGCCCGGCGGTGCCGTGCTGGACGAGGGCAGCGTGCATCCGCCCCTCGCGGAGCCGCCGTCCGGCGCGCACGAGGTGGCCCGCATCGTCGACGAGGCGCCGGAGCGCGTCGTCGTGGAGGCGTCGGTCGCGGCACCGGCGCTGCTCGTCCTCGGCGACACCGCGAGCGACGGCTGGCGCGCCGACGTCGACGGGACGCCGTCGCCGATCCTGCACGCCGACCACGCGTTCCGGGCGGTGTGGCTGCCGGCGGGGCAGCACACCGTCGTCTTCACCTACGCGCCGCGGTCGGTCCGGATCGGACTGCTCGTCACCCTCTGCGCCGCCATCGTGACGCTGGGGATGCTCGTCGTGCCGGGGCGGATGGGATGAAGGCGACGGCGCCGTCGTGGCGGATGGACGTCGGCGTCGGCCTGGTGTCGGCGCTCGCGTTCCTCGCGGCGTGGCTCGGCGGCGGCTCGTTGTGGGAGCTCGTCAACGGTGGCGACCTGCACGGCCTCTACCTGCCGTGGTTCGAGGAGGTCGCTCGCTCCGTCTGGCGGGAGGGCCGCGTGCCGCTCTGGCAGCCGTGGCAGTTCGCGGGGACGCCCGCGCTCGGTCTCGGGCATCCGGCGGCGCTGTATCCACCGGTCCTGCTGCTGTTCGGGGGACTGCTGTCGTCGTGGGCGGCGTTGCAGCTGCTGTACGCGCTGCACGTCTTCATCCTCGGTGCCGGCGTCAGCGCGCTCCTGCGCCCGCAGAGTGTCGGTCCGGTGGCGGCCGTCATCGCCACGCTCGTGGTCACGGCCATCGTGCTTCGCGGGACGCTGCTCGCGGGCGTCGATCATCCCTCGTTCCTCGCCGCGACGGCGTGGTTCCCGTGGATGCTCTTCTGCTGGCGGTGCGCGATGACTGGGCGGATGCTGCCGTGGTCGGCCGGCGTAGCGCTCTGCTACGCGATGCAATGGCTCGTCGGCTATCCCGACTTCCCGTTCGACTTCGCCGTGCTGTTCGCCGTGGTCGCGCTCATCGGCGACGACGGGCCGCTCTGGCGCCGTCTCGTCGTCGTCGGCCTCGGCCTCGGGCTCGGTGCGGCGCTGGCGGCGGCGCAGGTGCTGCCGCTGGCGGATGCGGTGCGGGAGAGCGTGCGATCCGAGGAGGGCCATCAACACGTCATCATCCGATCGTTCTTCGCCGTACTCACACCGGCGCAGCTCTGGTCGCTCGCGCGCCACACCTGGGGACTGCCGGCGCTCGCGCTCGGGATCGCGGCCCTCTGGCGCCCGGATCGGACGCGCCTGGCATGGGCGGCCGCCTTCGTCTGGGCCGCGTTCGCGCTGACGCCGCCGTTCGCGTGGCTCTACCTGCTGCCACCGTGGAGCGGTGTGCGGTTCCCCTTCGGCTGGGGTGGGGGCACGGCGGTCTTCCTCGGCCTGCTCGCGGCGATGGGCGTCGCCACGCTGCGCGGCACCCCGCGACGCTGGGTGCGCGGGATCGGTGTGCTGCTGGCGCTTGCCGCGACGACGGACGCGCTCGTCGTGATCTGGCGCTCGCCCACCGCGCTGCCGGCGATCTCGCCCGGGAACCCGATGTTCCGCGCCCCGGTGGTGCCGCAGGCGGCGGAGCGCGCGCGGCTGCTGGCGGCGGCGGCTGGCGACGATCGCGTCCTCTCCGAGCGCGACGGCTGCGCCGGTGCGGCGATCCGCCATCACCTCCGGCTCGTGGTGGGCCACGAGCCGTCGCTCATCCCGCGCCGCATCGTCCACCTGCTCGCCGCCGGCGGCCTCTACGACAACCTCGGCATGTTCCGCAATCACGACTGGCGGCTGCTCGCGGAGCGGCCGGTGGTGGCGAGCCTGCTCGGCATCGGCATCGTCGCCGTCAGCCCGACGAAGACGGCGGCGCTCGAAGCGGCGGGGTTCACGCGAATCGGCACGCTGCCCGGCGGCGACGTCATGCTGCGACGCCCGGCGCGGCCGCGCGTGCGGCTGGTCCACCGTGCCGAGATCGCGCCCGGCGGTGACGCCGGATCGCTGGCGGCGGTGCTGGCGCAGCCCGACGGCCGGCCCGACGTGGTGGTCCTCGACGAGGGCAGCGTCCATCCGCCGCTCGCCGAGCCGCCGTCGGGTGCGCACGAATCCGCCCGCATCGTCGCCGAGGCGCCGGAGCGCGTCGTCATCGAGGCGACGGTCGCGGCGCCGGCGCTGCTCGTCTTCGGCGACACCGCGAACGACGGCTGGCGCGCCGACGTCGATGGGACGCCGGCGCCGATCCTGCATGCCGACCACGCGTTCCGGGCGGTGTGGCTACCGGCGGGCCAGCACACCGTCGTCTTCACCTACGCGCCGCGGTCGGTCCGCATCGGCGCGCTCGTGAGCCTCGGCACGGCACTCGTGCTGCTCGCCTTCGTGATCATCCCGGCGCGACGCGGCTGATCACGATCATGTCGTGCCCGCTGGCGACGGCGGCGGCCCAGGCGGCGTCCTCGGTCGTCGGCACGGTCGAGCCGTCGGCGCAGAGGCGCTCGGGGGCGAAGCCGGCCTCGCGCAGCGGGGCGAAGAACGCCTCGCGATCGTGACCGGCGCGGGCGAGCAGTCCGGGGCTGAGCTCGACCAGCAGGCGCACGCCGGCGCGGTCGCGCAGCGTCGCGCGCATGCCGCGCAGCACCTCGACTTCGGCGCCCTGGGCGTCGATCTTGATCAGGTCGACGCGCGGCTCGGGAGCGACGACGTCGTCGACCGGCACCGTCCGCACCGACACGTGCGCGCGCGACTCGGCGGCGGCGACGAGGCGGTTGTCGCCGCGGTTCGCGGCGGCCAGGAAGAGCTGCGCCGTGCCGGCGGTGTCGGAGACGGCGGCCTCGTGCAGCTCGACATTGGTGCAGCCCGACTCGGCGACGGCGCGCGCGAGCAGGCGGAAGTGGTGCGGATCGGGCTCGAAGGCGTGCACGCGTCCGGTGGGTCCCACGCGTCGTGCCATGCCGAGCGTGTGGAAGCCGAGATTGGCACCGACGTCGACCGCGACCATGCCCGGGCCGAGCACGCGGTCGCGGAAGAGCGCTTCGCGGTGCGCGATCCAGCCGTGACGCCAGCCGAGCGCCGCGACCCAGCGGTCGAGGCTGTCGGCGTAGAGCGCCATGCCGCCGATGACCACGCGGCGCTCGCCGACCGGGACGCGGTTCAGCGCACCGAACAGGCGTTCCAGCACCGTCGCGACGCGCTCGTCACTCATAGGCGTAGATGTGGACGAGGGGGCCGGGGCGTTCGATCGCGCCGAATTCCCAGAAGGGGACGTAGTAGGCGTCCTCGGTCTCGAACTGGCCGCCGGGCTCGTTCCGATAGGGGCTGAAGGTGGCGAGGAGACGGAGATGCGGGCGGAGCGCGTCCATCTGCGCCGGGATCAGCTTCGAGAACGGCAGGGCGTGCTCGTGCGTCACGACGTGCGTGACGCCCTTGCCGTCGAAGGTGCGGTCGGCGAGCGCGAACTGGACGCCGCGGACGCCGGGCGGCAGCTCGGGGTCGGCGAGCGCGAACACCAGCGTGCCGAACTGCGCCACCACCGCGTCGGGCGGCAGGTGCTCGGTCATCCACTGCGTGGCGAGGACGCGGGTGTCGGTGCGGCTCGCGATGCGGTCGTAGGCGACGGCGCTCGACAGCGGCTCGGCGGTGACGACGAGCGCCAGCACCACGAGGGCCGGGGCGCGCAACGCCCGCGGCATCGCGTCGGCGAGGCGCACGAGCAGCCAGGCCGTGAGCAGCAGCAGCAACGGAACGATCGGTGTCAGGTAGCGGGCGAGGTGGATCTGCGACACCCCGATGACCACGTAGTAGAAGAGCGAGAACGCCGCCGCGAGCACCAGGACCGGCACGCGTGGCCGGCGGAAGGCCAGCACCAGCGCCACCGGCGTGAGCAGCGCCACGAGGAGTCCCGCGCCACGCCGGAGCGAGACGCCGACGTGGTAGGTGAACGCCCGCGCCGCGAGCTCGCGGCGCACGCGGTCGACGACGGTCCGCGCGGGTGGGCCTGGCGTCGGGCGTTGCGCGAACACTGCCATCGGCATGAAGCCCAGCGTCTCCTGGGTGCGCGACCAGTCGAGGATCAGGTACGGCGAGCAGGCGAGGAAGGTGGCGACCGTCACGGCGCCGATGCCGATGAGCTGAGTGCTCGGCAGGAAGCGTCCGACGCCCGTGCGCGCCGACGAGATGAGATCGCCGAACCACGCGGCCACGAGCAGCAGGATGCCGTTGTACTTGAACCCGGTGGTGACGCCGATGGCGATGCCGGCCGCGACCGCCGTCCGCCAGCTGCGCTGCGACGCCCAGCGCGCCAACCAGGCGATCGAGACGAGGATGCCGAGTGCGAGCAGGCTCTCCGTCTTCACCGAGTGGCTGTCACGGACGTGGAGATGGTTCGTCGCCAGGAGAAGCGCGGCGACCAGGCCGGTGCGCCAGCCGCCGACGTCGCGCGCGACGCGGTAGAGCACGACGACGGTGGCGGCGCCGACGAGCGCCGAGAACACGCGCCCGATCACCATCACCTGTGTGATGTCGTTCGCGAGCAGGGTCGGGTAGTCGGGCCAGCCGGTCGAGACGAGGCGCAGCACCGACAGCGCCAGCTCGGCCCACAGCCAGTACACCCAGCAGAACAGGTTCGGGTAGATGTTCCAGCGCGGGTTCAGATCGCCCGACGAGAAGGCGCCGGTGTTGATGAGCATCTCGCGCTCGTCGGGACGGCCGTTCAGCAGCGGTCCGCCCTGCGTCACGCCCCACAGCCGCAGCGCCGCCGCGACGAGCACCAGCAGCGCCAGCAGGAGGTACGCCGCGCGGGGATCGCGGGCGCGTGACGAGCCGATCGTCGGACCGCTCATTGCGCGGGTCTTGTAGTCGGGCACCGGTGACGACGGCAAACGCCGCGGGGGCTCAGGACGGTTCGGGCGCGCGGCGCGGCAGCGCGCGGCGCCGGAAGGGGAGCTCGGGCCGCAGCATGTTGCCGAGGATGCTCTGGTACGCCTCGCACGGCGTCCAGCAGTTCGGGCAGTTCGATTCCCAGATCTCGGCCTGCAGGTCGCGCGTCTCGGCGCGGTTCCATATCTCGCCGAGGTCGTAGTTCGACTCGCGCAGGCTGCCGACCTTCTTGTCGTAGATGGTGCAGGGATAGACGTTGCCCCACGAGTCGATGAAGCACGACGACCGCAGCGCGTGGCAGCGCATCGGCGTCTGGCCCGACTCGAGATACCGGCGTACGCGCTTCAGATACGCCCGTTCGAGGAACGCCACCGGGTGCATCGCCTTGCCGCGCAGGCGGCCGTACTCCTCGGCCGCCGCCGCCAGCGCCGACGGTGCGACGTTGCGCCGCAGGTAGAGGCTGTCGTTGCCGAGGTAGTGCGGCGACTCGTGCACGATGTTGACGTGGAAATCCTCGTAGCCGAGCCAGGGGATCTCGCGCTTCACCGCGGCGAACGCCTGCGGGAAGTGGTCGACGTTGGCCGCCGACAGCGTCATGCCGAGGACCGCCTCGACGCCGGGGATCTCGCGCAGCTTCTGGAACGTCTCGAGCTGCTTGCGCCAGCCGCCCTCGATGCCGCGCACCTGGTCGTTCATCGCCTCGTCGCCGTCGGTGGAGACCGTGATGATGAGCTTCTCGCTCCCCATCTTCCGTATCTCCTTGGTGCCGGCGACGATCTTCTCGGTGAGGTAGCCGTTGGTGGGGAAGTGCAGCAGGAGCAGGTTCGGGCAGCTCTGGATGACCGTCTCGCAGACCTGGACGAAGTCCTTCCGCAGCCAGACCTCGCCGCCGGTGAGGTCGATCCACAGGAAGGGGGACGCCTTGGCGAAGATCTGCTTGATCTCGTCCAGGCTGAGCTCGTCACGCGGCTTGAGCTTCCAGATGTTGCAGGTGGTGCACTTGTAGTTGCACCAGAACGTCAAACAGAACGTCAGCTTGTACGGGAAGCTCGGTCTGCGGAAGTTGGCTTCCGTTGCCCGGGCGGCGAGGGCGACGTAGGGGGCGATGCGCATTCGGGTGCCGGTCTGGAACCCTACCACCCCCGAGCGACCGTTGTCAGCCCCGAAGCCCCGGGGACACGGGGTCGGCGTGCGCGGACGCCGTGTGGCGTGCGGCCCACCCCCGCCACGCGAGCAGCAGGATCACGAGCCAGCCGACGACGCTCGCGGCGGCGCCGAGGATGACGCTCGCCGGGCGGTACTCGAACCGGACGCGATGCGTGCCCGCCGGGGCCGGGACGCCGCGGAACAGGTGGTTCGTGGGCAGGACGAGTGCGGGTGTCCCGTCCACCGTCGCGATCCAGCCCGGGTAGTAGGCGTCGGCCAGGACGACGAGGCCTGGCCGGTCGAGCCCCGCGTACAGGTCGACGGGCGGGTGGACGCCGCGCTCGATGAAGCGGAAGCGCCACGACAGCAGGACGAGCACGGCCGTGATCGTGGCCACGATCGTGCCCGACCCCCGCACGCGACCGGCCCACCGTGTGCTGTTCACATGCCGTCGTCAGGCGGCGCTGGCGGCGCGAGCGCGGCCGACGAGCCAGTCCCGGTGCACCGCGGTCTCGTCGAGGTAGTTGGCGGCGATCGCGGCGAGCACGGTGTCGGGGCGGATGCCGCGCATGCACACCGGCTCCTGGCACCGGCTGACCTTCAGGTTGTAGTTGGTGAGGCACGGGCTGCAGTAGAGGTCGCGGTAGAAGACGAGGTTGCGCGTGCCGCGCGGCCCGTAGTGCAGCGGCGCCGTCGGGCCGAAGATGGCCACGACCGGCGTGTCGACGAGCCCCGCCAGGTGCATCACCGAGGTGTCATTGGCGACGACGAAGTCGCAGCGCTCGAGCAGCGCCGCCAGCTCGGGCACGCTGAAGCGGTCGCAGGCGTCGAGCGACGGCTGCGTCATGCGCGCGCGCGTCTCGGCGATCAGCTGGCGCTCCTCGTCGCCGCGACCGGTGAAGACGATGGTGGCGCCCCAGCGCGCGGCGAGCGCCTCGGCGACGGCGGCGAAGTTCGCCGGGTCCCAACGCTTGAGCGCGATCTTGTAGAAGTTCTCGCCGATGCCGAGGTGCACGGCGACGACCGGGAAGCGCTCGGGCCCGACGCCCGCCGCGGCGAGGAAGTCGTCGACCGCGCGCCGATCCTCGGCGGTGGTGCGCAGCAGCGTGCCCGGCAGCGGCCCGGTGATGCCGAGTGGGCGGAGCAGGCGCGCGTAGATCGCCGACATGTGATCGCTGTCGGTGTAGACGACGCGCGTCGTGTAGATGAAGCCGCGCTGCTGGCCGTCGGTGTTGAAGCCGATGCGCTCCTGCGCGCCCGACGCCCAGCCGATCAGCGTCGACAGCTTGATGAACTGCTCGAAGTCGAGGACGACGTCGTAGCGCCGGGCGCGGAGGGTGCCGAAGAGCTCCCACAGCGTGCGCGCGAAATGGCCCAGCGTGGTGGTCTGCACCGTGAGGACGCGCGTCACCACGCCGCTGCGCTCGAGCAGGCTGACGTTGCCGGGGAGCGTGAGGAAGTCGATCTCGGCGTCGGGGTAGCGCTCGCGGACGGCGGCGAGGACGGGCACCAGCATGACGGCGTTGCCGAGCCCGTAGAACTTGATGGCGAGGATGCGGCGCGGGACGATCGGCGGCGCGTCGTCGTGTGGCGGCGTGGTGGCGAGCAGCGACGGCAGGTGGCGTCCGCGTAGCCGTCCGACGGTGCGTTCCCAGAGGAACACCAGCAGGCAGAGGACGAGGCCGACCCAGTAGTCGACCTTGCGGGCCAGGTTGAAGTTCGTCATCCGCGGGCTCGCACTGTACCCAGGGACGCGCGCCGTCGGCAAGCAGCTCCAACCCCTCGCCGGTGCTGTCATTTCCACTCCATGAGGGGTGCGCTGGCGCAGCCGTGTCGGGGGCTGCTAGGACACCGCCGATGGCCGGCTCCCCCGTCGATCTCCGCGTGACGGTGCCGCCCGCGGCGAGCCCCGTGGCGGGCCGTCCCCTCGACGAGACGCCGAATCTGACCGCCCTCATCGAGGGCATGGCCACCCGCCACCCCGACTGGGTGTGGGGGCACGTCCTCGATCGGGAGCACGTCGAGCATCCGGTGCGCCTGGGCGCGTTGTGGACGCGTGCCGGCGACGTCGCGGCGGCGCTCGCGGCGCGCGGCGTGCGGCGCGGTGACGTCGTCCTCGCCATCGCGCCCACGAGCTTCGAGGTGCTGGCGACGTATGTCGGCATCCTGCGCCTCGGTGCGGTGCCGAGCCTGCTGGCCACGCCCAGCAACCGCTTCGCCGACTGGGACGTCTACTTCCGTCGCATCGGCGCCATCGCGCGCAACGCGCGCGCCACCGCCGTCGTCACCACGCCCGATCTCGCCGACGCCGTCCGCGACACGCCCGACGTGCTCGGCGGCGCGCCGGTCCTGACCGCCGCCGACATCCCCGCCGGCGCCACGCCGCCGCCGCTGGCCGACGTCGATCCCGCCGAGCTGGTGACGCTGCAGTACTCGTCCGGCGCCACCGGCACGCCGAAGGGCATCCGCTGGCGCCACGACACGTTGATGGAGCACCTGCGCGTCGTGCGCGACGGGTTCGCGCTCGACACCCGCGACGTCTCCGTCAACTGGATCCCGCTCTACCACGACATGGGGCTGGTGGGATCGTTCCTGCTGCCGCTCGCGATCGGCATGCCGGCGGTGCTGATCCCGACGATGGACTTCGCGCGTGCGCCCGAGCTGTGGCTGTGGGCCATCCACCGCCATCGCGGCACGGTGTCGTGGTCGCCGAACTTCGGCTACGCAGTGTGCGCCGGCCGCGTGCCCGACGACGCCATCGCCGGGCTCGACCTGTCGAGCTGGCGGGTCGCGATCAGCGCCTCGGAGCCGGTGCTGGCGCACACCTTCGCGGCATTCACCGAGCGTTTCGCGCCGCTCGGGCTGCGGCGCACCACGCCGACGACGGGCTGGGGCCTCGCCGAGACCGTCACCGTCGCCACCACCGCCGTCGTCGACGCCGAGCCGCGCGTCGAGACGATCGACCGCCAGGCGCTCGCGAAGCAGGGCGTGGCGCGGCCGACGCCCGGCGAGGGGCCGGCGTTCGTGAGCGTCGGCGTGCCGCTCCGCGGCTGCACGCTCGAGATCCGCGACGACCAACGCCGCCCGCTCCCCGAGCGATCCGTCGGCACCATCTGGGTGCGCTCGACCTGCCTCTTCGCCGGCTACCAGGACGACCAGGCGGGGACCGACCGCGTCGTCGTCGACGGCTGGCTCGACACCGGCGACCAGGGCTACCTGGCCGACGGCGAGCTGTTCTTCGTGTCGCGCGCGAAGGACCTGATCGTCATCGGCGGCGACAAGTACGCGCCGCACGACGTCGAGATGGCGGTCAACACGGTCGCCGGCGTACGGCAGGGTTGCGCGGTCGCGTTCGGGGTCATCGATGCGGCGCGTGGCACCGAGGAGCTGGCGGTGGTCGCCGAGACCGCGCTCACCGACCCCGCCGCGCGCGAGGGCGTCGCGCGCGAGATCCGTCGCGCCGTGAACCTGGCGATCGGGCTCGGCGTGCGCCACCTGCTGCTGGTGCCGTCGGGCGAGGTGGAGAAGACGTCGAGCGGCAAGCTGGCGCGGCGCGCGACGCGCGCCCGGCACGCCGCCGCCCTCGGCATCGCCCCTTAGAGCAGTCCGACGACGCGGCCGAGGTAGCGCGCGCCGGCGGACACGTCGGTGACGACGAAGATGATCGTCGCCGAGAAGTACGTCAGCGAGAGGCCGGTGCTGCACGCCCGTGCCACCGGGCTGGTCCGCCACCAGCGCACGAGCTCGACCGGCAGGCGGCTCGCGAGCGGACGCGCCGCGACGCCGACCCAGATCAGGCCGACCGCCTGCAGCAGGCCCCAGAGCGCGAAGCTCCACGCCAGTCCGTGCCAGAGGCCGCAGAACGTCATCGTCACCAGCTGCCCCACGACGGGGCCCAGGCGGTCGCCGGTGCGGCCGCCGTGACGCAGCAGCCAGCGCGTCAGCGGGATGAACAGGTAGCGACGCAGCCAGCGCGTCAGCGTCATGTGCCAGTGCTGCCAGAGCAGGACGAGATTGCGGCGCGTCAGCGGGTGATCGAAGTTCTCCTCGATGTCGAAGCCGTAGAGCGCCGCCAGGCCGATGGCGACGTCGCTGTAGCCGGCGAAGTCGAGATAGAAGCGCACGCTGAGCGCGTAGAGCCCGAGCAGCAGCGCGCCGCGACCGTACGCCTCCGGGTCACGGACGAGGGGATCGGCCCACTGACCGAGCGCGTGCGCCACCACCAGCGACTTGAAGAGCCCGATCAGGATGCGCTCGAGGCCGGGGAGGGCGCGCGCGCGATCGAACGTCGGCTGCTGTTTCGCATAGTGCTCGAGATCGGCCATCGGGCCGGCGGGGTACGTCGGCAGGAAGGCGAGCCAGGCGACGACGTCGCGGCTGCGCGTGGGCGGCAGATCGCCGCGGGCGGCGTCGACGACGGCCGCCGCCGCCTTCAGGACGAGATACGAGACGCCGAGGAAGACGAGGCCGCCCTGGGACGGCAGCAGCCCGCCGCCGTGGCCGCCGCCGAGCTTGTTCCACACGAACAGCGCCAGCAGGCCGGCGAGACCGGCGGTGGCGAGCGCGCGGCCGGCGACGACGCCGGCCGCCGGCACCGCGCGCAGCAGGACGACGAGCAGCGCCGCGACGACGAGCACCAGCAGCGCCAGGCGCGGGTCCCCCGCGGCGAGTGCCGCCACGCTGCCGACCAGCACGGCCTCGCGGCGCCAGCGTGCCGGCACCAGGAGCCAGTACAGCGGCACGACCGCGATCGCGCCAATGAGGCCGAGCCACATCGTCGCGTCGGCGGACGCTCAGCCCGCGCGCTTGCGCTGCACGTAGGCCGTGATCGCGCGCAGGGTGTCGAAGTGGTCGGCCACGATGTCGCGGTCGGGGATGCGGATGCCGAAGGCCGTCTCGAGCAACGCCGCGAGCCGCACCAGGCCGACCGAGTCGACCAGGCCCGTCGTCACCAGCTCGGTGTCGGGGCCGACGTCGGTGTCGGCGAGGCCGATCGTCTCGCGCAGGAAGCGCCGCACGACCAGCTCGACCTCGGGCTCGACCTCGGCCGCGCTCACCGGGCGTCTCGAGCGCGTGCGTCGGCGTCGACAGCGGGCAGCGGCACGCGGCGACGCTTACAACAGCGCCGAACGCGGGTGCAACCGCGTGCCGTCGGTTGACAGTCGTCGGGCTCGCCGCGTAACCGTTTTCGCGATGAGGCGCGGCGCACCGGCGGCCGGCTCGGTGCTGACGTGGGTCACGGCGCTCGTGCTCACGGTGGCCATCGGCGCGGGGATCACGCAGACGCGCATCCTGTGGGGCCCGACGGCGCTCGAGCACTCGCGCGACGTGCGCCGCCTGGTGTTCGCGCAGACGTACCAGGCGGCCCGCGCCGTCTACGCGCCGCCGCCCGACGACCGTGCGCCGGTCGTGCTGCTCGGCAACTCGCGCATCTGGCTGGCGGCGCGGCCGGCGTATCTCGAGCCCGTCCTCGCGCGCGACCTGCCGGACCGGCCGCTGCGCGTCGACAACCTCGGCATCTTCGGCGCCGACATCCGTGACGTCGAGCCGCTCGGACGCCACGTCGGCGCGCTGGTGCCTGCGATGGTCGTGATCGGCATCGGCACCTCCGACCTCGTGCCCGACCCCACCGTCCCCTGGCCGACGCTGGCGGCGCGCGTGTTCGATCTCGGCTGGCGCGACGGCCCGGTGCCGCCGGTCGGCGCGGCCGAGCACCTCGACCGCTGGGTGCGCACGGCGTGGCCGCTCTTCCGCTTCCGCGAGATGGCGCGGGCTGCGATCGAGGATCGTGTCGTGCCGGCGTCGGACACCGAGCCGTTCCCGGACCACTTCACGACCACGGCGGCGATCTTCGCCTACATGCACGGCCCGCGCGGCGCCGAGGTCGAGGCCGCGTACGAGACGTGGCGACGGCAGCCGACGCTGGCGAACTTCACGGCCTACCTCCAGATCGGCAGCCAGCTGCACCTGGCCCTGGTGCGCCGGCGGGCGCAGGACCCGACGATGCCCGACGCCACGAGCCCCGGTGTCCGCCAGCTCGACGCCCTGCTGGCGGGTCTCGCGGCGCGTCACGTGCCGGCGATGGTGGTCATCATGCCCGAGAATCCACTGCTGGCGCAGGACGCGAGCAACGCGTTCCACCGCCCGGGCTTCTCCGATGCCGTCGCCGGCCTCGTCACCACGACGGCGGCGCGTGCCGGCACGCCGGTGGTCGACGCGCGCGGTTGGATGCCGGCCGAGCAGTTCCTCGACTTCGACCACCTGCTGCCCGAGCTGAGCGGCTTCCAGACGCGCCTCGGTGCGGAGATCACGCATGCCCTCCGCTCCTGACCGCCCCGGCCTCGGCGCCATCGCCGCGCGCGCACTGCTCTACGCGCTGATCGCGACCGCCATCGTGCTGTGGATGCCGGGTCGCGACTACGTGTTCATCTATCAGGGCTTCTGAGCGCCGTCGGGCCGGCGCTGATAGACCGCCAGGAAGTGCGCCGCCCACGGCGCGAAGCGGCTGGCCTCGAGCTTCCGTTCGATGGCGGCGAGCGAGGGCAGCATCGCGGCCGGTACGAAGTCGGGCACGAACGTGAAGTGGTGCACCTCGCGCAGGTGCAGCTCGCGCAGGTCGCGCATGCGCTCGGGGTCGAGGTAGTACTCGGTGCCTTCCTCGATGCCCTTCACGAGCGGGAAGACGTAGCTCAGGTAGATGCGGAAGAGCGGGTTCCGCATGCTCATCTCGTGCACGAAGACGAGGCCGCCCGGCCGCACGACGCGGGCGATCTCCTGCAGCGCCTCGCGCTGGTGCGCCGGGCTCGGCAGGTGGTGCAGCACGTTGATGATGTAGGCGAAGTCGAAGCTCGCGGGCGCGAACGGCAGGCGCATGACCGTGGCCTGCACGAACGGCACGGCGCCGGCGGTGTGCTCCATCGCGGCGGCGAGCTGTCGCCCCGAGTAGTCGAGCCCGATCATCTGGGCGCCCGCGGCGCGCAGCTCGCCCAGGTACCAGCCGCGCCCGCACCCGATGTCGAGCCCGCGCGGATTCGCCGGCAGCTCGCCGAGCCGCGCGATGACGGGGCCGGTCTTCCGGGTGACGAGGTGGGTGCGGTAGTGCTCGGGCAGCCAGGTGTCGTAGCACTCGTCGATGGCGTCGAAGTGGTCGTGGGCCGTCGGCTGGCCGCGACGGCGCAGGACGAGCCACAGCGACAGCGCGCCGAGGACGACCGTGAGCCACGCCGTCGACGCCCGGAACACGAACGTCACCTGACCGGCGGTGTCGGGCGTGGCCCCGAGCGCCTCCAGACCGCGCAGCAGGACGATGCCGCCGACGCTGGCCCCGAGCGGCAGCAGCGACAGGCCGCCCAGGAGGACGGAGCGCGCGGCGGCGGCCTGCACGGGGAGGAAGTCGGCGCCGATCCCCGCGGTCCAGGCGAGGCCGACCAGGGCGATCGTCGTCGTCGCCCACGCCCCCAGCGAGAGCAGTGCCATGGTGGCCACGTGCGCCGGCGCGACGTCGTGTCGCAGCCGCGGCGGGGCGGCCGTGGCCGCCGGATCGGTGATGAGCCGCAGCACCTGCTGCGCCGCGCGCTCCACCAGCGCGAGGAGGGTGCGACGCAGCGCCGGCACGAACGGCAGCGCGGCGAGGCCGACCACGACGGGCAGTCGCCAGCGCGGCAGGCCGAGCGACGCCAGCAGCGCCACCGCCCAGACGTCGGCGACGCGCTCGAGGACGGTGGCGGTGATGACGGCGGCGCCGTGCTGGCCCTGCGCCGCGCCGAGCAGGCGCCAGCGCGCCAGCAGCTGTCCCAGGTAGACGGGAATCGGCAGGAACGCGTAGGAGCCGATGTAGGCGCCGAGGCTGTCGATGGTGGGCAGCCGCAGCTCGAGGCGCCGCAGCAGCCAGTGCCAGCGCACGAAGCGCAGCAGCAGGTTCGCGACCGTCGCCGCCGCCACCAGGGCGCCGGCCAGGGCGACGCCGGTGGACGGGGCGCGCACCGTGGCGTCGCCGCTCAGCACGAGGTTGATCGTCGCCGCCAGACCGACGAGGGCCGACGCCACGAAGCAGGCGAGCGTCAGGCGTGCGGGGCGCGACATGCTCATGAGAGGGAATTGAGCAGCCGCAGGACCAGACCCGGCGGCGTGTGGCAGCGCTCCCAGTTGCTGCAGTACCAGTCGTAGGCGTCGGTGAGCAGCTGCACGTTCGAGAAGCGCGGCTGCCAGCCGAGGATGCGCTGTGCGGCGCGGACGTCGAGGACGAACGTGGAGTCGGCGAGCAGGTAGTGCTCGGGGACGATCGGCGACAGCCGCACGACGTTCAGCACGCGCCCGGCGTTGCGCAGCAGCACCGCCGGGATGGGCACGATGCGCGAGCGCGTGCCGGCGTGGGCGATCAGCGCCTCGACCTGCGCGCGGACGCTGGGCACCTCGGTGGCGCCCAGGTTCAGCACGGCGCCGCGGCTCTCGGGACGCTCGGCGGCGAGCAGGCAGGCGTCGGCGACGTCCCACGCGCTCACCATCTGGACGCGGTTGCGGCCGCTGCCGAGGAGATAGACGTTCTTGCCGAGCCGCACCCAGTCGAAGAGGAGCGCGAACACACCGGTCATGCCCGGTCCGAAGAGGCTCATCGGCCGGAACATGGTGACGTCGAGCCCGGCGGCGAGCGCCTCCTGGCAGAGCGTCTCGGCGGCGATCTTGCTGTGGCCGTACGCGCCGAGCGGCTGCTGCGGGTGATCCTCGCCGACGGGGTTCGTCTGCGGGATGCCGTACACGCCCGAGCTCGAGATGTGGATCACCTTGCGCACGCCGGCGGCGCGGGCGCCGTCGAGCACGTGGCGCACGGCGCCGAGGTTCATGTCGAAGATCTCCTGCTCCGACATGGCGCTGAACTGCGGCTTCATGCGCTGGCCGGCGGCGAGGTGGTAGACGACGTCGACGTCGCGGCATGCCGCCGCCACGGCCGCGCGATCGCGCATGTCGACCTGCACGAACTCGGTTCCTGGCGGCACACCGTCTGCCGGCGGCACCATGTCGAGCAGGCGCACCGGCGTTCCGCGGGTGCGCAGGCGATCGACGAGGCAGCCACCCAGCAGCCCCGAGCTTCCCGTGACGAGGCTGGTCATCTGGAGCGGGCGCGGACCATTTCACAGGCGGCGGCGAAGTGTCAACGTCGATGCGTCCGCTTGACCTGCCGCGGACCGACCGGCGATGAAGTGCCGGCGGATGGGACCCCGAGCGATGAAGCTCCAGCGCCTCGTCTGGACGGGTGGAGCGGGCACGCCGATGGGTGGGATGCTGGCCGCGGGCGCGCTCGTCTGGTGCGCATACGCCATGCTGCAGCTCGCGGTCGACGGCCCGGTGCTCGACGAGGCGTTGGTCCCGGCGCAGATCATCACCGGTGCCGTGTCCTACCCGGCGGGGCATCCGCTCGCGGTCTTCTGCGCCGGAGCCAACAGCCTCTCGTACTGGCTCGCCGCCGCCACCTGGCGGCTCTGGCCGGATGCCTGGGCGTTGTCGGCCAGCCGCAACGTCGTCTTCCTCTTCGCGAGCGCGTTCACGCCGTTCGCGCTCGCCTGTGTGCTGACGGCGCGGCCGGCGTGGGGGCACGTCGCCGCCGTGCTGACGCTGTCGGAGGCGGCGACGCGCTTCATCGGCGTCTACCTGCTGTGGGTCTTTCCCGGCTACTGGAGCAGCGGCCATCTCGGCATCCACGCCGCCGTCCTCGCCGCGGTGCTGCTCGTGGCCGGCTGCGTGCGCTCCGGGGCGCTGCTGCTGGGGGTCATGCCGGTGCTGCACATTGCGATGACCCTGGTGGCGTGGCCGTGGGCCGCGCTCTACCTGCTGGCGCGCGTGCGCGGCCGTGCGTGGCGACCGATCGTCGTGTGGGGCGGCGTCGGGCTGGTCGTCTGCGCCGCGGTGGTGTCGGCGACGACGCTCCTGGTGCCGGACGTGCCGCCGGTGCCACCCTACGACGCCGTCGCCGACGGGGCGCGCATCTTCGAGACCTTCGAGGCCACGACGGATCCGCACCGCCAGCCCATCCGTCTGCTCTCGAGCGCGTACCTGACCAGCCCGATCGCGTTCGCGCTGCTCGCGGCACTGGTCACGGCCGGCGCCGGCGCGCGCGATCGGCTGTGGCTGCTGCTCCCCGGGATCATCGCCTGGGCCTACGTCGTCGGGGCACGCGTGCTCGAAGCCATGCCCGGTGGCGCACCGTTCCTCGTACAGGCGACGATGCCGGGACGCTACGCCAACCTCGCGGTGCTCTACCTCCTGCCGCTCACGGTGACGGCGTTCGTCGACGCGACGGCGCGGCTCGCGACGGACGCGCGGCGCATGGCGCACGTCCTGCTGGCGGCGCTGCTCGTCGCCGAGGTCGCGCTGGTGCTCGTCGATCGCCGGCTCGCCGTCGGGCATCTCCTCTGGGCGGCGTGGGGCCTGCTGCTCGCGATCGAGTCGGCCGCCGCCGACACCACGGCGCGCCGGCGGCTCGTCGTCGCCGGCGGGGCGGCCCTCGCGGCCAGCCTGCTCGTGCTGCGCGTCCGGACGGGCGAGGTCGGTGTGGGGGCGTTCGTCGCGGGGCTCGCCGCCGGCGCCGTCGGGCTCCGGCTTGCGCCGCACGTGCCGTGGCTCGGCTGGCTGTCACGCGACCGCGTGCTGGCGGCGGCCGTCGTCGTCGCCGCGGTCGTCGGGCTGCGCGGGCCGTACGTCGCCAACGGGTGGGACGCGGGCAGCGAGCGCATGTCGGCGTGGGACGCCCGGCTCGCGGCGTGGCTCGCGACCAATGCCACGCCGGGCGAGCCGTTGCTGACCCCGGTGTGGCCGCCGACCGCGCTGCAGGCGAAGACCGGTCACCCCGTCCTCATCGACAGCCTCACGCTGCTGACGATGACGTACATGCCGCCGCTGGCGGCGCCGATCGGGACCATGGTGCGCGACCTCTTCGGCATCGACTACGCCGATCCCGCGCGGCTGCGTGACGTCGTCGACGCCGAGGGGCTGCTCCGTCCCGCCAACCCGGCCTGGCTGGCGGCGTGGGCGGTGCGCAGCTGCCCCGACTGGGTGCGCCTCGGCGCGCGCTATGGTGTGCACCTCGTGCTGTCGCCGCACGCGACCCCGCTCCACCTGCCGGCGCAGCTCACGGGTGACGCCTGGACGCTCTACGCGATTCCGGCGGCGGACGGCGGCTGTGCCGCGTCGGAGCGTGGCGCATGACGGCCTGGTTCTTCGCCGCGGCCGTGCTCGGCAGCGTGCTGGCGTTGCTCGCCCCCGGCACCGGTCGCGTCTCGCGCCTCCTGATCGCGCTGCTGCCGCTCGCGGCGCTGGTGCTGGCGGCGCAGATGGCGGTGCAGCTCGCCGCCATACCCGACAGCGACATGAACGCGTCCCGCACCACGCCGGCGATGGCGCTCGCGCGCGGCTTCCCGATCTACGCCGGGCCCGACGGTGGACCGATCATCGACTTCATGTACGGCCCGCTGGCGGCGGTCGCCTTCCTGCCCGTCGCGGCGGCGAGCACGCCCTCGGGC
This sequence comes from uncultured Binatia bacterium (SeqCode), assembly GCA_964404165.1. GTDB lineage: Bacteria > Desulfobacterota > Binatia > DP-6 > DP-6 > DASYLJ01. The sequence goes on along the minus strand of CAYOIZ010000012.1, from coordinate 61,160 downwards.
GCACTGCTCATCGCGGCGGTGGTGAACGTGCTGGCGTTCTTCCTGCCGATGGTGTGGCTGCACGCGGTGGTGCTGGGCGCGTCGCGCGTCGCGGTGGCCGCCATGCTGTGCTTCGGCCTGCTCGTCGTGCACGATCTCGGCCTGCGCTTCTCGGCGATGAGCATCCACGCCGACGCCCCGTCGCTCGGCCTCGCTGCCACGGCCTGCCTGGCGCTCATGGGCCGCCGTCCGCACCTGGCGCTGTCGGCGGGGTGCGCCGCGCTCGCGGTGTGGACGAAGCAGACGACGGTGCCGCTGCTGGTGGCGCTGCCGCTCTGGATCGCGGCGACGTGGGGGATGCGGCGCGCGCTCGCCTACGTCGGCTGGCTCGTCGCCGCGCTCGCGGTGGTGTCGGGCGTGCTCCTCGCCGTCTTCGGTGCCGGCGACGTGCTCTTCAACATGGTGACGCTGCCGGGACGCATGCCCTGGTACGACGAGGCGACGCAGGGCCGCTGGCCCGCCGCGATGCGCTCGCTCGGCTGGCTGCTGTTCGCGAACGCGCTGCCGGCGGCGATCGTCGGCGGCGTGCTGGTGCTCGATCTCCGTCGCGGCGACGGCGTGCGCGCCACGCTGCGGCACCGGCCGTGGCTGCTGCTGGTGCTGGTGGCGGTCGCGATGGCACCGCTCGCCGTCGTCGGCGGCGCGAAGATCGGCGGCTACCTGAACACGCACAGCGTGACCAACTACTTCCTGCTCGCGGCGGCCACCTGCGCGCTCGGGTCGTTCGCGTCCGCCGGCAGCCGGCGCCCCGTCGCCGGCGCACGGGGACTCCTGGCGCTGCTCGCCGTGCTCGTCGTACCGGTGGTGCTCGACGGCCGGACGCCGATCGTCACCGCCGCCGCCGTGACCCGGCTCGCGCACTGGTCGGACAACCAGCAGGAGCAGGCGTTCGTGTGGGCGCGCCGCAACCCCGGCACGGTCTACCTGCCGTGGAATCCGCTCGTCACGCTGCTCGCGGAGGGGCGGCTCGACCACAGCGAGATCGGCGCCTGGAACCGCGACCTCGCCGGCGTCCCCATCGGCGATGCGCAGCTGCGGCGCTTCGTGCCGCGCGGGGCGCGGCTGCTCGCCGTCCGTCCCCGGCACGATGCGACGACGTGGCTGCCCGATCCGACCGCGCGCCTGCCGGAGTTCCACCAACGCGTCACCGAGCCGGGGCTTCCGGGCTGGGACGTGTACGCGCGCGACGTGCCGGAGGCGCGGTGACGTCGCGGCGCTGGGACATGCCGCTCGCCGCGCTGGTGGCGGTGGGCGTCTTCCTCCTCCAGCTGCCGTTCCGGCTCCATGCCGTGAACCTCATCGACGAGGGCGCCATCTATCAGTTCGCCGACGAGCTGCTGCGCGGCAAGCTGCCGTACACCGACGTCGTGCATCCGGCGTTTCCCGTGGTGCACTACGTGATCGCGGCGACGTTCGCGCTGTTCGGCTCGTCGTGGGACACCGGGCGGACGTTCGGTGCGGCGCTGTTCGGGGTGACGACGGCGATCGTGTTCCTGATCGCGCGCTGGTGGCTCGGGCTGCGCGGCGCGCTCGCCGTCGTGCTGCTGTTCCTCTGCTACCGCGTCTGGGCGTACCCGCACTGGCACATGGTGAGCTACTCGTCGCTCGCCGTCACGTTCATTCTGCTCGAGGCGCTCATCGTCGGGGAGACGCTGGTGCGGCCGCGACGCTGGCCGCTGGTGGTGGCGGGGCTGATCGCCGGCGTCGCGATGCTGACCAAGCAGGATTCGGGCGTCCTCGGATCGGGCGCGATCGGGCTCGCCATTCTGCTCGGCATGCCGCACGGCACGCGCTGGCGGAGTGCGCTGACCTTCGGGCTCACCGCCACCGCGGTGGTCCTCGTGGCCGCCGCCGCGGCCGTCGCCACCGGCATCGCACCCGACCTGGTGCGCGCCACCATCGAGGCGCCGCTCGCCGGCTTCGGCTACGCCGGCTATCAGGATCGCCCCGCGCTGTGGCCGTTCTGGGTGCAGGACCCGGCGCTGCGCGCGCGCGCGTGGGCGTACTTCCCCACCATCATCATCGACGCCGCGCTGCTGCAGGTCTTCGGCAGCGTCGTGTACCGCGACACGCCGATCGTCGACGCGCTGCTGAAGCTCGTCTACCACCTGCCGTGGATCGTGTTCGTGCTGGCCGCCGTGGATGCGCTGCTGCGGCGCGTCCGCGGCGCCGTCGATCCGCGGGAGCTGCTCCTCCTGCTCCTGTCCGGCGCGTTCCTGCTGGCGTTCAACCGGCCGCAGGACTGGGTGCACCTGCTGGTGCTCTATCCCACCACGCTGCTGCTGGTGGCCCTGCTGGCGGCGCGCGTGCTGGCGGCGATGGGGCGCTTCCGTGGCGTGCTGACGGGCGTCGCGTGGGTCGGGCTCGCCGGCCTGCTCGTCATCGCCGGGCTGCTGGCCGTCGGCATGCGGCGCTCGAATGCGACGCCCGTCCACGGCCCGCGCGGGACGATCTACGCCAGCGCGGCCCAGGCGCAGGGGTTGCAGGCGCTCGTCGATGCGGTGGCCGACGTGCCGCCCCAGGCGCCGATGCTGGCGTTGCCGTACCACCCCGGGATCAACTACCTCACCGGGCGGCCGAATCTGAGCCGCTACTACGTCACCTGGCCGGCAGAGCCCGATCTCGGACGCACCGCCGACTTCATCCGCGACCTCGAGCGCCATCCCGACGGGCTGGTGGTCTACACGCCGTCGCAGGTGGCGCACTTCCCACGCATGTCGCAGTACGACCTGCCGCTCTTCGGCTACCTCGCCGACCACTTCCAGATCGCACGCGTCGTCGGCGGCGAGCCGTGGGGGCTCGAGTTCTTTCTCCTCGAGCGGCGTCCCCCCGAGGCGGGCACGTCGCTGCGTGGTGCGGCGCTGACCGCTGCGCAGGTGACGGTCGCCACTGCCGGTGCGTCGCCACGGATCGTCGACGGGACCGAGCGCGCGGCCGTCGTCCACGAGACGATGTGGCCGTTCTGCCGCGTGATCGCGGTCGATCCGCCGCGGGATGCCACCGTGGCGCTGCGGTATCGCGTCACGCCGGCCGCGGCGACACGCATCGCGGGGAGCTTCGGGCTCAATCCCGACCACTGGATGCATCTGCCGTTCGCGGCGACGTTCACGATCCGCGTGGAGCCCGTCGACAGCGAGGCCGTGGAGGTGCAGACGGCGACGGTCGACGCCTTCCGGCAGCACGACGATCGGCGCTGGTTTCCGTTCGACGTCGATCTCGCCGCGTGGATCGGCCGTCCGGTGGACGTCGTGCTGGCGGTGCACGGCCCGCCGAACGCGACCCTGCCGCCGGACTTCGCCGGCTGGTGCGATCCGCGGCTGTCAGGACCGTAGGCGCATCGAGAGCACCGCGAACATCGTGCGCATCACGGTCTGCAGTCCGTTCTTCGACACGCCCTCGCGGCGCTCGACGAAGATGATGGGCACCTCCGCGAGCCGGAAGCCGCGGCGGAAGGCGCGATACTTGAACTCGATCAGGAAGGCGTAGTCGCGCAGTCGCAGGTGCTCGACGCCGATCGCCTCCAGTACCTCGCGCCGGAAGCACTGGAAGCCGCTGGTGCAGTCGTGCACCGGCATGCCGGTGATGGTGCGGGCGTAGGCGTTCGCACCGACGCTGAGCGCCAGCCGCAGCAGCGTCCAGTTGACGACGCTGACGCCCTGCAGGTAGCGCGATCCGATGGCGACGTCGGCGTCCTCGGTGGCGGCGAGCAGCGCCGGCAGGTAGCGCGGCTCGTGCGAGAGATCGGCGTCCATCGACACCAGACGGCGATAGCCGCGCGCCATGCCGAGGCGGAATCCGTCGCGATAGGCGCTGCCGATGCCGCCGCGGCCGGGGCGATCGAGCACGTCGATGCGGCCCATCGTCTCGCCGAGCGCGCGCACGAGCGCCGCCGTGCCGTCGGGCGAGCCGTCGTCGACGACGAGCACGTCGGCCTCGGGCGCATGGGTCCGGATGCCTTCGAGCAGCTCGGTGATGTTCGAGCGCTCGTTGTACGTCGGGACGACGATCAGGACGTCGCGGCTCATCGGGCTAGCGACCATACACCGCGACGTCGCCGACGAGCCAATCCAGCGACTGTCCCGAGAGGCGCAGCCAGCGGGCACGGACGCCGGCAGCCGTCGCGCCGAAGACGGCGGCGCGCGCGTCCCGCACCAGCGCGCGGACGTCGGGCACCGGGCCGAAGCGGCCGGGGAACTCGGTCCAGTGCTCGCCGTCGGCCGACGACTCGAGGGCGACGGTCGGGATCGCCATCGGATCCGAGCCCCCGAGGCGCGCCGTCAACGCCGTGACCGTCCGCACGTCGCCGAGGTCGAGGATCAGGCGCGACGGCTGGTGGGCGAGGTAGCGCGTCCAGCGCTCGAGGACGGGCGTGCGATCGTACCAGCGCTCGGTGAGCCCGGCGTCGAGCTCGCCCCAGCTCGACCAGGTGCTGTCGGGATCGCCGTCGATGGCGCGCGCCGCGGTGTCCGCCGCGGTGCTGGCCGTGACGGTCCACCCGCGACGGGGCAGCGCTTCGCCGCTCGGCACGATGGTCGGAGCGTGTAGCGACGGGCGCAGCGCGTAGACGACCGTACGCGGCGACCTCCAGCGCACCTTCATGACGCGCCGTCGCGCCGCGGTGGCCTCGAGCTGCGCGGCCGGGCCGGGGAGCAGCCGATCGGTGTGGACGACGGCGTGCGTGATGCCGAGCGCCACCAGCTCGGCGACGACGTCGTCCTGCGGAAAGCGCTCGAGGCGCTTCTGCATGTACGGCCCGATCGGCGGCAGGATGCCGCTGGTGCCGTTGAGCGCGGGCGTCCAGTGCTCGGTGCTGGCGTACTGGAAGTACGCCATGCCGACGCCGTACGGATCGATCGGCAGCTCGACGATGCGCACGTCCGCCGGTTGCGTGGCGAGCCACGGGTAGACGGGGTCCATCCGCGCGGGTGGCGGCGCCGGCAGGAGCTGGAAGCGCGGGATGCGTCCCTCGACCAGGACGGCGGCGGCGGCGGTGAGCATCGCCAGCACGAGCAGCCGGCCGCGACGGTGGATCGTGGCGGCGGCGAACCCGCCGCCGGCGAGCACTGCCGCGCCGAAGATCGTCACGTGCACCATGCGCGCGGGCACGCGCAGCGCGCTGAAGCCCGGAAGCCCGGCGAGGAGCGCATACGGGCCCCACACCGTGCCGCGATCGCCGGGGAGCATCATGGCCGGACCGAGCGCCAGCACGATGCCGCCGAGGATCATGGTGAGGTAGATCGCGCGCTGGCCGCGCAGTGGTGCCGGCAGGCGACGCCCGAGCACGATCGCCGTCATGCCGAGCACGAGCAGCGTCGCGAGCGGCATGATCTCGGGCAGCGTGTTCACCTGCAACGACAGCAACGCGTTCAGGAGGACGGGCCGGTGCGCGCCGAGGTCGGCCTGCACCGCGCGGTAGGCGAGCAGGAAGGGGATCTGCACGGCGACGGCGGCGGCTTCGGCGGCCAGCAGGCGCCACCAGCCCGGATGACTGCGGACCGGCCACTGTCGCAGCCAGACGAGGTGGGCGACGACGAGGAAGGGCGTGAAGAAGGCCGTCATGTAGATGCCGGTGAGCGCCTGGAAGGCGAGCGCGGTGCCAGCGAGCAGCGCCCATCCCCAGCGGTTGCGACGGATCGCGCGCTGCGCGGCGAACATCGCGAGCGGTATCCACCACGCCGCCAGCATCTGGATCTGGCAGCGGTCCATGGTGAGCCGGATCGGGGCGAAGCCGAAGGCGAGGGCGCCCACGAACGCCGCCGAGTGCCGTCCGGTGAGATCGCGCAGGAGGAGGTGGAACGCGAGGGCGTTCAGTGCCGGCGCGGCGATCGTCACGACGTTGTGGATCAGGACCGGGTTGTCGGTGACGAGGCGCAGCGGCGACAGCACCAACGCCAGGCCGACCAGATGGTCGGAGTAGAGCAGGGTGCGCAGCTGCGGGAAGAAGATGTTGGCGTCGAGCAGCCGGCAGGGCTCGGTGGCGAGCGCGTGCTGGCCCCAGGCGATGGTCCACACGTGCAACAGGCAGTCCTGGCCCACCATCGCCTGGTGGTAGACGGCGTTGCGGAGGTGCAGCAGCAGGTCGCGCTGCACGTACAGGGCGAGGGCCGCATAGGTGACGGCTGCTGCCGCGAGGGCGAGCCGATCTCGCGCCGGACTCACTCGGTGGGCACCGCGGGACGGCGCGTCCGCGGCGCGGTCGCGCCATGTGCCTGTGGCCGCATCGGGTGGCGGGAACGTACCAGCGCCCCCGCCGGCTCGCCAGCGAGACGGGGGTCCGCGGTTTGACGTGGCCGGGGGCGCGAGCGTAGCAGGCGTGCCGGGCATGCCCGTCACCTCCGCCGACCTGCTCGCGCGTCTCGCGCACCTGGCCTCGCTCGTCTTCACCGAGGTGCTGCTCGTGGGCGTCGCCGTCGCCGTGGTGAGCTGGGCCGTCGCGCGCCGGATCGAGCGCGACGAGGACCGCGCCCGCGTCCTGCTCGGCGGCAGCCTGGTGGTGCTGGCCTGGCTCGTGACGCCGGCGCTCGCCGTGGTCTGGCTCGTGTACGCCGTCGTCTTCCATGCGCTCGTCGAGCGCTGCCCGCGGGGGCCGGGGATCGCCGGTGCGACCGTCCTGCTGCTCGCGATGATCGTGGCGCCGGTGCACTGGATCGGCGCGCTCGGCGATCTCGGGGGTCCGCGGGTGCGCGAGCTGACCGCGTTCGGCACCAACATGGCGCTGCTGCGCTGTGCCGCATACGCCGTCGATCGATGGTGGCGCGGCGCGCCCGCGCTCGGCCTCGAGGGCTTCCTCCTCGGCAGCTTCTTCTTCCCGACGTTCGTCAACGGCCCGATCGAGCCGCCGCATCGCCTGGCCGGCCCGTGGCCGCGTCCGTCGCGCGACGATCTGCTCGCCGGCGTGCGTCGTATCGTCGTCGGTGCGGGCAAGATGCTGCTCGTGGCCCTCCTGTTCCCGCCCGCATGGACGGCCGCGCTCGGGACCGAGGCCGAGGCGCCGGCCTGGCGGCTCTGGGTGTGGAGCCTGCTGCTGTATGGCTGGTTCTACCTGAGCTTCTCGGCCTGGTCGGACACCGCCATCGGGCTCGGGCGGGTCTGCGGACGGGTGGTCGTCGAGAACTTCGATCGGCCGTGGATGGCGCGCGACCCCGGCGACTTCTGGCGCCGCTGGCACGTGTCGCTCGGGCTCTGGCTGCGCGACTACGTCTACGTGCCGCTCGGGGGCAACCGGCGGCATCGCGCCGCGAACGTCGCCGTCGTGTTCCTGGTGAGCGCGCTGTGGCACGTCTGGGGCACGCTCAAGCTGCTCGGCTTCGGCTACTTCCCGATGCGGGCGTGGTGGGGGTTCCTGGTCTGGGGCGCGGTGCACGCGGTCGCCGTCGTGCTGGCGTCGCACATGCGTCGCGCGACCCTCGACACGCCCGGCCTCGCCCGTGTGCTGACGCTGCTGTTCGCGGCGTGGGCCTGGCTGCCGTTCTTCACGCCCGCGGGCGTCGATCTCGCCGCCGGCCTCCGCATGATGCTGCGCATGCTGGTACCCGGCGTGTTCTAGCGACCCAAGACCATGTCTTGGGTCGGAGAAGAACCGAGTTTGGCGCAATACGTCCCGCGCGACCGGCATGTCGCGGCCGGCGAAGCCGGCGCGACATGGGAAGCACGCATGGGGTCCGAACCGCAGGCTGCTGCAACGCCATCATGTGGTGCGTCGGCGTCAGGCGATCGGAGCAGTATTGCGCGCCGGCTTTGCCGGCCGCGCAATGGTGGTGGCATGCGACGTGTCGCTACACGCTCGCGTCCCTCCCGGCCCAAGACATGGTCTTGGGCCGCGGCAACCGTCTCGGGACGGAACGTGCGCAGCTGCCAGACGCGGATCGGGCCGTCGGTGACGAGCGGGATGCCCTGGGTGGCGAGGGCCGCCTCCGTCTGCGCGATCTGCGTCGTCATGGACGGGTAGGAGTGCTCGGCGAGGTCGCGGTGCACGACCACGTACTTCACGTACGGGACGGTCGCGAAGTCGGTGAACGATCGCGCCAGCACCCAGTTGAGGCCGGCGGGCAGCCGCGACACCGTGCCCTCGAGCAGGAACTTCCGGTGCGCGGTCTGGTAGAACATGTAGTAGCTCGACCAGAAGCCGAAGCGGTCCAGCTCGGGGCCCGACGGCAGCTCGAGGATCGCCGACGACTCGGGGTCGCGCCGGATGACGTCGTAGGCGTCCGGCACCACGGCGGGAACGATGGGCGCGCGCAGACCGCGGACGTCGAGCGCGCCCAGCGCGAGGATCAGCACGAGCGCGCCGACCGTCACGCCGGCGCGTGCGGCGGCCCCGGCGACGCGCTGGCGCAGCCCCGCGATGCCGAACGCCGTCACCACGGCGAGCAGGATCTGCGCGATCGCCACCCAGCGATAGGGAGCGCGGAAGAAGCGCAGGAGCGGGAAGAGCGCCATCGCGAGCGCATACGGGCCGGGCGGCCCGCTGGGCTTGAAGCCGCCCGGCGGCATGCGCAGCTCGGGCAGCGGATGGTGCAGGTGGACGAACGGTCCGAGCGCCATCGCGAGCGTGACCCCGATGCCGAGGAGCCAGAAGGCGGCGCGCCGTCCGCCGAGCCAGACGGCGAACGGCAGCAGTACGAGCGGCGCGGTGCCGAGGTAGAGCACGGTCCAGAAGGGCGCCGGCGGCGCCGACAGCCAGGGCGGCGTGACGAAGCCCGCCAGGTAGCCCGACGCCAGCAGCAGCTGGATCACGGGCGGCGTCTGCGCAGGTTCGGCCAGGGCCACCGACGCGAGGCTGCCCATCCCGATCGCGCAGCCGATCCAGAAGGCGACGGTGCCGCGCACCCACAGGGGCGGCATCGCGAGGCGGCGCGCGGCGGCGGCGCGGACCACCGTGTCGAGGAGGAGAAGGCCGAGCGCGATCATCGCGTACTCCTGCGACGCGAAGACGAGCACGGCGACGACGCCCAGGGCGGCGGCGACGAGCACGGTGCGGCGGCGTGCGTGCAGCTCCCACCAGACCCAGAGCAGCAGCGCCACCAGCCACAGGCAGCTCAGGTAGATGATCGGCAGGAACCAGACCGCGATCGGATTCAGCACGGCGACCGTGGCGCCGACGAGCGCCGCGGCGGTGTCGCCGGTGACGGCGCGGGCCAGGAGTGCCGTTGCCACGAGGCAGAGGGCCGGGGCGGTGACGACCAGGACGTTGTGCGCCGACACCACGCCGTCCGGCAGCAGGAGCTGGAACGGCAGGCTCAGCAGGCCGAGCGAGAAGGAGTAGGTGTGGAACAGGAGCGAGATGCCGTCGGGATAGAAGAGGTAGCGCGTGAAGAACGCGCGGCCGAGGCCGTCCAGCAGGCTGGCCCGCACCCACCAGAGGTTCCACATGAACTGGAAGGGGTCGTGGGTGCCGTCGTCCAGCACCGTGGTGGCGGGGGCCCAGGGGAGGGGATGGGTCAGAACGAGCGCCAGGACGATCCCCAGGCCGCTCGCCGCGAGCACGAAGCGCCCCATCCGCACGGCGTGGGCAGATAGCACAGAGCTGCGGAGGCGGCACACGGCGCGCGGGGTTGCGCGCTGGGGGTCGCGCCGCGTATCTCCCCCTTTCCGTGAGTGCGCCGCGCATCGCAGTCGTCGCCGCCGCCGGCAAGGGCCGCCGCATCCACCCGAAGGGCGTCAACGTCCCGAAGGTGATGCTCGAGGTGGCGGGACGCCCGTTGCTGCTCCGCAACCTCGAGCTGCTGCGCGACGCGCTCGGCATCCGCGAGGTGTGGGTGGTCGTGGGGCATCTGTCGGGCTACGTCCGCAACGCCCTCGGCGACGGCAGCCAGCTCGGCATGACGCTGCACTTCGTGGAGAACCACGACGTCGACGGCGGCCTCGGCACGATCTTCTCGGTGGTCGAGCCGTATGTGAAGGAGCCCTTCGTCACCATCCTGGGGGACGAGCTCTATCTCGAGACCAACCACGCCGCGCTCGCCGAGATCGCCGGGCCGTACACCGCGGTGTGCGCCATCCACCCCACCGACGACGCCGAGGTGATCGCCAAGAACTACTCGGTGACGCTCGCCGACGGTCGCATCACCTCGCTCGTGGAGAAGCCGACGACGCCGCCGACGCCCTACGTCGGCTGCGGCACGTATCTCTTCGATCCGGCGATCTTCCGGCACGCGCGCGAGACGCCGAAGTCGGCGCGCACCGGGCGGCTCGAGCTGACCGACATCATCGACCACGCCGCGCGCGCGGGCGAGCCCGTCCTGCCGTTCGAGCTCCACGGGCACTACCTCAACGTCAACTCGGTCGAGGACCTGAACGCCGCCAACTACCTCTGCCGGGCACTGCACTTCGCGCAGCATCGGGTCAGCATCGTGATCCCGGCCTACAACGAGGCGGCCTCCATCGGCCGCGTCGTGCGCGACTTCCGCGGCGCCGCCGACGAGATCGTCGTCATGGACAACGCCTCGCCGGACGGCACCGGCGAGATCGCGCGCAGCCTCGGCGCCGTCGTGCACTCGCGGCCGCTCGCCGGCTACGGCGACGCCCTCCGCCAGGGCATGGACGCCGCCACCGGCGACATCTTCGTGCTGGTCGAGGCCGACGGCACGTTCAAGGCGAAGGACCTCGGCAAGCTGCTCGAGTTCCTGAAGGACGCCGACATGGTGATCGGCACCCGCACCACGCGACAGATGGTGGAGCAGGGCGCCAACATGGACGGCCTCCTGCGCTGGGGGAACGTCGTCGTCGGCAAGCTGATCGAGGCGCTGTGGTGGAACCGCGAGCCGCGCTTCACCGACGTCGGCTGCACCTACCGCGCCATCTGGCGCGACGCCTACGAGAAGATCCGTCCCTACCTGACGCGCCAGGACGCGGCGTTCTCGCCCGAGATGATGATCGAGATGCTGCGCATCGAAGGCCGGGTGATCGAGATCCCGGTGAGCTACTACCGCCGCCTCGGCGGCGCGTCGAAGCACTCGTCGAGCCGATGGCACAGCGTGCGGACGGGGCTCCGCATGCTGCGGCTCATCCTGCAGAAGCGCTTCAACCTGTCCTGACATGGGGCTGCCGCGTCCGCTCGCCGCCGCGCTGCTGGTGCTGCTCGCGGCCTGCGACCGTCCGCCGGCTGCAACCCCGCCGCTGTCGTTGCGTCGTCCGGCCGCGGTCGGCGTCGCGTGGTCGCACTGTGCGCTGCAGCGGCAGGGCGAGACGCGTCCGGCCGTCGGCTGCCCGAAGCCGGTGCTGCTCGCCGCCGCGACCGGCGCCCTGGTGCCGGCGTCGCGCGTGCTCGACGTCGCGATCGGCGGCGCCGGGCTGCCGGACGGCGCGGTCAAGGTGTCGACGGAGGTCTTCACGTACCTCCCGCCCGTCGCCGATCCCCTGGCGCGCGCGGCGCTCGAGAACCTCGATCGCGTGCTCGAGTCGCGCAGCAGCGATCGCCTGCTCGAGGCGGCGCTGGCGGGCCGCGAGGCCGGGATGCAGGCGGCGCCGCAGGGGGAGGGCGTCTATCTCGATCGGGTTCCGGCCAGCGTGGCGCTGCGCTTCTCCGCCGACGACGTCGGGCGCACGGTGGCGTACGCCGTGTGGGCGTGGCCGACGACGCCCGCGCCCGCGCTCCGCGTCGAGCTCGAGCCGCTGACGCCGCGTCCGGACGACGGCCTGGCGATCTCGTTCGGCATCGGCGAGCCCGGATGGACGCCGACCAGCCCCGCCGTGACCTTCTCGGTGCTCGGCGGGCCGGCGGGCGAGCCCGCCGGCGTCGTGTGGAGCCGGCAGATCGACCCCGCCCGTCGCGTCGCCGAGCGTGGCTGGCTCGAGGACGAGGTCGATCTGTCGCGCTTCGCTGGGCGCGAGGTCCGCCTCGCCCTGGTGGCACAGGTGGAGGGCACGGCGGCGAGCTTCCCGGTGTGGGCGAAGCCGGTGCTCCTGGCACCGGACGCGGCGGCCCGCGCGCGACCGAACGTCCTCTTCATCTCGCTCGACACCGTGCGCGCCGACCACCTGAGCGCGTGGGGCTACGATCGGCTCACGAGTCCCGGGCTGGCCGCGTTCGCCGGCGACGGCGTGCTCTTCGAGCAGGCCATCGCGCACTTCCCGTCGACGACGGCGTCGCACATGTCGATGCTGACGTCGTTGCAGCCCTGTGCGCACGGCGTGCTCGCGCCCGACTTCCAGCGCCGCGGCGGGACGCTCTCCCCGTCGGCGACGACGCTGGCCGAGGCGCTGTCGGCAGCGGGCTGGAGCACGGTGGCGATCACCGAGGACGCGCTCATCCAGGGGCCGCTCGGCTTCGATCGCGGCTTCGACGAGTACCTCGACCAGGTCGGGCGTGGTGAGGAGGGTCTCGGCCTGTTCCCCGAGGGCATCGAGCGCGCGGAGCGTTGGATCGAGCGCCACCGCGACCGGCCCTGGTTCATGTTCCTGCACACCTACCAGCCGCACGAGCCGTTCAAGGTGCCGCCCTACTACCGCGACCTGTTCCCGCTCGCCGCCGACGCGCCGGCGGTGCGCCGGCTCGAGCGCGACTACGACGTCGGCATTCGCTACACCGACGACCTGCTGTCGAACTTCCTGGCCCTGCTCGGCCGCCACGGGCTCCTCGACGACGTCCTGGTCGTGATCACGTCGGACCACGGCACCGAGTTCGAGGAGCACGGCAGCATCGGCCACGCGAAGGGCGTCAACGAGGAGCAGATCCACGTGCCGCTGGTCATGCGCCACCCGACCCTGGCGCAGGGCGGACGGCGGGTGCCGGGGGCGGTGGCGCTGATCGACGTCGCGCCGACCGTGCTCGAGCTGCTCGGCGTGGAGCGCCCGGCGAGCTTCTCGGGGACGAGCCTGGTGCCGCTGCTGCGCGGCGAGGGGCGGACGCAGCCGGTGTTCTCGGAGCAGCTGTGGGGGTCGCGGCAGACCCTGCTGCGCACCGACCACCTCGCCTGGATCCAGAAGGCGAGCGGCCTCGAGCTGTACGACGTGCGTGCCGACCCGCACGAGCAGCACGATCTGGCAGCCGAGCGACCCGACGTGGCCGCCCAGGGTGGCAGGGACATCGCGGCGTTCCGCACGGCATGCGCGCAGCAGGCGGCGGCGCTCAAGTCGGCGGTGGGGACCATGCCCGCCATCGATCCCGAGCGCGAGCGCACGCTGCGCGCCCTGGGTTACCTCGAATGAGCGAAAAACCCTTGCAAATCGCTATTGACAACCAGGGGCATACGGCCTGAAGGTAGGCCTCGCATGCGGGTTCTCTTCTACTATCGTGGCATCGAGAACATGGGCGTCGGCTACCTGATGTCCATGCTCAAGCACCACGGGCACGAGATCGACCTGATCTTCGACCCCGGGCTCGATGACAACCTCTTCCTGAAGGCCCCGCACCTGGCGTGGATGAACCGCCACGAGGAGCTCCTCGAGCGGGCGCGCGCCTTCAAGCCCGACCTGATCGCCATGGGCTCGCTGACGAACCTGTGGCCGTTCACGCGCAAGATGGCCGAGAAGCTCAAGCAGCACGTCGGCGCCCCGATCCTGGTGGGTGGGCATCACGCGCAGGCGCTGCCCGAGTACGTCCTGCAGAACCCGTACGTCGACATGGTGTGCACGGGCGAGGGCGAGATCGCCATCCTCGAGCTCGTGACGCGCATGGAGCAGGGTCGCGACATCAGCGACATCCCCACCCTCTGGGTGAAGCGCGACGGCATCATCTACCGCAACGAGCTCGGGCCGCTCGAGAACGATCTCGACAAGTTCCCGTTCCCCGAGAAGCAGCTCTGGCACGACTACGGCTGCTTCCACGACAACCTCGAGATCTTCACGGGCCGCGGCTGCCCGTTCAAGTGCACGTTCTGCAACATCCACTATCAGCGCGAGATCTTCGAGGGGAAGGGCGACTTCCTCCGCAAGCGGTCGATCCCGAACGTCATCGCCGAGTTCAAGCAGAACCTGGCGAAGTACGACGTCAAGTTCGTCTCCATCCACGACGACAACTTCACCACCAATCCGCACTGGGTGGAGGAGTTCTGCGAGGCGTACCGCAAGGAAGTGAACCTACCCTGGTACTGCTTCGGCTATCCGACGACGATCAAGCCGAAGCTCGTGAAGGCGATGAAGGCCGCCAACTGCGCCACCGTCTTCATGGGCGTCGACGCCGGCGACCCCGACGTCCGTCGCTTCTACATGGAGCGGCCGATGTCCGACGAGCTGATCTTCAAGTCGGCGCAGCTCATCAAGGACGCGGGCATCGGCCTGCAGGTGTCGTGCATCTACGGCTCGCCGGGCGAGACCCCCGAGCAGATGTTCAAGACGCTCAGCATGGTCGAGAAGATCAAGCCGACTCAGAGCTCGGCGTACATCTTCTATCCGTTCCCGAAGACCAAGCTGTACCAGCGCGCCGTCGAGATGGGCTACCTCGACGCCGAGGGCGAGGAGAAGGTCCGCCAGGGCATCTCCGGCTATCACCACGAGTCGATCCTGAAGCATCCGCACAAGGAGCTCGCGGAGACGCTCGCGAAGATCACGCCCGTCTACGCGCGCACGCCCGACTTCCTGAAGCCGGCGGTGCGCTGGATCATCAACCGGCGCATGAAGCGGCTGGCGCTCTTCCTCTACGTCTGCCTGATCCCGATCACGTTCCCGTTCCTGGGCGTCGAGGGCATCAAGGTGACGCTGCGGATGGCCTGGCGTGCGCTGCGTGGCCACGGTGCGCCGCGCTCGCTGCCCGCGCCGGTGGTACAGACCGGCAAAGCCGCGTAGCAGCGCGGGCGCCGCGTGCTGGGCCGGGTGGCTCGAACGGCCGGGGGGCTCCTCGTCGCCACGGCGATCTTCTTCGTCGCCGGCGAGGGACTGACGCGCGCCCTCGGAATCGTCGACCGGCTGAACGGCTACATGCGACAGATGTTCGTCGCGGGGCCGAACCCGGATCTGCCGTACCGCTTGCGGCCCAACCTCGAGACGACGGTCTTCGGCGCGCGCGCGACGGTGAACGAGCTCGGGCTGCGCGGCCGCGAGACGACGGTCGCGCCCGCCGCGGGAACGTTCCGCGTGCTCGTGCTCGGCGACTCGGTGGTCTTCGGGCATCGGGTCGAGGACGACGAGACGCTTCCGGAGGCGCTGGCGCGTCGCCTGTCGGCGGTGCGCGGGACTCCCGTCGAGGCGCTCAACGCCGGTGTGCAGGGCTACGACTCGGTCGCGGAGGCGGCGTTTCTCGAGGGGCCCGGCCGTGCGCTGTCCCCCCAGGCGGTCGTCGTCGGCACCAGCCTCAACGACTACGACGGTGCGCTCACCTACGACCCCACCGGCGTGCTGACCCGCCGGCTCCCGGGCGACACGGCCCCCGGCCTGCTGGCGCGGTCCGAGTTCGTCCTGCTGCTGCGCTGGATCGGCTCGTGGAGCCGCGGCGAGCTGCTGGCGCAGGCGCTCGCCCGCATGGAGGGGGCGACGCCGCCGGCGAACGAGGCCGAAGCGGCGGCGGCGGTCGACCGTGCCGTCGGTGCGGAGCACCTGCGCTTCTATCATGCGCCGGACGCGGCTCGGCTGGGGCGACTGCGGAGCGGCTACGAGCGGCTCCGCGACGCGGCGGCGGCGATCCGCGTCCCGCTGGTGGTCGCCATCTTCCCCGAGGCGTATCAGGTGGGTGTCGCGGACCCCGATCGCACGCCGCAGACCGTGCTCCTCGGGCTCTGCGCCGAGGTGGGCCTGCGCTGCATCGACCTCCTGCCGGCGTTCGCGGCCGCGGGCGGCGACCTCTTCCGCGACGTGCAGCATCCGAACGCGCGCGGCCTGGCCCTCGCGGCCGACGTGATCGCGCCTACGCTCGTCCCAGCACCCGGCGCATGAGCGCGGCGGTCTCGGCGCCACAGCGTTCCCACGTCAGGCTGTCGGCCCACGCCAGCGCGTCGCGCTCGAGGCGCGCCCGCAGCGCCGCGTCGCCGAGCAGACGGACGGTCTGTCGCGCCAGCGCGGCGACGTCGCCGTAGGGGTAGAGCAGGCCCGTCCTGCCGTCGAGCACGCTGTCGCGCAGGCCCGGCGAGTCGGCGGCGACGCACACCGTGCCGCACGCGTTGGCCTCGACGTTGGTGAGGCCCCAGCCCTCGCGGATCGAGGGGTTCTGCATCACGTGCGTCGACTGCATGAGGCGCACCTTCTCGGCCGACGACACGAAGCCCGTGAAGCGCACGGCACCGCCGAGCCCGAGCTGCGTCGCGAGCGCGCGCAGCGCGTCGAGGCCGTCGCCGTCGCCGACGACGGTGAGCGTGGCGTCGGGGATCTCGCGACGGATCAGCGGCAGCGCGCGCAGCAGGTGGTCGACCGACTTGTAGCGCTTGATGCGGCCGACGTAGAGCAGGCTCGGCGCCGCCGTTTTCGGCACCGTCGGATCGACGTGGTAGGTCGCGCGGTCGATGCCGCACAGCGCCACCGTGATGCGGTCGGCGGCGTAGCCGCGGGCGATCAGGTCCTGGCGCGTCGACTCCGAGATCACCTCGAAGTGGCTGGCGCGGTAGAGCGGCTTCACCAGCAGCTCGACGGCGTAGATGGCCGCCGCCACCGGCGCCGCCACCTCCTGGAACACCGAGCGTCCCATCAGGTGCGGGATGACCCCGAGCACCGGGACGCCGCGCACGAACAGCGGGCTCAGGAAGGGGATCTTGTTGATGTCGTCGAGGACGATGTCGGGCGGGTCGGCGGCGGCCACCCGCCGGTACATCCCGGGCACGGCGAGGTTGAAGGTGTACTCGCCGCCGCCGCGGACGATGCGGTAGCCGTCCGCCTGCTCGTCGCGTGCGCCGCCGGGGAAGTGCGACGTCAGCAGGGTGCAGCGCCAGCCGTTGTGCCCGAGCCAGCGCAGGATCTCCTCGAGATGGACCTCGGCCCCGCCCGCACGCGGGTTCTTCAAGTCGCGCCAGTTGAGGGCGATGACGTGCACGGCGGCCCTCTTTAGCGTTCCGCGGGGCCGCCGGCCAACGCTTTGCGCCCTGCAGCTTCCGCTGCGTCGGCGACCTGTGATAGCGAAACCCACCCCGACGGGGCCGGAGCCTGCGTGCCGAAGAAGATCGTCGTCATCCCGACCTACAACGAGCGACAGAACGTCGGCACCCTGATTCCCGAGGTCCTCTCCCAGGACCCCGAGATCGAGGTCCTGATCGTCGACGACAACTCGCCCGACGGCACCGGGGCGCTGGTCACCGCCATGGCGGCGACCGAGCCGCGCATCCACCTGCTGTCGCGTGCCGGGCGCGAGGGCCTCGGTCCGGCCTACAAGGCGGGGTTCCAGTGGGCGCTCGCCAACGGCGCCGACATCGTCGTCCAGATGGACGCCGACTTCTCGCACGCGCCCGCCATGCTGCCGAAGTTCTTCGCGCAGATCGCCGACGTCGATCTCGTCCTCGGCTCGCGCTACGTGAAGGGGATCACGGTGGTGAACTGGCCCATCGAGCGCCTGTTGCTCAGCTACTTCGGCAACGCCTACGTGCGCCAGGTGCTGGGGCTCAAGGTCCGGGACGCCACCGGTGGCTTCAAGTGCTGGCGCCGCTCGGCGCTCGAGGCGGTGGACATCGCGGGCGTGCGCTCGAACGGCTACGCCTTCCAGATCGAGATGACCTATCGTGCCTGGCGGCACGGCTTCCGCATCCGCGAGCTGCCGATCATCTTCATGGACCGCACCGAGGGGGAGTCGAAGATGACCAAGCGCATCAGCCTCGAAGCGCTCTGGATCGTCTGGTGGCTGCGGTTCGCGGCGCGCTCCGGACGCCTGTGAAGGCGACGATCCGCCTGCTGGTGGGCGCCGCCGTCTCGGCCGCCTGCCTCTGGTTCGCCACCCGCGGCGTCGACTGGGCGAGCGTCGGGCGCGTGCTCGGCGAGGCACGGCTCGGCTGGATGGTCGTCGCCGCCGGGTTCGCCGTCACCGCCATCGCGATCCGCTCGCAACGCTGGCGCGTCCTGCTCGCGCCGGTGGCGGCGGTGCCGTTCGGCGCCGCGTTCTCGGCCACCGCCATCGGCTTCGGCGCCACGGCGGTGCTGCCGCTGCGGCTCGGCGAGATCGTGCGGCCCGCCTTGCTCGCGCGTCGCGTCGGCATCGGGCTCAGCCCGGCGCTGTCGAGCGTCGTGCTGGAGCGCATCTTCGACCTGCTGTTCGTGATCGTGTGCTTCCTGGCGTTGTCGATGGTCCGCACGCTCGACGAGAACGTGCATCGCGCCGCGATGGTGCTCGGGGCGGGCGCCGCCGCCGGCTTCGTGGCGCTCCTCGTGGCGCAGTGGCGGCGCGCGCAGGCGGAGCGGCTGGTCGGTGTCGTCCTCGGGGTGCTGCCGGCGCGCGTGCGCGACGCGCTGCTGCCCATCGTCGCCGGCTTCTTCGACGGCCTGAGCGGGCTCGGTGACGTCGGCACCGTGCTCAAGGTGCTCGCCTACTCGGCGGTGATCTGGGCCATCAACGGGCTGCCGTTCCTGTTCTCATTGCTCGCGCTCGGCATCGACGTGCCGCTGATCCCGGCGGCGCTCGCCTGCCTCGTCGTGGTGGCGGCGTTCGTCCTGCTGCCGCAGGCGCCGGGGTTCCTCGGCACCTGGCAGGCGGGCTGCGTCGTGGCCCTCCGCATCTTCGACGTCGACGAGAACCTGGCGGTGAGCTTCTCCCTGCTCACCTGGGTGATGACGATGCTCGTCACCGTCTCGCTCGGCGGCATCTGCCTCGCGCGCGAAGACCTTTCGGTGCGCCAGCTGCTCGACACGAAGGCGGCCGGCGACGCACCTCAGTGAGGGGCGCGGGCGACGGCCAGGAGCGAGAGCCCGACGGGCGGCCCGAACAGCCGCTCGAAGCGTAGCCACGGCACCAGCCAGTCGTTGATGCGGGCCTGGAAGCCGGGCACGGTGCGGCGCCGCAGCAGCACGGCGTTCAGGTACCAGCCCGGCACGCCGAGCATGTTGAAGTAGCTGACGTGCTCGACGGTGAGGCCGGCGCCCTCGAGCCGCGCCACCAGCTCCTCGCGCGAGTAGCGCCGGAAGTGGTGGATGGCGCGGTCGATCTCGCCGTAGAGGCTCTTCACGGCCGGCACCACGAGCACGACGCGACCGTCCGGCAGCAGCACCTCGCGCATGGCGGCGAGGGCGGCGGCGTCGTCCTCGATGTGCTCGAGGACGTTCGAGCACACGACGGTGTCGAAGTGGTGCTTCGGGATGCCGTCCTCGGCGAGCTTGGACAGATCGAGCGAGCGCACCTGCACGTTGGGATGGTCGGCGTACGTGCGCTGCAGCATCTCGACGTACTCGGGGTCGAGCTCGGTGGCCATCACCTCCTCGCGGCTGGCGAGGAACTTGGTGAGCAGCCCGGTGCCGGAGCCGACCTCGAGCACGCGGCGGCCGATGAACGGCCGCAGCAGATCCCACATGAAGCCGTTGTAGCGCTTGAGGCCCTCGACGCGGCTCAGCGTGGTGTAGCCGGCGTCGTCGCGGCCGATGTCGCGCACGAACGTGAAGCGCAGAATGGTCCAGACCGCCGACAGGGCGTCCTTCCAGCCGATCTTCTTGCCCTCGCCGTAGCTGCGCCCGTGGTACGAGATCGGCACCTCGTAGATGCGGCAGCGCAGCTGCGAGACCTTGGCCGTGAGCTCGGGCTCGAGGCCGAAGCGGTTCGAGCGCAGCGGGATGCGCTTCAGGATGTCGGCGCGGAAGACCTTGTAGCAGGTCTCCATGTCCGTGAGGTTCAGGTTGGTGCACATGTTGGAGAGCGTCGTCAGGAGCTTGTTCCCGACCATGTGCCAGAAGAGCAGGACGCGCCGCGGGCTGCCCGAGAAGCGCGAGCCGAAGACAACGTCGGCGTGATCGTCGAGGATGGGCTGGATCAGGCGCTGGTA
Source organism: uncultured Binatia bacterium (SeqCode) (assembly GCA_964404165.1). Taxonomy (GTDB): domain Bacteria; phylum Desulfobacterota; class Binatia; order DP-6; family DP-6; genus DASYLJ01. Next base: position 41,307 of record CAYOIZ010000012.1, on the reverse strand, counting down.
CTCCTGCGGGTCGTACTCGAGGTCGGCGTCCTGGATGACCGCGATGTCGCCGGTGATGTGCCCGACCGCGGTGCGGACGGCGGCGCCCTTGCCCTGGTTCACCGTGTGACGGTCGAGGACCAGCGTGAAGTCGGCGGTGTCGGGCGTCTCGGCGCGATAGGCCTCGAGCGCCGCCGCGGTGCCGTCGGTCGAGCAGTCGTCGACGACGATGACCTGCTTCGGGAGAGGGACGGCGCGCACCCGCTCGAGCAGCGCACGCACGGTGCCGGCCTCGTTGAAGACGGGGACGAGGACGGAGAGACAGCGCATGGAGCCCATGGAGGGCGGGATAATCGCAAGGGGCCGGGCGGGACTCAAGCGAAACCTGCGTCGCCTTGAAGCGTGGCGCCCGCGGCTCTAGAACGGCCCGCGTGCCGACGACGGTGGTCGTGATCGGGAGTACGGGGCAGCTCGGAAGCGACGTCGTGGAGGCGTTCGCCGACCAGGCCGTCACGGGGCTCTCCCACGACCAGATCGACATAGGGGATGCCGAGGGGATGCGCACGACGCTCGCCGCCCTGGCGCCCGCCGTCGTGGTCAACACGGCGGCCTTCCACAACGTGCCGCGCTGCGAGACGGAGGAGGCGAGCGCCTTCGCCCTGAACGCCATGGCGCCGCGGCACCTGGCGCGCATCTGCCGGGAGCTCGGGGCGCGGCTGGTGCATGTCAGCACGGACTACGTCTTCGACGGGGCGCAGCAGGTGCCGTACGTCGAGACCGATCGCCCGATGCCGCTCAGCGTGTATGGCGTCTCCAAGCTGGCCGGCGAGTACGCCGTGCTGAACGACGGCGGCGATCATCAGGTGGTGCGCTCCTCGGGCCTCTACGGCCTGCGTCCGTGCCGCGCCAAGGGCGGCAACTTCGTCGACGCCATGTATGCCGCGGCCGCGAGCAGGCCCGAAGTGCGGGTCGTCACCGACGAGATCTGCACGCCGACGTACACCGCCGATCTCGCGGCCCAGCTCCGTACGCTGGCGCTCGACGGGGGCCCCGGCCTCTATCACGCCACCAACCAGGGCAGCTGCTCCTGGTACGACTTCGCCGGCGCCATCTTCGCGCTCGGCGGCATCACGACGCCGCTCCGACCGGCGTCGGTGCGCGACTTCCCCGTGACGGTGCGGCGGCCGCCGTACTCGGTGCTGGAGAACGCCGCGCTGGCGCGCGCGGGCCTCGATCGCATGCGCCCGTGGCGCGAGGCGATCGCGGACTACATGGCGCGCCGAATGGCATGAGCGACCCAAGACATGGTCTTGGGTCGTGCCCTTACGCCGGCTTCTTCACCTCGTAGGTCGCGGTCAGCTCGGTCGAGGGGCCGTCGAGGTAGTCGCCCGTCGGGACGGTCCACGTCACCGTGGCGCCCTCGGTCTTGCCGTCGGCGTTGGCCGACGTGATGGTGCCGGGCAGCGTCACCTTGATCTTGAGCGGCGGCTCGGTCTTCGCCTGCTCGGGCTTGAGCTTCAGCATCATCTCGGGCTTCAGGACGATGGTCACCTTCTCGGTGCCGTCGCCCGGGGTGCGGGTCACGGTGAGGTTCCCCAGGCCCTTGGCGGTGTTGAGCTTGGTGGCATCGGTGAACTTGAGCTTCACCGTGGCGGTCTTGCCGTTCTCGGCGACGGTGAGCGACTCGACGGTCACCACGTCCGACGTGAAGCGCTTGGTCTCCGACGCCTTGGTGGCGCCGCCGGGCGGGGGGTAGGTCAGCGTCATGGTGCCGGAGCCGTCGGCCTGCATCGTGGAGTCGGCGGTGAGGCATCCGCTCAGGACGAGCAGTCCGAGGATCGCCAGCGCGGCGGCGGTGTGGGAGCGACGAGTGCGGGTGGCTTCCATGCCCGAACCTAAGCGGCCGCGCGCGCAGGTTGTCAACCGCGCGCGCCTTCGGGTACAAGCTCGATCCCGTTTTGGCGCGCCCATCCGTCACGCTCGCGGCGCTTGGCGCCGCGGCGCTGCTGCTCCTCGGTGAGGGCATCGCGCGGCTCGCCGGTGACCGTGTCTGCTCGGGGGCTCCCGGGCAGGTCTACCAGGCCGATCCCGCCGTCGGCTGGACCTACGTGCCCAACCTGCGGGCGCGCGTCGGACGCTGCGACGACGCGCCGCTGCCGCCGACGCGGCTCGAGACCGATGCGCGCGGGCTGCCGCTGCCCGCGGCCGTGATGCCGAAGCCTCCGGACACGGTGCGGGTGCTCATCCTCGGCGGCATGTCGGTCGACGGTATCGGTGTGCGGCCCGGCCATACGCTGAGCCGCCAGCTGGCCGACCTCGCGGACACGCGTCGCGGCCCGCGGCTCGACGTCGTCAACCTGTCGACGGCGGGCTACACGCTCGACAACGACCTGCTGCTCTGGCGCGACGCGGGTGCGGCGATGGACCCGGATGTCGTCCTCGTGATGCTCGACCCTGCCGGCGAACTGGTCAGCGTCTCGCGCCCGCTTCTCGGCGCGCAGGGACGGAACGCGCCGGCGAAGCCCTGGATCACGCTGCAGAGCGACCAGCTCGTCGTGTCGCCGCCCCCGCCGCTGCCGCCGGCGGCGCCCGGCGCCACCGGGCTCGCGGCGCATCTGCAGCTCCTGCGTCTCTTCCAGGGTGTGCCCGCGCGCACCGGGCCGCCTCTGGCGTTCACGCCCGCGCCGGCTCCGACGGAGGAGCAGCTGCCACAGGAGCACACGCGGGCGCGTGCCCTGGTGCGCGCGCTGCTGATGGCGTTGCGCGACGAGGTCAGGGCGCGCGGCGCCAAGCTCGCGGTGCTGCTGGCGCCGATTCCCGGCGAGTGGGAGACGGGCACGCGGGCGCCGCCGCGCGACTGGCTCGCGACCACCGCGAGCGACCTCGACATCCCTGCGCTCGATCTGCGCGACACCATCGGCTACGCCGACGTCAATGAGCGCCCGATGTTCGCCCCCGGCTCGATGCGCATGTCGGCGGCGGGGCACATCACGTCGGCGCTGACGATCTTCCAGTTCCTGCGCGAGAAGCACCTCGTCCCGGAAGCGATGACCTTCACGACCGGCGCTCGCGCGCTGCCCACCGTGGCCGAGGTGCCCGACCGTCTGTGGGCGGTCCGCGACGGGCCGCTCGGGCGTCTGATCGCATGGGGCCTGGTGGCGGTGGCGCTCGTCTGGCTGTCGGCACCCTTCTCCGCGACGGTGCGCGACTGGGTGCTCGTGGTGGCGAGCCTCGGCATGGTGGCCATGGTCGCGGCGCCGGCCGTGGCGCTCGCCGGGCTCGGCGTGGTGCTCGCCCACTACATCGCCGTCGAGCTGCTGCCGCGCTTGCTCGGCCGCCCCGTGTCCTGGCTGGTGATGGCGGCCCCGATCGCCGCCATCCTCGCACCCGACCCCATGCCGGAGACGGGCGTCTACTTCGACGAACGGTTGTTCCCGGCGATCGCGACCATGCTCCTCGTCCTGCGGCTCGCGAGCTACGGCGCCGAGCGGCGCGGTGGGGCACCCGCCTGCTCGCTCCGGCAGTACCTCGCGGCGACGCTGTTCTTCCCGACCTTCGGGATGACGCCCGTGCTGTCGCCGGGCGAGTGGGTGCGCCGGCGCGGGGCAGGGCTCGTGGCGGTGCCGACGCGGGACGCGCTGCGCGTCCATCTGCGACGGAGTGCGGTCGCGCTGGCGCGCATCGCCGTCGCGTTGCTGAAGGTGACGCTGGCGCCGCTGCTGCTCGGACTGATCACGCCCGACGTGTTCCTCGGCGCCGCCGGCGGCGTGTCGTATCTGCGCGTCTGGCTCTGGGTCCTCGAGCTGCCGTTGCTGCTCTATCTCGTGCTCTCCGGCCTGGCCGACCTCGGCATCGGCTTGGCGGCGCTGGTGGGCATGGAGCTGCCCGAGGAGTTCGACGCGCCGTGGCGCGTCACCGGACCGATCACGCTCTGGCGGCGGGCGAACGCGTCGGTCGCGGGGATGTGCCGGCGGCTCGTCTACCTGCCGCTCGGCGGCCACGAGCGGCATGCGACGCGCAACGTCGTGCTGGCCTTCGTCGCCGGCGGCATCTGGTGGGTCGTCGGGATGGTGCTGTTCTCCGGCGCGTACTTCTACCCGCCGCGGCTCTGGCCGATGCCGGTGGTGACCGCGCTCGTCTTCGCGCTCGGGGTCCTGGTGGCGCGGGCGCGTCCGGCGGCGCCGCCGAGCGGCGTCGCCGCCCAGGTGCTGCGTGGCGTGGCGACCTGGGTGTTCGTCGGCATCGCGGTGATCCCGCTCTTCGTGCCGGTCTGGCAGGGGCCGGCGGCGCTCGGCCGCGTGCTGCTGCGCCTCGTGTTCCCGCTGTAGCGTCCGCCCGTTGCGTCGGCGGCGTGCGCATCGCTACAGTCGCCCGGATGTCGAGGCTCTGGGGCTACGTGGCCCGCTACCGCCTGCGTCTCGCGGGCGGCATCGTGTGCCTGATCGGCGCCACCAGCCTCACCATGAGCGTGCCGCTGCTGTTCAAGCGCGTCGTCGACGAGATCGGCGCGGGCCAGGGGATGGCGGGCGTCGCCCCGATCCTGGGGCTGATCGTGCTCATCGCCGTCGCGCAGGGCGTCGTGCGCACCTTCTCGCGGTTCATGATCTTCAACGTCGGCCGCGACATCGAGTACGACCTGCGGAACGACCTGTTCGCGCACCTCGAACGGCTACCGGTCGCCTTCTACCAGCAGCGCAAGACGGGCGACCTGATGTCGCGCCTCGTGAACGACGTCACGGCCGTTCGCATGCTGCTCGGGCCGGGCATCCTGAACTTCATCAACACGCCCGTGTACTACGCCTACGGGCTCAGCATCATGCTCTCGATCGACGCGCGGCTGACGGTGGGCGCGCTCGCTGGCTATCCGCTGGCGCTCTACGTCGTGAAGCGTACCAGCGCCCTGCTGATGGAGCGGTCGACCTACGTGCAGGAGGGGCTCGCCGAGCTGTCGAGCCGCGTCCAGGAGAACCTGTCGGGCATCCACGTGGTGAAGGCCTATGCGAGCGAGGAGCACGAGATACGCGACTTCGCCGCGCTGAACGCCACCTTCCGCGAGGCGAGCCTGCGGCTCGCACGTGTGCGCGGCTTCGTCGGACCGGTGATGAGCGTCGTCGGCGGCATCGGGACGCTGGTGGTGCTCTGGTACGGTGGCTGGCACGTGATCCAGAAGCAGCTGTCCGTCGGCGACATGGTGGCCTTCATCGGCTATCTGAACCTGCTCGCGTGGCCGACGATGGCGCTCGGCTGGATGCTGTCGGTCCTGCAGCGTGGCCGGGCGTCGATGAAGCGTCTGAACGAGCTGTTCGCGATCGAGCCCGCGATCACGAGCCCGCACGATGCCACCGCGCCGGCAACGTGTCGGGGCGAGATCGAGCTGCGTGGCGTCACCTTCCGGCATGGCGGGCTCGAGGGCACGGCGGCGGCGCTCGAGGACGTCGACCTGGTGATCCCGGCGGGCCGTACGGTCGCCATCGTCGGCCGGACCGGCTCCGGCAAGACGAGCCTGGTGCACCTGCTGCCGCGACTCTTCGATGCCGACGCCGGCACCGTGCTGCTCGACGGCCGCGACGTGCGGACCCTGCCGCTCGGGTGGCTGCGGAAGAACGTCGGCCTGGTGCCGCAGGATCCCTTCCTGTTCTCGCGCACGATCCGCGAGAACGTCGGCTTCGCGGCCACGCCGAACGGCATCGATCCGGTGAGCTGGGCCGTCACCGCGGCGGGGCTCGATCGCGATCTGGCCGACATGCCCCGCGGCCTCGAGACCGTCGTCGGCGAGCGTGGCATCACGCTGTCGGGCGGACAGAAGCAACGCGTGACGCTGGCGCGCGTGCTGGCGTCGGCGCCCCGCGTGCTGATTCTCGACGACGCGCTGTCGAGCGTCGACGCCTCCACGGAGCGCGAGATACTCGATCGCCTGCGCGACTTCTTCGAGCAGCGCACCACCATCCTCGTGGCGCACCGGATCACCACCGTGAAAGAGGCCGACATGATCGTCGTCCTCGAACAGGGACGGGTTGCCGAGGTCGGTGATCACGGCACGTTGCTGGCCAAGGGCGGCATCTACGCCGATCTGTTCCGGGAGCAGTCGCTCGAAGTCGAGCTGGAGGCGGTGTGAGCGACGAGGCGCAGGTCGAAGGCAAAGCCTACGACGCGCGGCTCCTGGCGCGGCTGTGGACGTTCGTGCTGCCGTACCGCCGCGTCTTCTGGATGGCGTTCCTCCTGGCGGTGGTGAACCTGGCCTTCGCGCTGGCGCAGCCGTTGCTGCTCGGGCGAGCAGTCAACGTCGCCGTCGGTGGTGACTTCGCGGGCCTCTCGTTCTGGGGGTTCACCTTCCTGGCGATCGTCGTCGGCGAGTTCGTCTCGAACTACTGGCAGCAGTACCTGACCATGGTGGTGGCGCAGGAAAGCCTGGCCGATCTGCGCGTCGCCGTGTTCGCGCGCCTGCAACGGTTCCCGATGCGCTTCTTCGACCAGAATCCCGTCGGCAAGGTGGTGTCGCGGGTCACGACCGACGTCGACGTGCTGACCGAGATGTTCTCCGCCGGGGCCATGACGATCGCGCTCGACGTCATGAAGCTCGCCGGCACCGTGGGCGCGATGCTGTGGCTCGACTGGCAGCTGGCGCTGGTGAGCCTCGTGATGATGCCGGTGATGGTGTTCGCGATCGACTATTTCCGCCGCATGGCGCGACACACCTATCGCGCGATCCGCGAGCGCATCGGACGCATCAACGGCTACCTCCAGGAATCGATCTCGGGGATGAGCGTGATCGCGCTGTCGGCGTACGAGGCGCGGGCGTTCGAGGAGTTCCGTGCGCTCAACGCGGATCATCGCGACGCGAACCACCTGTCGAACAAGCTCGAAGCGGCCCTGTTCGCCATCGTGGAGGCGGTGAGCACCGTCTCGGTAGCGACGATGCTCCTGTGGGCTGCGCGTCAGCACGCGGCCGATGCCCTCACCCTCGGCGTCGTGGTGACGTTCATCTCGTACCTCCAGCAGTTCTTCGTGCCGATTCGCGACTTCAGCGCCAAGTACGCGGTGATGCAGTCGTCGATGACGGCGGCCGAGCGGATATTCGGCCTGCTCGACCTCGAGCTCGAGCCGCAGCCGGCCACGCCCCACGTCCCCGCCGTCGTGCGCGGCGAGATCGTCTTCGAGCACGTCTGGTTCGCCTATCGCGGTGAGGACTGGGTGTTGCGCGACATGTCGTTCCACATCGCGGCGGGCGAACGCGTCGCCGTCGTCGGCGCCACCGGCTCCGGCAAGACGACGCTCATCAAGCTGCTCGATCGGCTCTACGAGGTGCAGCGCGGCCGCATCCTCGTCGACGGGGTGGACGTACGCGAGTGGGACACAGCCGCCTTGCGCCGTCGCATCGCCGTCGTGCTGCAGGACGTCTTCCTGTTCAGCGGGCCGGTGATCGACAACATCACCATGGGGCATCCCGACATCACGCGGGAGCAGGTCGAGGTGGCGGCGCGCCACGTCAACGCCGAGACGTTCATCCGGCGCGTCGGCGGGCTCGATGCGCATCTGCGCGAGCGCGGCAGCAATCTCTCGGGTGGGCAGCGCCAGCTGCTCGCGTTCGCGCGCGCGCTGGTGCACCAGCCCGCCGTCCTCGTGCTCGACGAGGCCACGTCGAGCGTCGATCCGGAGACCGAGTGGCTGGTGCAGGATGCGCTCGAAAAGCTGATGGCGGGACGGACGTCGGTCATCATCGCGCACCGTCTCTCCACCATCGAGAACGCCGACCGCATCCTGGTGATGCACAAGGGCGAGCTCCGCGAGCAGGGCACGCATCGCACGCTGCTCGCGCAGGACGGCATCTACGCCAAGCTCTATCGCCTGCAGTATGCCGCGGGCCAAGGGCCCGCGGCACGGGTGGCGGCGCCGACGTGAGGCGCGCTCCAGCCGTGCTGCTGGCGCTCGCCCTCGGCGTCAGCGCGTGCAACCCGCTCTACGTGGCGCGGCTCGGCTGGACCCAGGCGCGCATCCTGCTGCGCCGCGAGCCCATTCCCACGGTCCTGGCGCGGCCCGACGTCGATCCGGCATTGCGCGAGCGGCTGCAGCTCGTGCTGGCGACGCGCGAGTTCGCGCGCGACCGGCTCGGGCTGACCGTCGGCGACAGCTACACGACGTTCGCGGAGATCGACGGCGACGCCACCGTCCACGTGCTGTCGGCCGCGCATCGCGACCGGCTCGAGGCGTACACGTGGTGGTATCCGATCGCCGGGCGGGTGCCGTACCGTGGCTTCTTCGACTCCGCCGACGCGCGGCACGAGGCCGATCGCCTGGCGGCACGCTCGCTCGACGTCGACGTACGGCCGGCGCTGGCGTTCAGTACGCTCGGGTGGTTCGCCGATCCCCTACTGTCGACGACCGCGGCGGAGGCGCCCGACGACCTGGTCGAGACGGTCATCCACGAGCTCTTCCACGCCACCCTGTACGTGCCCGGCTCGCCGGCGTTCAACGAGTCGGCGGCAACATTTGCCGGGCACCGCGGTGCCATCGCCTTCTTCTGCGGCGGTCCCGGCGACGACGCGGCGCGCTGCACCCGGACGCGGGCGCGGTGGCAGGCCGTTCGCGAGCGCTCGCGTGTCCTGCTCCGCCTGGAGCGCCGGCTGAAGGCGCTCTATGCCGAGCACCGCCCGGTGGACGAGCGCGAGCAGCGCCGGGCGCAGCTGGCCGAGGCGGCGGCACGGACGCTTGAGCGGCGCGGGTTCGCCGGTCGTGCCGAGCTGGTGCCGCCGAACAACGCGCGCCTGCTCGGTGCCCTGCTGTATGCCACCAGCCTCGACGACTTCGAGGCCCTGGCGCCCGGCGATACCGACCCGGGGCCGGCCCTGCGGGCGCTGGTGCGGGCGGCCCGGGGCGCCGACGACCCCTTTGCCGCGGTCCAGGCGTCGGCGATGGTCCGTCCCGATCCCCCGGCGTGATCCGTCGCGTCAAATTGCAAATCGAAGGCCCCACGCACTAGAGTGGGTCGCATGGCCAGCCCGGTTCCTCCCAGCGGGACGGTCACGGCGTTTGCCGTGGACACCATGCTGGGCCGGCTGGCGCGGTGGTTGCGGATCCTCGGCCACGACGTGGCCTACGGACCCCATCTCCGTCGCCGCACGCTGCAGCGCTGCGCGCGCCGCGAGGGGCGGCTCCTGCTCACCCGCGACACCCGGCTGGTGCGGGATCCCGAGATGCCGCCGTACTGCCTGATCCGCAGCGATCGCTTCCGCGACCAGCTCCGCGAGGTGGCGGCGGTGGTACCGTTGGGCGGGGACGTGCTCCGGCGCTGCCTCGACTGCAACCGGCCGCTCGTCCCGGCGGCCATCCCGGCGCGCAGCCGCGTGCCGGAGTACGTGGCGTCGACGCAGCCCGAGGTGCTCCACTGCGCCGGCTGCGATCGCCTGTACTGGCCGGCGACCCATGCGCAGCACATGCGCGCCGAGCTGTCGGCGCTGGGGCTCGCATGAGTGCTACGTCCCTCGACGGCGGCTTCCCCGTCGGGCATTGCGCCCGCTGCGCGAAGGACGTGCTCGCCTGGGTGCGGCTCGACGAGCGCGACCGGGAGCGCAGACTGTGTGTCCATTGCGATGCCGAGCTCGATCCGACGGAGCTCCGTGTGGTGATGGAGGACGAGCTGACCGCCGTGGGGTATGCGACCCACGCCGAGACCGAGAACTGTGGACGACCCGACTGCGGCGGAGGGCGCTGCGGCAAGGGGTAGTGGGCAGGGCTGCAGCGCGTTGCAGCGCTGCGAGGGCATCGGGGCGGCGGTGATGCGGCATCCGTGGCACCGCGATTGCTCGACGGCCCGAGGCGTTTCACGAACCGATCACTGATCAGAGGGAGAGCGTCATGCAGGAGCGAGTTCGGGAGATTCTGAGCTGGTACGGGAGCGACAACCCCGGCACCCTCACCAACCTGGCGCGGATGCTGAACCACGGCCGGCTCGGTGGCTCGGGCAAGATGGTCATCCTACCCGTCGACCAGGGCTTCGAGCACGGTCCGGCGCGATCGTTCGCGCCCAATCCCGCCGGGTACGATCCGCGCTACCACTTCCAGCTCGGCATCGAGGCCGGCTGCAACGCCTACGCGGCGCCGCTCGGATTCCTCGAAGCGGGCGCCGCCGAGTTCGCCGGCGACATCCCGCTCATCCTGAAGCTCAACAACTCCGACAGCCTCTACGGTGGCAAGGACCCGTGTCCGGCGCTGACGGGCAGTGTCGACGAAGCGCTGCGGCTCGGCTGCGCCGCCATCGGCTTCACGATCTATCCCGGCTCGTCGCTGCGCAATCAGATGTACGGCGAGCTGCGCGAGCTCACCGAGGAGGCGAAGCGCAAGGGCCTCGTCGTCGTGGTGTGGTCCTACCCGCGCGGGTCCGGGCTCTCGAAGGACGGCGAGACCGCCATCGACGTCTGCGCGTATGCGGCGCAGATCGCGGCCCAGCTCGGTGCCCACGTGCTCAAGGTGAAGCCGCCGACGGCGCACATCGAGCAGGACGCCGCGCGCAAGGTGTACGAGGGCCAGAAGATTCCGATCGGCACGCTGGCCGAGCGCGTGAAGCACGTCGTGCAGAGCGCCTTCGGCGGCCGTCGCATCGTCATCTTCTCGGGCGGCGAGGCCAAGGGCACCGACGCCATCATGGAAGAGATCCGCGGCATCCACGCCGGTGGCGGCTTCGGATCGATCATTGGACGCAATTCGTTCCAGCGTCCGCACGCCGAGGCACTCACGTTCCTGCGTGGTGTCATGGACGTCTACGCCGGCAAGTGACGCCGCACATCGAACGGGGGACAACGGCATGAGACTCGAAGAGCTATCTCGCGACTTCCTACAGGTGGCCGAAGAAGCCGCCGTGGAGGCCGCACGCACCATGGGCCAGGGCAAGCGCCGGCACTCCGACCACGTCGCCGTCGAGGCGATGCGGAAGGCGATGGACCGGCTGCCCATGCGTGGCACCATCGTCATCGGTGAGGGTGAGCGCGACGAGGCGCCGATGCTCTACATCGGCGAGAAGGTCGGCCGTGGAAACGACGGGGATCTCGAGGTGGACATCGCCGTCGACCCGCTCGAGGGAACGAACCTCTGTGCCACCGGCGCGCCCGGCGCCATCGCCGTGCTCGCCGCGGCGAACAAGGGTGGCCTGCTCAACGCGCCCGACTGCTACATGGAGAAGATCTGCGTCGGGCCGGCGGCGAAGCACGTCATCGACATCGACGCCCCCGTGGCGACGAACCTGAAGGCGATCGCGAAGGCGCTCAACCGTGACGTCGACGACCTCGTCGTCATCGTCCTCGATCGCGAGCGGCACGAGCAGCTCATCGCCGACATTCGCAGTGCCGGCGCGCGCATCAAGCTCATCGGCGACGGCGACCTCTCGGCCGGCATCTCGGCCGCGGTCCGCGGCACCAACGTCCATGCCGTGATGGGCATCGGCGGCGCGCCGGAGGGCGTGCTCGCGGCGGCGGCGCTGCGCTGTCTCAACGGCGGCATGCAGGGCCGGCTCGTGCCCACCAAGCCGGGGCAGGAAGAGCGCATGCGCAAGATGGGCATCACCGACCCGAAGCGCATCTACACCGAGAAGGACCTGGCCCCGGGCCCCGACATCCTGTTCGTCGCGTCGGGCGTCACCGACGGCGCCTTCATGCGCGGCGTCCGCTTCTTCGGCGGTGGGCTGCGCACGTCGTCGATCATCATGTCCATGGGCGAGCGGCTGATCCGCTTCGCGGACTCGGTCCGGCTCGAGGACAACGACCACACCGTCGTCGAGTTCTGAGGTGCCGTGGCGGCGGGGTGCCGCGTGCGCGTCGTGGCGAGGGGCAGCCGTCTTCGCTCGACGCTCGCGCGGCACCCAGCGCCCCCCCCACGCCCCGCGCGTCTCACGACTCGCTCGGGACGGCTGCCCCTCGCCACGACGCGCACGCGGCACCCCGCCGCCACGGGTCTTTGGGTGGGTGCCTATTGGTAGCGGTGCCAGCTTTCGCCGGGTTGGAGGACGATCAGGCGGGGGGCGAGGCCTCGGGCCTTGAGGTCGTCGCGGAAGGTCGTGACGGGGTCCGTCGGGTACCAGACGAAAGGGGGAACGCTTTCGACGCCGTAGCCGATGGGGATGATGGTGGCGGGCTTGAGCGTCGCCGCCGCCTGCGCGGCCTCGTCGGGGTCCATCTCGCGCAGCACGCCCATCACGCGACGGCCGCCGATGGGGAGGAGGGCGACGTCGAGCGACGGGAACGCGGTCGCGATGTCGACCAGGGCGGGTGTGCCCGTGCGGGCGGGGGCGACGTAGACCTGGTCGTCACCCTTCGCGAGCACCCACCCGGTGTCCGTGGCGCCCGGGCGCGACGGGACCGCCGTGATCGTGACGCCGTCGACGTCGGTGTGCTCCCACGCGCGCAGCGCGATGATCTCGCCGAAGCCGAGGCCGGCGACGCGCTCGCGCATGCCGATCGGCACCACGATGCGCGGGATGCGCTTCGCGAGGAGCGCCAGCGCGTCGTCGTCGAGGTGATCGACGTCGTCGTCGGTGAGGAGGACGGCCGGCAGATCGGGCACGCGGTCGGGCGTGATGCCGAGCGCCTCGCGCTGGCGGAGCGCGACGTCGGCGTGGAACCACGGATCGACCAGCAGCCGCGTGCCGCGGAGCTCGACGATGACTGCACCGTGCACGATGCGGGTGATGCCGATGTCGGCGTCCGAGCCGTGGAAGGCCGACGTCTTCGCGAGCGGGATCGTGGAGCAGCCGGCACCGAGCACGAGCAGGGCCAGGGCGAGCGCGCGCGGCATCAGGCGAGCCCCTGCTGGCGACGGGCCTCGAAGAGCACGATGGCGACGGCGGTGGCGAGATTCAGGCTGCGCACGTGGGGACTCTCGATGGGGATGCCGTAGAGGTCGTCGGCATGGGCCGCCCGGATCCCCGGGGGCAGCCCGCGGCTCTCGCCGCCGAAGACGAGGAAGTCGTCCGGCCGGTACGCGACGCTGGCATACGAGCGCGGCGACCGTGCCGCGTAGCAGAGGATGCGTCCCGGCGGGCGGGCGGTCTGGAACGCGTCCCAGCTGGCGTGGCGCGTGACGTCGACGTGGGGCCAGTAGTCGAGGCCGGCACGGCGCAGGTGGCGGTCGTCGATCACGAAGCCCAGCGGCTCGATGAGGTGCAGCGGCGTGTTGGTGGCGACGCACAGCCGGCCGATGGAGCCGGTGTTGGGAGGAATCTCCGGAGCGACCAGAACGACATGCACGGCGTCAGGACGGCTGTGGCAATGGGATGCGGACGCCGGCGACCGGCAGCTCGCACCCGCCCGACGCGCTGGCCTTGGCGTGACGCATCAGCTCGTAGTAGGCCGGCCGCAGGAAGCGCGCTTCGTGGCGCCCCGCCTTCACCCGGCAGTAGAGGACGTTGTCGGCGGCGATGCGCAACGACGCCGGCAGCAGGGGCTCGCTGGTCTCGTCGTTGAGCCGCACGGTGAAGCCGCGCTGTGGATCGCCGTCGACGGCGGTGACGACCCACGGGGTGTCCTCGATCTCGACGCGGGCGCGATCCTCGCCCAGCTCGAGCCGCGCGGTGCCGTCGTCGTCGACGGTCATGGCGCGGGCGTACAGGCGGCAGATGGCGCGATTCGGGATGACCTCGCCGTCGCAGTACCACTTGCCGTCGCGGCCGAAGCGGATGGTGCCGGAGTAGATGGCGGTGAAGCCGGCGCGCGGCATCAGGCCAGCGCCTCGGTGTCGAGGACGAACGTCACCGGGCCGTCGTTCACGAGCGACACCGCCATGTGTGCCTGGAAGCGGCCGGTCTCCACCGGGACGCGCTCGGCGCGTGCGGTGGCGACGAAGCGCTCGTAGAGCGCGCGCGCCTGCTCGGCGGGTGCCGCGGCCGCGAACGACGGACGCCGGCCCTTGCGACAGTCGCCGTAGAGCGTGAACTGCGACACCACGAGCAACGCGCCGCCGACGTCGTCGAGGCCGCGATTCATCTGGCCGGCCTCGTCGTCGAAGACGCGCAGGCCGATGATCTTGCGACTCAGGCGATCGGCCTCGGCGGCGGAGTCGGCGGGGGTGACGCCGAGCAGCACGCAGAGCCCGCGACCGATGGCACCGACCGTCTCCCCGTCGACGTCGACCCGCGCTTCGCGCACGCGTTGCACCACGGCACGCACGCGCGCGTTAAAGCATGATTGGCGCGGGAACGCGAGAAACCGCTGTATTCTCGGGCGCTGGCGGTTGGTGGTCGCGGGAACGGTCACGTGGCGGCCTCACCGAGCCCCAATGCCCGGTCGAGTCGATCGTGGTGAGGTGCTCGGCAGCGCCGTCGTCTACTCAGAGCGCGAGCAGCTCCAGCAGGAGCGCGCGCGCTTCCTGCAGAGCCGTGCCGAGGTCGTTCGCGCACGCTGCGCCCACCGTGTTCTGCTTCGCGGCCTTCGTCAGCTTCGCCGCGGCCTTCTTGAGGCGAGCGGCGGCCTGCTTCTCGAGACGGCGTGCTGCCTTGGCCGACGCCGTCTGCGCTTTCCCGAGCAGGGTTCGGGAGGCGTCGAGGCCCTTCGTGACGCTCCTGGGCAGGGACTCGCCGGTGCAGGTCGCAGGCGGGATATCCCCCAGTACGCAGGATATCTGCGCGACGCCGGTGACGTCGCAGGGCAGGGTCGTAGTCGTCGTCGAGGTGGTCACCGGAGAGGTCGTCGTGGTCGAGGACGTGCTGGTGGTCGACGTCGGCGCGGTGGTGGTCGTGACGATGGTCGAGGTCGTGGTGGTCGTGGAGGTGGTCGAGGTCGAGGTGGTCGTCGTGGATGCGAGGGTCGTGGTCGTCGACGAGGTGGAGGTCGATGAGGTGGTGGTCGATGAGGTGGTGGTCGACGACGTGGTGGTCGATGACGAGGTGGTGGTCGTCGATGACGTCGTCGTCGTCGGTGCGGCCGTCGACGTCAGGGCCGCCGAGAACTCCGACGTGTTGCCGCCGGCGTCCGTCGCAGTCGCGGTGATGGCGGCGCCGGGCGTCACCACGACCGGTAGGATGACGCCGAACGTGGCCGTCCCCGTGCCGCCGATCGGTACCGTCGTGCTCCCGAGGTAGGTCTCGCCCTCACCGTTGCCGGACGGATCCGCGGCGGCGCTGGCGTAGAAGTCGACCGTGTAGGTGGCGTTCGCCACGCTGGTGAGCGTGCCGTCGATCGTGACGTCCGTCGCCGATGCGCTCGCCGTCGTCAGCACGGGAAAGTTTTGTAGCCCGTTCGGGCCGGTGTCGCTGTCGTCGGCGTCGTTGGTCGTGACGCCGCCGTCGTCGAGGTCGATGCCGAGCTGGCTGTTGCCACCGATGCTGTTGCCCCGCACGCTGATGCCCATGGGGAAGGTCGTTCCGCCGGAGGCCTGGACCCCGGTGGTGCAGTTGGTGATGACGTTGCCCTCGCCCGCGCCGGTGCCCCCGATCGTCACGTCCATCGCCGACGGCGAATCGCCCTGCACCGCGATGCCGTACCCCGTGAGCGGAAGCGCAACGGTGCCGCTCGCATCGACGCCGATGTTGTTGCCCAGGATGGTCACGTCGTGCGAGCCACCCTGGACGAAGATGCCGGTGGCGGAGCGGCCGCCGATCACGTTGAGCCCGATCGCGGTGGCCCCCGCGCCGAAGAGCCCGACGCCGTGGAACCCGCCACCGGCCAACGTCGTTCCCGAGGCGTCGGTCCCGATCAGGTTGCCGCGTACCACGGTCCCGCTCGCGCTGAACACGCCGACCCCGCTGCTGTTGGCCGCAATGACGTTTCGTTCTCCCGCCTCGGTGCCGCCGATGGTCACGTCGGCGGCCGGAGAGAAGATGATGACGCCGTCGGCATTCGGGAGCGCCGTGGTGCCCGCGGCGTCCAGGCCGATGTAGTTGCCGATCACGGTCGAACCGATGCCCTCCAGGAAGAGCGCGCCGTAGGCGGTGTTGCCGGAGAGCACGTTGCGGTCCGCCGCGGTGGTCCCGCCGATCGTCACGTTGCCGCCGCGAATCCGCAGTCCGCCGCGCGAGTTCGCCGCCGCGGCGGCCCCCGTCGCATCGGTGCCGAGATGGTTCCCTACGATGTGGTGATCGTTGCTGCCGCTCGCGATATCGATGGCGTTGCCGCCGTTGAAGCTCATGTCGTGGGTGAACCGATTGATCACCAACCCGCGTATCGTGCTGCCCGAGTGGGAGGAGAGCACGAGTCCGTTCGCGCCGTCCGGCGCAGAATCGCCCCGGATCTCGACCAGCGGCGCGTCGTCGAAGCCGGGCTGGGTGGTGCCGTCGATCACGACCGGCCGGGTGATGGCCGGCAGCGCGGTCGCCGGGGCGATCGATACGGCGCCGGTGCCGATGGCGAAGGCGATCGTCACGGCATCGGGCGAGGGATCGGCGTTGGCGTCGAGCAGGGCCTGTCGCAACGTGTTCGCACCGCTGTCGGCGTTGCTCGTGACCGTGATGGTGGTGGCCGCGTGGGCGGGTGCTACCGCCATGAGCAGGCCGAGGAGGAGCGGGCGAATCGTCAGCGACCGGGACATGACCGAGGACGCTACGACGAATCGTCAGGAGATGACCAGCGCATTCTTGGTATGTCCGCGCCAGCGGGTGGCACGGGCCGCCGGAGCGCCGACCGTCGCGTGGGAGGCAGCGCCCAGCTGCAGGACGCGGCAGCCGGCGCGCGGCCCGATGGCGCGTGTCCGGAGCGGCGAACCTTGACTGCCCCTCATTCTGGGTGTGCATATCGACGGGCTCGTTCCCGTTTCGAGATCGTGGAGGGTAGTCGATGAAGGAGACGGACGTTCTTCTCGTTGGATTCGGTTTTTCCGCCATCCCGCTCCTGCGCGAGCTCGACCTCTCCGGCGTGAGCTACACGATCATCTCGGAGAAGGACGGTTCGATCTGGGCTTCGCTCACACGGTCGGGCGGGCTCGATTTCGATCTCGTCAGCTCGTACTACACCAGCTTCTACACGTTCGATCTGGTCGACGACTTCAGCGAAGACCGCTACCCGACCGCGCAGGAGTTCTACGACATGCATCTCCGGTACTACCGCAAGTACCAGGATCGCATCGTCGTGGACCGGGTCAGTCTGATCGAGAACACGAGCGACCACAGTATCGTTCACACCACGAGCGGCGATCGCTTCAAAGCGAAGCACGTCGTGATCTCGACCGCATTTCGCCGCAGGATCGTCGACTCGCTCACCACCTTCGACTGCAGCATCCGCAACAAGACCGTCGTCTTCGACACGATTGGAGACTCGGCCAACCTCCTGATCTCGAAGCTGGTGACGGGAGACAACAGGATCATCGTTCTGCAGAACGGCTTTCTGGCACTGGATAAGCTGTTCTACATGGGCGACACGACCTACAGCCTCGATCAGCTCGAGGCGCATCAGATGGCACGGAGCTTTCCGCGCCTCTACGGCGCGGTGATCAATTTCAACTTCGTGCCGATGTTCACGGTCCTCGTGAACTTCAAGCCGGTCGCCGCCTACATGGCCCTGGTGCGGCGCATCCAACACGCCTTGGGACGCCTCTTCACCCCGGAGAACTTCCACGTTCCCTTCGCGGACACCCGGCGTGGAATCGAGGCCGATCGTCCGCCCAAGGCGCACGTCCCCAACGGCATCATCGCGATCAAGTACTGGCCCATCGACACGTATGCGCGGCAGTTCTCGGAAAATCTGCCCGAACGGATCAAGCAGGGCTTCCTGCTGAACGATCTCCCGTACTTCGTGTCCGAGGGGCTGGTGACCCTCTGGAGCAAGGACGGAACCACCGTCGATGAGGCCGGCAAGACCATCGAATGCAACGGGGAGGCCGTCCACTACGACTACTTGATCAAGGGGGATGCAGAGCGTCCGAATCTGCCCCGGATCACCCACGAGAAGGACGGACAGGTCGTCGACTACGAGTACGTGTATCGCGAGAACTACCTGGGTGTGATTCCGAGCGCCCTCAACAACGTCTACCTGCTCGGCTACACGAGGCCGCTCACGGGCGGCCTCTCCAACATGACCGAGATGCAGTCACTGCTCATCCACAGGATGCTCACCGACGAGCCGTTCCGTTCGGATATGGTCGATCGTCTCCCGAAGAAGATCGCGGCCTACAATCGAAAGTACTACATGACCAGCGCCCCGGGGCCTCGGGACCACCTGACCTACTACGGCTTCTACACGGACGAGGTCGCCAGGGAGCTCGGTATCGAGCTGCGCCTCGGGTCGTGCCGCAGCGTGAGGGACGTGGCCAAGTACCTGAGCTACCCGAACAACCCCGACAAGTTCCGCCAGACCGGCCGCTACGAGATCGACGGGTGTGCCGACTTCGTCGACCACGTCTTCACCCAGCACAAGGGATTCAAGCTGGTGGGGCAGCTGGCCCTCACGTACCTGGGATATCAGCTGCTGACCGTCGCGGTCGCTGCATCGTTGTTCCTTCACGGATGGATCAACGGCTACGTGCTCGCGGCTGCCGTGGTCTGTCAGCTGCTCTTCGGATACTGGGCCATGATTCCCGTCAGCAACAGCTGCCCCTTCTTCGGCGTCAAGCTCGTATCGTTCCTGTTGTACATACCGATGCTGTTTCATCCGGTTTCAGCGCTGCTGATCTTCCCGATCGATTTCCTGGTGACGTACGTCCTGCGACAACGTCCGGGAGCGCGCTACCCGTTCAACGACCTCAAGAACAAGAAGAAGCACCGAGGATTCTGGGAGCGGTACAAAGAGGTCTACAATCGTGTGCGGCGGCAGGCACCTCTCCAGTCGGCCGTGGGCAGCTAGGCACACCGCCGCAACCTCGTCCGCAACGCGCAGGAGGACGGCCTCGCCCTCGACGCGACGCTCGGCGCGAACCCCTTCCGCTGGAGCGTGCCCGCGCGCGCATGGAAGCCCTCCGTGCGCGCTGGGTCGTTCGCGTCGACATGCCCGGTCGAGGGTTGCATCCGCCCGCCGAGCGACGCGATGCCATGCCTCCACCACCCAGCAACTTCAACTCGTCCGTGCAGCCAGACCGCTCCATGGCCCCGACGGTGTCCTCGACGAATTCCATGGGAAATGTCTTGCTATGCCCCGTCCGGCGGGACCGCGCGGGACCCACTCCGGGGAAGGCGATGCGTCGCCGACGGGCTTGCCCGCGTCGGCGCGGCCGGCCTATCAGGGTAGACGACGCGCCCGCGCGGCTGGCCGCCAGCGAATCGACAGGGGGGCTCATGACAATCATCCGGTGTTCGACCGTCGTGCGAGCAGTGCTCGGTCTCGCCGTCTGCGTGGCCGCGACGCCGGCGACGACGCACGCCCGCCCCGGCGAGCTGGATTCCTCCTTCGGAGCCGGCGGTGTCGCGATCGCACCTACGGCCGAGGCCTTCGGATCGGCGCAGGGCATTGCGATCCAGGCCGACGGTCGCATCGTCGCGATCGGCCGGACGCGCACCGATCCGGGGCCGGACTCGATCGTCGTCGCCCGGTTTCTTCCCGACGGCACGCTCGATCCGAGCTTCGGCGGTACGGGTGTCGTGGTCGAGACGTTCCCGCCGGGCACCGCGCATGCAACCGATGTCGCCATACAGGCCGACGGCCGCGTCGTGGTGATCGGCACCGCGGGGCTCGAAGGTGCGCAAGACGTCGTGCTGCTGCGATACCTGACCGACGGCGCGCTCGACGTGACGTTCGGCGTCGGCGGCGTGGCCGTCACCGATCTCGGCGGCGACGACTTCGGCACGGCCCTCGCGTTCGACGTCGATGGCAACATCGTCGCTACCGAATGGACGGGATCCGGTCCGCCGTACGTCGGCTACCATTCGGCGTTGGCGCGGTATCTGGCCACCGGTCAGCTGGATCCGACGTTTGGCACCGGAGGCATCACGTTCACGGACTTCGGCGGCGTGCGTGACGACCCGACCGGGCTGGTGATCCAACCGGTGGACGGGAGGATCGTCGTCTCCGGGCGCACGTTCGAGGAGTTCGGCGTCGACGAGCGCATCACCATGGCGCGGTACCTGCCCGACGGGACGCCCGACGGCTCCTTCGGCACCGCGGGGCGCGTCGTCACGCCGTTCAATGGCGTCGCAGGCGCCAACGCGCTGGCGTTGCAGCCCGATGGCCGCATCGTGGCGGCGGGCAACGAAACCTTCCCGTCGTCGTCGGCGCTGCGACCGGCGGTGCTGCGCTACCTTCCCGACGGCAGCCTGGATGCGACGTTCGGCGACGGCGGTAAGGTGAATCTGATCACCGGCTTCTTCGGCAACGCGCAGGACGTCCGGATCCAGGCCGACGGCCGCATCGTCATCGCCGGCACCCAGAATTTCCACCCCATGGTGGCGCGGCTCCTCCCCGACGGGACACGAGACGGCTCCTACGGAAACGAGGGCTCGCACGGCCTCCTGTGCAGCGTCGCCGAGACGGGCCTTTCCGGAGTGGGCGGCGCGATGGCATTCGACGCGGCCGAGAACGCAGTCGTCGCGGGTCGGTCGAGCAACCAGTTCATGGTGGCGCGGTTCCTCGGCGGCGAGGGGGGGCCGACGTTCTGTCCAATGCCCGGGCAATGCCCGACTGCGTCGCGGCACAAGCTGACGGTGACGGGGCTGTCCGCGCCCACTGGCGACGCGCGCCTGAAGTTGGAAGGTCGGACGCTGTTCGACACGACGGATGGCCTCGATCCGGCCACCGACGGCGTGCGGCTGTTCGTGGTCGATGCCGACAACGTCGCCGTGCTGGACGTCACGATCCCCGGCGGCGCCTACGACCCGATCACGCGTACGGGGTGGACGACCGCGGGCAGCGGCCGCAGTTGGACCTACCGCGGCCCCGGGGATGCTTCGCAAGGGATACGCACCGTCGCGATCAAGGCGCCGAAGGGTGCCCTCCCCATCGTGAAGTTCAAGATCACGGGCCAGAATGGCTATCCGGTGGACACGACGGAGCTCCCACTCGGTGCGACGCTCCTCCTGTCTCCGCCCGATGGCTTCTGCATCCAGGCGTTCTGGTCGGTGGAACCCCCGGGCAGTGGCAGCTGCCGGTTGTCCGGTCCGTCGTCACTCGTCTGCAAATGACTTCGTGTATGGCCGCGCGCCTGCGATCGCTCAGTTCCGGGCCCCGGGGTATCGCCCCGCGTTCTGCCGGAAGTCGACGAAGCACGTGCCGTGGACGAACCGCACCGTGGAGAATCGCTTCGGCACGCTCGTCGCCGACACGGTGAAGCCAAGCCGTGTGGCGACCGTCGCCAGCAGGTCGACGTGTTGCTCGCCGTCGAGGAACGCAGCGATGTGAACGCATGATCGTCCGGGAGGCGCGAGTGGCGCGCGCAGGAACCCTCCGCTAGGATCGCGCGGCGGATGATTCCCGACAACCTGCACATCGGGCCGATCCCGATCCACATCTTCGGCCTGCTGCTGGCGGCCGCGTTCCTCGCCGCGGGTCAGGTGCTCGCACGCGAGTTCGGCCGCAAGGGCTACGATCCCGATCTCGCCTCCACCTGTCTGGTGTGGGCGGCGGCGGGCAGCCTGATCGGCGCGCGTCTGTGGCTCGTCGTCGAAGACTGGTCCGCCTTCGTGCGCGATCCCATCGGCGTCCTCTTCACGGGCAGCGGCTTCGTCTTCTACGGCGGCCTCGTCGGCGGTGCCATCGCGGTCACCATGGTGTTCCGGCGGAGCGGCATCCCGTGGTGGCGCGGCGCCGATGCCGTCGCCCCCGCGCTCGTCCTGGGGCAGGCCATCGGCCGCATCGGCTGTCAGCTCTCCGGTGACGGCGACTGGGGCATCGTCACCGACGTCCCCTGGGGCATGGCGTATCCGTACGCCGTCGTCGGCTGGCCGCATCCGCCCGGCGTCGTCGTGCACCCCACGCCGGTCTACGAGTCGGTCGCCTACTTCGCGATCTTCGCCTACCTCTGGTACCGGCGCCGCGAGTCGCTGCCGGACGGCACCATCTTCTGCTGGTACCTCCTGTTCGCTCCCGCGGCGCGCTTCGTCGTCGAGTTCTGGCGCATCAACCCGATCGTGGCGATGGGGTTGTCGGCGGCGCAGGTGACGAGCCTCGTGCTGATGGCGATCGGTGGGACGCAGCTCCTCCTGCGCCAGCGACGATGGCGAACCGCCGCGGCCTGACCATCGGGCTCGTCACGGCGGCGATCGGCGCCGCCGTCGTACTCGGCGTCGTCGCCATGCGGCCGCGGACGCCGGCGCTGGCACCCGACTTCGCGGTGCCCGACCTGCAGGGCCAGGCGACGCGCCTGTCGGCGTTCCGCGGCAAGGTCGTGCTGGTGAACCTGTGGACGACCTGGTGCCCGCCGTGCCGCGAGGAGATGCCGTCCATGGAGAAGCTCTACCTGCGTCTGCGCGACCGCGGCTTCGTGCTGCTGGCCGTGAGCCAGGACGAGGGCGGGCAGGCGGTGGTGAAGCCGTTCGTCGAGCAGCTCGGGCTGACGTTCCCGGTGCTGGTCGACCCCGAGCATCAGGTGGGCGATCGGTACGAGGTCTGGGGGTATCCGGAGAGCTTCCTCGTCGATCGCGAGGGTCGCGTCGTCGAGCGCATCATCGGGCCGCGCGACTGGCTCGCCCCGAGCCAGGTCGAGCGCATCGAAAAGCTGCTCGCCGCGGGAAGCGGCCTTGCTCCGCCGTCCGCCGGGGACTAGGACGAACGAATTGTTTCCCACTCCGCGCCGCGCCACGTATAGTGCCGGCATCGCGAGGTTTTGATGAAGGGCAATCGGCGCACCGGTCTTGCACTGGCCATTCCGCTGGGAGTGATCCTGGCCGTCCTCGTCTCCAGCGGACGGGGGATCGACAAGGTCGGCGCGGCGCCGCAGGAGATCTACGAAGACCTCGAAACCTTCACCAACGTCCTGGCCATCATCCAGAAGAACTACGTCGAGCCCACGGATCCGAAGAAGCTCATCGAGGGTGCCATCAACGGCATGCTCACCTCCCTCGACCCGCACAGTGCCTACCTCACGCCGGAGCTCTACAAGGAGCTCCAGGTCGAGACGAAGGGCAGCTTCGGCGGCCTCGGCATCGAGATCACGAACCGCAGCGGCATGCTGATGGTGGTGTCGCCCATCGAGGACACGCCCGCCTCCCGCGCCGGCATCAAGGCGCAGGACGTCATCCTCAAGATCGACGGCGACTTCACGAAGGACATGACCCTCGTCGACGCCGTCAAGAAGATGCGCGGCCCGAAGGGCACCAAGGTGAAGCTCACGATCAAGCGTGAGAATCCCCCCAAGCTGCTCGACGTCACGCTCACGCGCGAGGTCATCAAGATCCAGAGCGTGAAGTATCGACTGCTGGAGGGCGGGTACGGCTACCTCCGCCTGACGCAGTTCCAGGAGCGCACCGACGACGACGTCCTGAAGGCGCTCCGCGAGATGGACAAGGAGTCGGGCGGGCTGCAGGGGCTCGTGCTCGACCTGCGCAACAACCCGGGTGGTCTCCTCACCCAGGCCGTCAAAGTCTCCGACATCTTCCTCGACTCGGGGCTCATCGTCTACACGGATGGTCGGCTCGAGAACCAGAAGCAGAAGTACTTCGCGCACAAGGCGTCCACCTGGAGCGACTTCCCGATGGTCGTGCTCGTCAACGGCGGCAGCGCCAGCGCCTCCGAGATCGTCGCCGGCGCGCTGCAGGACCACAAGCGCGCGCTCGTCCTCGGCACCACCACCTTCGGCAAGGGCTCCGTGCAGACGATCCTGCCGCTCGACGACACCTCGGCGCTGCGGCTCACCACGGCGCGCTACTTCACGCCGAGCGGTCGCTCCATCCAGGCCACCGGCATCGTGCCCGACATCGCCATGGAGCAGAGCACGAACCAGGCGAAGGCCGAGAAGCAGGGCGCGCTGCTGCGCGAGGCCAATCTGCCGGGCCATCTCGAGCATCCGCCCGACGGCGACAAGGACAAGGCGGCGACCGACAAGGTCGAGGCCGTGCCCGCCGTCGAGGAAGAGACGCCCGACGGCCCCGTACCCACCGACCTCCCGATGGACGATCCGAACGTCCAGGAGGGCGAGCTCGGCAAGGACCCGCAGCTCGACCGGGCCCTCGAGCTGCTGAAGAGCTGGCAGGTCTTCAAGACGTTCGTCGCGAAGCGCGAGGAGTGATCCGCCCGCGCGCGCCGATGCCGGGCTCTCGTACCGCGCCGCGCATCCTCACCGTCACGCAGCTCACCAACCTCGTGCAGCGCTCGCTCGAGGAGGGCGTGGGGTCGGCGTGGGTCGGCGGCGAGCTGTCGAACGTCAAGGTCGCGCCGTCCGGGCACGTCT
This sequence comes from uncultured Binatia bacterium (SeqCode), assembly GCA_964404165.1. Lineage (GTDB taxonomy): Bacteria > Desulfobacterota > Binatia > DP-6 > DP-6 > DASYLJ01. The sequence continues at coordinate 17,106 of CAYOIZ010000012.1, read as the reverse complement.
ACGGCACGCTGAAGGACGACCAGAGCCAGCTCCAGCTCGTGATGTTCCGCAGCGCGGCCCAGACGCTGCCCTTCCAGCCACGCGACGGCATGGACGTCGTCGTCCTGGGGCGCATCGCCCTCTATCCCGCCCGCGGGCAGCTGCAGCTCTACTGCGACGCCATGGAACCGCGCGGCCTCGGGGCGCTGCGGCTGGCGTTCGAGCAGCTGAAGCAGCGGCTCGACGCCGAGGGGCTGTTCGACGCAGACCGCAAACGTCCGCTGCCGAGCCATCCGCGCGCCGTCGGCATCGTGACGGCGCGCCACGGCGCCGCCATCCACGACATGCGGGTGGTGCTGCGACGGCGCTGGCCGCTGGCGCGCGTCGTGCTCCGTCCGGTGCGGGTGCAGGGCGAGGGTGCGGCGGCCGAGATCGCCCGCGGCATCGCCGAGCTGAACCGTCTGGGCGGCATCGAGGTGATGATCGTCGGACGCGGCGGCGGGTCGCTCGAGGACCTGTGGGCCTTCAACGAGGAAGTGGTGGCACGCGCCATCGCGGGGTCGCGCATCCCGATCGTGTCGGCGGTGGGTCACGAGGTCGACTTCACGATCGCCGACTTCGTCGCCGACGTGCGTGCGCCCACGCCGAGCGCGGCGGCGGCGCTGGTGGTGCCGGAGCGCGAGCGGCTCGGGGTCGAGCTCGAGACCGCGCGGGCGGCGCTGCGCGCAGCGCTCCGCCGCCGGGTGGGACGGACGCGCGAACGGCTGATTGCGCTCGAGCGTGGCCTCGGCAATCCGCGCCGGCGGGTCGCGGAGCGGATACTGCGCGTCGACGACCTCACGGCGCGGCTGCGCCAGGGGCTCGCGCGCCGCGTGGCGTGGGACCATCGCGAGCTGCACGGGCTGGCGCAGCGGCTCGAGCGCTCCGGTCCGATGGCGCAGCTGGCGCACGCGCGCGCCCGACTCGACGGGCTCGCCGGTCGCCTGGCCTTCGCGCTCGACGTCCGCGTCCGCGCCGCCCGATCCGAGGTGGAGCGCTCCGCGAGCCGGCTCGAGGCGCTGTCGCCGCTCGCGTGCCTGGCGCGTGGCTACGCGATCGTCCGCCGTGGCGACGCCACCGGTCCGGTGGTACAGGATGCGGCGACGCTCGCGCCGGGCGACACGGTGGACCTGCTGTTCGCGCGGGGCCGCGCCGCCGGCCGCATCGACCGCACGGAGCCCGCATGACCAGGACGCCAGACGACACACCGCGCTTCGAGGAGGCGCTGGCCGAGCTCGAGACCATGGTCCGCCGTCTCGAGCAGGGCGAGCTTCCGCTCGAGGATTCGCTGGCCGCGTTCGAGCGCGGCATGGGGCTCGTGAAGCTCCTCGGTCGCCGCCTCGAGGAGATCGAGCAGCGGGTCGAGGTGCTGCTGAAGCGCGAGGACGGCGCGCTCGTGACGGCGCCGCTGCCGGACGAGGACGAGTAGCATGACGCTCGACCGGTATCTCGCCACGCGCCGTCGCCTGGTCGAGCAGGCGCTCGCCCGTCACCTGCCTTCGGGGCGGTCCCAGCTGCGCAAGGCCATGCGCTACAGCCTGCTCGCCGGCGGCAAGCGTCTGCGACCCATCCTGGCGCTGGCCGCGGGCGAGGTCGCCGGGGCACCGCCGAGCCGCGTGCTGCCGTTCGCGTGCGCGCTCGAGTTCGTCCACACCTACTCGCTCGTCCACGACGACCTGCCGGCGATGGACGACGACGATCTGCGCCGCGGCCGTCCCACCAGCCACAAGGTGTACGGCGAAGGCATTGCCATCCTGGTCGGCGATGCGCTCCTCACCGAGGCCTTCGGGCTGATGGCGACGGCGCGTGGCGTGGCGCCGGCACGTGCGCTGGCGGCGGTGGCCGAGCTGTCGTCGGCGGCGGGCGAGCTCGGCATGGTGGGCGGGCAGGCGCTCGACCTGGCCGGGGAGGGCGGACGTCCCACGCTGGCCCAGGTGCGTGCGATCCACGCCCGCAAGACCGGACGGCTGTTCACCGCGTCGCTGCGCGTCGGGGCGCTGGTGGCTGGCGCGCCGGCGCCGCTGCTGCGGCGGCTCACGACGTACGGCGAGCAGCTCGGGCTGGCGTTCCAGATCGCCGACGACATCCTCGACGAGGCCGGCGGCCCGGAGGCCGACGGTCGCACCGACCAGGCGCTCGGCAAGGCGACGTATCCCGGTGTCCTCGGCGCCGACGGCGCGCGCGCCCACCTCGTCCGCGCGCGCGACGCGGCGCTGGCGGCGGTGGCCCCGCTCGGCACGGTGGCGAATCCGCTCCGCGACATCGCCGGCTTCGTGGCGGCGCAGGTCGAGCCCGATCGCCTGGCCGCGTCGGCGTGACGTGGCGGGGGTTCGCATCGATCGCCTCCTGGTCGATCGCGGGCTCGTGCCGAGCCGCGAGCGCGCGCAGCGGCTGATCCTCGCCGGCGAGGTGCTGGTCGACGATCGCCCCGTGACGAAGGCGGGCACGGTCGTGCCGGCGGACGCGGCGTTGCGGCTCCGCACTCCGGCGTCGCCGTACGTGAGCCGCGGCGGCGAGAAGCTCGCCGGGGCGCTCGACGCCTTCGGGCTCGATCCGTCGGGGATGGTGGCGGTCGACGTCGGGGCGTCGACGGGCGGCTTCACCGACTGCCTGCTGCGCCGCGGGGCGCGTCGCGTGTTCGCGGTCGACGTCGGCTACGGCCAGCTGGCGTGGTCGCTGCGGCAGGACCCGCGTGTCGTCGTCCGCGAGCGCGTCAACGCGCGCGGCCTGGAGCCGTCGATGTTCGACGAGGTGCCGGACCTGGCGACGATGGACGTCTCGTTCATCTCGCTGACGCTCGTCGTGCCGGCGGCCGCGGCGGTGGTGCGTCCGACCGGCACGATCGTCGCCATGGTGAAGCCGCAGTTCGAGGCCGGTCGCGGCCAGGTGGGGAAGGGCGGGGTGGTGCGTGACGAGGCGGTGCGCGCCGAGGCCGTGGCCCGCGTGCGCGAGGCCTCGGTGCAGTGCGGCCTCGTCGTACGCGGCGAGGCCGACGCCGTGATCGCCGGCCCGAAGGGCAATCGCGAGGTGTTCCTCTGGCTGCAGCGACCGGCATGAGGATCTACCATCTCGCCAACCGTCCGACGTGGGACGCCGCGCAGGCCACCGGCGCCTACCACGGCAGCCCCGACGATCGCCGCGACGGGTTCATCCACTTCTCCACCGCGGCGCAGGTCGCCCGCTCGGCGGCGAAGCATCGTGCCGGACAGGCGGACCTGCTGTTGCTCCGCGTCGATGCCGACGCGCTCGGCGACGCCCTGCGGTGGGAAAACTCCGGAAGCGGCGACCTGTACCCGCATCTCTATGGGCCGCTCCCGACCAGCGCGGTGCACCGCATCGATCCGCTGTCGCTCGGACCGGACGGGCTGCACGTGTTTCCCGCGCTCGACTAGTCGGAGGGTCGCGCGAAGCGGCGGCGCACGCCCTCGCGCCGCCGTTCGATCAGCGCCGCCCGTTCCGCGGGTGTCACGATCGGTGTGTCGGCGGGAAGCTGCCGGCGCAGGTCGGCGAGCGGGACGATGCGCAGCCCCGGATACGGTGTCGTCTCGGCGAGATTCCAGCGGTAGATCATGGAGCCCTCGACGTGCCCGACCGGGTCGAGCCAGTTCGGCACGCCGGGGTCGCGATGCGCGACGACGGCGCGGAAGATGCCGTCGTCGTCGACCACCGCCTGGTGGCCGTTCAGGCTCGACTGGTGATGCGCGTAGTCGAGCGACTCGAGCCAGAAGTTGCACAGGTCGACGCTCCAGTACTTCGCGCGTGGTGCGGGAACCTCCAGCAGCAGCGCCTCGTCCGGCGCCACCCGGAACGCGCACGTGCCCGCCGCCTGGTGGGCCTGGGCGCCCATCGCGGTTCCGCCGAACACCTCCGTCGGGAACACGTTGCAGTAGCGCGAGCGCAGGGCGGCGGCCGTGCCGAGCCACAGCGCGACGTTGGCCTCGACGTTGGTGGCGACGGCATCGAGCCGTCGCGCCATGAACGCCGGATCGAGCAGCCCCGACGGCGAGGCCGGTGGGGCTGCGTCGATGCGGTCGATCCCGAGCGGTGCCGGCGTCTCGCGATCCCAGTCGTAGAAGAACTGGCGCATCCAGATGGTGTCGGCGCCCGGTGCCAGCGGCAGCCAGTTGCCCGCTCGCTGCGGGCCACCGACGATCAGCTCGAAGCGTCCGGCGGCGTCCGCCGCCCAGTCGTCGGCGTGGCCGTTCGCGATCGTGCGGATGCCCGCCATCACCTGCAGGCCGAGGAAGTGCACGGTGCCCCGTACGCCGGTGATGCGGTAGACCGCGTCGTCACGGATGGCGACGTTGCCGTAGAGCGCATCGGGGCAGTCCCAGCCGATCTTGTTGCGCCGCGTGAGCCAGGCGATGCGCGGCCGATCCGGATCGATGTCCTCGATCGCGACGTCGAAGGCGTTGCGCACCAGCATGCAGAGGTAGCGGTAGCCGTCGGCGCGGGTGGCGGGATCGCTCGGCGCGAGTGCGCTCTGGATCTGGGCGTCGAGCGCGCCGAGGCGTTGCGCGAAGCGGCGCCACGCCGAGCCGTCGAGCAGCTCCGCGGCGCTGCCCGTGGCCCAGCGTTCCGCGGCGAGCAGGTTCGTCACCAGCCATCTGTCGTTGGCGATGAGCTGCGCGCCGAGCGCGGCGTCCTGCTCTTGCGGGGAGTTCGCCATGGGCTCTCCTTGCGGCGCCGTCAGGCTTCGAGACGGAGGTCGAAGTGGCGCGTGTAGTCACGGAACGCGTCGCGTACCGCGTCGAGCGTGAGCCCGAACTCCGCGAGCGACGTCGCGACGGTGCCGTGCTTGTGCTGCGGGTTGTCGGCGGTCCAGGCACGCATCGCGGTCTCCGCGGTGGCGTCGAACGGGAGCCCGAAGCGTGCGTAGACGCCGGCCACGGCGTCGATCGGGCGTGCGACCAGATCGTGCATGAAGACGTCGGCGAAGCGCGCCTCGCCGGCGTGGCGGCGGAACGCGAGCCCGCGGCGCACGCCCTCGGCCCAGAGCGCCAGCTGTTGGCGTCCGAGCGCGTGCGGATCGACGGCGTCGGAGAAGAGGCGCTGGATCGTCTGGATCAGCGTGCAGACCGACGGCAGGACCTTCGCCGGGTCGCGGTGCGTCCACACGATGCGGGCGTCCGGGTAGACGGCGACGAACGCGTCGAGATGGCAGATGTCGGGCGGGCTCTTCAGGTTCCAGCGCAGCGGCGGGCAGCGCCACTGCAGGAGCTGGAGCACGCGGCGATGGTGGCGGTACGCCGGGATCATGTCGCAGTCGCGCCACCACGCGACGTAGGCCGGCACGTTCGCCTGTCCTTCGAAGTGCTGGGTGCGGAAGTGCTGGCCGAGCAGGTCCTGGTGCTCGGTGGGGCTGGTGCCGGTGTCGTCGTGCATGCGGGCCAGGTCGGGCGCGGCCTGCTTCATGCCGGCGAGCATGGCGTCGGCGTCGGCGATGCGTGGATCGGTCCAGTAGGACGCGACGTCGGGCGGCGGCGTGGGATGTTGCGACTCCCAGAACCGCAGTGAGCGTGCAGCGGGGTCGGCGGCGAGCAGGTTCGAGAGGGCGGTGGTGCCGGTGCGTGGCAGGCCGGTCACGAAGACCGGCGCCACGATGGACCGTGCCGCGATCGCGGGGTGGCGCGCGTGCCAGTCCTCGATGCGCAGGCGCTCGCAGAGGTAGCCCGTGAGCTGCGCCTGGACCGCTGCGGTGCCGACGTCGCTGAGCCGCGCGTGCGGGAGGGCGTCGGCGAGCACCTCGAGACCGGTGCGGAAGGACGGGTCGCCGAAGTCACATAGTCCCGTCGCCGCACGGGCCGCGTCGAGCATGGCGTCCACGTCGAACGGCGGAGGCGTCGGGTGCATGCGGATACCGCTCCCGAGGACCGTCGGGAAGCTAGTCGAGGCTGTGCGGGTCGGACCGCATCACGACGTCGTCGTAGATGCCGAACGCCGCCGCGTCCTCGCGCTCGATACCCTGCAGCAGCGCGACGGCCTCGGGCGCGTCGGGGTCCCATGCCGAGATGCGCTCGATCATCCGGTTGCGCTTGCGCCGTGCCTCGCGCAGCGCGGCGACGGCGCGCTCCCACTGGTTCTTGCCGGGAAGGGCCACGGGCGCGACGGGCGGAACCCCGCCGCCCAACGCCTGGATGCGGTCTCGCAACAGGGCGGCGTGGCGCTCTTCGGTGTCGGCGAGCTGGCGCAGCGCGATCGCGACCTGCGGATAGCGGGCCCGCTCGGCGTGCTGGCGGAGGTAGACCGCCTGCGCCGCCTCGGCTCGATAGGCGTCGACCAGGTCCTCGACCAGGTCGCGCCGCTCGTCGGCCGTGCCCAGCAGGCGCGAGAGCAGTCCCATCCGGGGCCGCTCGTACCCAGGCCCTCGGCGGAAGTCAAGGAAATGCGCGGGTGCGACCGCGCTCGGGTTCCCTCGCGGGGGGATTTCGGTTAGACCTCTCCGGATCATGGCACGCATCACCGTTGAGGACTGTCTCGATCAGGTCCCGAACCGCTTCGAGCTCGTCCTGTTGGCGGCCCGCCGGGCGAAGCAGCTGCTGAAGGGTGCCCGTCCACTGGTCGAGTCGGACAACAAGGAGATCGTCACCGCCCTCCGCGAGGTCGCCGACCTGAAGGTTCGCCTCGTATACGACGAAGACTGATCCCGTAGCCGATGGCGAAGACGAAAGATCTGTACGCCATCCTCGGGCTCGCCAAGACCGCCAGCGCCGACGAGATCCGCAAGGCGTACCGCAAGCTGGCACGCCAGCATCATCCGGACGTCAACCCGGGCAACAAGCAGGCCGAGGAGCGCTTCAAGGACATCACCGAAGCGCACGACGCCCTCTCCAGCCCGGAGAAGCGCGCGCTGTACGACGAGTTCGGGATGGAGGGCCTGCAGCCCGGCTTCGATGCGGCGCGCAACCGCGAGTATCGACGTTGGGCCGACAGCGGCCAGGGCTTCCAGTTCCGTCGCGGGGGCGCGGGCGGCACACAGGACGCGCCGTTCGACTTCGGCTTCGAGACGACGACGCGCGGCGGCCGGCGCCGGGCGGCGTCGCCCGAGAGCGACCGCGGGTTCGCCGACATCCTGAACGAGATGTTCGGCGGTGGGGGTGGCGGCGACGAGGGCCCCACCAACACGGCCGGGCAGGACGTCGAGTATCCGATCGAGGTCGACTTCCTCGACGCCCTCCGCGGCACCACGACGCAGGTCACCATCCGCCGGCCAACGCCCTGCGACACGTGCAAGGGCACGGGGCGCGTCGGACGTCGCGCCTGCAACACCTGCGGCGGCACCGGGCAGGTCGAGAAGCGGGAGAAGCTCACCGTCAAGATTCCCGCCGGCGTGGGCGACGGGGCCCGCGTCCGCGTCAAGGCCAAGGGCGGCACCGGTGCTGCTGGCGGCAAGCCCGGCGATCTCTTCTTCGTCGTCAAGCTGCGTCCGCATCCGCTCCTGCAGCGCGAGGGGCGCGATCTGACCATGGAGATCCCCATCACGGTGCGCGAGGCGGTCCGTGGCGCCACCATCACCGTGCCCACGCCGTCCGGGAAGGTGCAGCTCAAGGTGGCCCCTGGCAGCCAGAGCGGGCAGCGTCTGCGGCTCCGCGGGCGTGGGGCGCCCGATCCCAAGGGCGGCGACGCCGGCGACCTCTACGTGCGCGTCATGGTGCAGGTGCCGCGCGATGGCGACGCGCCAGCGCTCGACGACGCGCTCGACGTCGTCGAGGAAGCGTATGGCGAGCACCCGCGCGCGCACCTGACGCTCTGAGATCGGAATCACCAAGCGTGTCGGACGACGACGAGCCGCAGCCGCCGCTGCCGGACGAGGTCGCGGAGGTGTCCGACGCCGTCGCGGCGGGCGAGACGCTGACACCCGAGGTGGACGACGCACCCGTCCCCGAGCTGCCCGCGGTCGTCGGGTCGCTCGTCCCGGCGGCGGACACGCTGGCGCGCTACATGGCGGAGATCCGCCGCATTCCCGTGCTGTCGCGCGAGGAGGAACACGACCTGGCGGTGCGCTGGACGGAGAAGGGCGATCAGCCCGCCGCGGTGCGACTCGTCACCGGCAACCTGCGGCTGGTCGTGATGATCGCGCGCGAGTACCAGCGCGCCGTGCACAACCTCCTCGACCTGGTGCAGGAGGGCAACGTCGGCCTGCTCGAGGCACTCAAGAATTTCGATCCGTACCGCGGCGTGCGCTTCCCGTCCTACGCCGTGTGGTGGGTGCGCGCGTACATCATCCGCTACATCATGAACAACTGGCGGATGGTGAAGGTGGGCACCACGCAGGCCCAGCGGAAGCTCTTCTTCAACCTGCAGAAGGAGCGCGAGCGGCTCGAGCGCGAGGGCTTCTCGCCCGAGCCCAAGTTGATCGCCCAGCGCCTCGGCGTGAAGGAGAAGGAGGTCGTCGAGATGGAGCAGCGGCTCTCGGGCCGCGACCTCTCGGTGAACACCCCCATCGCCGAGGGCGAGGACGCAACGCTTCTTGATTTTCTACCGGGCCCCGCGCAGACTGCCGAAACCGTTGCCGACGAGGAGTATCACCGCCTCATTCGCGAGAAGGCGGCGGCGTTCAAGGAAACACTCACGGGGAAGGACCTGGTCATCTACGAGCGTCGTCTGGAAGCGCTGATGCGCGACGAGGAGCCGGTGACGCTCCAGGAGATCGGGGACGAGTACGGCATCACGCGCGAGCGCGTGCGCCAGATCGAAGCCCGGCTCAAGAAGAAGCTCGGCGCCTACCTGCGCGAGCAGATCCCCGACATCAAAGACATAGAATTCGGCGCCTGACGCGCCCCGAGGATCCAAAGATGCCGATGCATGGCGGGCGTATCGTTGCCCGGGCGCTCAAGCAGGAGAACGTTCCCTACATCTTCACCCTCTGCGGTGGGCACGTCATGTCGATCTACGACGGCTGCCTCGACGAGGGCATCGGCGTCATCGACGTGCGGCACGAGCAGTCGGCCGCGCACGCCGCCGACGGCTGGGCGCGCGTCACCGGCCAGCCCGGCGTGGCCATCGTCACCGCCGGACCGGGCCTGACGGACGCCGTCACCGGCGTCGCCACCGCATGGCGCGCCAACATCCCGATGATCATCATCGGGGGCCAGGCGCCGCGGCTGTTCCAGGACATGGGCGGCCTGCAGGACATGAATCACGTCGACCTGATGCGGCCGATCACCAAGTGGTCGGTGGCGGTGCCCAGCGCGCGCCGCCTCGGCGAGTACATCTCCACCGCCTTCCGCGTCGCGACGACCAACGTGCCCGGGCCGGTGTTCCTCGAGATGCCCCTCGACTTCCTGTTCGACGTCGTCGAGGACCGCGACATCATCGTCGCCGATCGCTATCGCACGGAGGCCGGCGTCGGTGCCGATCCGCGCTACGTCGAGAAGGCCTTCGAGCTGCTCCGCGGCGCCGAGCGGCCGGTGTGCCTCGTCGGCAGCCAGCTCTTCTGGTCGCGTCGGCGCGAGGCCTATCCCGAGTTCGTCCGCACCTTCGGCATGCCGGTCTACGTCAACGGCCAGGCGCGCGGCAGCCTCGACCCGAGCGACCCGCACTGGTTCTTCCAGACGCGCAAGGAAGCGCTGCGCAAGGCCGACGTCGTCCTCATCTTCGGCACGCCGCTCGACTTCCGCATCGGCTACGGCCGCAGCTCGCACATCAATCCCGACGCCAAGCTCATCCACGTCGACCTCGACGGCAAGGAGCTCGGCAAGAACCGTGGGTGCGACGTCGGCATCATCGGCGACACCGGGCTGGTGATGGAGGGGCTGACCGCCTGCGCCAAGGCGGCGAAGTTCGTGCCCCAGATGACGGGCTCCTGGCTGAAGGAGCTGCGCACGCTCGAGAAGGAGAAGTGGGAGAAGCTCCAGCCCCAGCTCACCTCCGACGAGGCGCCGCTCAACCCGCTGCGCGTATGCGCGGAAGTCGACAAGCTCCTGACCCCCGACACCATCGTCATCGGCGACGGCGGCGACTTCGTCGGCTCGGCGGCCAACGTGCTGCGACCGCGCGGCTTCGGCCACTGGCTCGACGCCGGTCCGCTCGGCACCCTCGGCGCCGGCCCCGGCTACGCCATGGCGGCCAAGCTCGCCAGCCCGAAGAGCGACGTCATCATCATGTACGGCGACGGCGCGTTCGGCCTCAACATGATGGAGTTCGAGGCCTGCATCCGGCAGAAGATCAACATCGTCGGCGTCATCGGCAACGACGCCGCCTGGACGCAGATCCTGCGCGGCCAGGAGCAGATGTACGGCAAGGATCGCACGCCCGCCTGCAAGCTCGCACCGACGCGCTACGACCTCATGATCGAGGCGATGGGCGGCCACGGCGAATGGGTGGAGCGCCCCGAGGATCTCGCGCCGGCCTTGAAGCGTGCGCTCACCTGCGGCAAGCCGGCGGTCGTGAACGTGCGCATCGGCGGCAGCGACTTCCGCAAGGACGCCATCTCGGTCTAAGGACGGACGCATGGCGACGGGCGATCGCACGGCGGGGATCATCATCATCGGCAACGAGATCCTCTCCGGTAAAGTCACCGACACGAACGCACCGTTCCTGACGCGTGAGCTGCGGGCGCTCGGCGTCGACCTGCAGCGCATCGTCACCATCCCCGACGACCTCGACGAGATCGCGGCGGCGGTGCGCGAGTTCCGACCCCGGTTCGACTTCGTGTTCACCTCGGGCGGGGTGGGGCCGACACACGACGACGTCACCATCGAGGGCATCGCGCGCGGCTTCGGCGTGCCGGTCGTGCGTCATCCCCTCATCGAGAACCGGTTGCGCGAGTTCTACAAGGAGAACGTCAACGAGGCGCGCCTCAAGATGTCGGAGGTCCCCGACGGCGCCGAGCTGATCATGGACGCCCGCCTCGGGTTTCCCACCGTCAAGTGCGAGAACTTCTACATCCTGCCGGGCATTCCCGAGCTCTTCGAGCAGAAGTTCGCCTCGCTGCGCGACCGCTTCTCGTCCACGCCCTACACGCTGCGCGTGGTCTACACGCGCGACGGCGAGGGGACCATCGCGGAGCACCTGAACGCCACCATGGCGGCGTTCCCGGCCCTGCTCCTCGGCTCGTACCCGAAGATCGGGCACCCCGAGTACTCGGTGAAGCTCACCCTCGAGTCGAAGGACCCGGCGTACGTCGAGCGCGCCTTCCAGCACCTCATGGCCCTGCTGCCGGCGGAGAACATCGTCCGTACCGAGTAGCGCCCTCCCGCGTTGTGGGGTAAACGACACGACGGGTCCCAGGGGGACCGGAGGAGGTTGACATGATGGGGTGGAGGTCGATGGTGGCGGGAGCCGTGCTCGCGGTGGGCGTCGCCGTACCGCAGGCTGCACGGGCCGAGTTCCTGGAAGACGCCGGATGGGGCACGCTCACGGTGCTCTCGAACGTCTTCTACATGCCGGCCAAGGTGGTCTACTCGGTGATGGGCGGCATCACCGGCGGTGCAGCGCTCGGGCTCACCGGCGGCGACATGGACACCGCCAACGAGGTCTGGGTGCCGGCCATGGGCGGCACCTACGTGCTCACGCCGAGCATGGTGAAGGGCGACGATCCGATCGCGTTCGCGGGCATGCCCGCCGAGTCCACGCCGAGCGATTCGGCCGACTCGCGTGGTGCCGGCACGTCGACGCTGAGCGAATCGGCGATCGGCGGACTCTGACCGCCGAGGGTTGCGTCGGAGCCCGTGCGCAGGCGGCGCGCATCGGCTAGTCTCCCGCCGCGTTGTCGATCGCTCGTACCGCCGTCATCACGGGTTGTGGGGTCGTGTCCCCGCTCGGGGTAGGTGTGTCCGCCTTCTGGGAGGGGCTCGTCGCCGGCCATTCGGCCGTCCGGGCGATCGAGGGCTTCGACGCCGCCGACCTCGTTCCGGGCATGGCGGCAGAAATCGAGGCCGGGGTCGCCGACGAGCCCGATCGCGCCGGCGCCTTCGCGCTCCTCGCGGCCGAGGAGGCGCTCGGCGATGCCGTGGTCGCGCTGGAAGACCTCGACCCGGTGCGTCTCGGCGTCGCCCTCGGCACCACCCTCGGCGGCATGCGCATCTTCGAGGCCTGGGACGCCGCCGTCGCCGCGGGCGCGACCCGTCCTGCCGACCTGCCGCGCGTGCCGTACTTCGGCCCGGCGGTGCGTCTCGCGTCCACCGTCGGGGCCTGTGGTCCGGTGGCGACGCCGCAGCTGGCGTGCGCCTCGGGAACCCACGCGGTGGCGCTCGCGGCCGAGTGGATCCGCACCGGGCAGGCCGACGTCGTGCTGGCGGGCGGTGCGGACCTGCTCTGTCGTTTCGTGGTGGCGGGATTCAACTGCCTGCGCGCCACCGCGCCGGCCGCGCGCCCGTTCGATCGCGACCGCGACGGCCTGGTCCTCGGCGAGGGCGCTGCCGTCGTCGTCGTCGAGTCGGAGGAGCACGCACGTCGCCGTGGCGGACGGGTGCAGGCACGCATCCTCGGGACCGGGGCCGCGGGCGACGCCGTCCACATGACGGCCCCGGACCGGGAAGGTCGGGGCGCCGCCCGGGCGATGCAGGCCGCGTTGCGCGCCGCGGGCCGGACGCCGGACGACGTCGATTTCGTCTCGGCACACGGAACCGGCACGATATACAACGACGCCATGGAGGCGGCGGCGCTGGGGCGGGTGTTCGCTGGCAGCCGCGTCCCCGTCAACTCCATCAAGGGCGCGATCGGGCACACGCTCGGGGCAGCCGGCGCGTTCGAGACCGTGCTGTGCGTCCAGGTCCTGGGCGCGAACGTCGTGCCGCCGACCGCGGGCCTGGTGCATCCCGATGCGGCCTGCGCCGGGCTCGATCTGGTGTACGGCGCCGCCCGTGCGTTCGACGTCGCGACCGCGCTGTCCACGTCGTCCGGGTTCGCCGGGGCCAACGCCGCGTTGCTCCTCGGACGGGCATGAGCGGCGCGATCGCGATCACGGGTAGCGGCTCGGCGACGGCGTCGGGGCTGGCCGCCGCGCTCGACGCGTTGCCGGCGCCGATCCGGGCGCGCGCCGTGCGCGTGGAGGCCGTGTCGCAGCTGGCCCTGGCCGCCGCGGGTGCGGCGCTGGCCGACGCGGAGCTCCTGGCGCCCGACGGCGTGCCACGCGCCGACGTCGGCGTCGTGCTCGGGACCGGCTTCGGGTGCTTCCTCACCAACGCCGCGTTCCAGCGCCGTCTGGCCTCGGGCGGGGTGGCGGCGGCGAGCCCGCGTCTGTTCGCGGCCACGGTCTCGAACGCCGCCGCCGGCGAGCTCGGCATCGCGTGGCGCCTCGGCGGTCCGACGGTGACGCTGTCGGCGGGTGCGGCCTCCGGATCGACGGCCATCGGTCACGCGGCGGCGTTGCTGCAGGCCGGGGAGGCCGTCGCGATGGTGGCCGGGGGCATGGACGCCGCCGGAACGGCACTGGGCGCCTGGCTGGCCGACGGCGGACTGCCGGGCGGAATCGAGGCCGCGGGCGCGGCGGGCGTGCTGGTGCTGGAGACGGCCGAGGCGGCGGACGCGCGTGGTCGTCGCGTTCTCGGAACCATCGCCGGTCATGCGACGGGCTTCTCCGTCCGGGGCCTGGTGGCGACGATCACGCGGGCCCTCGCGTCGGCCGCCGTCGCCCCCGGCGACGTGGCGCGGGTGGTGTCCGGAGGCGGGACGCTTCCGCCCGAGGCGCTCGGCGGCATGGGGCTGCCCACACCATCGCCACGCGCCGGCGCGGAGACGTTCGGTGCCGCCGGGCCGCTCGCGCTCATGTCGGCGCTCGCCGATGCGCCCGACGGCGCGCCCGTCCTCGTCGTCGACTGCTGTCCGAGCGGACACGTGGCGGCGCTCGTCGGCCGACGGGGAGGTGTGTCGTGACCGACTTCACGGGCCGGCGCGTGCTGGTGACGGGCGGATCGCGCGGCATCGGCCGGGCGATCGCCCTGGCGTTCGCGTCCGCCGGGGCGGCGGTGGCGTTCAACTGGTCCCGTGCCGAGGACGGGGCGGAGGCGGCCGAGACGCTGGCCGCACTGGAGGCGACCGGCGCGCGCGTACACGGCGCGCAGGCCGACGTCGCCGACGCGGCGGCGGTGACGGCGCTCTTCGCGGAGGTGCGTGCAGCCCTCGGCGGTCCCCCGGACGTGCTCGTGAACAACGCCGCCGTCACCCACGACGCCCTCCTCATGATGCTGCCGGAGAGTGGCTGGGACCGCGTGATCGACGTCAACCTCAAAGGCGCCTTCCTCTGCTGCAAGGCGGCCCTGCGGGGCATGATCGCCGGGCGTGCCGGGCGCATCGTCAACGTGGTCTCGCCGGCCGCGTACTTCGGCAAGGAGGGTGCCTCCAGCTACGCCGCGTCGAAGGGCGGCCTGGTGGCGCTCACGAAGTCGCTCGCCCGCGAGGTCGCGCGCTACGGCATCACCGTCAACGGGGTCTCGCCGGGCTTCGTCCAGACCAGGCTCATCGCCGATCTGACGGCCACCGCCCGCGACGAGCTGCTGCGGCAGATTCCCCTCGGCCGCTTCGCGGAACCCGAGGAGGTGGCGGCTGTTGTGCTCTTCCTCAGCTCGCCCGCCGGGGCGTACCTCACCGGGACTACGCTTCACGTGGACGGTGGACTCACGATGATTTAAACGGGGGGCCGATGGATCGTCACGATTTGCTCGCGGAGGTGAAGGGGTTGCTGGCCACGGGGCTGCGCCTCGACATCCCGCCGTCCGACATCCAGGACGACTCGCCGATCTTCGGCGACGGCCTGGGCCTCGACTCCATCGACGCGCTCGAGCTCGTCGTGCTGGTCGAGGATCGCTTCCACGTCTCCATACCCGACGAGGAGGTCGGCAAGCGGGCGTTCGCGTCGGTGCGTGCGCTGGTCGACTTCATCGTGGCGGAGCGGCCGAGCTAGCGCGTGGCCATCGACGTCGCGGTGACGGGCCTGGGCGCCGTGACCGCGCTCGGCGGCGACGTGCCCGCGTTGGCCGCGGCACTCCTCGACGGGCGCTCCGGCATCGGTGCGCTCACGCTGTTCGCGCACGCGGGTCGTTGTCGCATCGCCGCCCAGGTCCCCGAGCCGGTCCCGGTGGCGCTCGACGGGGTGACGCTGCCGGCGGCCACGGTGCGACGCCTGTCCCGTCCGGATCGCTTCGGCCTGGTGGCGGCGATGCAGGCATGCCGGCAGGCGGGTCTCGGGCCCGACGACCGTCGCGCGGCCGGGGTGTGGGTGGGGGCGTCGGTCGGTGGCATGCGCGACACCGAGGAGGCCTGGGGGCGACGCCGGCGGGGCGAGGACGCCCGCTATCGTCTGTCCGACCTGCTCGGTACCCCGATCTCGACGACGGCGGCGGTCGTGAGCCAGGCGCTGGGCATCTTCGGCCCGCGCTCGACGTGGTCGACGGCGTGCTCGTCGAGCGCGCTCGCGCTCGGGGAGGCCGCGGCGGCCATCCGTCGTGGCCAGGTGCGGACCGCCCTCGTCGTCGGGGCGGACGCGCTCTGCCGCCTCACGTACGCCGGATTCGATGCCCTGCAGGCGCTCGATCCCGAGCCGTGCCGTCCGTTCGCCGCCGATCGGGGCGGGCTCTCGCTGGGCGAGGGGGGAGCGGCGCTCGTGCTGGAAGACCTGGCGCAGGCGCGTGCGCGCGGGGCGCGGCCGCTGGCCGTGATCCTCGGCTGCGGCACCGCCACCGACGCGCATCACGTCACGGCGCCGCATCCCGACGGCCATGGCGCCGAGCGCGCGCTGCGGTCGGCACTGGCCGAGGGCCGCGTGCCGCCCGCCGCCGTCGACTACGTGAACGCGCACGGCACCGGCACCCGCCAGAACGACGCCATGGAGGTGGGCGTCCTGCGTCGCGTGTTCGGCGACCGGTTGCCCGCGCTGCCCGTCAGCTCGAGCAAGGCGCAGCTCGGCCACTGCCTCGCCGCCGCCGGTGCCGTCGAGGCGGTGATCACGGTGCTCGCGATCGATGGTGGCGTGCTGCCGCCGACGGCGAATCTTCGCGAGCTCGATCCGGCATGGGCCGATCTCGATCTGGTGCGCATCCCGGGGCGTCGCCAACCGGTCGAGGTGGCGGTGAGCTCGTCGTACGGGTTCGGTGGCCACAACGTGTCGCTCGTCCTCGGGCGGCAGCGATGAGCGTGCCGGTCGCGATCACCGGCCTCGGGGTCGTCAGCGCCTTCGGGGTGGGGGTCGACGCGTTCCGCGACGGCCTCTGGAGCGGACGCCCGGGGTGCGGACCCGTGCAGCGCATCGAAGCGCCGCCCGGGGCGCACGCCGCCGAGGCGCCGCTGCTCGAGCCGCGCCGCTTCGCGCACACGCCCCAGGGACGACGCATCGATCGGACGTCGCTGCTGGCGCTGGCCTCGGCGCGTCTCGCCCTCGACGACGCCGGCCTCGCGGCGACGGCGGTCGCCGGCACGCGGGCGGGCATCGGGCTCGGCTCGGCGTTCGGCAACATCGAGGAGACCGGCCACTTCCTCGATCGCCTGCTCGAGAAGGGCACCGGCAATCCGCTCGTGTTCCCCAACCTCGTGATGAACGCGCCGCTCAGCTACGCCACCATCGAGCTCGGCGTCACCGGGCCGTCGGCGATGCTGACCGAGCAGGAGGCGTCGGGCGAGGCGGCCATCGCCTGGGGCGCGCAGCTCGTGGCGGACGGCGTCGTCGACGTGTGCCTCGCGGGGGGCGCCGACGAGCTGACCACGTCGCTGCATCAGCTCCGGCGCGAGACGCGTACCGTCGCCCCCGGCATTCCGCGACCGTTCGACGTCGACGCCGACGGTCCGTGTCCCGGCGAGGGGAGCGCCGTGCTCGTGCTGGAGGCGCTCGACCACGCCCGCGCGCGTGGCGCGCGCATCTACGCCGTCGTCGTGGCGCACCCGGGGTTCGGGGTCCCGTCCCCCGTCCACGGCTGGTCGCGCGACGCGCAGGCGATCGCCACCGGACTGCGACCCGTGCTGGCGGGGGCGGGCCTGGTCGTGGCGTCGGCGAGCGGGCAGCCGTCGCTCGACACGGTGGAGGCCGAGGCGCTGGCCGCGGTCCTGCCGGCGGGCGCGGTGGTGACCGCGCCGCGTGGCGCCATCGGTGATTTCGGGGCCGCGGGTGCGCTCGCCGTCGTCCTGGGAATCGTCGCCAGCCATGCTCCGCTCTCT
>CAYOIZ010000011.1:0-130471 GCA_964404165.1 uncultured Binatia bacterium (SeqCode) | reverse complement strand
GACGGCGCGCCGCCGGCGAGCATCTCGTCGCCGCGCGCACCGCGGCCGACGTCGCGCGCCGCTTCCTCGTCCTCTGGCACGACGCCACCGGCCCGGCGCTGAGCGTACGGCTCCGGCGTGCGCTCCACCTCTGCGCCATCGCGCTCACCACCGGTGCGCTCCTCGGCACCTACGTCCGCGGCGTGTTCTTCGAGTACAACGTGGTCTGGCGCAGCACGTTCGTGCGCGACGACGCCACCATCCGGGCGCTGCTCGACGTCCTGCTCGGGCCGGCCGCGCTCCTCACCGGACGTGGCGGGTTCGCCGACGTCGACGTCCAGACGTTGCTGGGCCCGACGGGACTTCCCGCCGCGCCGTGGATCCACCTCCTCGCGGTGACGGCGCTCGTCTGGGTGCTGATACCGCGCGCCGCCCTCGCCGTGGCCGCCACCGCGCGCATCCGGCGCGCCGGACGACGCGCCCGTCTCGATCTCGACGACGCCTACTATCGACGCCTGCTCGCCCAGGCGCAGGCGACGCAGCTCGAGCCCATCGCCGACCAGCTCGCGCTCCACGTGCGCATCGCCTGCGCGCGCCTCGCCGAGTCGGTCGCCGTGTTCGTCCGCGACGAGCTGTACGATCGACGCGTCGTCCCCCTGCTGCATGCCTACCGCGCCGAGGGCGGTCGTCTCGCCGACCTCGAGACACGGCTCGCCACCACCTGCCACGCGTTCCAGCCGGCGCTCGAGGCGTTCGTCGGCCGCGCCCACGACGCCTTCGAGCGCGAGCTCGCCGCCGACGTCGAACGCGTCCTGGGCACGCGACTCGCCCTGCCCGACGGCATCGACCCCGGGTGGCGTGACGAGCTGACCGCGCTCCCCCGCCACGCCACGGGCAACGCCACCGACACGCTCGGCGGCGAGCTGTCCGACGCCATCGACGTGTCGGTGTCGACGGCGGTGGCGCTCGCCGTCGGCTCGATCAGCGGCGGCATCGGCCATCACCTCGGCATCGCGGTCGTGAGCGCGCTGCTCGGCACGACGGGGCCCATCGGGTTCGTGATCGGCGCGCTCGGGGCGTTCGCCGTCACGTCGATCGGGTTCCAGCTCGGCCGCAACGCCATCGCCGAGCAGACCAAGCGCGTGCCGTTGCCGGCGGCGGCCCTGCAGCTCCTCCTCTATCCGCGCAAGCTCGAGCGCCTCGTCGCGCAGGGACGCACGCAGGCGTACTCCAGCGTGAAGACGCGGCTCGACGCCGAGCTGACGCGCGCGATCCCGCCGCTCATGGAGCAGCTGCGACGCGGCCTGCGTCCCGTCCTGCGCCGCCTCGCCGCCGAGCGTGCGGCGGCCCGCGGCTGATCGCCTCGTGGACGCGCCGGTCGTCACCGTCTTTGCGCTGGTGTACCTCGCCATGCTGCTCGGCGGCATGCCGGGCCTGGCGCTCGATCGCACCGGCGCGGCGCTGCTCGGCGCCATCGTGCTGATCGCGTCGGAGACGGTCCCGCCCGACCGCGCCTGGCACGCCGTCGACGTCCCGACGCTCTGCCTGCTGTTCGGCTTGATGGTGGTGTCGGCGCAGCTCCGTCTCGCCGGCTTCTACTCGCACGTGACGCGACGGCTCGCCGCTGCCGACGTCGGGCCGCCCGCGTTGCTCGCCCTGCTCGTCCTGACGGCGGGCGGATTGTCGGCGTTGCTCGCGAACGACATCGTGTGCCTCGCCATGACTCCGATCGTCATCGAGGGCTGCGCGCATCGCCAGCTCCGTCCCCTGCCCTACCTCCTGGCGCTCGCCTGCGCCGCCAACGTGGGCTCGGCCGCGACGCTCATCGGCAATCCGCAGAACATGCTGATCGGCGAGGCGCTCGACGTCTCGTTCGCGGGCTACCTGCTCGACGCCGCCGTGCCCACGATCCTCGGCCTCGGCGTGGTGTGGGCGGTGGTGGCGCGCAGCACACGTGGACGGTGGGACGCGCCGGCCGCGGTCGACGTGCGGATCGACGCCCCGCCGTTCGACCGCGCCCAGGCCGTCAAAGGCTGGCTCGTGCTGGGTACGCTGGTCGTGCTGTTCCTCACGACCGACTGGCCACGCGACCATCTCGCGCTGGTCGCAGCGGGCGTGGTGCTCACCAGCCGGCGCATGGCCTCCCGGCCGATGCTGGCACTGGTCGACTGGCATCTGCTCGTCCTCTTCGTCGGGCTGTTCGTCGTGAACGGGGCACTCGCCGACACCGGCCTCCCGGCGCAGGCGCTCGCGGCGCTCCGTGCCGAGGGCATCGACCTGGCGCGGCCGGGGTGGCTCTTCGGCGTCACCGTCGTGCTGTCGAACCTGGTCTCGAACGTGCCCGCCGTGATGCTGCTCCTGCCCGCGGCCACGCATCCGCTCGGTGGCCCGATCCTCGCCCTCGCCAGCACGCTCGCGGGGAACCTCTTCCTGATCGGCAGCATCGCGAACCTCATCGTCGCCGAACAGGCGGCACCGCTCGGCGTCGAGGTGGGCTGGCGCGCGCACGCCCGCATCGGCGTGCCGGTGACGCTGCTGACGCTCGTCATCGCCGCGCTCTGGCTCGCGCTGCGGGCGTTCTGGTAAGAGCCGCACTCGACATGGCTTCGCTACCGCTCGGCGATCTCAAGATGCTCGACCTGTCGCGCCAGCTTCCGGGCCCGTTCTGCTCGACGCTGCTCGCCGACCTCGGCATGGACGTCCTCGTCATCACGGCGCCCACCGACCCGTTCCAGCTGGGCATCCCGTTCCTGGCCCGCAACAAGCGCAGCATGACGCTCAACCTGAAGTCGCCCGCCGGCCGCGAGGTGTTCCTGCGGCTCGTCGACGACGCCGACGTCGTGCTCGAGGGCTTCCGCCCCGGCGTCGCGACGCGGCTCGGCCTCGACTGGCCGACGCTGCAGCAGCGCAACCCGCGCCTCATCTACTGCGCCATCTCCGGCTACGGTCAGGACGGCCCCTACCGAGACAAGGTGGGGCATGACCTCAACTACCTCGGCTACGCCGGCGTTCTCGAATACTGCGGCCCGCCGGAAGGACCGCCGATGATCCCCGGCGTGCAGGTGGCCGACGTCGGCGCCGGCTCGCTGATGGCGGCGATCGGCATCCTCTCGGCCGTCATCGCGCGGCAGCAGACCGGCCGTGGCCAGATGGTCGACATCAGCATGCTCGACGGCGCCGCGGCGTGGAACGTCTGCCATCAGGTGCTGCACCACTTCTCGGGCGTGTTGCCGCAGCGCGGACGGGAGCAGCTCACCGGACACTTCGCCTGCTACCACGTCTACGAGACGCAGGATCATCGCTGGGTCACCGTCGGCGCGTACGAGCCGCACTTCTGGAGCACGTTCTGCCGCCACTTCGGCCGCGAGGACCTCATCCCCGATCAGTGGGCCGAGGGCGCGCGCCGCGAGGAGATCATCGCGTTCTTCCGCGGCGCCTTCCGCGAGCATCCGCTCGCGCACTGGCTCGCGGTGCTCGGGCCGAAAGAGATCTGCTTCGGCCCCGTGAACGACCTGCTCGACGCCTACGACGACCCGCAGCTCCGCCATCGCGGCATGGTGGTGGAGATGGACACGCCGACGGGCACGACGCGCTTCATGGGGCCACCCATCAAGCTCTCGGACACGCCGGCCACGATCCGCACCGCGCCGGCGCAGTTCGGCGAGCACACCGATGCGGTGCTCGCCGCGCTCGGCTGGTCGGCGGACGACGTCGCTGCGCTGCGGGCGCAGGGCGTCATCTGACGAGGGAGGACCGCACATGGCACGAGTGATCGACGCCGACGCGCACATCGTCGAGGGCCGCGACCTGATGGCCGAGCTGATGCAGCGCTTTCCCGACAAGATCCGGCTCGCCAATCCCGGCGAGGAGACGGCGCTCTTCATCGAAGGCCGCCCCTATCCCAAGTCGAGCGGCCCCGGCGCCGGCTGCCGCGCCGAGGAGGGCATGTGCCTCGACCGCGGCGCCAACCCGTTCACGGTCGAGGGCGTCCTCGCCGACGCCGACACGGAAGGCATCGACGCCATGGTGTTCTTCCCGAGCGCCGCGCTCGGGCTCCCCGGCTACGAGGACCAGCGCTTCGCCGCCGAGGTAGCGCGGCTCTACAACCGCTGGATGGCGGGCTGGTGCCGCCAGCAGCCGCAGCGGCTGCACGGCGTCTGTCTCGTGCCCATCGAGGACGTCGCGACCTCGATCGAGATCATGCGCGAGGGCAAGAAGCTCGGCCTCGTCGCGACGATGGTGCCCGCCGTGCTGCGCACGCGGAACCTCGACCACCCCGATCTCGAACCGTTCTGGGCTGCGGCCGCCGAGCTCGACATGCCGCTCGGCATCCACGGCGCTCCCGGCATCCACCTCCCGAACGTCGGCTCGCACCGCTTCGACAACTACCTGCAGGTGCACTGCGTGAGCTTCCCGTTCGACATGATGGTGGCGTCGACGTCGCTCATCCTGGGCGGCGTCTTCGAGCGCCATCCCGGACTGCGCGTGGCGCTGCTCGAGAGCGGCGTCGGCTGGGTGCCGTACTTCATGGAGCGCATGGAGGAGCACCTCGAGAAGCGCGGCCGCCTGACGCCGGAGTGCAAGCACGAGCCGAAGGACTACATCGCCCGCGGCCAGCTCTACGTCAGCTGCGAGCCCGAGGAGGTGTCGGTGCCGCTCGCCGCGGCGACGCTCGGCGAGCACTTCATCATGTACGCCAGCGACTACCCGCACTGGGACAGCGACTTCCCGAACTCGACCAAGCCCATGCGGGCCCGCACCGACATCTCGGACAGGCTCCGCGCCCGCATCATGGGCGGCAACGCCGAGACGTTCTACAAGCTCGCGCACTAGTGGGGGCACCGATCGTCATCCGTCCGCTGCGCGAGGCCGACCTCGACGCGGCGGACGCGGTCTTCCGTCGCGCGTTCGGCACGTTCCTCCGTCTGCCCGATCCCATGACGTTCGCCGGCGACGGCGATCCGCTGCGCATGCGCTGGCGCGCCGATCCCGAGGCCGCCTTCGTCGCCGAGCAGGACGGGCGCGTCGTCGGCTCGAACCTCGCGGTGCGCTGGGGCAGCGTCGGCTTCTTCGGACCGCTGTCCGTCCATCCCGAGCTGTGGAACCAGCAGGTCGGCCAGCGACTGATGGCCCCCGTCCTCGACTGCTTCGCGCGCTGGGGCACCACGCTCTCCGGCCTGTTCACGTTTGCGGACAGCACGAAGCACGTCGGGCTCTACCAGCGCTTCGGCTTCTGGCCGCGCCACCTGACCGTGGTCATGGCGCGCAAACCCGCGCCCAGCGAGGGCGAGCTCACCACGGTGGGACCGACCCCCGACGACGCAGTCATCGACGCGTGCCGCGACGTCACCGACGGCATCTACCCGGGCCTGGATCTGTCGAGCACCATCCGCCACGTCGCGCGGGAGCAGCTCGGCGACACCGTGCTGGTCCACGCCGGCGGGCGGCTCGTCGGTTTCGCCGTCTGCTACTGCGGTCCCGGCGGTGACGCCACCAGTGGGGAATGCTTCGTCAAGTTCGGTGCGGTGCGCTCCGGCGCCGATGCGCCGGTGCACCTGACGCGGCTGCTCGACGCCGTCGATCGGCTCGCATCGGCACGCGGGCTGCGGACGGTGCTCGCCGGCGTCGACACGGGGCGGCTCGGCGCCTATCGTCTGCTCCTCGCGCGCGGGTTCCGCGCCGGCTTCCAGGGCGTCACGATGTCGCGCGATGCCGACGTCGGCTACGACCACGCGGACGCGTTCGTGCTCGACGACTGGCGCTGAGCGTCGCGCAGTCAGTCGTCTCGTGAGGGTGCCCGCGGCGTCGCCTCGACGCCGGCTCCCGCTCCCGGTCGCGTGACGTAGGCATCGGCAGCGCCGTGTGTGTACACGAGTCGCCCACCCGCCTCGCCCGTCCGGTATCCGAGAAAGAGGACGACCAGGGTCCCGAAGGTGGCGACCATGGCGAGACGACGCGCGTTCGCGTCGTTGCGGACGGCAGCCGCGGCGAGCGCGAGCAGCAGCACGGCGCCCGCGCCCCAGACGAAGGCGTCCGCGGCCTCTTCATGCGCCTCGATCAGTCGCTCGGCGACGACGCGCTCGACGCGATCCTCCTCCGCCTCGCCGGTGCGCAGGCTGGCCACGCCACTCCCGAGCAGCAGCCCCTGGAGCACGACGGCGATCATCCAGGTGCGCCGTTGCATGAGGCCCGACCACCACGCCGCGAGCAGACCGATGGACAGCATCGGCATGACGACGGCGAGCGCGATCGGGAGATGGACGATCATCGGGTGAAGCGGGAGCGGATCCATGAAGCCTCCTTGGTTGGCGGACGATGTCTGACACGAGCACTGCGCTCCGGCTCGCCGCGCGTCCATCCGACGGATGTGATAGCCGCGGGATCTCATGGAGTTGGATGGGGCTCGTGCGACACATGACGGACGCGAGCGCCGCCTCGCGGGCGCGCTGGCCGTGGTCTTCGCGGGTGTCGCCGCACTCGCCGGCCTCGATCTCGCGGCGGACATCCAGACGGGCACGACGATCCGCCACGTGCTCCTCGAAGGCACCATCGTCGGGCTCGGCCTCGGGGGCTTCGCATGGATGGCGATGCGCCTGCGATCCCTGCGTCGCCAGAGTCGCGACCTCGCCGAGCGAGCCGAGGACCTCACCCACCGCCTGGCGCTCTCGATGCAGGACGCCGAGCGCTGGCGACAGGAAGCCCGCGATCTGATTGCGGGCCTCGGCGAGGCGATCGATCGCCAGCTGGAGCGATGGAACCTCTCTCCGGCCGAGAAGGAGGTCGCACTCCTGCTGCTGAAGGGACTGAGCCACAAGGAGATCGGCCAGATGCGCAACGTCTCCGAGGCAACGGTGCGGCAACAGGGACGTGCGCTCTACCAGAAGGCGGGCCTCGGCGGACGACACGACCTGGCGGCGTTCTTCCTCGAGGATCTGCTGGACCCCCGACCGGCCCGTGAGTGAAATCCGGAGGACGCCTGGGATGGCGGCGATCCGCCGCCATCCCAGCTACGAAGGATCAGCGGACGGTGGTGGTCACGGCGACGGTGGCGTCGCCGGGGGTCGGATCCGGCGCGATACTGGTCGCCATCGCTCGGACACCGACCGACCCGGCGGTGCTGGGCACACGACCGCGACCGTGATCACCTTTCGCCGCCCCCGGACCACGTCCCCGAGCGCGCAGTTGATGGTCGTCCCCGTGACCGAGCAGTCCTTCGACACCTTGACGCTCCCCATGTCCGCGCCCTGCAGTCCCGTGAGCTCGAGCGCGACGCTCGCCGCCACGGCAGTCGACGGACCACGGTTCGCGATCGCCGCGCGGTAGAGCAACCTCCGACCAGCGCGCGCCGTCGTGGGGGCCTTGGACATCTCGACGCGGAGATCCGCGCTCTCGGTCACGAGGTGGAACGCTGCCGAGCAGTGCGCGTCACCGGTGAGCGCCATCGCGGTCACCACCTCCGTACCGGAACAGTCCCCTCCCCATCCGCCGAAGAACGAGCCGCTGGCGGGCGTGGCGGTCAGCGTCACCGTCTCGCCGACGGCCAACGATGCGGCACAGGTCGCGCCGCAATCGATCCCCGCGGGTGTGCTGACGACCGCTCCGTCGCCGTGCCCCTCCTTCGTCACCGCGAGACCGGCCAGGGGAGCGCTGAAGGCGAGCTCGTCCACCAGGACCCAGAGCGGCCCCGGCTGTACCGGGACCTGGACGACGAGCACGGCCGACGCGATCGGGGTCACGGATGCGATACCGAAGAAGTCACCCGCGTTGCTGCCGAAGGTGGGCGGGATCGATACCATCTCGATGATGCTTCCCGCCGTATCGTACGCGTACAGCTCCCACGGCTGGTCCGTGAGACCGATGTTCATGCCGAAGGCATGCACCGGCGTCGGGAACGTGATGATCAGGTTCCGGAAGAGATAGCCCTCGCTCGAGAGATACTGGCTGCCCCTGCTGTTGTACTGGCCCG
The DNA here is from genome assembly GCA_964404165.1 of uncultured Binatia bacterium (SeqCode). Taxonomy (GTDB): domain Bacteria; phylum Desulfobacterota; class Binatia; order DP-6; family DP-6; genus DASYLJ01. Next base: position 122,526 of record CAYOIZ010000011.1, on the reverse strand, counting down.
CGTAGGTGCCCGTGATCTCGAGCCGCGCCGCCGTGAGGTTCACGATGCCCGCCGGCGTCGGCACCGACAGACCGCCCGCGTAGGCCGGGTACGTCCCCGGGAGCGACCCCTCGAAGTCGACGTGCACCGCACCCGCACCCAGGCTGGGATCGTTCGGACTGCTGATGGGAGCCGCCACCGCACGTCCGCCCAACGCAGTTGCGAGCAACAGCACCATGGCCAGTGCGCGAGAGGATCGTACGCCGATTGCGAGGAGAGAGTGCGTCATGCCCCGTACAGCACCCTCCGTGCCACCATCGTCGCCACGTCCCATCGTCCGAGATGACACCCGAACCCCGCAAAACCTCGCAAGCGCAAACCGCTGCGCTGCAACCCTTTGCAGTACATCACGCGAATCGCCCGTGCGCGGGCCTCGGCCCACTTGATTCGCCCGACCGATCGGTCGGGGCCGGCCCGCAGGAGAATCCGCCGTTGCCACGCGAGCGAATCACGGTTCCCAGCGCTGCGAGGATGACGCGGTCGAAGCGTGGACACCGCACGCTTCGCAGCCGCCGCGATGATGGCACCGCGCTTGCTTTCTGTCGTGCAGCCCATCGCGCGCCGGACGCACCTGCGTGCCGAGACCATGAGAGGACAGTTCGATGCGATATGAAGGTCTTCGAAACACCGTCGCCCGTGCGGCACTGCTCGTGATGCTCGTCGACGCGCGGTCTGGACTCGCGTCGGGCTCGAACCCCGACGAGACCGTCGACACGGGTGCGTCCGACGCGGCCATCGCGCAGGCGCTCGTCGGCCCCGGCGTCGAAATCAGCAATGTCGTCTACACGGGCCCGTCACACGGCCGCGGAACCTTCATTTTCACCAACCCTGCGGTCATCGGCACCGGCCAGGGCGTGATCCTCTCCTCGGGGGATGCGCGCGACGTCGTCGGTCCGAACACGTCGGACTCCTTCTCGACCGACTGGACGAATCCCGGAGACGCCGATCTCGACGTCCTCGCCGGCTTCCCCACGTTCGACGCAGCCGTGCTCGAATTCGACTTCACGCCGGCCGCCAATCAGGTCACCTTCCAGTATGCGTTCGGATCCGACGAGTACCCGGAGTGGGTGAGTACGCCCTACAACGACGTCTTCGCCTTCTTCATCAACGGCACGAACTGCGCGCTCGTGCGCCAGGTGGCCGGCGACCCGCTGGCACCCTTCGTCCCCGTAGCCATCAACAACATCAACGACTCGAACCCGGTGCTGGACCCGCCGCCGCCCCCCATGCGTCCCGACCTCTTCCGCCCGAACTACTTCAGCGACGCCGGACCGTCGCTGCTCGACCTCGAGCTCGACGGCATCACGCGCATCATCACGTGCCAGGCACCGGTGAACCCGGGCACGTCGAATCACATGAAGCTCGCCATCGCCGACGCCTCGGACGGCATCTACGACTCCGCGGTCTTCATCGAGGCCGGCTCGCTCGTCAGCAACGAGAACCCCACCGCCGATCTCGGTCTCGATCCGAGCAGCGGCAGTGCGCCGCTCCTGGTCACGGCCACGGTCGAGGGCGAGGATCCGAACGACCTGCCGCTGTCCTTCACGATCGACTGGGGTGATGGAACGTCCACGGCGGGCCAGGCGCTGCCCGACCTGACGGCGACCGCCACGCACACCTACGAGTACGGTGGCGAGTACATCGTCACCCTCACCGTCTCCAACGGCACGCTCTCCGGAACGGATCAGGAGGACGTCGACGTGATCGGTCCACCGCCGCCGAGCAGCACGACGACGTCCACGACGACCACGTCCAGCACCACGACGACGGTCGTCACCACCACGACGACCAGCACGAGCACCACCACGACGCTGCCCCCATGCGAGGCCATCACCGAAGGCTTCGTGAAGGTCGCGCACGTCGATCTGCCAGCCGGCGACGACGATCTGGCCTTCAAGGGTTCGATTCTGGTGACGCCGCCCGTGGCGACGGCGCTCGATCCCGTGACGAGCGGCATTCGGGTTCGCCTCGTGGACGGGGCGACCACCGTCCTCGACGCGGTGCTCCCGGGTGGCGCGTACGACCCGCTGCTCAAGACCGGATGGAAGACGAACAAGACCGCCACCCGATGGACGTACGTCGGGCCGAAGATCGGAGCTCCCGGCAAGATCACCAAGGTCGTCCTGTCGGACCGGAGCGCGAAGGCCCCCGGACTCGTCACCTTCGAAGTCACGGGAAAGGACGGCGACTATGCCGTCGGTCCACAGGTCGTGGCCAGCCTCGAGCTGCCCGCGACGGGCGGCTGCTTCGAGGCCACCTTCCCCGCCACGCCACCGGCGAAACCGAGCTGTACGCTGGCGAAGCACGCGCTCACCTGCCGGTAGTCGACACGGCCGCACCCCTGCAACGATCTGCAGGGCGCCACGAATCGCGCACGATCGGACATGATCGGCACGTGGATGCCGCGTCGGGTGTGACCACTGTCGGTCCACCCGACGCGGCCGAACGGCACGCCGGTTGCTCGATCCAGCCCAACGTCGAAAGACCCAGGAGGTCTCCATGAACCCGCGCACCATGCCCTCGTCTCGCGCCCACGGGCTCGCCATTCCATCCGCTCTTGCAGCCGCGCTGTTGCTCGCAGTGTCGGTGTCACCCGCCGACGCGCGCGGGTGTCGGCGCGACGCCGACTGCGACGGGCTGAGCAATCACGAGGAGCGCACGCTCGGTACCAGCCGCGCCGACGCCGACAGCGATCACGACGGTCTCAGCGACGCGGCCGAAGTCCGTAAGCTCTCCAGCAATCCGCTCGACGCCGACAGCGACCACGATGGGATCGACGACGGGGACGAGGTGGCGGGCGGCACGGACCCCGTGTCCGGCGATTCGGACGACGACGGCACGTCGGACGGCGAGGACCACGACCCGAGCGGCGAGCTGCGGTCGAAGCTCGTCGGTCCCGTCGGCAGCGTCGATGCGGCGGCGCAGACCGTCGGCATGTTCGGGTGCCTCGTGGTCGATGCCAGCACCGCCGAGCTCGACGGCTTCGCACTCGCCGACCTGACCCCGGGCACGGTGGTGAAGATCGAGCTCGACGGTGCGGCGTTGCCGGCGCTCGTCGCGCGCTCGATCGAGCGCGAAGGCGTCGCGGGCTCGGACGACGACGGGCACGACGACGGCGGCAGCGACGACGATGGAAGTGACCCCGGCGACGGCGACGGCGACGGCCACGACGACGGGCACGACGACTGATCGAACACCGCTGCGCTGTGGAGGGACGTCGCCGGACGCCCCTCCACGGCGCGCGCTAGGGCGCCTTCGTCCGACGCGGCAGGACGCGGATCAACCCTTCCTGCGCCACCGAGGCCACGCGCACCCCGTCGGCGCGATACATCGCCCCCTGCACGAAGCCACGGCCGGCGACGGCGACGGGGCTCTCGCTGGTGTACAGCACCCAGTCGTCGAACCGCGGCGGGTGGTGGAGCCACACGGCGTGATCCAGGCTGGCGCCGAGCCCGACCCCCCACATGAGCCCGTGCGGGCGGCCCGCGGTGCTGAGCAGCCCACGATCGGACGCGAAGAGCAGCATCGCCGCGTGCACGAGCGGGTCGTCGGGCAGCACGCCACGCGGCCGCATCCACATCGCGCGACGGGCGGGGCGACCGGGCGCCGGCACGGCCGACTCGGGATCGCAGTCGCGGACCTCGAGCGGACCATCGGGACGACGCCGCACGTCGGGACCGAGCACCTGCACGCGCAGGTCCTCCCAGTCGACCAGCCCATCGGGCGCCGGGGCAGCGGGCATCGGATGCTGATGCGCCAGACCGGAGTGCTGGCGCGTGAAGCTCGCGGTCAGCGCGAACACCTCCTGCCCCGTCTGCTCGCCCACGACGTGGCGGGCCGCGAACGCGAAGCCGTCGCGCAGCCGCGTCACGCGCCACGTGATCGGGACGCCGTGCCGTCCCGAGCGCAGGAAGTAGCCGTGCAGCGAGTGCGGCACCCCGCGCTCGACGGTGCGTCCCGCGGCCACCATGGCCTGCGCCGCCAGCATGCCGCCGAAGACGCGGCCGTCGCCGCCGCCGGGTTCGCCGAGGAACAGGTCCTCCCCGGCGGGCGCGAGATCGAGACGGCGCAGCAGGCGCTCGAGGGGCGTCGCGCTCAACGGAACTCGGGGATGACGTGCTGCCCGAAGAGCTCGATCGACCGCATCACCTTGTCGGCGGGAATCTTGTAGGGATTCATCAGACAGAGCAGCTGATCGCAGCCCGCGTCGCGGTAGCGTCGTACCCGCTCGATGCAGCGCTCGGGATCGCCGACGATCACCGCGCCCATGTCGTCGAGCACATCGAACGTCAGGTGCGACATGTCGAGGTCGCGTAGCATGCGGGCGTACTCATAGGTGCCGAGGTCACGCTGCTGCTCCATCTGCCAGGTGGCGAGCGTCCCGATCAGCGCCGTGCTCTTCTGCAGATACCACACGACCGATTCGGCCGCGTTCCGCTTCGCCTCCTCGTTCGTCTCCGCGCAGTGCACCATGGTGAATGTGGCCGCGCGCGGATTGATCGTGCGCGTGCCCGGGGCCGCCTCCTTCAGGCCGTCGCGGTAGAGCTGGATGCGCGCCGCCAACTCCTCGGGCGGGACGCCGATCGTGAACGAGAGCAGCCCGAGCCCCTTCTTCCCCGCCAGCGTGTGGCTGTCGGGACTGGTGGACGCCACCCAGATCGGCGGATGCGGCTTCTGCAGCGGCTTCGGGTGCACGCGACGCGGCGGTACCTTGAAGTAGCGCCCCTCCCACTCGAAGACGTCGTTGGTCCACGCGCCGACGACGACGTCGAGCGCCTCCTCCCACATGCCGCGCGTGTCCTGCGGATCGATGCCGAAGCCTTCCAGCTCGGCCCGCGTCGACGACCGTCCGGTGCCGAACTCGAGGCGACCGTCGGAGACGCAGTCGATCATGGCCGCCATCTCGGCGACGCGCAGCGGATGGTTGTACGGCACCGGCAGCAGGCGCACGCCGTGGCCGATGCGGATCGTCTTCGTGCGCGCGGCGATGGCGCCGTAGAGCACCTCCGGCGCGGAGCAGTGCGAGAACTCCGACAGGAAGTGGTGCTCGACCGACCAGACGTGCGTGAAGCCGACCTGCTCGCCGCGCACCGCCTGCTCGATCATGGCGTGGTAGGCGTCGCGCTCGTCGCGCTCACCCCACGGCGCGGGCACGGGGATCTCGTAGAACAGTCCGAAGTCGAGCGCCATGGCGGTGCCGTAGCCCAAACGTGCGTTTGGCTGCAACCCTCAGTCGAGCGAACGCATCGTCGATTCGAGCCCCGTGGTGCCCTGGTCCATGCCCGTCGCCGCGAGCATGCCCTGGCCGCCGAAGCGGCGCATCGTGTTGCCGCCGACGGCGGTGAGACCGCCGTCGACCACGAGCGCGGTGCCCGTCACGAACACCGCGTCGTCGCTGGCGAGATACAGCGCGGCCGCAGCGATGTCCTCGGGGCGTCCGTGCTCGGGCCACGGCTGCAGCGTGTCGAGCAGTGGGCGCAGCGTGTCGGGATCGCCACGGTGGAGCAGCGGCGTCAGGATGCCGCCGGGACAGATCGCATTGACGCGGATGCGGTCGGCGGCGAGCTCGATCGCCACCGACCGCGTCAGGTTGACGACCGCAGCCTTGGCGCCCGAGTAGGCCTGCGGTCCGTCGCCGCCACTCAGCCCCGCGACCGATGCGGTGCTGATGATGGTGCCGCCCCCCTGCCCCTTCATCACCCGCGCCGCGTGCTTCATGCCGAGGAACACGCCGCGCACCAGCACGGCGAAGGTGCGATCCCAGTCCTCGACGCTGATGTGCGTGATGGGGCCGAACACACCCGCGAAGCCGGCGTTGTTGAACACGCAGTCGAGCCGACCGAAATGGCTGACGGCGCGATCGGTGGCCGCCGCCACCTGCGCCTCGTCCGCGACGTCGGCGCGCGCGAACTGCACGACACGCTCGCCGTGTCCGGCGCGCCCCGCCAGCTCGAGCGTCTCGCGGCCGGTCTCCTCGTTCAGGTCGACGACGAGGACGCGCGCGCCCTCCTCGAGGAAGCGCAGCACCGTGGCACGGCCGATGCCGTTGCCTCCACCGGTGATGAGCGCCGTCTTGCCCGTGAGCCGTCCCGCCATGCGTGTCGCCCTCCGTCACGCACCATCGGATCCCGCGCACGTCGCTGTCAAGGAACGGGCGGCGTGTGGTAGGCCCGCGACCCATGCGCACCCTGGTCGCTCTGCTGCTCGCACTCGTCGTCGGCTGCGATCGTTCCGAAGGTCCCACGCCGCGGGTCGGTCTGCAGGACCATGGCGCGCATCACGGCGGCGTCGTCTTCAACGGCCCGCGCCTCAATCTCGAGGCGGCGGCCGCTCCCGACGGCACGATCCGGGTGTACCTCACCGACGAGTGGCGCCGGCCCGTCTCGAGCGAGGGCGTGCGCGGCACCGCCACGCTCACGGGCGCTGGTGGTCCGCAGGCGATCCCGCTCGTCGCCGAGGGGAACACGCTGGTCGGCCATGGGCCGAAGCTCACCGGTGATACCGTCGGCGCCGACATCGCCGTCGATCGCAACGGCGAGGCGATCCGCATGTCGTTCGTCCTGCCACTGACGGACGGGGCTCCCGGCGCCGCCGGCGTACCGCTCGACGGTTGCGTCGCGCCGCCGCCCGGCGACGATCCGTCGGCGCCGCATCCGCGCTGCGTGCTGCGCTTCCTGCAGGCGATCCACGGCATCGTCGCGCCGCGCGACGGCAGCGCCGCCGTGGTGTCGGTGCTCGAGAGCCGGACGACGTCCTGGCAGCTGCCCGGCGTCACGCTGCTGGCCGGGTTCGACGCGCCGCCGGCCGAGGAGATTCCGGTCGACTCGCATCCACACGTCGAAGAGCCCACCTACATGGCGATGCGCGCCGACGGCCAGGAGGTCGTGCTGGCCCTGGGCGAGCATCTCCTGCGGCACGAGGTCCGCACCGGGCGGCTGGTGAAGGAGCTCGCCGGTCCCGGCGCGGCGGCACGCAGCGTGGCGTGGTCGCCCGACGGCAAGTACCTCCTCGTCAACGTGTTCGCCTCGGGCACCGTCTACCTGCTCGACGCCGACACCAACGCCACCGTGCGCACCTTCGAGGCGCCCGGCGAGACCACCATGGTGGCGTTCTCGCCCGACGGCACGCTCGCCGCCGTCGGCACCGAAGCCGGGCCCATCACGCTCTTCGACGTCGCGGGCAAGGAGCCGCCCCGCACGCTCTCCGAGCCCACCAACCGCACCGATGCGCTGGCCTTCGCCGGGAACGACCTGGTCGCGACCGGCGCCGAAGGCGTCCTGCGCGTCTGGGACCCCGCGACCGGCACCCTCAAGTCGTCGACGCCACTCGGGGTTCCCGTCGTGCGTCTCGCAGTCCAGGCCGACGGAAGGCGCGCCGCGACGGGCGACCGCGAGGGCCACATCCGCATCCACACGCTGCCGGACGGCGCCGTCACCGAGACCATCGACTGGCACAAGGGCTTCGTACGCTGGATCACCTTCGCCGGCCCGGTCCTGTTGGCGGGTGACGCCGACCGCCAGCTGGCGGTCTGGGACCTGCGGTAGCGCATACGCTGCAGCGAGTGTCGAGCACGGTGCCAGGTTCCCCTGACGCGCCGCGTCTGTTACCCCGGAGGCAGTGGATGCCCATGGAGGAGCGCGCGCTCGACTCGACCCTGCTTGATCGTCTCGTCTGGGCCCTGGTCCAGGCGGCGGTCGACGCGGTCCGCTACCAGCCCCCGCACCTGAAGGTGCTGCAGGCCTGCGAGGCCAATCAGCCCGAGGTGCCGGAGCCGGTCGCCCACTGGCTGGCGGAGCTGCAGGCCCGGCCCTCGGTCGTCGAGCTCGGCCGGCTCCCGCACGCGCTGGTGCGCCAGGCGGCCGCGATCGCCGCGCGCGGCTTCGGACCGACCGCCTCGGCGCTGATCCGCTTCCTGTCGGGCGCCACCGCCGGAGCCGTCGACCGCGCCGGTGCCGTCGCGCTCGAGCGACCCATCCGCGCCCGCGCCCACCCCGGCCTCCTCGTGCCCCATCCGCACGACGTCGCCGTACTGGCGGTCGACATGCGTGGCTTCACCGGACTGACGGAGGCACTGCACGATACGCAGTACCTCGTCGATCTGCTCGAGGAGTATCTCACGACGCTCACCCGCGTCGTCGAGTCGCATCGCGGCGTCGTGTTCCAGTACACCGGCGACGGCTTCCTGGCGTTGTTCCTGCCGGAGCTGTCGGGGCGGCAGCCGGCCGCGATGCTCGACGCCCTCGTGCACGAGATGGCGCCGCAGCTCCATCAGACGTTCGACGACCTGCATGCACGCTGGCGCGCCGAGTGGCGCGACGCCGATCGCACGACGGTGCCCATCGGCCTCGGCGTCGGCATGAGCTTCGGACGCGTGACGCTCGGGTTCATCGGGCCGTCGGGCAAGAAGCAGCTCGGGGCCATCGGCGAGCCGGTCAACCTGGCCGCGGTGCTGTGCGCGTCCGCGATGGCGGGAACGGTGCTCGTCGACCGGGCGGCCTTCGTCGAGGCCGGGTTCGAGCCGTTGCACCCGCGGCTGGTGCGCATCCGCTCGCGCAAGCTCGGCCGTCGCATCGAAGCCGCCTGCTTCCGCTTCGGCGGCCGTCTCGACGGATGAACGCGCCCGCCATGCCGTGGCTCGCGGTCACGGTGCCGGTCGCACTCGCGGGAGCGATCCTGGTGACGTCGATCCTGCTCGCCACCGGCGAGCTGCCCTAGCTACTTGCCGAAGAGCCGGCGAACGCGGCCGAGCAGGCCCGACGCCGCACGCGTCCCACCGTGACGGCGCAGCAACGCGATCACGGCCCGATGCGCGTCACCGTCGGGGCCCTGCTGCTCCGGCTGCATCTCGACGAGGTCGAGCGGCGTCGCATTGGCCGGCAGGGTCCCGGCATCCGGCCAGGTGCATTCGGCCGTCGTGCGCGCATTGACGTCGGCACCGGCCGCGAGCAGGCGCTCCACGACGGCGACCGCGCCGACGAGCGCCGCCGCGTGGAGCGGCGTCAGACCGGCCGTGTTCCGTGCGCCGGCGTCCGCCCCGGCGGCGAGGAGCACGTCGACGCGCGCCACGGCGTCGTCACCCTGAACGGCCAGATGCAGTGGCGTGTCGCCGGCAGCGTCGCGGGCATCGACCGCGAGGCCGGCGTCGAGCAACGTGCGCAGCACCTCGGGCCGCGCGCTGGCCGCCGACTGGTGCAACGCCGTGCGTCCGTCGGTGCGTGCCGCGTTGCGGTCGGCACCGCGCGCGAGCAGCAACGTCACCATCTCCTCGTGCTCGCCGGCGGTGAGCAGCGCCGTGCTGCCGTCGTTCGTGCGCGCCTCGGGATCGGCACGGTGATCGAGCAGCAGTCCGGCGACGATCGTCGTGTCGCGTTGCGTGGCCAGGTGCAGCGCCGTCGCACCGCGCGCGTCGCGCGCGTCGATGACGGCACCCCGCGCGAGCAACGTCTCCAGGATGGCGGCCGGCTCCTCGGGGGATACCGTCGGCCGATCGGCGAGCGCGTGCAGGGGCGTCGCGCCGTCGGCATCTGGGGCGGCGACGTCGAGCCCGCGGTCGAGCAATGCCGTCACGACCGCCGGCGCGTGCGCACGCACCGCCGTGTGCAGCAGGGTGCCCCCACGCGGATCACGCGCGTCGACCGCCGCTCCGAGCGCGAGCAGGCGCTGGATGAGCGCCGCGCGCGCCACCGGCTGGCGACCACGATCGGCCATTGCCAGGACCAGCGGTGTCCGGCCGGCGTCGTCCACGTCGTCGATCCGCGCGCCCCGATCGACGAGCCAGCCGGCCGCGTCGTCACGTCCCTCGGCAATGGCGTGGTGCAGCGGCGTCGCGCCGCCGGGCCCGCGCGCATCGACGGCGATGCCATTGCGCACCAGCATCTCGGCCGCGGCGAGCGCGCCCGGGAGCGGCCCGAGGATCGCGCGATGCAGCAGCGTCAGCGTCCCGGGCGCAGCCTCCGGCGTCCATCCCGTCGCCCGCAGCTGCGCCAGCAATCCCGCCACCGCGGGCGCCTCGCCACGCTCGACGGCCGCATTCAGCGCGTCCTCCCGCGACGTCACGTCCACGCTCGTCACCCCGTCGCCCCCGATGCCCTGCATGCGGACCTGTACATATGTCGCGCACGGCCGGCTTTCCAACCGTTCTCACCGTTGACGCCTCCGCGCGCGAGCCACTAAGGTGCCCCGCCATGGCATCGCTCGACCCGCAGGCACGCGCGCTCCTCGATCAGATGGCCGCGATGGGCGGGGGACCGCTCTCGAGTCTCCCCGTCGACGGCGCACGCCAGCTGATGAACGCGCTTGCCGCGATGCAGGGGCCCGGCGAAGCCGTCGCCCATGTCGAGGACGTCCGCATCCCCGGTCCGGGCGGCGACATTCCCGCGCGCCTCTACCGGCCGGCGGGCGATGCGCTACCGCTGTTGGTCTACTTCCACGGCGGCGGGTGGGTGCTCGGCAGCCTCGAGTCCCACGACGCCCTCTGCCGCACGCTCGCGAACGCCGCGGGCTGCGCGGTGCTCGCCGTCGACTACCGGCTGGCGCCCGAGCACCGCTACCCGGCGGCCGCGGACGACTGCTATGCGGCCACCGTCTGGGCGGTCGCAAACGCCCGCGCCCTGGGCGCCGATCCCGCCCGCGTCGCAATCGGCGGCGATAGTGCCGGCGGCAACCTGACGGCGGTGACGGCGCTGCGTGCCCGCGATCAGGGCACCCCGCCGCTACGTCTTCAGCTCCTCGTCTACCCGGTCACGGACCACCGTTACGATACGGCGTCGTATCGCGAGAATGCCGACGGCTACCTCCTCACCCACGGCGACATGGTGTGGTTCTGGGACCACTACCTCGGCGACAACGACGGCGCCGAGCCCTACGCCTCGCCGCTGCGGGCGACCAACCTGAAGGGCCTGCCGCCGGCACTCGTCATCACGGCGGGCTTCGACCCGCTCCGGGACGAGGGCGAGGCCTACGCCAGGCGCCTCGAGCAGGCCGGCATTCCCGTCACCCTCACCCGGTATGACGGCATGATCCATGGTTTCTTCGGCATGGGCGCGCAGCTCGATCAGGCGAAGCGCGCCGTCGCCCAGGCCGCGACCGCGCTTCGCGCCGCCTTCTGAGCGCCGCGCACTCCTCCGCGCAGGCGCCATGGCGGCGCCGCCCCCTTGACTCGAACGCGAACGGTCACAGGTTCCGCGGCGAGTCGAATTCCGACCGTCGAATTCCCACCAAGGAGGAGTGCGATGCTGCTCATGTCGAACCCGTTCAACGATCTGCTCCGGCTCCAGGCCGAGCTGGACAATCTCCACAAGCGACCGGCCCCCGGGTATCAGCTCGGGACGTCGAGCGCGGGCGTCTTCCCGCCCATCAACGTCTTCCGCAATCCCGAGGGCGTCGTCGTCCGGGCCGAGCTGCCGGGCCTGCGACCCGAGGACATCACCGTCACCAGCGAGCGACGCCGCCTGACGATCAGCGGCGAGCGCAAGGCCGACGAGGGTGAGCGTGGCGCGTATCATCGTCGCGAACGGTCCCAGGGTCGGTTCTCGCGCACGGTCGTCCTGCCGGAGGACCTCGATGCCGAGCACGCCACCGCCCAGTTCCGCGACGGCGTGATGACCGTCACCATCCCGCTCGTCGCCGCGGCGAAGCCGCGCACCATCGCCGTCAAGGCCGCGTAAGGAGGAGCCATCATGACCACACAGGAACTCGCCGCGAAGGAGAAGCAGGAGCTGCAGGAGCGCGAGCAGCAGACGCGCGCCGGTCGCACCTTCGTCCCCGAAGTCGACATCCGCGAGGACGAACAGGCCCTGTGGCTGTGGGCCGACATGCCGGGCGTCAGCCAGGAGCGCGTCACCGTCGAGCTGCACGAGGACACGTTGACGCTCGAGGGTGAGGTTTCGTCGCAGGACTACGAGGGGCTCGCCCCCGTCTACACCGAGTACAACGTCGGCAACTTCGTGCGGCGCTTCACGCTGCCGCACGCCGCCAACTTCGACCGCGACCACATCACCGCACGCCTCGTGAACGGCGTGCTCGAAGTGAAGCTTCCGAAGGCCGAGAAGGCCCAGCCGCGACGCATCCCCATCAGCGTCGCGTGACGCACCGTCGCGGTGGGGCGATGACGTCGTCGCCCCACCGCTCCGTTCCTTGACGCCCGCTCCGGGCGCCGCCTATGTTCCGCGCCCATGGGGCGGCTCGCGGGCAAGGTGGCCATCGTCACCGGAGGAGCATCCGGCATCGGCGCCGCCACGCTGCGCCGCTTCGCGCGCGAAGGCGCGCGCGTCGTCTGTGCCGACATCGACGACGAGGGCGGCGAAGCCCTTGCCGCCGCGATCGTGGCCGACGGCGGACACGCCGTCCATCGTCACACCGACGTCGGCGTCCTGAACGACCTCGAGGCCACCGTCGCCTGGGCCGTCGATCACTGGGGCGGCCTCGACGTCCTGCACAACAACGCGGTGTGGACGGGTGGTGGCTACGTCGGCGACATCGATCCCGTCATCTGGGATCAGAGCCTGCGCGTCATGCTCACCGGTGTGTTCTTCGGCATGCGGGCGGCGCTGCCGGCGCTTCTCGACCGCGGCGGCGGCTCGATCATCACCACGTCGTCGGTCGAGGGGCTCGTCGCCGAGGTGATGGCGGGGCCGTACAACACCGCCAAGGCCGGCGTCATCAACCTGTCGCGCACCGTCGCCGTCGAGTACGGCCGCCGCGGCATCCGCTCCAACTGCATCTGCCCGGGCGTCGTCGAGACGCCGCTGTTCGAGCGTCTGCTCGCGATCGTGCCGAAGTCGCGCGACGCCATCGCCGCCGAGCACGCGCTCGGCCGTCTGCTCCAGCCCGACGAGATCGCGAACGTGGCGTTGTTCCTCGCCAGCGACGAGTCGTCGGCCATCACCGGCGCAGCCATCGTGGTCGACGGCGGGCTCACCTGCCGCTCGCCGATCACCGGCTTCCCAGCCTACGGAGACGCCTGACCATGCTGGGACGCCAGCGCGACCTCGACGCCGTCCATGCCGCCCTCACGCGCTGGCTCGCCGGCAAGCTGCCCGATGCGCGCGACGTCGCGCTGTCGTCGCTGCGGGCACCGAAGGCCGGCGTCTCGAACGAGACGTTCCTCTTCGAGATCATCTACACCCGGGACGGACGACCGCAGCACGAGCGCCTCGTCGCGCGCCTCCAGCCCACCGACTTCCTGGTGTTCCCCGAGTACGACCTGCGCTCGCAGTACACCATCATGGAACGACTCGCAGGCAGCGGCGTGCCGGTGCCACGCGTGCGCTGGCTCGAGCTCGACGCCTCGGTGCTGGGCGGCGCGTTCTACGTGATGGACGCGATCGACGGCGAGGTGCCGTCGGAGGTGCCGTCGTACCACGTGTTCGGCTGGGTGCGGGACGCCGAGCCCGCGCGCCGTCCCGGCATCTACTGGAACGGGCTCGAGGCCATGGCGAAGGTGCACGCCCTCGACTGGCGCGCGCACGGGCTCGACTTCCTCGGCGTGCCGGGCCCCGGCGCCGATCCGATCATCCGCCAGCTCGACTACTACGAGCGCTTCCTCGCCTGGGTCTGCGAAGACGGCCCGCCGCAGCCGACGCTCGAAGCCGGGCTCGCGTGGCTGCGTGCCAACGCCTTCACGCCGCGCCGGGTGGCGCTGTGCTGGGGCGACTCACGGATGCCGAACCTCATGTTCCGCGACGACCGCGTCGTCGCCGTGCTCGACTGGGAGATGGCGTTCCTCGGCGATCCCGAGAGCGACCTCGGCTGGTGGTGCTTCCTCGACTGGGCCAACAACGAGGGCTACGGCGCGCCGCATCTCGACGGCATTCCCGGCAAGGAGGAGACGCTGGCGCGCTACGCGGAGCTGACGGGGCATCCCGTCGAGCACGCGCACTGGCACGAGGCGTTCGCGGCGTTCCGCTACGGCGTCATCATGGCGCGCGTGGCGGTGCGGCTCGAGGCCATCGGGGCGACGATCCCGTCGCCCGACTTCGCCACCAACAACGTGCCGACGCAGGCGCTCGCACGCCTGCTCGACCTGCCGCCGCCGGGCGACGCGCGCATGACGACGACGATCGCCGTGCGCGACGCCGACGCCCCGGTGCACCTGCAGTTCCGTCTCTCGGGCGACGGCGGCGGCGACTGGTACGTCGTCATCCATCGCGGCGAGGGCACGCGGCACGAGGGCGTCGTCGACACCGCCGACGCCACGCTCACCGCGGTGCACGCCGACTGGTACGCGGTGCAGACCGGCGCGCTCGACCGTCTCGCGGCGTACATGGACGGCAAGATCAAGATCGACGGCGACCTCACGCTCTTCATGCTGCACGAGGAGCTGATCGGCCGTCTCGGCCAGAAGGACTGACATGGCGACGACGACCCACATGGCCACCCCGGAGGACGATCGCCGTCACACCCCGGGCCCGAACGCGCTCCCGCTCTGGAGCGAGAGCTTCTGGTTCCCGCTCTACGACCCCACCAGCGAGATCGGCGTCGTGTTCCGCGCCGGCATGTACATGAAGCGCGGCGACGCCAACCTCTACCTGTTCATCACGCACCGCGGGCAACTCGTGCACACCCTCGTCGAGCATCGCGCCAAGCCGCCGGCGATGGAGCCCGACGGCTTCTCCGTCGCCGGCTTCCGGCTCGAGTGGGAGAAGCCGCTCGAGCAGTTCCGCCTGCGCTACACCAACGGCACCAGCGGCTTCGACCTGCGCTGGACCGCGATGAGCCCCGTCTACACGTATCCGCATCCCGAGGACGAGCAGTTCCCCGGCCACATCGAGCAGGGCGGCACCGTGAAGGGCACCGTCACGCTCGGCGGCGTGGCGCACGAGTTCAACGGCGTCGGTCATCGCGACCACTCGTGGGGCGGTGAGCGCGACTGGACGAAGTTCCATCGCTGGACGTATCTCTCCGGCGAGTTCGAGAACTTCTGGTTCAACGCCGTCCGCATCGATCTGGGCCCGCAGGTCGACATCCGCATCGGCTGCCTGTGGGACGGCAGGGAGCTGCTCTCGCTGCAGCAGATCGAGATCGACCCCAGGACCACCGAGGGCGGCTCGCGGCAGACGGGCGTCACGTGCCGCATCACCGACGAGCACGGCCGCGAGCATCACATCACCGGCGAGGTGCTGGTGAACACCGCCTGCTGGATGGGCCGCACGGTCCTGAAGGACGCGATCACGCGCTACACGTATGGCGATCGGATCGGCTACGGCATCCACGAGCACGGCTTCATCGAGGACGAGTGATGGCCGACGTCGTGCGCGCGCTCGCGGATCGCGCCGCCATCCAGGATCTCGTCACCCGCTACTTCCTGGCCTGCGACCGGCGCGACTGGCCGACGGTCACGGCCTGCTTCACCGACGACGCCGAGCTCGACTACGGCGTCTTCCGCGGCGATCGCACCCACGTCGTCGGCTGCATCACACGCGGGATCACGTTCTTCCTCCACACCATGCACTTCGGCGGCAACATCCTGGTCACGCTCGACGGCGACGACACTGCGCGCTGCGAGAGCTACGCCGTCTGCTACCACCGCGTGGCATCGGGCGACGGCTTCGTCGACCGCGTCTGCGCGCTGCACTATCGCGACGCGCTCGTCCGCCGCGACGGCACGTGGGCCATCCGCCGCCGCGACGTGACGTTCGTCTGGGAGCGGCTCGACCCGGTGACGCTGCCGCCGTCGCCGCGTTAGGGACAGGCGGGCGGCGAGCGCATCCGCTTTGCCTCCGGCGAAGGCCCGGTGCTAGCAGACGTGCACCATGACGATCCGCTTCCCCGAGCTCGGCTTCTACACCCTCCCCGGCCGTGTCGCCGACCCCCGGCCGTTGCTCGACGAGGTCCGTGACGGCGAGCGCGCCGGCCTCGGCTCGACGTGGATCTCCGAGCGCCACGACGTGAAAGAGGCGGCGACGCTGAGCGGCGCCGCGGGGGCGGTCACCAGCGAGCTCGCCATCGCCGTCGGCGTGACCAACCCGAACACCCGGCACGTGATGCTCACGGCCGCGATCGGCTCCACGATGAGCGCGCTCACGGGTGGTCGCTTCGCGCTCGGCCTGGGCCGCGGCTTCGACATGCGGTCCGACATCTGGGGGATCCCCCGCGTCACCGGTGCGATGCTCGAGGACACGGCGCAGCTCCTGCGCCGACTCTGGGCCGGCGAGAAGGTCATGGGTCACGATGGTCCGGCGGGTCGGTTCCCGTACCTGTCGCTCGATCACGTGGTCGCGTCGCCGCCACCACTCCTCCTGGCCGCGCTCGGCCCGCGCACGCAGCGGCTCGGCGGGCGCGCCTTCGACGCCGTCCTCCTGCACTCGCACTGGACCGATGCCGCCGTCGCCGCGTGTGCGACGCGCGTCCGGCAGGGCGCGGAGCAGGCGGGCCGCGATCCGTCGTCGGTACAGATATGGTCGTGCCTGGTCACCGCGTGCGACCTGCCCGAGCCCGTCGAGCTGCGCCACGTCGTGCGGCGCATGACGACGTACATGCAGATTCCCGGCTACGGCGAGCTGATCGTCGACGCCAACGGCTGGGATCGCGGCGTCCTCGAGCGGCTGCGCGGCCACCCGCTGCTGGCCGGTCGCCTCGCCGACGCCACCGAGTTCACGCTCGACGAGCTCCGCGAGCTGCGCGACCTCTATCCGCCGGAGTGGCTCGCGAGCAGCAACGCCATCGGGTCGCCCGCCCACTGCGCGCAGCGCATGCTCGACCAGTTCACGGCGGGCGCCGCCGGCATCGTCATCCACGCCAGCTCGCCGCACGAGATGCAGGCGCTGCTCGCCGCCTACGACGCGGTGCGACCGGCCGCGCGTTTCGCGAACCGGTCGCCCGTACCCGGCCGCTGACCGTCAGCCGGCGTTTTCGAGGATCGCCATCACCTGCTGCACGCGCTGGCCGTGCACCGTCTCCTCGCGACCGTTCAGTCGCAGCAGGCGCTGCACCTCCGGATCGCTCTCGCGATCGGCCCAGCGCTGGTAGCCGACGTCGCCGTCGAGCTCGCCCTGGACGATCAGCGGCAGCATCGCCGCCGGGATCGCCTCCGGCAGCGGGATGTCGTAGCGCGCGACGTCCTCGGGGCTCGGCTCGAATGCCGCGCCGAGCTTGATGGCGATGGCGCGCCGCACCCGCTCGGCATGCCCGCGCTCCTCGCGCGCGTTGCGCCGCAGCAGGTCGGCGGCCTCGGGATTGCCGATGCGCGCCGCGATCATCTCGTAGAAGTCCTCGCCCGAACGCTCGATGCGGTAGAGGAGCCGCATCGCGTCGACGTCGAGCTGCTCGATCGTCGCCAGCGCCGCGACGGCGGAGAAGAAATCCCGATGGTCGTTCATGGAACCTCCCTGGCCCGCAGGCCGTTCAGGAATGCATCGATCTCGGCAGTGACGACGGGGAGCGCCGCGTCGGCGTCGTCGGCACGCGCGAGCAGCATCGCCGCCTCGGTGACGGTGGCCATCAGCAGATGCGCGCGGATGCGCGCCGATCCGGGCGCCACCTGCCCCGCCGCCATCGCCTGCGCGATGCCGGATTCGATCAGCGCGAGCGCGTAGCGCGCGTCGATCTCGCGCCAGCGTTCCCACCCGAGCACGGCAGGGGCGTCGAGCAGGACGATGCGCTGCACCGCCGGCGCCAGGCAGCCCCGCAGGAAGCCGTGGCAGCCGGCGCGCAGGCGCTCCCACGCGTCGCGCCCCGCTGCCGCCGCCGACATGGAGCCGGCCAGAAGCCGCCGCTCCTCCTCCTCGAAGACCGCCTCGAACAGCGCCCGCTTGTCCGCGAAGTGGTGGTAGAGCGCGCCCTTGGTGACGCGCGCGCGCTGCACCACGTCGTCGAGGCTGGTGGCGGCGTACCCACGTGTGCCGAAGGCCCTGGCGGCTCGCGCCACGAGCCGGGCGCGCGTCGCATCGGAACGGGTCTCGCGGGTCGACGGGGCAGCCATCAGTCAGATACCGACGGTATGTAACGACCATACCGTCGGTATGTCAACGGGGCGCGGTCACCGGGTCGGCCGGACCTGCGCCCGCGCGCGATCGAACCGTTCGGCCAGCGCCTTCGCCGCGTCGTCGAGGACGGGGCCGAGCCGCGTCCAGCTCGCCGTGATGCGCTCCAGGTCCTGCGCGCGATCGGCCTGCCTGAGCGGCTCCGCCTTCTTGCCGCCGGCGGCGATGGTGTTGCTGGCCAGCCGATCACGTAGGGCGAGCGCCATCTCCTGCAGCGAGAGCTGGCGCGGCGCCTCCGCGGCGGCGGGGATGATCGCCTCGAGCTTGGCACACAGCGCCTCGCGTCGCGGACGCGTGACCTCGGGGTCGAGACGGGTGCCGCCGAGGCTCGCGGGCCGCGCGGCCAGCAGGTGCTGGTAGACCGTCTCCAGACGCGTGCGCAGCGCCTGCGCATCGTTCCCCGTCACCAGGTCGAGCTTGAGCCAGTCGGCCCACGTCTGGTCGACCGTCTGCCCGATCTGGGCGTCGTCGGGGGCGTCTTCGCCAGCGAGCGACGCCGCGAGGGTTTCCAGCTGAACGCAGAGCGCCTCGCCCTGGGCGCGCAGCTCGTCGCGCGCCAGCTCGTCGCGCCGCTTGCTGCGGTCGAAGAAACGGTCGCAGGCGGAACGGAAGCGGTTCCACAGCTTGTCGGCCTGGTCACGCGGCGGCGGCCCGGTGCGCTTCCAATCGGCCTGCAACGCCTTCATGACCTTCGCCGTCTCGTCCCAATCGGTGGAGTCGGCGAGCGCCTCGGCCTTCTCGCACAATGCCAGCTTGTGCGTGGCGTTCTCGCTCCGCTCCGCGTCGACGCGGGCGAACTGCTCCTTGCGTCGCGCGAAGAAGCGATCGCAGGGCTCGCGGAACTGCCGCCAGATCACCAGCGTCTGGCGCGCCGGCACGGGGCCGATCGTCTTCCACTCGGCCTGGAGGCGCTTGATGAGATCCGCGGTGGCGTTCCACTCCGTCGAATCGCCCAGATCGGCGACCTGGGCGACGAGCGCGCGCTTCAGCTCGAGGTTGGCGGCGAGGTAGCCGTCGACGCGACGACGCAGCTGATCGCGGACGCCACGGAAGCGCTCCCACAGCTGCTGCGACTTCTCGGGGCTCGCGGTCGCGATGCGCGCCCACTCGTCCTGCAGCCCGCCGAGCTGGCGCGCCGACTCGGCGAGGTCGTCGGATGCGACCATCGCCTCGACGCGCGCGATGAGCTCCTCCTGCGCGCCGGCGTTCGCCCACCGCCGCCACTCCTCGGTCTCCGTGTCCTGAGCGACGCGGCGCGCGAGGCCGTCGCGCGCCGTGGTGAGCCGCTGCATCCACGCCCCGCGCTGCTCACCAGCCGGCAACGGCCCGAAGCCCTGCAGTGCCGCCTCGACGGCGAGCAGCTCGCGACGACCGGTACTGGATTTCATCCGCTCCGCCGCGACCAGGGCCTCGATCCGCACGCACAGGCTTTCGAGGCGCTTCAGATTCTCGGCCTCGGCTTCGGCACGACGTGCATCGCTCTCCTGGCGACGCACGGCGAGCCGCTCCGACGCGGCCGCGAACCGTGCCTCGAGCGCGGCGGCGTCCTCGAACGTGGCGCGCTCGCGTTCATGCGACGCCCACTGGCGCTCGAGCGCGCGCCAGGCCTTCGTTGCGGGTGCGCCACCGGCGTCCGCGAGCCCGTCCGCGGTTTCGAGCAATCGGTCGATCTCCGCACGCAGGTTCCCCTGTGCCGACCAGCGACCGTGTCGGGCGACGCACTCGTCGACCGCGGTCCGGAAGCGGCGCGCGAGATCGGCGCCGTCCGCCTCGGGGACGGGCGGCAGATGCGCCCAGGCCTCCTGCGCCTCCGCCAACGCCGCGGGTGCGTCGGCGCCCGTGATCGCCTCGACACGCTCGCAGAGTGCGCGTCGCGATTGCAGGCTCTGCGCGACGGTGTCGCGCTCGTGCTCGGCCTCGGCGAGCCGTCGCGCCAGGCTGCTGGCCCGTTCCAGCACCGCGTCGCAGGCGAGCCGGAAGCGCTCGGCGACCTCCGGACGCGGCTCGACGTCGCGGGCGAGCGCCTCCCATTCCCGGCTCGCCTCGTCTGCCTGCTCGCCCGCGTGGATCACGTCGGACATCTTGCGCAGGCCCTCGACGGTGGCGCACAGCTCGAGCTGCCGGACCCGCGCGTCCTTCCCGCCGCCGTGCGGGCGAACGTCGATCCCCGCGGGCAGCATGGCGAGGGCGCGCTGCCGCACCGCCTTCGAGGCGGCGCGGTTGTCGGCGACGGCACGCAACACCTCGACGTCGGTGATGCGCTCGAGCGCCTGCAGCGTGGTGTCGGCCGGCCCGTCGCCGACGGCGATGCCGCGCAGCACGACGGGATCGGCGATGCGCTCGAGCGCCATGCGCCGCACACCGGCATCGGCGGCGCCCTTCACGACATCGCGCAGCAGGCGGTCACCCGACACCCGCGCCAGCGCACGCTGTCGCACGTCGTCGTGCACCGCGGTCATCGCCACCTCGGCGAGGCTGCGCTCGTCGCTGATGCGCTCGAGCGCGGCGACGCACTCGCCGACGGCGCCCGCCCCGCATGCGGTGCGGACCCGGACCTCACGCGCACGCTCGACGGCGAGCTCACGCAGCGTCGGGTCGGCATCGTGCTCGGCGACGCGGTCGAGCACCGCGGTATCCTCGAGCTTCTTGAGCGCCATGCGACGGACACGGGCGTCGACGTCCTCAGTGACGATGGTGGCGAGGCGATCCCGGTCCCCCGCGTTCATGTCGCGCACGGCGGCCGCGCGCACCTCGGGATCGGAGTGGCGCCACTTCGGGCGCAGGCGTTCGAGGAGATCCATGGTGCGTTACTTCACGATCGCTGGGGCGAACGGACAGAGGAGGCCGGTCCGGCTCGGGGCGCACTGGTCGCCGGTCAGGGGCTCGTCGAACGTGTCGCGGTAGTAGAAGGCCAGGATGAAGCACATCTCGTCCGTCGTCTCGGGTCCGAACCGCACGGCCTTGGCGTCGGTGTTGTGCCACTTGCAGGTGATCCGCATGCGATCACCGGCGGCCAGGCGCAGGAACGGCTTGGGCCATTTCGGACGGGCGTGCTGCCAGTCGGTGGTCTCGTAGAGCAGCGTGGTGCTGCCGTCGGCGGCCACCTGCTCGATGTTGGCGTAGGTGCCGAGCCGGTGCTGGTGCGTCGCGTAGGAGATCAGCGTCAGGTCGAACGGCACCGTCCACTCCGCCGTGAGGGTCTGGTCGCCACCCGGCGGCACGTTGATGTCGGCCATGTTGCCGGCGATGAGCCCCTCGGCGTGATGCTCGACGGTGCCCTTCTTCGCATACGTCACGTTGAAGCGGACGTCGGGCGTGATCGTCTCGGTGCCGAGATTCTTCATGTGCGGGTTGAGCCAGATCTGCTGGCCGGGCTCGAGCCGGAGTGCGATGCCGGGGGGGAAGCTGAACTTCGTGTTCGGGTTCTGGAGCGGGATCAGCACCTGTGGCACCAGCTCGTCGGGCGACACGCCGGTGCACCCGACGCTCTCGACCGGGCCTGCGGGAAACGCGGCGTCGTCCTGGCGATCGCCCCCGTAGGCCCACACCACGAAGTGGTGCGCGCCCGGCGGCATGCGAAGCTCGAAGCCGGTGACGTCGACCGCCTTCCGGTTCGGGGTGCGCCGGTATTCGCAGATCTCGAGGTCCTCACCCGGCTGCACGGTGAACTCGCCGACGCGCATCTGGAACCCGCGCTTGGGCTTCTTGAGGTAGGGCTTGGCCGACGCCGGGACGGCGAGCGCCAGCACGAGGCCCAGCACGACGAGGATCCGCATGGGCAGCGCGTATCGAAGGCCGCGCCTCGCCGTCAAGCGATCGGCCGCGGGGCCGTCCCCGGCAGCCCGTTCAGGAGGCGGAGGTGATCCGCCACCACGGCCTGCAGAGCCTCCACCACGGGAGCCAGCAGCTTGTACGGCGCGACCTCCCGCGGCTGGGCCGCGAACGCCGCCTCGAGCGCTCGCCGCCAGGCCAGACGGAGCTCGGTGTTGACGTGCACGATCGTGATCCCGGCCGCCACGGCGCGCCGCAGATCGTCCGCGTGGGTGCCGGACGCCCCGTGCAGGGTGAGCGGGCGGCCCGTCGCCGCCTTGATGTCGCGGATGCGTTCGACGTGCAGCCGCTTCTCGGCGCGGCCTTCGACCATGCTCGGCAGCATGCCGTGCATCGTGCCGACCGACGGTGCCAGAACGTCCACCCCGGTGGCGTCGACGTAGCGGCGTGCCTCGTCGACGGTGGTGAGCCCGTAGCCCTCGGCGGGGCCGGCATCGTGGATCGTCGACGAGCTGCCGATGTAGCCGATCTCGCCCTCGACGACGATGTCGGGTGCGATCGACCGCAGCGCCCGCACCGCCGTGCGCGTCGCGGCGACGTTGTCGTCGAACGACGTGCTCGACGCATCGAAGACGACGGCGTCGAAGCCGGCGCGCGCCGCACGCTCCGCCGCGGCGAGGGAATGCGTGTGGTCGGCGTCGAGGAAGATCGGCGGCCCGCCCTCGGCGCGCAGGCTGTGCACCACGGCCGCCACCTGCTCGACGCCGAAGAAGTCGCGCTCGCCTTCCGAGACCCCGATGATCACCGGCACGTCGAGCGCACGCGCCGCACCGACGATGGCATGCACCGCCGTCAGCTCGGACACGTTGAAGTGTCCGATCGCCACCCGCGTGCGGTCGGCCTCCACCAGCGCGTCGCGCAGTGCCGTGCTCATCGGCTCCACCGCTACGCGCTGGAGGGAGGATCGTCCAGACGGGTCGCGAAATATTGCGGGCTGCCCGGCTCAGGGCTCGTCGTTGCACTCGGGGGGCGGGCCTTCGCCCATCTGCGACTGGCACTGCCCCGTGCCCTGGCAGCGCTTGTCGTCGCCGGCGCACCACGCCTCGCACGACGCCTCGTCGTTGAACACCGGGCACCTGGAGCCCGTCGGCGTCCACCACTGCGACATCGCGCTCGCCGCGCCCGCCACCAACCCGAACCCCAGGACCGCCACCATCACTCGGTTCCGCATGCGACCTCCTCCCGCCTCCACTGCACTGTGGGCCGGCCTCGATAATCGCCGGAGGCCGCCCGAGGTCAAGCTGGCGCCTCAGCGGCAGACGCCGGCCTCGATCAGGGCGCGGACGGCGTCCGCGGACAGGCCGAGCACGCGACACAGCACGTCCTCGGTTCCCTCCCCCAGCACCGGTGCCGCCCCGGCCGACACGAGGCGCGTCCGGCTGAGCCGCAGCGGATTCGCCGCATGCCGCGCGGGCCCCACCTCGGGATGCTCGACGGTGACGATGGCGCCACGCTCCAGCACATGTTCGTCGGCGCGAAGATCGTCGGGCCCGAGCACCGGCATCGCCGACACGCCCGCCGCCTGCAACGCCGCCGCGAGCAGCTCGCCGTCCCATCCCGCCGTCCACGCGGCGACGCGCGCGTCCAGGACGGCGGCGGCGGCCAGGCGACCAGCGAGCGTTGCCAATGCCGGATCGTCGTCCCAGCCGGCCACCCGACGGAACGCCGCCCACGCGTCGTCGCCGACCACCGCGATCGCGCACCAGCGATCGTCGCCGACACACGGGTACACCCCGTGCGGGGCGGCGTAGGTGACGGCGTTGCCGTGCGGCCCGGCCGGCCGACCCGTGCACGGCGTCTCGAGATACGTCTCACCGAGGAGGAACGCGGCGGCCTCCGTCTGCGCCATGTCGATCAGCTGCCCCTCGCCCGTCCGCCGTCGGTGCTCGAGCGCCGCCAGCACGGCGACGGTGGCGAGCTTGCTCGCGACGTGGTCGGGATGGTTCAGCGAGGCACCGGCCGGGTACGGCGCGTCGGGATGATTCCAGAGCCAGTGGGCCCCGGCGAAGGCGCCGTTCAGCGGTCCGAAACCCTGGATCTCGCCGAGGGGCCCGTCGCGGCCGTAGCCCTGCGACGCCAGGTAGACGACGTCGGGGCGCACGCGCCGCACGTCGGCGTAGTCGAGTCCCCATGCCCGTACCACGCCGCCACGATTGTTCTCCACGACGACGTCCGCGCGCGCGCACAGCGCCAGCGCGAGCTCGCGACCGCGCGCCGTCGTCAGGTCGAGACAGACGCTGCGCTGGCCGCGATTCTCGTCGTTGAAGGTGAAGCAGCGATTCGGCGCGTCGGGGTCGAGGCTGACCTCGCGCAGCGGATCGAGCTTCACGCGCGACTCGATCTTCACGACCTCGGCCCCCAGCTCGGAGAGGAGCCAGCACACCTCGGGCCCGACGGCGACGACCCCGAGGCTCACCACGAGGCACCCCGCGAGCGGCGGCCGATCGTCGACGAGACCGGCGACGTCGAGCGGCCGCGGCATCGGTGCGTGATCCTCCCCCGGCACGGGCGCGGGACGACGCAGGGAGACCGGCGTGGTCGAGAACACGAACGGCGCCACCGCTACCGGGGCGTCGCCGAGCAGCGACGACGGCAGCGTGCGGAAGTAGCCGCGCACGCGCGTCTGCATCGCGTCGACGAACTCGTCGGGCGTGTGGATCGGCGCGATCGGCACGCCGATGCGCCAGCCCTGGCCGACGACGTCACGCCGGGTGCGACGTGCCAGCGCCTCGGCAGCGACCAGGCGGATGACGTCGGCGTTCGCGATGCGGAAGAGGAGGAATTCCCACTCGTCGCCCGCGAGGGCGTCCGGATGTCCCAGCAGCTGCACGAAGGCGCGCCAGTGTCGCGGCGTCGCCGGCAGCACCCGCACGTACCCGTCGGCGACCGGCAGCACGAGGTAGTTGCCGTCACCGTTGCGCGGCGGCGCCGACGCCATCATCGGGTAGAGGCGCGCGTAGTCGGCGAGCGGAACCGACCAGGGCGTCAGGCCGACCAGCCCCGCCTCCTGGACCGAGACCTCGACCGTCTGCCCGACGCCGCTCCGCGCGCGGTCGAGCACCGCCGTCAGCGCGCCGACACACGCGATGGCGGACGCCGCGTCGTGCGCCGCGTACCCCGGCAACCAGCAGGGCGCGCGATCGGGCAGCCCGGACGAGAACAGCGCCCCGCTGGCCGCGAACGCCGGCAACGCCTCGAGCCGCCAGCCGGCGCGCGGGCCGCTGCAACCGAAATCGGCGAGCACGACGTGGACGAGGTGCGGGTGGCTGGCACGCACTGCGGCCGGATCGAGCCCGAGACGGTCGCGGTCGGCGGGCGAGCAGTTCTCGAGCAGGACGTCGGCTTCCGCACAGAGGGTGCGCAGCCGTTCCGGCCCGTCGACGACGAAGCCGTACTTGTTGGCGTGACGATAGAGGAACGGGAGCGAGCGATCCGGGGCGACGACGTCGCCGACGAACGGCGGTCGCCAGCGATCCGGATCGCCGTTGCTGGGCTCGACCTTCCACACCGCGGCACCGAGGTCGGCCAGCAGGCGCCCGGCGAGCGCGCCGCGCAGATCGGTGAGGTCGAGCACCCGCAGGTGCGCCAGCGGCCCGGGCGCCATGCGCAGAGCCCATATCGCGGCGTGTACCCGAGCGCCAACTTCAACCTTGACAAACGAACGTTTGTTCTCGTAACTGGCCTTCATGACGGAGCCGGCGCCGGTCGACCTGTACGATCAGGACTCCTACGAGCGGCAGGGCCCGCCGTACGCGGGTTTCCAGCGTCTGCGCGCGGAAGATCCGGTGCACTGGCACGACATGCCCGGCGACACCGGCTTCTGGGCGATCACGCGCTACAAGGACGTGTTCACCGTCTCGCTCGATCAGAAGACCTTCTCGTCGCAGAAGGGCGGCGTCATCCTGCGCACCTGGAAGGACGATGAGTTCGAGGCGCAGAAGAACATGCTCATCAACCTCGATCCGCCGGAGCACACGAAGTACCGCCGGCTGGTCAGCATGGGCTTCTCGGGCAAGATCATCCGCCGTCTCGAGCCGCACGTCCGCGAGATCACCAACGACATCATCGACCAGGTGGCGGACGCCGGCGAGTGCGACTTCGTGACGTCGATCTCCTCCGAGCTGCCGTTGCGGGTCATCGTCGAGCTGATGGGTGTTCCGCTCGAGGACCGGCACAAGGTGCTCGACTGGAGCAACAAGATGATCGGGTTCGACGACCCGGAGTACCAGACGCAGCCCGAGAACCAGGTCGGCGCCATCGCCGCCGCCGAGCTGTTCATGTACGCCAACGCGCTCGCCGAGGAGCGGCTGCGCGAGCCGCGCGAGGACGTCATCAGCGTCCTCATGAAGGCCGAGGTCGACGGCAGCAGCCTGTCGATGGCCGAGTTCAACGCGTTCTTCCTGCTGCTCAACGTCGCCGGCAACGAGACGACGCGCAACCTGGTCTCGGGCGGCATGCTGGCGCTGATGCAGAACCCCGCCGAGCGCGACCGCCTGCTCGCCGATCCCTCCCTGATCGACAGCGCGGTGGAAGAGATGCTGCGCTGGGTGACCCCGGTGAACCTCTTCCGGCGCACGGCGACACGCGACGTCGAGCTGGGCGGCAAGCAGATCCGCGAGGGCGACAAGCTGGTCCTGTTCTACGCCTCGGCCAATCGCGACGAGGCGGTGTTCGAGAACCCGGAGCGCTTCGACGTCGGCCGGACACCGAACGAGCACCTCGCCTTCGGCATCGGCCCGCACTTCTGCCTCGGCGCCAACCTGGCGCGCCTCGAGATCAAGGTGATGTTCGAGGAGCTGCTGCGCCGCCTGCCCGATCTCGAGCTGGCGGGCCCCGTCGAGCGGCTGCGGTCGAACTTCATCAACGGCATCAAACGGATGCCGGTGCGGTTCACACCCGAACGCCGCCGCCAGGCACTCGCCTAGAAGCGCGACCCAAGACCATGTCTTGGGTCGGGAGGCATCCGAGCACGAGGCGGCTACGTCTCGGGTGCCACCCTGGTGCGGCCGGCGAAGCCGGCGCACCATACTGCTCCGATCGCCTGGACTCGTCGCGCCGCACTCGCGGTCTGTTCGGGGCTTGCCGCTGGCACGGGTCCGGCTAGGGTACCGGCCATGGCACACCCCCTTCGAAGCGCGATGCTGACGCTCGTCCTGGCGCTCGCCGCCGCACCTGCCATGGCACAGGTCTGCGGCGACGGCCTGCTCACGCCGCCCGAGCTGTGCGACGACGGCAACCTGCTCGACGGCGACGGCTGTTCGGCGCTCTGTCTGCTCGAGAACCTGCCGCCCATCTGCGACGACGCCGTCGCCAGCGTGCTCGAGCTGTGGCCTCCGAACCACAAGCTCGTCCCGGTGACCGTGGATGGCGTGGTCGACCCCGACGGTGACCCGCTGACCCTCGTCGTCACGGCGGTCGCGCAGGACGAGCCCGTCGACGACACCGACGACGGCACCACCTGCCCCGACGCCGTGGGCATCGGCAGCGACGTGGTGGAGCTGCGCTCGGAGCGACAGGGCTCCGGCGACGGACGCGTGTACCACATCGACTTCACGGCGCAGGATCCGTTCGGCGCCGTCTGCATCGGCTCGGTCACGGCGTGCGTCCGCCACGACCAGCGCCCCGGTGGTACCTGCGGCGACGGCGGACCGCTCTTCGATTCGACGCTCGGCGATCCCATCGCGTGCGACGGCGGGCCCGTCTGCGACATCGATGCGTGCATCCCAGACGATTTCGGCGACTGCGGTCTCGAGCTGCCGCCGAGCGTGCTGCGCAAGCGGGTGCGCGCCCGTACCCTGCTGTCGCGTGCCGCCGAAACCGCCAAGCCCGGTCGGCGCGCGCGCCTCGGTCGACGGGTGGTCCGCCTGCTGACGCGCGCCGAAATACGCGCACGACAGGTGATGGAGCCGTCCTGCGGTGACTACGTCGGCGGTGTGCTGTCGGCGGCCGGCGACTGCGCGGCCTGCGCGACGGAGCTTCCCTGAAAGGACGGCGGCGGGCCGGTCATCCGGCCCGCCGCATCCGCATCGGTCTCAGTAGACGATGACGGAGCGGGCGACCTCGCCCTTCTCCATCGCGGTGAACGCCTCGTTGACGGCGTCGAGCTTGATGCGCGCCGACACGAGCTCGTCGATCTTGAGCTTCTTCTGCATGTACAGCTCGATCAGCTTCGGCATGTCGCGACGCATGTTGGCCGAGCCGTAGAGCGAACCGATGACCGACTTCTCCTCGAGCGGCACCATCATGCCGGGGATGGAGATCTCGGTGCCCATGCCGGGTACGCCGACGACGATGGCCTTGCCGCCGCGCTTGATCGACAGGAACGCCTGCAGGATGACCGCGCTGGCGCCGATCACCTCGAACGCGTAGTCGACGCCGAGCCCGCCGGTGAGCTCCTTGATCATGCTGGGGACGTCGGCGTCGCCGGACGCGTTGAGCACGTCGGTGGCACCGAACACCTTCGCCAGCTCGAGCTTCTTGGGCGACAGGTCGACGGCGATGATGCGCGACGCACCCGAGAGCTGCGCGCCCTGGATGACGTTGAGGCCGACGCCACCGCACCCGAACACCGCCACGGTCTGGCCCGGGCGCACCTTCGCGGTGTTCACCACCGCGCCGACGCCCGTCATGACGCCGCAGCCGACGAGGCAGGCGCGATCGAGGGGCACGTCCTCGGGAATCTTGATGGCGGCGGTGGCGCGCACCACGGTGCGCTCGGCGAACGAGCCCACGCCGGCCATGCGGGCGATGTCGACGGCGCCCTTCTTGAAGATGTTCTCGCCACCCATCATGGCCGACTGCATGCCGCTCTCGCAGAGGTGCGTCGTCTCGTTGATGCAGTAGTGGCAGTGGCCGCAGCCCTCGACCCAGGACAGCACGACGTGATCGCCGGGCTTCAACGTGGTGACGTCCTTGCCGACCTCTTCCACCACGCCGGCGCCCTCGTGCCCCAGCACGACGGGCGGCGGGAAGGGCAGCTTCGCCTGCATCACCGACAGGTCGGAGTGACAGACGCCGCTGGCGGCGAGCTTCACCACGACCTCGTTCGCGCGCGGCGCGGCAAGTTCGAGCGATTCGACCTTCAGGGCTTCACCGAAATTGTACAGCACCGCGCCTCGGACCATGATTCGCCTCCAACTGTGGGGTGTGAAAACGGAAGGCCCGGGTATAGGCCGACCCGGAAAGGACGGTCAAGCCGCATCCGGGCCACCGGTTGACAAACGAGCGTTTGGCCGGGTACGCAGCCGTCGCGATGCTCGTCAACCTGGGTACGATCCACGAGTCCATCGTCCGCCAGATCCCGGATCACGAGGCCGTGCTGTGGGGCGATCGCGTCGTCACGCACGCCGAGCTGGCGCGACGATCCCGGCAGGTCGCCAACGCGCTGCGTGGTCTCGGTCTCGGCGCGCACGTCGAGCGCAGCGCGCTGCAGCCCTGGGAGTCTGGCCAGGACCACGTCGCCATCCTGCTCTACAACGGGCTCGAGTGGATGGAGTGCATGTTCGGCACGTTCAAGGCGCGCACCGCCTACGTGAACGTGAACTACCGCTACAAGGCTGAGGAGCTGCGCTACGTCCTCGAGAACGCCGCGGCCAAGGTGCTCATCTACCACGCGTGCTTCGCGCCCCTGGTGGCGCAGGTGCGTGACGCGGTGCCCGGGCTCAAGACCCTCGTCCAGGTAGCCGACGACTCGGGCGAGCCCCTGCTGCCGGGTGCCGTGGACTACGAGGCGTTCGTCGGCAGCGCCAGCGACGCCATGCCCGACCTGCCCTACTCCGCCGACGACCTCTACGTGCTCTACACCGGCGGTACGACGGGCATGCCGAAGGGCGTCCTCTGGCGTCACGAGGACGTCTTCTACAACGGCCTCGGCGGCCACCTCCCCGGCTTCCCGCGCCTCGAGACGGACGAGCAGCTGCGCGACCATGTCGGCCTCGGCATCGGCGGGCGTTCGATGGTGTGCCTGCCCTACATGCACGGCGCCGGGCAGTGGAACGTCTTCAACACCTACCATCGTGGCGGCACCATCGTGATGCCGGAGGAGACCAAGCGGCTCGACGCGCACTCGGTGTGGCGCGCCGTCGAGCGGCACAAGGTCGACACCATCCTGATCACGGGCGACGCGTTCGCGCGGCCCCTGCTGGCGGCGCTCGCGGAGCACACCTACGACCTCTCGAGCCTGCGCGTCATCGGCAGCACCGCGGCCGTGCTCTCGAAGGCCGTGCGCGACGAGCTGCGCGCCGCGCTGCCCGAGGGCGTCATGATGCTCGAAAGCCTCGGCGGCTCCGACTTCGGGCTGCAGGCGATGAGCTACGACACCGACTCGGGCGAGCCCGGCATCCCGGCCTACCCGCTCCGCGAGGGGACGGTGCTGCTGAAGGCCGATCGCAGCGGCATCCTCGAGCCCGGGACCGACGAGGTCGGCTGGCTCGCCAGCCGCGGCAACCTGCCGCTCGGCTACCTCGGCGATCCCGAGAAGACGCGCCAGGTGTTCGCCGACGTGGACGGGGTGCATTACTCCATCGGTGGCGACCGCGGCCGCTGGCTGGCCGACGGCCGCGTGCTGTTCCTCGGCCGCGAGTCGTCGTGCATCAACACCGGCGGCGAGAAGGTCTACGTCGAGGAGGTCGAGCGCGTCGTGAAGAGCCACCCGGCCGTCTACGATGCGCTGGTCGTCGGGCTGCCGAACGAGCGCTGGGGTCAGCAGGTCACCGCCGTGGTGTCGATCAAGCCCGGGCAGCAGGCGCCCACGCTCGAGGCGCTGCGCGCGCACTGCCTGCCGCATCTGGCCGACTACAAGGTGCCGAAGGGCCTCGTCACCGCGGACGAGATATCGCGCAGCCCGAGCGGCAAGCCCGACTACGCATGGGCGAAGGCGCACGCGCTGGCCGCCACCACGGCCTGAACCCTCGCAGAGCACCGCGCACCTGGGGTAAGGAGGTCGCGATGAGCCGCCGGGCAACCGCCGTTCGTGGCCGCGAGACGCCGTCCACCCGCGACGTCATCCTCGACGCCGCCGAGCGGCGCTTCGCCGAGCGCGGCTTCGCCGGCGTCTCGGTGCGCGAGATCGCCACCGACGCGGGCCTCAAGAACCAGGCGAGCCTCTACCATCATTTTCGGCACAAGCGCGCGCTCTACGAATCCGTGCTGGCGCGCGGCATCGAACCGATCCTCTCACTCGTCGCCGAGAGCAGCGCGCCCAGCAACGCGGGACGCGGCAGCGAGCATTTCATCGACCGCGTGGTGGTGTACCTCGCCGAGCACCCGCACCTGCCGCGGCTGATCCAGCGCGCCGGCCTGGAAGACCGACGCTACCTGCCGAGCGCGGTGCCGCGGCTGCTGCGTCCCCTCTTCCAGCAGGGCATCGAGGCCCTCAACGAGAGCAGCGGCGCCAGCTGGCCAGCGGCCGAGCTGCCGAACCTCGGCATGGCGCTCTACCTGATGATGTTCGGGTATTTCGCGAACGCCGCGCTCTTCGAGTCGGTGACGGGGAAGGATCCGCGCAGCCCCGCCGCCATGCAGCGCCAGCGTCGCTTCCTGCGCAACGCCATCGGCCGCCTGCTCGACGGGGCGCGTCCGGGTCCCCGCATCGCGCGCTGACGGTCCAGTTACTTCCCGAAACGACTCAGCGTCGAGACGTCGAAGAGCTGGTCGGTGTTGTGCCGCACCCGCCGGTCGAACGGCAGTGCGAGGTCGTCACGCAGGCCGGCGAGCGTCGCGCGGTTGTGCTTGAGCGCCTCGGCGCACTGCCAGGCGTGCTGCGAGCTCCAGAACCACTCGTAGCCGCCGCCGTCCGAGTCCGGGACCTTGGCCGGGTGATTCAGGTAGCCGTCCACCTGGTAGGTGTTCAGCACCTCGCCCTTCCAGGAAAACTTGCGGTTGAACGACCCGATCCACGACTCGGTGTCGATCCAGAGCTCGACCTTGCCGAAGAGATAGTAGCGATCGTCCGGGATGCCTTCGACGACCCAGAACTTGCGCTTGGCCAGCCCGGCACTCACCGGCGCCCAGCCGACGCCCTTCCATCCCTCCTTCTGGTACCCGGCGGCGGGAATGTTGCGCGTCCACTCCTGACGCCAGCCGCCGCTCTCGACCCACTTGAGCTCACCGCCGTCGCCCTTGATCGAGTCGGGATCGACGAAGCGGAAGCCCTCCTTGATGCCGACGGTCTTCCACTTGAAGTCCTCGGGCTTGGCGTCGAAGAAGTTGCCGTCGTCCTGGCTCAGGTCGGAGCCGAGGAATCCGTCGGAGCGGTTCGCGGGGCTGACGGCGCGCACGCGACGCAGCGCGGGCACGTAGGTCCAGAGCTGATCCCGCTGGGCCGGATCGCGATAGCGATAGCTGAGCGCCACCGTGCCCTGGAGGTCGGCCGGCGTCTTCGCCGCGGCCAGCGACTGCCACGAGAAATTCGCGGGATTCGGCACGCGGTATTTCGGCGCCTGGTTCTCGTAGTACTGGAAGTACACGTCCTGCAGCGACTGCCGCTCGACGCCCGTCGGGCTCACCCAGATGATCAGGGCGTTGAAGTTGTAGCTGCCGGTGTTCCAGTAGCCGTGGAACTGGTTCCACAGCGCCTTCAGTCCGCCCTGCGGATCGGACGCGTCGATGTTGGGGAACGGCGTGCCGTAGACGTACTCCGGCGGCTTGCCCGTGCTCTTCTCGACGATGGTGCCCGTCGTCGGATCGAGCCCGTACTTGTCGGCGTTCTCCTTGGTCGCCGCTTCGTAGCTCGCATCGTGGTGGATGAGGCCGAGCGGCCAGGAGACGATCTTGTTGACGTATTCGTCGGTCTCGAAGTGCTTCAGGATTTCCGGGGGCAGCAGATCCTTCGCGGCCTGCGCGTTCTTCGAGTCGAGGGTGTCCCCGATCTTGAGACCGGGCGCGACCTCGGTGCCCACCGGCTCGTACTTGCTCGGATCGGGTGGCCACTCGCGGCCGTCGACGGTACCGGCCTGCGACTCGGCGTGGCCGAGAAGGGCGAGGAGCGAGAGGACACCAAGCACGCGACGACCGAGCATCTGCACCCCCATTGGGCCGACTCGGCCCCGCGTCAGATCCTGTCGAGCTGCTGGCGCGGGGGCTAACACGCTGGGCTCGAACCGCGCAAGGATCTCGCACCGATGGTCACGCCACGACGCCATCCACACCTAGGGCCATACGACCGATGACCCGGTGCGCCATTCGTACGCGGGAGTACTCGACGAGGGCGTCGTAGTTGCCTGCGACGCGCTCGGCACCCGGGGCATCGAAGCCGGCACTCACCAGCGGCGTGTGCTGCAACCTGGTGAACATCAGCCGCAAGGACGTGGAGGTCACGATCGGCTATCGCGATCGGAACGGCCAGAACCTGGCCGAGGACTCTCCTGCGTCTTCGCACCGGAGCAGCAGCAACGCCGTGTGGAGGCGGCGGCAACGAGCTCTACTGGCGTTTCGAGCTGACGACGGGCGGCGCCTCGGCATGCGTGCGGGTCTTCACCGCCGCCGGCGACGGCTCGTGCAGCGGGCTCGAGACGGCGCAATAGCCGCCCGTCCCGGACGGCACGCCGCGGCCGACGCCTCCCGTCTGTCGGCTACTGGAACTAACCTCCAAGCGGGATGGCCAACGTTCTAGGCCGTGACATGATCGCCGCGTGGGACGTGAGTGGAACCCGAAGGCACGCTACGCATCGCCCAGCGTTCGCATCGCCTTCGAGCAGCTCTTCGATGTGGACACGTCGACGGTGACGCCGCGGCGCTCGATCACCATCGGCGCGCTGGTCATCCCGGGCGGCACCCGCCTGCCGTCCGGGGTCGCGCTGGGGAACGTCCGCTTTCTGGACCTGATCGGGTGCGTCCTCGAAGTCGACGACTCCGGCCCCGTGGTCCTCATCGTCGGCTACTACCCGGGGTGACCCTCGGGTGCGCTACGACGCGCCCGCATACGCGTCGTCCATGCCGTACTTCGTGAACGCCCCCCAGAACCCGTGCTCGTGGAGACCGTAGCCGATCGCGCCGGCACTCGTCTCGAAACGTGCGATGTGATCGACGACGCCGTACTGGCCGAAGCTCGCGATCTCGTCGACGCTCTTCGTGAAGCCCTGGACGACGAGCGGGCCCTGATACGCCCCGTGGCGCCAGTCCGCGTCCATGCCGTAGCCGGTGCCGATCGCGATGAACGCGGTGAGGAGCGGCGTCGCCGTCACAGAGAAGCCACCGCCGGGCGCATCGGGGAACGCGATCGTCGAGCGCTCGATCATGCGGGTGCCGGGCGTGAGGCGGTGCTCGTACTCGGGGCGGCCGAGCCATTCGGGTTCCCGACGACCGTCGTTCCAGATACGGACGGCCTCCTCGAGGACACGACGCCCGTCGTCGGTCTCGTTCAGCATGTAGAGGATCGTATGGTCGCCGAACTGCATCGGCGAGTAGTTCCACATGCCGGTGAGCTGGCCCTCGGCCCCGCGGATGCCCGGATGCTCCGGCTCGCCGACCGGCCGCACGCCCCAGGAGCGATCGCGCGTGCCCCACCAGCGATCGGGGGTGACGGCGAACGTCTCGCCGTCGACCGTGAGGGTCCCCGACCAGCAGCCGGTCTGCGCCAGGCGCATGGTGTCGAACAGGACGCGGCCGTGCTTCCGCACGTACTGCCGCGGCTCGAGAAACGCCGCGATCGTACCCGTCCACACGAGGTCGCAGGCGATCGGATGCTCCGACGGCTCGATGACGAAGCGGAGGCGCTTCAACCCCTCGATGACCTCGACGCGGAACGGCCCGACGGTCGTATCCATCCGGTCGCCCAGCTCGCGCGAGGCGCGGACGACGTGGTGGCGTCCCTTGTGGGTCACGCACGCGAACGCATCCTGCACCGCGAGGTTCGGGTACTGCCCGAGCCCCATCACCATGAAGAGATCCCCGCTCGAGGCGTGCAGGTTGAAATAGTACCGGTCGTAGAAGTTCCGATCGCTGGTGCCGACGATGCGGATCGGCTCGGCGATCTGGTGGAGCGGGTAGTCGTCCATCGCGGAGAGCATGGCCGGCCCATATCTCCGGGGACGTCAGCAGGACAAGCCGTCTGCTGCGTCGAGGCGCGCCGGATCCGCCCGCTCACTTCCCCCCAACTGCCTGATCTATCGAGTCGGGACGGAGTTGAACTATCGAGAATGCGGTGGACCAGCGCGGATCAGGCAGCGTATGGTCCGCGCGGGCATAGCCGACCATGAGCCATCGCAGCACCGTCCGCCGAACCGTACGTGTCGCCTATCGTCTATGGCCGATGCTGCTGCTCTTCTGCTTGTCGGAGCTCGCGACTCCCGCGGTCGCCCTCTCGAAGCGAACGAAGCCCGTACCCTGCCCGGACGGCGCCTACCGGGTCCAGGGCGAACCGCTCGTGTCCGGTGCGACCACGCCTCGGACCGACAGCGTGCTCCTGAAGACGGTGTCGCGGCCCACCATCGACATCGGCTGTGGGACGGCCGACACCGCGCGGGTCGTCGCCAAGCGCGGCTTCGACCAGCTCAAGGCGAAGTGGAAGCGGTGCGGCGACCTCGCGCGCGTCCGCTTGAGCGCCAGGATCGGGAAGCCCGATTGCAGCCGGCTCGCGGGCGTCGTGAAGGCGAAGGCGGCGCGCCCGCGGCAGTTCAGCGCGCAACGGTTCTCCTGCGGCGACGGAACGCTCGACTCGGGCGCAGGAGAAACCTGCGACGCGTCGGCGCCCGCGGGCGACGCGGCGTGCCCGGGGCGATGCACCGACGGCTGTGTCTGCGGCGACCAGAGCACGACGTCGACCACCGTCGCATCCACGACGTCGACCACCAGCCCGACATCGTGCGTGCCGACGGCGGAAGTCTGTGACGGCCTCGACAACGACTGCGACGGCGTCGCCGACGACGGAAGCAACCTGTGTACGCTGGCCAACGCCGCCGTCGCGACCTGCGTGGCGGGCGGCTGCCAGGTGGCCTCGTGCAATCCGAGCTTCGCCGACTGCAACGCGCTCGCCGCCGACGGCTGCGAGTCGAACCTCGGCACCAGCCACGACAACTGCGGTTCGTGTGGCAGTGCATGCCCCGGCACCCAGATCTGTGCGAGCGGCCAGTGCGCCGTCCCCTGCAACGGCGTGCCCGGCGAGGACTGCGTGACGGTCGAAGGCGAAGGGCTCGACGAGCACACCAACGATAGCCTGGCGGAGGCGATCCCGATTGCCATCGGCGGCCGGATTGAAGGCACCATCGGAAACCCGACCGACGCCGGCGACTTCGACGTCGACTACTACGAGTTCGACGCGGTCGCCGGGGACCTCTTGCGGGTGACGATCTCCAACCGCGCCGGCGGCACGTTCCAGGCCGGAGGCGCGATCTTGGATCCCCCGGGTGCGATCCTGCGCTTGATTCGCCCGGGCGGCGCCGACTCGTCGATCGCGACGCGAGAATTCGTCGTCGAGCAGAGCGGGAAGTATCGCCTGGCCGTCACGGACGTGCGGAACCTCGGCTCCGGGGCGGTGGGTGGGGCCTCCTCTACGTACAGCGCGCAGGTGTCGCGCGTGAGCCGGCTGGCGACCCCCCTGACGCTGCCGGTCGTGCAGCAACCGGGAAGCGTCCCCGACACGGGAGATGTCGCGCTGTTCTCGTTCGACGCGGTCGAGGGACAGGAGCTCATGGCTTCGACGCGTGCCGAGCAGCTTCCGACGCCGTCGAAGGTCGACACCATTCTGCTCCTCTTCGACGCCTCCACGGCGCCCCCCGCGCTCGTCGCGAAAAGCGACGACCCGAGATTGATCGTGGATTCGCTCGTCGACGTCTCGGCGCCGACGAGCGGATCGTACCTGCTCGTCGTGGACCACTACGACGTGACGGGCGTCCTTCCCGCCGACCGCCAGTACGATCTCACCGTCTCGGCCCCGTGCTTCCATTGCGAGGCCCTGTTCCACGGGTCGCTCGGTACCGGTGCCGCGTGTGAGGGGTCCGCCGGATTGTTCGAGAAGCTCGCGGATTGCATCTGCGCCGGACCGTGCGACGCAGAATGCGCGACCGAGTGCTCGCAAGGGGGGGCGGTGAGCGAAGGGTGTGACGCGTGTATCGCGGCTCCGAACGGGTGCGGATCGGAGCAGGCGTCGTGCCTGGCCGACACGGGACCGACGACCACCACGACCCCCACGACGTCGACCACCACGACGACCATGGCCATCTGTGGCGATGGGCTACTTCAGAGCGGTGAAACCTGCGACGACACGAACGCGGTCAACGGCGACGGATGCTCGGCAACCTGCCTCGTCGAGCCGGGATTCGCCTGCACCGGACAGCCCTCGAGCTGCACGCCGTTGTGCAGCGACGGCATCAAGGACGGCAACGAGACCGACGTCGACTGCGGCGGCATCTGCGCGACCAAATGCGGGCTCAGCAAAGCCTGCGACCTGAACGTGGACTGCGTCTCGGCGAGTTGCCAGAGCGGCACGTGCAAGTGCCCGCCGACCTCCCACACCTTCACGGTCGGGTCCAGCACCGCGGAGCTGTTCAGCATCGCCCAGTGGCCGGGCGGGACGCAGACGTTCGAGGCCGCGACGGGCTGCTCCGTCCAGATCGCCAACCCGACCGGCGGGATCGACCTACTTTCCGCGGGCAGCTCCTTCGCGGTCGCGCAGGTCGAGGGCTTCTCGACGTGCTTCGGGACGGGCGGCGAGGACGGCGACGGCTGCCAGCCGGTCTCGTGTCCGCCCCTCGGCTTCGGCTCGTGCAGCAGCGCCCGCCCCAGGTGTTCGGTGGGAAACAACGGCAGCGCCAGCGCAACGTACGGCGTGCACTGCAGCCCCTGATTCGCTGCCCTGGGATAACTCCGGTTGTCGCTTCACTTCCCCCAGCGGCTGAGCGTCTGCATGTCGCTGCGAGGGGGTGTTTCAGCCCGTCGCACCCTGGTGCATAACGTCTCTAGACCCCTTGCACCGCAATGGTTTGCGGTGCTTTTCCTTGCGCGGCGCGTTTCAGTGTGGTGCTCTCTGTTGTGGGAGTTCTGCTGCCTGACTGCTGCCTGACGTAGATGCGCGAGGAACGCATGCACAACGACACTGCGAAGCTTACCGATACCTGTGTCCGCTCATTGCGCCCTCCAGCGCAGGGGCAAGCCACACGGTGGGACCCATCGCTGCCCGGCTTTGGAATTCGAGTATCCGCCGGAGGCAGCAAGGCCTGGGTCGTAATGTATCGATACGCTGGCCGGGCGCGGCGGCTGACGCTCGGGCACTACCCACAGCTCGCCTTGGCAGACGCTCGGCTAACCGCCCGCGACACATTTCGCGCAATAGCTCGAG
This sequence comes from uncultured Binatia bacterium (SeqCode), assembly GCA_964404165.1. GTDB lineage: Bacteria > Desulfobacterota > Binatia > DP-6 > DP-6 > DASYLJ01. Next base: position 84,402 of record CAYOIZ010000011.1, on the reverse strand, counting down.
GAGAAGATCCCGGGACGGCCAAGCGCATGAAGACCCAGGCACCGACGTTCAAAGAGTTGGTGGACGAATATGTCGAGCGTTACGCCAAGCCAAAAAAGAGGAGTTGGCAGAAGGACGTCTTCATGTTCCGTCTGTACATTCCCGCCGGCTGGGGATGCCGCCCAGCGGCAGAGATATCGCGTCGGGATATCCGCAATCTCGTGGAGACGTTGGCCGAGCGCATCCCGGTGCAAGCGAATCGCGTCCTCGCGCTCTTACGAAAGCTCTTCAACTTTGGCGTTGAGCGCGAGATCGTCCCTACGAGCCCCTGCGTGGCTATCGCGCGGCCCACTCGCGAGAAGCCGCGAGAGCGCGTCCTGACGGCTGGAGAGATCGACCGGCTTTTCAGGGCGCTCGGAGCCGAGGATCGGCAGTCGGCCGCCTTGGTCAAGCTCTACCTTCTGACAGCGCAGCGCGGCGGTGAGCTGCGTACGATGGAATGGGATCACGTCGATTTCGAGGAGAGCTGGTGGACGATCCCTTCCGAGCGCGCCAAGAACGGTCTCGCGCACCGAGTACCTCTAAGTCCTTCGGCGATTGATGTGCTGCGGAACCTTCACGCCCATCGGACGGATCAGCGCTGGGTGTTTCCGGTTGGCAGGTGGCACCCGCAAGCAGCCGATGGGCCACGCACAACCATCCAGCAGCTCACTAGCCGTCTCCGAAAGCGTAGCGGGGTCGATTTTCAACCACACGACCTGCGACGTACCGTCGCGTCGCACATGACCTCGATGGGCATTCCACGGCTTACCGTGCAAAAACTCTTGAACCACGTAGAGCGGGGCGTCACGGCGGTGTACGACCGTCATAGCTACGACGCGGAAAAGCGAAAGGCACTCGACGATTGGGCGATCCGATTAGATACTATCGTTCAGTCGAGGCGTTTGCCGGCTCTATCTGCAGGCAGTCTCGCCCCGGCTGATTCGCAGCCTACGGCTCCGTAACACACTCGGTGGAGCAACGGATCGCCGCCGCGAGCGGCAGAAGGAGAAGGCCCGGCTGCCTCGCTGCGTCTGAGGCCACCCAATCGACGTCATTGTCGCCGCTATTCGACGCTGGCCAGTTCCCCATCGTAGACTACTCCTCTCCCCCCAAAGGGGCCATGTCTACGAAGCGTGGTTCGGGAGGACTCGACCCGGCGCCGGCGGGGGAACTGGGGGAACATAGGAAACATCGAAAGCGCCGGCACACTTGGGGTGGAGTTGACCCTGCCCAAATCCCACAAACCTTGCCCGCCGGAGCATTAAGCGCCTCAATGAAGGCGCGCGCTGCTTCGGCCACACCTGCCTCCCTTCTCGCGCGACAGTCGAGCGTCGCCGATCGCTCATCGACGCACAATCGCTCTGCCGTGTAAGCTGAACGCCTCATCACCCAAACGAAGGCGTCATCCAGCCCGAGCTACGAACGCATCGAACTCGGTGTTCGTCTCGACGGCACCTCGCGACGGGACACGACATTTAAGTGCGCCGGCACCGCCAGCCGCGGATCAACTGAACGACTCCACTGCTCACCACACTTCACGAACCCGCAGCGCCCAAGAAAGTCGGCGCATACTGCATTAGCACTCGTCTCAACAAATTTGACGTACAGCACCCGAGCACCCGACCGATGCGCATCCGCTAGCAGGGTCGCCATCGCAGCTACTTCAATCTCCATACCCACGACGCGACAGCTCATGAGTGGGCAGACCCTCAAGGCTGTCCGCGATCTCGCGAAGCAGGCGCACGGCAGATGTTCGTCCCGCTTCGACCCTTGCGATGACCTCTTCGCGGTCCATGCACGCGGACTACGCCTCTCTAGTTCGTCTCCGCAAGGGTCTCGTCCGACGCGCTCGCCGGCTAGTTGCGAGATTGCATTGTCAGCGTTCCGGCCTCGACAGGATCGGGAAACCACTCGTCATCCTGCACAACCCCTACGATCAATCGCACTACGCCGGCCGTCGGGGGGGGGCTAACAAGAACTTGCGTCGACACACTTTCGCCTGGTGCGAGGTCCCACGGCAGGGGTTGAGTGCGATTGCCGGTAGCCACCGTTCGACCACTGGCATCCTCCCAACGATACTCCAGGCCAACGAGATGCGCTGGCGTCGGAGAAAGGGATGGCCACATCGTCTCCGAGACATTGCGAACCGTAACCGGAACATCGAACGGTATCCCCCGAACGATCCAACTCGGCAGTGGCCGATCCACGCTGATGACGGCGGTGCGTTGTGAGGCGGGCAATGGATCGCGAGGTGTGCCCTGTAGAGTCACCGACCGTGGAACTGGATCGACGAGACGCGCGACCAGATCGGGGGCGATAGTCGCATCGGTTTCGTAGACCACGTCGGAGCCAACGACAGCCCGGACTCGCAAGCCACTAACGGCGACCAGTTTCCGCCAACGACGCCGCTCATCCCGCGACAGCTCCGCCCGATGCACCACTATGTGCCGAAGTCCTGTAGCGCGCGTGAGTAACGCAACGGATTTCTTGTCAGGAAGAGCGTTGGTCAACGACACCACCGGTCGATAGCTCGCTGGGAAGTAGCCGCTGTACCCGTTCAACAACCGATGCCAGTGCCGGGTGCTTTCGTACATCGCTCGCGACACTCGCACCACGCGCGTCCCTCCGTACTGACCATCCACGAACGGGATTTCGAGCAGGGGCGCCGGTGGTTCTCCGGCAAGCCAACTAGCGGTCGATTGCTCCTGCGGTGTTAACCCCACCGGCACCGTTCGGAGTGGCACCGGCACCGCGAGGTAAACGACTGTAGCAGCGATCACCGCACCGACGCCTGCAGCCTGCCACCCAGCCATCGTCGGCAGTAGGCGCCGCCGAGCCCCGGCCAGACCGATCCCGGCGAGCGCAGCTGCCGCCATCGATACCGCTGAATTGAACCGCACGGGCACACGAACGGATTCAAAGCCGGGGATGATCCGTGCGAGCAACCGGTACGGGCCCGGAAGCGCATATCCGAATATCGTGACATCCGGGCCCAGCGCTACGGCGTGAGCAACAACAGCCGTCGTTGCCAGACCAATAAGCCAGATGTCACCGCCCGGACGACGCATGCCGCGGCGCCAGAATGGCAGCGTCAACAGGGCCAGGACGACCGCAGGAGTCGACCCAGTTCGCAGGAGCTCCGCCGATCCCACCGAAAGCAGCGCAGTGGTCGGCGGCCCGATAGCCCCTTCTCGTCGAACGATGAGATAGGGGATTGTCGCGACCGCTGCCACGGCGATCGCGCCGATCGTCGGCAGAATGAGAACTCGAGCCTCACGCACACCGCCGAAGAAGCGAGCCAATCCGATAACGCCCATCGTCAGGAACGCGGCGTAGCCAAGGTAGTACGAGTGCAGCGTCTCGATAACCAGGACGCCGGCGAGTAGCACGCCCGAGAGCCCACCGTGCCGATCGACTGCTCGCCGCGAGAGCAATGGGATTAGGGGCAGGAGGTAGTTACCCTCGATGTGGAAGCTGGGAAGGTTGCCAACACGGAAGGGGCTGAAGGCGAAGACTGCCCCAGCGATGAGGGCCGCGCCGAGGCACCTGGTCCAAGCCCAGACCAGAAGCGCCGACGTCGCGAACGCTAGCGCAAACGTGAGGATCAACGTGGCTTGATGCGCCGTGACGGCATCTCCGGACATAAGCGAGACCGGAAGGTAGACGGGCAAGGCCCCGAGGAGGTTTTCCGAAAACACGAGGCTCCATCGCGCAGGATGGAAGATATTGGCGTCGAGCAACGACAACGGATCGGAGAGAAGGGCGTGCCGATCCCACGCGAGAATCCAGGTCGTGAGATACACGTCGGAGCTGAGAAGCCAAGACATCGGCCCGCCATCGAGCCGGGGATCGTAGACGTGGGTTGAGACCCGCCCGGCCAGCGGCCACGTTCCCCATACCGCTGCGCCAACCGCGCAGACGGCAATCGATACGGCGGCGATGACCTGCTGTCGCGCCTTGAGCACTGATCGGATCACGGCTCCGGGCCCATCAGAACCAGCGAGGCTCGTCGTCGCTGGCAACTCTCTTGCTATCGTCCCAGGGCGCTCGGCACCGGCTCATTCGGAAGTGGCACCAGACGGCGCGCGCCTCCGACAGCTCGGGCATTGCGCATGAAACACTGGGGAGATGCTACGACCCTATTCGCGTCCGGCCAACGGTATGGAGCATCGATGGATCCGTCGAATGTGAGCCATCACTGAAGAAAATCCCGTGCCACTCAACTGCTCCGGCAACGTTCGTCGCGGACGATGGCAGTGTCGCAGAGTAGCGGCATTTGTTCGCGACACATTGCCAGTTCCAGCTAACGGGGGGCTTCGCGGAGCCGTTGAGATAGCCACGCAAGGAAGACCACTGAGTCTTGAGCGCACCCTTGCAATTGCTCGAGCTTTGACACGCGAGGTTGGTCCCGATCTCTACCGGCACCGTTGCGCCAACTTGCACTGAACCGGGCGCCGTCACGGACAATACTCGAGGTCCAAACGCCAACGCCTCATCAACATCCAAACGATACAGCCAGGTTGTCGACTCATTGCATGCTTCGTAGCGCAGACACTCGGAGGGGCAGGATGTTGAGCAACCGGGGAGGCTGGTGTCGCAGAACGGTCCCTCCGTCAGCCCTACTGTCGCCCACAGCTCGTTTCGCGCCGTGTCCATGACCGCCAACGTGTTGTGGCTGGTGTCCTGCGGATTCATGCCGAGCTGAGAGCTTGCCAGATCGATTGGCAGACGGAACGTGAACGCCAACTCGCCATTGCTGATGCTGTGCCGTTCAATCGGTAGGACCGCTCCATGCTCACTCTGCCCCAGGGCAACCGCGAGGATGACTCCCGACGTGGTCGCGAGCATGTCCGACCCCCATGGCCCTTTTCCCGGTAGAGATGACGTGATGGTTGGGTCGGTAATGGTTCCGCCAAGGTCCCGATCGGGCTTGCAGACGAACCCAAACGGCCGGGGCAGGCTCGTCGCAGGGTCGATATAGGAGCAGCTGGTCTCAAGCTTTCTCTGACCGCTGGCCGCGTTCTTCAAATAGACGCCGAATGGACCGCCAGCATAGCGGAGGGATCGCTGCACCCAGAGATTGCCCAAGTCATCGTACAACGGCTTTACCCAGTGATGAGCCGATGAGTTCTTGTCGTGAGAGGCCGAACAGGTTGGCGGCGTCTCGACGAAGATGGGTGCCGACACCGGCACGATCGCCGGGGGATCATTGTCGTAGCGGAACTCTTGCACTGCTTCTGCCCGAGAATCGCCGTATTCGTAGAGCATGATGAAGCGCTCGTCGCCGAGTGGAGACGTCGGGTCGACTGTCACGTCGCGGGGGAACAACATCCGCGGGCAGGTATTGCAGCCGTTGACGGTGCAACACGGGGGATTGGCGCAAGCGACGGGACACGACACGCCATCGTAGTTGCAACATGCGTCGCACATGCCGGGAGACTCGGCGTAGGCTAGCGGTTCGCCCGTATTGTCGGTCACAACGACTCCGCCTCTTCCCTCCGAGAAGAACAGACTCTGGACGATGCCTTTGGATTGAGGCAGCTGGGCCAAGTCGTTGGGTCCCTGACAAGAAGGGGTTCCGCAGACGCCGCCAATACACGAATCCCCGTCAGGACACTGCGAATTTTGCGTGCAAACGCACAGGCCGCTCTGACAGGTACCTTGAGGGCCGCAAGCGGGGCTAAAGGTGCAGCCCGTCGGGCGATTGGGGCAAGCAAGGGGTCCGACCGTCGCGTTGGATTGCTGTATTTGGATGGCATTGAGCGTGGAGCTAGGGTCCAACTTCCAAGCTCCGGTTGCCTTGGAGAGAGCACCAAACGCCGGATAGACGTCGGGTAGACTCCGCTCGAGCGAACCGTTCTCCGAGACCAGCAGAACTCGTTCACCTAGAATCGGGTCCGTCACTACCTGAAGGTCGGAAATGTCGCCTCCCGCCACACCTACGGGTGGAGGGGTGTCGAAACATTGGTTCTCGTTCGACAATGGATGCGGTGCGAAGAACGTCGGCCGTGCGAGCCGATACGTGAAGCCGTTCGCCGTGGGAATGCGAATCGTAGAGAAGTTTTTGGCTGTAGCCGTCTCTTCGTCGAAGCAAACCGCGGCCAAGGGATTGAAGCACGTGATGGCTGTAGACGTCGCAGTTGGTTGGAACTGGCTGAAGCTGCGTGCGAGATTTCCGACGAAGACAGTTCCGTCAGACGCAACCACACTTTTGTACGCCGATTGCCCAGGATCCAATTGCCAATCCGTGACCGTGACCGTGCTTAGAGTCTGACAGGAAGGCAACGAAACCTGGTTGCCGCAGGCGCTCACCGGTTGGCCTAGACTCCCAAAGCGGCCCGCTTCTCCGTACAACGTGACCGTCGCTGCCCTGCCAACGTTAGGCGTCACCATCGCGATTGTGAGACAGCTCGCGAGCCACCACACCGCGCTTCTCATGCGTTGCCCCCTTTGAGTCGCGAACACTGCGACGGCACCAACCCCAATGCTCGCCGGGTGTCAAGGACCATCGCTTAGTTGGTGGTGGCTGGCTTGGGACACCCGGGGCCGGAACTTAGAACATCCTGGGCGCCAGGTCTGTCAGATGACTGGCGAGAACACTGGGACGAAGCGCATCAAGGTGCGCCGCCCATTCTGATCGGTCGAATACCAGGCGAAGAATTGCCCGCACCGATGCCCCCCAACTGGGACGTGCGGCGCGAACGGGACGAATGAGGCATCCTCGCGGCGATCGTCGCGTTTAACGAGCCAGCGTTGAGCGACTGCGCCCGGGTGCGGCATCCTGGCGATGGGGTGCATGCGAGTTCTCCTTGAAGGCGCTAGCAGCAACTGGGTTCGACGACGATGGGCGGCTGCCATGGCCGGCGATCCCGAACCATCGCATTGATTGCGATGAGCAGTTTGCGGGCGACGGCCGCGACCGCCGCTTTCTTCGACTTGCCGCGCCCGACGAGCCGCTCGTAGAAGACGCGCAGGGGCTCGTTCCATCGTGCCGCCGACTGCGTCGCGAGGAAGAGCATGGCCCGCGCATCGCCACGGCCGCCCCAGATCGTGCGGCGCCCGCGCAGGAGGCCACTTTCCCGGGCAAAGGGCGCCAGGCCGGCCAGGGCCGCGATGCGCTTGCGGTCCAGCGTCCCGAGCTCCGGCAAATGCGTGCGGCGCGTCAGGTCCTTCGGTGGATCACGCGCGACATCGCTCAACCGCGGCACCGCCCGGTTCAACAACCACGCGATGGTACGGATCGCGGGCCTCGCGAGCGCGGACTTCCGCCGAGAAGGCGCTCAGTTCCGGGCTCCGAACGAGTGCGGCGGCGATGGCGTCCCGGAGCGTGATCGCTCCGCTCAGGTCGACGTCCTCCGGTGACGGCGCGACGTCCCGAGGCGGAGTCGACGCCGGTTTTCAGACGTCTACCGAGGATTGAGAGGGCACTCGCGGCGGCGAGGAGCCCGCGCGTCGCATTGAAGACTCGCGTCGACGTCGGTGAGGCTGGTCTGCCTGCCTCACCGACGTCGACCCATTGGGTCTAGCGAGCGCCGCCGGCCTTTTTCGCCGATCCGGACCCGCCCTGCGCCCAACCCGATCCGCCCTGCGCCCAACCCTTGGAGCTGCTGCCCTTCTTACTTCCATTGCCGAGGCGCGCCCCGGCCTGACCCGCCAGCATCGACGCTCGGTTGAGATCCTTCGCCGATGCTACTCCCCCCTTTTTGCCCGCACTGAAGCTCCCAAGCCCACCGGCCCCTTTGGCCTGCTGCGCGGAAGCGGTCTGAGCAAGAGCGACGACGAACGTCATTACGATGAGGGTCTTCATGGTCTGTCCTTTTTGTCAGTGAAGCTGATTACTGAGCCGCACCGAACCCGCGAGGCTGGTGGACGCGCTCGCCGGCATACGAGCGCTACAACCTGCGGGGGTCGACGACCGGCCTCACGCACCGCTCGATGGCGACGCGACAGAAGCCAGCCGGACCAGCGGCTCAAATCAAAAGGACGACAGAAGCTCTGAGAGCATGAGCGCCAGCGCCCATGCTCGTTGCACGCATCCACACTGTGCCCGTTGCCTCGACTCCACCGTCTGTCGAGTACGCGAGCACGATCGCGGATGCATGCATGTCATCAAAACGCGTCGATTCCCTGGCGACACCCACCTGGCCGAGTGGGATGTCCTCGCAGTCGTGAGACGCCAGGTCGGCGCGCGGCGGCGCGTCCCCGTGATGACGGACCCAATCGGAGACACAGGCAACGGCATGCGATCGCTCGACGGCAATGTGGCCATCGTCTCCGACACACAACACGGGGCTCGCCACCGTCAACAGCACGGCAACGAGCTGAAGCGCGATACAAGACCAGAGTAGAGTCGGAGAGCGACGCATCGAGAATCCCTACAAGGGTGAACGTAGCCGGCGCGAGCCTCACAGGAAAGAGGGAGGAACCGACAGTTCACCATATGGCGACCGCCATACGGGCCGGCCAACGGATACTGCCCGCTCTCGCTCACCACGCTTGCCCACTCCACACGGTGACTGGCCCCGTGGTCCGTCGGCGCATTGGCGTTACTCCCAAACGCGGGGCGGGTTCGTTCCGCTCTCGTCTTCGCTGGTTCGTTCACCTCCCTCCGACAGCTGCCGACGAATCTCTGCCGACAACCCCTCCTGCGCGCGGGCGCCCACCATCAGCTGATCCCCCACCAGGACTGTCGGCGTACTACGGACTCCGAGACGGAGGCCGTCCTCGACGTCTGCTGTCACAGCTTCGCGGGCATCGCTCCGCCAGCGGCACTGTTCCCACGCTGCGATGTCGAGACCGACGGCTCGGGCGGCGGCCTGCAACCCCTCGTCCGTAGCCCCGAGGGCAAACACCTCCTTCTGGAACTGCCAAAGGCGGTCTTGCTTCCCGGCGCAGATCGCGGCGTCGGCGGCTGCGCACGCATCGCGATGCCTCGCGTGTGGCTCATTGCGGTTGCAACGGCGATCGAGCGGAAAATGTTTGAAGATGAATCGGACCCTCCCGGAGAACTCCGACCGGAGCTGTTCAAGGGTCGCGCTCGCTGTCTTGCAGTGCGGGCACTCAAAATCGCTGAACTCGACGACCAGGACGCGGCTGTCAGCGGGCCCCTCGCTGTGTCCCGGCGCGACACTCATGGAGATGTTCTGAGCCGGGACTGTCGTCATGGGACGCATTCCTTGCGCATCCGAACGCTCGCTGAGCTCTCTCATCACGAAGCCCCCCAGTAGGAGGGCCACGACTCCCACCTGCGCGGAGCGCGCCCGCAGGCCATCGACCAAGAGTCGCAGATCGGCCTGGAGCGTTTTGATCGCACCTGCGTTGGACGCTCGCACTCTCCAACCGAGCGCGGCCACGCCGGCGTTCACAACGTAGAGACCTACGCAGAGGATGCATAGGGCGTGGAGCACTGTGAGAGACAGCAACGCGAGATAGGCTGAGTACGCCACGGCGATCGTGCCGATGACGCGGGCACATGCAGCCACGCGCGGGGTTCGACTCGCGGCTCGCAGATCGGCGACGGCCACCGCACCAAGGAGGATGTAGGCGGCCAGAGCCTCGTAGGCGACCGGAATTCCGAGGACGGAGGCGAAGCGTGAAGCGTTCACGATGTCGCAGTCAAAATAGCCCCCGAAGTCGCACGCGCTTCCGGCACCCGCATCGGCCTTCAACGCAAAGTGCATTCGGATCAGCCAGGCAGCGAGTACGCCGCCAATGGTGGCTAGAGCGAGTGCGGCCAAAGGGAGCCAGGAAGGCTGCTTCGAGCTCACTGGGGCTGTCGTTCGACGCTTCTTTGCCATGTCTTACCTGCCCTTCCGTGTGCCTTCCTCGGGCTCCTCTGCGTCGCTCACCCTTCGCGACAAATCCGGTACGACGCGCCTGGCGTTCGCCGCATGACAGGGGCCACGCTGGCGAACGCGCACGGCACCCTTCACGGCGCCGCGGTAGTCTTCGACGGTGGCGCGGGAGGTCTTTCCGCGAGCGGCGTGGCGGCTCGCTGCACGCGAAGGCCGTTGAGTACAGCGAGCAGCTCGCTCGCTTCATGAACGAGCACCGTCATAGCGACGCCGAGCACATTCGCGAGCGCCGCTGGGATCATCACGATCAGGATGAGGATGGAGAACGCGATATTCTGACCGCTGATGCGACGAAACCTTTGGCCAAGGTCGAGCGCCTCCTCCACCTTCAAAAGGTCGCTCGCCATGAGAGCCACATCCGCGGCCTCCACTGCCGCATCTGATCCGGCCGCACCCATAGCCACCCCACACGTAGCCGCCGCCAACGCCGGTGCATCATTGACGCCGTCACCGACCATGAGCACGGCACCCCGCTGCTGCTCCAGCTCGTTGATGGCGTTCACTTTGTCCGCAGGCTTGAGTGACGCGCGCACGTCTGAAATGCCCACCGAATCCGCCACTGCCTGGGCGGTACGCGCGTTGTCGCCGGTGAGCATCACGATGTGCAGCCCTCGGGCCGTGAGGGAGCGCACCATCGCAGCCGCCTCTGGTCGGACCCGATCAGCGATCGCGATCAGGCCGGTGAGATTTCGTTCATCCCCCACGAGGACGACGGTCTTCCCCTCCGCCTGGAGCCGTCCCACCTGGCCGATGAGTGGCTCCAGCGCGACGCCACGAGTCCGGAAGAGGTCCGGGCTTCCGATGAACCACCGCGTCCCGTCGAGTGTCGCCGCCGCCCCGGCACCGGCCAGCGCTTCGAAATCCTTTGCGTCGCTCGCGGGCCCGCCATGGGCGTCGGCCCATGCGACGATCGCTCTGGCGAGCGGATGCTCCGAGAGTCGTTCGATGCTTGCGGCGATGCCCGCGAGCTCCGCCTCCGTGCCTCGGATGGGCGACACATCGGTGACGACGGGATTCCCCTCAGTCAGCGTGCCGGTCTTGTCGAGGGCGATCACACGAATGCTCCCGAGATGTTCCAAGTGGACGCCGCCCTTAATCAGAATTCCTCGCCGTCCGGCCCAGCCTATGCCGGCGGCCATCGCGACCGGCATCGACATCACCAAGGCGCAGGGAGCCGCCGCCACGAGCAGCACGACCGCGCGCGTAGCCCAGGGCTCGACGTCTACGCCGAGAAGCCAAGGGATCACGACGAGCAAAACCGCCGTGAGGAGCACGGCCGGACTGTAGGTCTCGCCGAAGCGGTCGATCCATCGCTGCGCGCGACCCTTTTCATCTTGGGCGTTCTCCACGAGGTGCACGATCTTCGCGAGGGAGTTGTCCGCGAACGCGGACGTCGCCTCGATCTCCATCGCGCCTCCGGCGTTGATGCTTCCCGCGAACACCGACTGGCCTGGGCCTTTTTCGACCGCTACCGATTCGCCGGTTATGGGCGCCTCGTTGACGCTGGAGCGACCAACGACCACGTCGCCATCGGTGGCTACCGTGTCCCCAGGCCGCACGAGAAAGCGATCGCCTGGACGTAGGGCCTCTGCGGGAACGATCTGTTCTTTCCCATCCTTCAGGAGGGAGACGGTCTTGGGCGCGAGATCGAGGAGCTCGCGTATGGCTCGCCGAGTACGCTCGTGGGTGTACTCTTCGACTCCCTCGGCGGCGCCATAGAGGAACACCAAAAACGCAGCCTCGTCCCACATACCGAGCAGTACGGACCCGAGGGCGGCGGTGAGCATGAGCACGCCAATTCCCAGCTGGCGCTCGCGGACGACGCCTGCCACCGTCTCTCGTGCCCAGTGATGACCGCCAAGGACCGCCGCACCGACATAGAAGCCGAGTGTGACCGTCGCGGACAGTCCCGCGAGATGTTCCAGCAGAAATCCGAGCGTGGCGAGCCCGCCGGCGATGAGAGCATCGCGGAGCGGCGGAAATTGCCACCACGCCTGGGGACCTTCCGGGTCGGGACGAGGTGCGCCCACGGGGCCGCTCACGAGGCGGCCTCGTTGGGAACCGCTGGCACTTCCTCGTCGAAGTCATCGTCGGCCGATCGCGGCGATGCGACTGGACCACCGAACAGGCCGTAGAGCGCCGGAAGGACGAGGAGCGTGAGCGCCGTGCTCGTCACCAGCCCTCCGATGACGACGGTGGCCAACGGTCGCTGGACCTCGGCGCCTGTCCCCGTGGCGAGGGCCATCGGGACGAATCCAAGCGACGCGACGAGCGCCGTCATCAGCACCGGCCGGAGGCGCGTCATGGCCCCGTGGAGGATGGCATCCTCAGTGTTCTCCCCGTGCAGGCGGAGCTCGTTGAAGAAGGTGACCATCACGAGCCCGTTCAGCACCGCGACGCCGGACAGGGCGATGAATCCGACTGCAGCAGAGATCGAGAACGGCATGTCTCTGAGCCAGAGACTCACGATGCCGCCGGTGAGTGCCAAGGGTACTCCGCTGAAGACGATGGCCGACTGGCGCAGCGAGCCGAAGGTACTGAAGAGCAATAGGAAAATCACGACGAAGCACGCCGGAACCACGAGAACGAGCCGCTGCTTCGCCTGCACGAGGTTCTCGAACTGCCCCCCCCACTCCATCCAGGTACCCGGAGCCAGCTTCACATCCCGGTCGACGCGCGCCTGCGCCTCCGCGACGAAGGAACCGATGTCGCGACCGCGGACGTTCGCCTGGACGACGATGCGACGCTTGCCGTTCTCTCGACTCACCTGATTCGGGCCGTCGGTGACAGCGAGCTTCGCCACTGACCCAAGCGGCAAGAACGAGAATCGCGAGGTATTCTCACCCTCCCCCGCCTCCCGAGCCCGCTCCTCCTCATGCGCAGGCAGGGGAATGGGCAACTCTTCCAGTCGACTTACGTTTTCGCGAAAGGCGTCAGGAAGTCGGACGACGATGTCGAAGCGTCGGTCGCCTTCGAACAGCTGCCCGGCTTCTCGCCCGCCCACCGCGATGGATACAACGTCTTGCACGTCGGCCACGCTGAGGCCGTACCGCGCGATGGTATCCCGATCGGCATCGACGCTGAGGAGTGGCAGGCCCGATACCTGCTCGACCCGCACGTCGGCTGCTCCCGGGGTGCTTTGCAGAATCTCGCCGATCTTTCCGGCGAGCGGGAGGAGGGTGTCGAAGTCGTCCCCGAAGAGCTTTACGGCGACGTCACCGCGGACGCCGGCGATGAGCTCGTTGAACCGCATCTGAATCGGCTGACTGAACTCGTAGTTGTTCCCGAGAAGCTGCTCGACCGTCTTCTCGACACGTTCCCGGACGTGCTCTTTCGTCTCGGACGGATCTGGCCATTCCTCCCGAGGCTTCAGGATGATGAACGTGTCCGAGACGTTTGGTGGCATCGGATCCGAGGCCATTTCCGCCGTCCCGGTCTTGGAGAAGACGAACGCCACCTCGGGAAGTTCCTTGATGGATCGCTCGACGTCGAGCTGCATCTCGGAGGACTGCGTGATGCCGGTGCTCGGGATGCGCATCGCGTGCAGGGCGATATCGAGCTCGCTCAAGGTCGGCACGAACTCCTGGCCGAGCCGGCCGAAGAGCAGTAAGGACAAGCCAAACAGCGCAACCGCGGTCACCACCACGAGGCGGCGCCAGCGCAGCGACCAGCGCAGAGCCGGTTCGTAGAGCGCCTTCGAGTAGCGAATGAGAAAATTCTCCTTCTCCTCGACGCGCCCGGTGATGCAGAGCGCGACCATGGCCGGAATGAACGTCAGCGACAGCACGAAGGCCGCGCTGAGCGCGAGGATGACGGTGAGCGCCATGGGCCGGAACATTTTCCCCTCGACGCCGGTGAGAAAGAGGATCGGCACGTACACCGTGATGATGATGGCCTCGCCGAACGCCGTCGCGCTTCGAACCTGTCGACTGGCATCGAAGACCACCGCCAGGCGCTCCTTCACCGTCAGCACCCGGCCGAGCTCGTGCTGGCGCTCGGCGAGGCGACGGAGGCAGTTCTCGACGATGATGACCGCCCCATCGACGATGAGGCCGAAGTCGACGGCGCCGAGGCTCATGAGGTTACCGCTGATCCGCCCCTGGACCATCCCGGTGGCGGTCAGGAGCATGGACAGTGGAATCGCGAGGGCCGTGAGGAGCGCGGCCCGGAAGTTTCCAAGCAGCAGAAACAGGATCACGATGACGAGGATGGCGCCCTCGACGAGATTGCGCTCGACGGTGCGAATCGTCGCGTCGACCAACGTGGTGCGATTGAGAACCGTCTTTGCTCGGATGTCGGGCGGAAGGCTCTTGTTCACCGCCTGCATCTTCTCGTGAACCGCCTGCGAAACCGTCCGGCTGTTTGCACCGATGAGCATGAGCGCGGTCCCGACGACCACCTCGTGGCCGTTCTCGCTCGCGCTCCCCGTCCGGAGCTCTCTCCCGACGGTTACGGTGGCCACGTTGCGGAGCGGAATCGGCGTGCCGCCCCGCTCGCCGACCACGATACTTTCGATCTGCGCCGGGCGCTCGATGCGACCCGTGGCGCGGACGAGGTACGCATCGCCGTTCTGTTCGATGTAGCCCGCGCCCGTGCTCACGTTGTTGCGCTCGAGCGCTTGGAGAAGATCGTGGAACGTGAGTCCGTAGGCGACGAGGCGCCGCGGGTCCGGCTGCACGTGGTACTGCTTGACGTACCCGCCGATCGCATCGACACCCGCGACGCCGGGAACGCCCTTCAGCTGCGGGCGGATGATCCAGTCCTCGACGGTACGGAGGTACGACGCGCGTTCGACCTCGGTCGTGAGGCGGTCTCCTTCCGGCGTGAGATAGGAGCCGTCGGACTGCCACCCTGGCGCACCGTCGGTGACTGACGCCCCCGCTCCTGCCGGGTGCTCATACTCCACGGTCCACATGTAGACTTCGCCCAGGCCCGTGGAGATCGGACCCATCTGGGGATCGGCGCCTGCCGGGAGGCTCTCCCGGGCGGTCGTGAGCCGCTCCGCCACCTGCTGCCGCGCGAAGTAGATGTCGACGTCGTCCTGAAACACCGCCGTGACCTGAGAGAACCCGTTTCGGGACAACGAGCGCGTGTACGCGAGCCCTGGGACGCCGGCGAGCGCCGTCTCGATCGCGAAGGTCACCTGCTTCTCGACCTCGACTGGGGAAAGCGACGGCGTAGCCGTATTGATCTGGACCTGGTTGTTGGTGATGTCGGGAACCGCATCGATGGGAAGGCGGCTCAGGCTGTAGAGTCCGAAGGCACCGGCCACAGCGGTCAGAAGCACCACGAGACCACGGTGGACGATCGAGAAGCGGAGAACGCGTTCCAGCATGGCGCCCCTCAGTGCTCGTGCTCGGCGGAGCCCTTACCGGCCTCCGCCTTCAGCAGGAACGTGTTCGTCGTCGCGTATCGTTCTCCCGCCGTGAGACCGCTCAACACCTCGACCTGCGTCGCGCCGGCGCGACCGAGGGTCACGGGCCGGATGGCGAAGCCGTCGTCCGTTTCGACGAAGACGACGCTTTTGCCGTCGATCGTTTGAACGGCGTTCCGTTGCACGATGAGCGACACCTGCACGGGATCGAGAACTCGGACAGTGACGAACATTCCCGGCCGCCAGCGACCGTCCGTGTTTGGAAGCACCACGCGGGCCGTCGCGGTGCGCGTCGGCGCGTCCACGACGGGGGTGATGTACGAGATCTTCCCCTCTGCGGCTGCAGTGCTCTGGTTCGCGAAGACCTGCACGCGCTGCCCGATCCGGATCTGGTCGAGGTCTTTCTGGAAGACACTCGCATCGATCCAAACCGTGGAGAGGTCGGCGATGATGAAGGCCTGCTTCTCCCGATCGATCGCCTCGCCGCGGGTGAGGTGCTTCTCGATGATGGTACCGTCCAGCAGGGTCGTCAGCGGATACGGCGCAAGACTTTCGCTGCTTTCGACGATCGCCAACACGTCACCCGTTCGAACGGAATCGCCGATGTTTCGACGGACCTCCTTCACGATCCCTGGGAAACGCGGCACGATGTGCGCCACGCGGTTGCCGTCGGGCCGGACTTCGCCGGGCAGCTCCATGCCGACATCGAGCTCGCCTGGCCCAACCGATTGGACGCCAATGGCGAAACGCTCGCGCTGTGCGCCGCTCACGTGGACCTTTCCCTTCTCCGCCTCCTCGTCGTCACCGTGGTCACTGTGACCTTGGTCGCCGCCTTCCTCCTCGTGACCTGCGCCTTCCTTGCCATGGTCGTGCTCGTCCCCATGCTCGGCATGGGCACCGCCGGCGTCGGCCGATTGGCCATCGCTTCGCTTGCAGCCCGGCAGCCCGGCAACCAGCAGGATCATCGCGCACGCGAACAGTTTCCCAGTCATGGCTCGTGTCTCCGGACTGAAGGCTCGTCGACGGCGGCGCCGCTCAGGCGCTCAACATCGGCACGAGCTCGGTGGTAGGTGGCGAGCGCCTCGAGGTACTGACTTCGGAGCTCGAACAGCGTGCGCTGCGCGTCCAGGACTTCGAGATAGCGAAAGAGGCCCTTGGCGTAGGCATCCCGTGCACCCGCAAACACGGATGACGCGCGGGGGATGACTTGGTCCCGAAGCGACGTCACCTGATCGAACGCGGCGTGCAGCTGATGATACGCGCGCGTGAGCGCACTTCGAACCACCACTTCGGCAGCAGCGCGTTCGGCCTTGGCCTTCGTGAGCCGCTCCTGCGCTTCCGCGATGCCACCCTGGTTCCGATCGAAGATGGGCAACGGGACCGTGATCTCGACGACCGCCGCGGAGTTGTCATTCTCGTTGAAGTGACGGCCGCCGACGGTAATCGTGACATCGGGGATGCGCCGCGACTCCTCGAGGCCAATCGCGGCACGGCGCTGTTCGAGCTCCGTTGCCCACCGTGCGAGATCCGGATTGTCGTCGATGTGCGCGAAGAACGATTCCTCCGGCGCCGGCGCCGTGACCTGGGTAAGGTCGCCTTGGACGCCGGTGAAGGTCACCCGTTCGTCCCCCCACGTCGCGGCGAGTGCGGCGCGCGCCGTGGTGAGCTCATGCTCGAGTTGCACGCGCTCGAGCCGGGTTCGCGCGAGCGCCACTTCGGCCCGTTCCTGCTCGATGGGAGATACCGCGCCGGCGCGCACCTGGGCACCGACCGTGCTCACAGAGTCCGACGCAACGCGGAGGAGCTCGTCGGCGAGGCGAAGGCGCTCGTCGACGGCCAACACCGTGACGAAGGCCCTCGTCACGTCGGCAAGGACGGTCGCACGTCGTGCCTCGTAGTCCCAGCCCGCAAGATCGCGCTCCAGCGTCGCCACCTGTCGACGCTTGGCCCGTTTGCCCCCGAGCTCCACGAGCTGCGCGAGGCTGATCGTCGTCTGGGCGGATTTGAAGGCACTTCGACGACCCGTGCCTGCGAAGTCCTCCAGCTCGTTGCGAAGTGCGGGATTCGGCAACAATCCCGCCTGCAGCGCGCGAGCCTCGCGAGCGCGGACTTCCGCCGAGAAGGCGCTCAGTTCCGGGCTCCGAACGAGTGCGGCGGCGATGGCGTCCCGGAGCGTGATCGCTCCGCTCAGGTCGACGTCCTCCGGTGACGGCGCTACGTCCCGAGGCGGGATCGACGACGGCGGTGGAGTCACCATCGCGGTCGCTCGCAAGGGCGAGCACGCGAGGAGCAGAGCGACCAGGGCCGCGCATGCGCGGACTCGAGCTCGATGTGAGGCCTTCACTTCAGCCGCCGAGTGAAGCTGCCTCACACGATGAGCGTGCGTAGACGAGCGATTCATAGCCATCCTCAAAAACAGGGTGAACGACGATGCCCACCACGACGATGCGGGCACCACGGTGCGTCGCCTGCCGGCGACGCGGGAGAATGACTACGCGATCAAACGAGCAGGACGATGCTTCGCCGCGCGCGAGGCGCATCACCCTCGGGCGAAACCCACGCAGGCTCCAGCTCGGCGAGCACGCCGAGTGGTGTAGTCAGCGTGGGGGGCGGCAGACGCATCACGCTCAAGCGTGGCGCAGTACCGTCATCCGACGAGCGTCCTGACCCCGACCACGCTGGGTTCGAGATCAGCACGTCCGTGCACGAATGATCTGCGCACTCGGGCATCATGCCCGCTTCGACCGGCGCGTGATGTCTGCGAGCTTCGGTCTGGCACGAGCCGGAATGAGCGACCTCGAGCGCTACATGTCCATCAGTGGCGACGCAGAGAACTCGGCCGAACACGACGGCGACCCCGGCGAGTTGGAGCACCAAGCAGAGCCATGTAAGGCTCCTGAGCTGCTTGGGGGTCATTCGTGGGAATGTCATACCGATGGTCGCGGGCCTGGCTCTACATCGACTCGAATGCTCAGAGGCTTTAGCCTAGCGACCCGCACAAGGGCAACCGCGCCGCCCAGACTTACCCGAGACTGGAGCAGTCATGAACACGGAGCCTCGATGAATCGCGCAGTACCTTCAGAATGTCAGGATCGCCCTCGCGTCCTCCGCCGCGCCGTCCACCTGGAGCTGCTCACGGTGGGATGGAACATCGTCGAGGGCATCGTCGCCGTGACCGCGGCAGTCAGCGCAGGCAGTGTAGCGCTGCTCGGTTTCGGCATCGACAGCTTCGTCGAGAGCGCGTCCGGGGGCGTTCTGCTCTGGCGCCTGCAAACCGAACGCACGGGCGGCCTCACCTCCGCACACATCCGGGCCCTCGACGAGCGCGCCCACCAGTTCGTCGCCGTGACGCTGTTCATGCTCGCCGCCTACGTCGCGCTCGATGGAGTCTGGACGCTGGTGCAGAAGGAGCACCCTCACCCATCGGCGGTCGGCATCGCGGTCACGACGGTCTCGATCGCGGTCATGATGTGGCTGGCACGAGCCAAGCGGGTCGCCGCTCGCCAGTTGGGGAGTCGCGCCCTCGAAGCCGATGCCTTCCAGACCACGGCGTGCTGGTGGCTCTCCATCATCGTGCTGGCCGGGATCGGTCTGAACGCGCTCTTCGGCTGGTGGTGGGCCGATCCGCTCGCCGCCATCGGCATGTCCTATTTTCTGGTTCGTGAGGGACGGCAGGCCTGGAAGGGCGACAACTGCTGCGACTAGCGGGTAGTGGGTCCGTTCGAGGTTCTGACCCGCAATGAATCGGGGGCACCGGCGCGCGCCCGGTACCCCCACAGGTGTTCGGACGACTCAGCTGGTCTTCGCGAGATCGCGATGCGTCTGCGTCACCAGCGCGACGGCCGGCGCCTTTCCCGTCGTCACGCGGCACCAGGTCATCGCCTCGTGCTTCTTGGTGACGCCTCCTCGGCGTCAGCCACCGCCGTCAACGGCTGGCTCAGGGGGCTGCACGAGGCGGCGGCGTCTCAGGAGGCGCGCTGCAACAACTGAAGGCGACGATCCATGGCACGGAAGTCCGGATGGTCCGGCCCGAGAGCGGCTTGAACCTTGGTGAGCATCCGCAGCATCGCACCGGCCTGTCGGCCACCATCAGCCAGCAGGCGCACAGCTAGCTCGTCTGCTGCCGCTTCGGCATCGTGGCGTGAGGGCCGGCCGACGAGCGTAGCGGCCGATCCGAGGTAACCGTCTGAGAGCAGATGACCGATTTCGTGCGCGAGCGCGGCTGCAAGCTCGTCATCGTCGAGGAGCTCGAGGAGCGCCGCGGTGACCACGATGTCGCCCTGCGGCCATGAGAACGCGCCGATATCGCGAGTGTCCAGGACGTGTACCCTCAGCGACGTCGTGTCCGCACAGGGATGCACGGACCGAAGGGCCATCTCGGCCCGCACCTGGGCCGGGCCGGTGAGAAGCGAGCCCCGGGTTGCGACCCAACGCTCGAACTCCGTGGAGGCCGCACCAAGGCGCGGAAACGCCACCCCTAGAAGGAGCAGAAGCGTCGAGAGTCGACAAAGACGCACGCGCTCTTGTGCACGTCGCGTGCCTCGTCCCCGGGCTCGCGCGACAAGGAAGATCGAGGAAGCTGGCCGCGCCAGTGCCCGCATCGTGAGCAGCCCCTTGCCGAGATAGCAGGCAGAGTGGCCCCAGACGGCGCCCCCGAAGACCGCTCACGGTGCGGCGCGATAGCTGTCGAAGCTCTGCTGATTCTCGAAGTACATCACTTTCCCCTGGAGCGTAGCGCCAATGACTGCGGTTGCCTTGTCCACGGGTCGACCCGACATAGGGTCCACGGCGGTCCGTGCCGCCGGGTCGCTCGCGAGTCGCCCCTTGCACATCTCGCAACAGCCGAAATAGGTCTTACCGCCAACCTGGACAGGAATCTGCGGTCCAGCGTGACTCGTGTTGTTCACCATACACACGTGGTCTGGCGCCACTGGCTGAAGCGACTCGGCGCTTGCCGACCCGGCGGCGACGCATGCGAGCAGTGCTAGAACGAAGCTCCAAAATGCTGCGCGACGAATGGTCATGTCTCCTCCTTACCCAGGTGGCATTTCCGCAACCAGAAGCACCGTGCGCTCAGCGCACGTAGGAGTCGACCGTGACCTTGTTCCCGAACTGTCGCGTTTCGCGAGTCCACGTACTCTGCGCGCCTCGCCGCGGCGTGTTCGTCCTGCTCGATCCAGTCAACGCATACGGGGCACGGGGCTGAGCAGGCAGAAGCCACTGAGGCGCGGACGGACCCGGACGGATACCGTCATTGAGGCCAGCGCTGGCGGCACTGGTCAGGCTCACGGCAACCACGAGGCCCACAACAAACTTTGCAAACATCGGATTCTCCTTCTGTACTCACGCTCGCCGCGTGAGACGGCCCATTGATGCCGTGTCCGGCATCGCCGTTCAAACGGCGACGCGGCCCCGGTGTGTCCCAGAAGCACTTCGGCGACTTTGGGGATCACGAATGGGAATACGGCGGCCGCCGATTTTCGTAACAGGGCACGGTGCGTCATTGGAGCCTCCTGCGCTTCATACCGGGAGCCTCCTGCGCTTCATACCGACGGTGACCTTACTCGAGGCGCGCTCTCGGAGGCGCACGCCGTCTCCGCGGGCACCGCTCTTCGGCTGTCGCCTTCTGGCCGGACGACAACCCAACTGAGGGATGCTGCGGCCCTACGCTCCGGCGAGCGCTACGCGCTGGCGCACTCGGAGTGCGCCGAACACGCCGCAGAGGGTTCCGGCTGCGGTACCGGCCAGCCAGCTCGCGATGACGCCCGACGTAAAGGGCGCGGACTGCAAGTAGATCACCGGGGTCGCTAGCAGGAACACAACGCCGACGGCGACCAGCCCGTTCGCGAGAGGTCGTTCGCTCAGGAGTCGTCCACCGAAGAGTGCGGCAAGGAAGCCCGGGAAAAGTCCATAGACGAAGCCAAACACCAGGGAGCTCCCCCCGGCGCCAAGCAGGTTTGTAAACAACCGCCCCACGAAGGAATCGTCCCACCACCTGAGCACGTGCAGCTCGGGACATGCCGTCGTTGCGGCGACTGTAATTGCGAGGGCTAGCAAACCAACGCGGGCAGCCGCGTCGAGGTGCACGCCGTTGACGGTTGTTGCGCTGTATATCCAGGAGAACGCTCCGACGAGCAGTCCGGTCAGAATCGCGGCACAGAAGAAGAGATGTCCTTGCGGCAACGCGCTTCCCCAGATGAGGCCTCCAAGCAGCGACAAGGTTCCTGCCGCCACGAGAAGGCCAGAGCCGACTGACAGGGGAACCTGACTGGCATCGAGCCAGCGGCGCCGGGATACCGTCGCACGTTCCTCGGCCATCAGCTGGAGCACTGCTCCGCGCGTGCGCTCCCTGAGCGGCGCGGGTGGCTCGAGCGGTGGCAACGCACGAAACGCATCCCAGCTTGCTCGAAGCTCCGCTGCAGCCCATTGGCAATCGGGGCATCCCGCGGCGTGCGAGCGAAAAAGCCCGCCATCGCCAGGCGTCGAGATGTCGGCGAATGACTCCACGAGCCACGCCCGATACTCAGTACAGGACACGGTCTGCGTCACGGCTCCTCCTCATGGCCGTCAGCTACCATCTTGGCTCTCACACGGTTCAGCGCACGGTACGCCAGTTGCTTCGTTGCAGCCGCGGAGCGGCCCAGGAGCCTTCCGATGTCTTCGTAGGACATACCCTCGATGCGGGCGAGAATCAGAACGGTCGCCTCGTCGGACGGCAGTGCGGTAAGGGCGCGGCTGAGCGCGGCGCTCGACTGTCGGGCAGCAACGAGGCTCTCCGGTGTTTGTGACTCGCTCGCGATGTCGTGACGACGGCTTGCAACCGACCCGTCGCCCTGTAGCTCCTCGGTCGTCACCTCCGGCATCCGGTGTCGCCGGCGCAATTCATCGGCCAGCAGGTTGTGGACGATCCCGAACAGCCATGCCCGAAAGGGTCGCGTGGAGTCGTACGTGTGTCGCGCCCGATGGAGGCGAAGAAAGGCCTCCTGGTAGAGGTCTTCAGCCAGGCCACGGTCCGACAAGCGGCGCACGAGGAAGCCGTACACCGGTCCTGCATAACGATCGAAGAGCTCGACAAACGCGGGCTCGTTTCCAGCCTGATAGGCCGCCATCAGTATCTCGTCCGGGGTCACGTCCCCTGCTTCGTTGGTCATGTCGGAATACGTCGGTGCCGGCACACCGTAACGTGCCGGCCAGCTGCTAGCCAAAAAGGAGCTGAGAGCGCGGTCCCGCCGCGCCTCCGAGGGCCCTACCTTTGCGATGTTACGCTCTTCCCTGGGTATCGTATTCCCGCCTGAGTGCGTAGGTTGATGGGAGGCGCCCCCGCAACGATACATGCCGCCATCGGCGTGGGTTACCACCGCGGGTCAGTTTGACCTTCGCGACCCAAAAACGGAACGGAGGTACCGGCAGTAGCCGGCCCCCCCGCACATTCCGATGCTTGGGAAGATATACTAAGCGGTCTTCGCGAGATCGCGATGTGTCTGGGCCATGGACTTGAAGTGCTCGGCCTCGGCATCGAAGTTCTTGGCGAGTGATTCACAGTGCTGTGGCATGGCACTGACGCCCGAACCCTTGCCGCCCGACTGAGCGGGCATGCCCTTGTAGGTCTTGGCCATCTTCCGGTGCATGGCCGCGCTCTGCGTCGCTGCCGTCGACTCGGCGTCGTAGAACTTGGCGATCTGCTCGTGATCCGCGGGCGTTTTCGCGGACTGTACTTTCGCGGCGATGTCGGCGTCGTCGGCAGCCCGCGCGGACAAAACCGGCAACGCGAACGCGGTGAGCGCCAACAGCGCCACCCCAAACCTATACTCCGGCTACGGTTCATGCGATCACTCCAGGGTTGTTACGGTTATGGATTATCTTGCTACTCGACGCGGAACCATACTCCAGCCTGAGGAGGGGGATAGCCCATCATTGCGACGCATGCGTGGTCGAACACGCGCGCAAGTCTTCGCGGAGCGACACCGGGCGCGACGCTCACACCCCGTCGCCAGGGATTTGAAGCAACCGCTTGCCCGGACGAATTTAGAGCCGAGGAGGTCCTCGGCTGGTTCCCACTCACCCGAATTGACTGCTATCGGGTCTCGCGGCATGTACCGCACGGTATACAGCTTGCTTAAGCGTGGGTTCTCAATACACATCCATGCCCAAAACCAGAATGGAGGAGTCATGCGGCTAGGAAAGGTACTCGTAGCGCTCGCAGGCGTTTCCGCACTCGTGGCGGTCGCGTTGCCTACCACATGGGCAGGTGCTGCTGCGCAGGAGGGCGCCACGGCGCAGAAGGTGCAGGCGGCGAAGACGGCAGCGGATCACGAGGCGCTCGCTGGCGAGTACGAGACGGAGGCGACGGCAGCCAAGGCGAAGGCTTCCGAACACCGAAAGATGGCAGAGGCCTACAAAGGGATGACCGCAAGTTCCGGCGGTAAGGTCAGTGCCGGAAGCACGATGCCGCAGCACTGTGAGAGCATCGCGAAGACCTACGACCAGCAGGCCGAGATGTATAGCGCGATGGCGGCGGCCGAACGGGAGATGGCGAAGGCGGCGAAGTAAGTTAGGGGTGTCCAACGGGGAGGGGTCGCCACAGGCGATCTCTCCCCCAAGGGCCCTTCGCCATCAGCTCCTCGCGACGCCGCCTGGTTCCCTCCGGACGAGTTCTATCAGGCCTGCTTGAGCTTT
Source organism: uncultured Binatia bacterium (SeqCode) (assembly GCA_964404165.1). Lineage (GTDB taxonomy): Bacteria > Desulfobacterota > Binatia > DP-6 > DP-6 > DASYLJ01. Next base: position 60,477 of record CAYOIZ010000011.1, on the reverse strand, counting down.
GGCGGGCACGTCTTGTGGGATGTCGAGCATATGGTCGCCCTGTGCCCGATACCCCTTGGCTACGTGCCCGACAGGCCTTGGGCTACCGCTCGCACGAATCGATCGTAACCTTGTTCCCGATCTGTCGGGGCATCCGGGTCCGGCAACTCGACCTTTTGGGTGGGACAGTGCTCTTCGTACCCTGGCCCGTTAGCGCATATGGCGCACGCGGAGGGGTAGGCTGAAGCCAGCTAGGAGCCGACGGCCCCGGCCGGATTCCGTCGTTGGGCCCAGCGTAGGCGGCATTCGTCACAGTCATCGCGAACGCGAAACCCCAAAGCAGTTTCTTGAACATCGATTGCTCCTTCTGCGCTCACGCTATGACGTGAAGCGGCTGGTTGATGCCGTGCGCGCCACCGGCGATTTCACAGACTACCTCCATGCTGGTCGGATACTACCCCGGTAAGCGCTGGCTGGCAGGCAGGCTAGAGGCCCGAACGGGAATACGTTGGCCCATGTCGTGCGTAACGGGCCGGCTGGCGCCCGGCCTCGGGTTCCTCTGAGGGGCCCGTGCGAGAGCGCGTTACGTCGGATGCCGGTCGTCGTACTCCCGAGGGAACGCTGTGAGCGACGCAACTCCAGTCGAGATACTGATGGCAGCCTACCAAGCAGGGAACGAGGCAGCGTTCCGCGACCTACTGCCCTCGCGGCTCACGCGTGGGTAGCGCGGCTCACGGGTGGACAGCTCGATACAATAGGTATACGGCGCTCAGTAGCGTGCTGTCGCTCAGGTGCAACGAGGGTAAGCTCCGAACTCGCTTCTCAGCGTTTGCAGCCGCCATGGCAACGATGACGGTCCTGGCATCGCTGCCCGCTAACTGTGCCTGCGCCCACTCGTCGCCACCGGTCTCAGCACGGTCGCACGAAGGATGTCATGAAGGCACGGGAGGCCAACACCGCTCCGAGCGCCACGACTCCGACGGCCAGCACCATGACTCGTCGGGGCATTCCTGCATCTCGTGCGCGCCTCAGCCTTCAGCTGAAGCGTCGCCAGCCGGCCTGACAGACCCGGGGCGTGCGAAGTGCGCGCTTCTGCCGCTGCTCTCAAGCCTGGTAGCGAGTCCGCCCACCGCGAGCTGGACGGCGAGGTTTTGGCATCCTCCGCCGCTCCCGACAGCGCCCCTCCGTATCAAGTGCGTTCTCATCGTCTGAGCTGAGGTCGGCTTCTAGCCGCTCGGCACCTCGGAGCAATCCCATGGTGCCTTGGTTTCTCTTGCCTCAGGAGAACGCCCGTGAAGACGCCCGTCGTATTCTGTATCGCGTTGTTCGTCGCGGCCTGCGCCGTGCAGGACGCCGCCCCCCCTCTCACCGCAGAACACCCCGCGAGTCCCCACGCCACATCGGCTCCCGAACCGGCGCCCACAGACACGCTAGTTCCGTCGGCGCGTCCCGGCTTGAGCGGAGACAGCGCCGCCGCCGAGGGCGCTCGCGGCATGCGAGGGACGCCCGACACGTACACCTGCCCGATGCATCCCGAGATTCGCGCTGCGAAGCCCGGACGGTGCCCTAAGTGCGGCATGGATCTCGTCCCGCTCGACAGCGCAGCATCTGGCCCCGAAAAGAGCCATGCGCACTAGGACGTGGACCACGGCTCTCGCGCTCATCTCGCTCAGCGCGTGTTCGGTCAATCGACGCGCCGGATTCCCAGAGGTCGCATCGATGGTGGCGCAGCGAACGGCGGGCACCGTCGAGCGCATCGACTCCTCCGATGACGAACGGGCCGTCAGAGAACGAATCGGGCAAGTACTCGCGGAGCCCCTGACCGCCGAGGGAGCGGTGCGCATCGCTCTCCTCAACAACCGCGATCTCCAAGCCTTTTACAGCATGATGGGGTTGGCCCAGGCCGATCTGGTCCAAGCCGGCCTTCTCCCCAACCCGATCGTCGACGGAGTGCTCCGCTTCGGCTTCAACGGCGCTGGGACTGGCTTCGAGGGTGCGATCGTCCAGGAATTCCTGACGATCGTGCAGATTCCGCTGCGAAAGCGAGTGGCCGAGGCCGCCTTCGAGGCAGCCAAACTCCAGGTGGTAGCGGCGGCGGTAGATCTTGCAGGCCGAGTGAAGGCAGCATTCTACCACCTTCAGGGCAGCGAGCAGACGCTCGAGATGCACCGTGTCGTCATGACGGCATTCGCCTTAGGGGCGGAGACGTCCGAGCGCCAACATGAGGCCGGCAACATCACCGACCTGGAGCTGGCCAACGAGCAAGCCCTCTACCAACAAGCCCGCATCGACCTCGCACAGGCCGAGATCGAGGAGCTCGAGCGCCGCGAGGATCTCAACGCGCTCATGGGGCTGTGGGGGAGAGAGACGATGTGGACGGTCGGTACGCGCCTTCCCGAGCCACCGGCGAGCGACGAGGCGCTCGGTGACCTCGAGTCACTCGCCGTCTCACAACGTCTCGACCTTGCGGCGGCGCGCCAGCAAATCGAGGTGGCCAACAGGGAGTTGCGAATCGCGGAGATATTCCGGTTCCTCCCGTTCCTCGAGCTTGGCTTCGGCAGCGAGCGCGAACCGGAAAGCGGCATTTGGCACGGGGGCCCGTTCGTGGCCCTTCCCCTTCCCATCTTCGACCAGCAACAAGGGCCGGTCGCGCGCGGGCGGGAAGAGCTACGCGAGCGCCGCTTCCGCTACGACGGGCTGGCCGTCGATATCCGTGCCGATGTCCGGCGCCGCCGCGATCGACTACACGCCGCGCGTCGCCGTGCCGCATACTACCGCGACGTGTTGCTGCCGCTGCGACACGAGATCGTTCGGCAGTCACAGCTAGAATACAATGGGATGCTGATCGGGGTGTTCCAGCTGCTCCTCGCGAAGCGCGAGGAGGTCGATGCCGGGCGCGCCTACGTCGAGACCTTGGCGGACTACTGGATCACCCGCGCCGAACTCGAGCGAGCCGTTGGCGGCGAGCTACCGCTCGCAGCCTCCGATCCTGTGCCCCGCATCCTACCCGAACCCGTGCCTCCATCCGGTGGAGAGTCGGGTCCAATGCATCACCATGGAGGCTGAGATGTTGTCGCGTCGCGAAGTCCTTTCAACCGGCGGCGCCGTGCTGGCAACCTCGATTGCCGCTGCGGCGACGTCCACGACAGTCGTCCCCAACGAGACCATCGGGCAGCCGTCCAATGGACCTGTACCCGCCGAACCAGCGCCATACATGTCTCCTGGCGAAGCCGGCCGAGACTACAATCCGGTGGTCGTCCCCAATGGTGTGACCCTTCCCTGGAGACTCGTCGACGGTGTGAAGGTGTACCACCTCGTCGCCGAGCCACTCCTCCATGAGTTCGCACCGGGTCTGAAGGCCCATTGCTGGGGCTACAACGGGCGCACTCCAGGACCGGTGATCGAGGCGGTCGAAGGCGATCAGGTCCGAATCTATGTAACCAACCGCCTACCAGAGCCAACGACGGTCCATTGGCATGGCATTCTACTCCCAAGCGGGATGGACGGCGTGGCCGGGCTGAACCAGAAGCCGATCCCAGTCGGCGAGACATTCCGCTACGAGTTCACGCTCAAGCACCACGGCACCTTCATGTACCACTCGCATTTCGACGAGATGGTTCAGATGGGCATGGGCCTCATGGGAATGATCGTCGTGCATCCCAGGAACCCGACGGTTCGTCCTGACCGCGATTTCGCAATCATGCTCTCGGAGTGGGCCATCAAGCCCGGTGCATCGCGTCCGGACACGACGGTCATGACCGACTTCAACATCCTCACCATGAATTCGAAGGCCTTTCCCGGCACGGAGCCCCTGGTCGCAAAGCTCGGGGATCGCGTGCGAGTGCGATTTGGCAATCTGGGCGCCACTGATCACCACCCCGTGCACCTCCATGGCTATTCGTTCCGCGTCGTCGAGACGGACGGTGGCCAGATCCCAGAGGCAGGGCAGTGGCCGGAAACGACGGTGCTCGTGTCGGTCGGGAGCACGCGAGCGATCGAGTTCGTCGCCGATGCGCCGGGAGACTGGGCGTTCCACTGTCACATGACCCACCATGTGATGAACCAGATGGGCCACGACATCCCGAACATGATCGGCGTCCGCCCGGGCCGGCTCGACTCCGGCATCCAGCAACTCCTCCCCGGGTACATGACCATGGGACAGAGCGGCATGGGCGACATGGAACACATGCGGGGGATGGGCGTGCCCCGGAACAGCATTCCCATGGTCGGCGCCGCGGGCCCCTTCAGCTACATCGACATGGGCGGGATGTTCACCATCGTGAAGGTCCGCGAGGAACTGGCCAGCTACGACGACCCCGGTTGGTACGACCACCCCCCGGGAACCGTTGCCCGCAAGGCAACACGCGACGAGCTACGCGCCGATGGCATCGCCGGCCGCACGTGACGCAGCGCAAAGGAGGGCATCCGTGACTTGGCTATCGACGACCACAATCGCGACCCTGCTCTTGTGCTGGCCGGGGATCGGGCTCGCCCACGACGCGTCCCAACACAAGGGGACGCCACTTGAGGGAACCATCGAGATCGTGACGAGCACAACCGTCACGATCAAGACCCCTACCGGCGCGTCAGTGAGTGTCACCGTCTCCGAGGAAACTGCCATCGCAACCGAAGCCGGGCCTGCAACCCTGGCGGCGCTTCGCACGGGGGAACACGTCACCGTGCACGGACCGAAGCTTCCGGGTGGCGGCGTTGCCGCGAAAGAGATCATGGTCGGCACCCGACCCGGTCCCGGCGGATCCGGCCACCCGGACCACTGACATGGCGACGGTGCGTTGCGGGAGCGTTCACATGCGTGGCGGAGAGCGTGGCGGTGCGCGCGCAGCAGTCCTCGTCCTTCTCGGCATCGGCGTCCTCGTGGCCGGTGGAGGTTACTGGTTCATCAGCGCGCACGGCTTCAGCGCTCGCGCCCGACCCAGCGCCCTCGAGACGTTCATCGCTCGCCGGGTGCGAGGATTGGCGACGCCCGCGGCCGCAACACACCAGCCGAACCCGCTCTCCCCTAGTCCGCTCGTCGTCGCGGAGGCGCGGGATCACTTCGCTGACCACTGCGCCGTCTGTCATGCGAACGACGGCTCCGGAAAGACACCGATCAACGACGGGCTCTACCCGCCGGCCCCCGACCTTCGCGAGGAGAGCACGCAACGGCTCACCGATGGGGAGCTCTTCTACATCGTTCGCAACGGCATTCGCTTCACCGGCATGCCGGGCTGGGGTGGAGCGGACGAGGAGAACTGGCAGCTCGTTCTGTTCATTCGTCATCTGCCGAAGCTTTCCGCCGACGAGCTGGAGCTCATGCGCGAGGTCAACGGCGGCGGCCACTGACAATGGAGCACACTTTTTCGTTCGTGGATTTGGCCGGTTTCTCTGCGCTCACAGAAGCGCACGGCGACGAGACCGGCGCTGATCTCGTGGAGCGCTTCACTGACCTCGTATCGAGCGTCCTCGAAGGCGATGGACATTTGGTCTCAACCATCGGAGACGCGGTGTTCCTGGTCTCGCCGGAGCCGAAGAGCGCCCTCGATCTGCTAGGTCGCCTGTGGAGACGGCTCGAGAATGAGCGTGACTTCCCGGCGTTGCGCGCTGGCGTCCATCATGGAGAGGCCGCGAGGCGGGAAGGACAGTTCTACGGAACAGCGGTGAACATCGCGGCCCGCGTGACAGCGCAGGCAGGGGCCGGAGAGGTGCTGGTTACAGGCGCCGTCGCGCCGGCGGCCCTACGAGCAGGCATGGTCACTCGGGCACTCGGCCCAATGTCGCTGAGAAACCTCAGGGTCACCGTTGAGGTCTTCGAGGTGAAGATCGGGGTTTCGCGGGACGCTGACGTTCTCGATCCTGTGTGCCGGATGCGAGTTACGCCGGAGACGGCCGGAGCACATTTGGAAGTCGGCGGTGTCCAGCACTGGTTCTGCTCCCGGGACTGCCTCCGACTGTTTGTGAGTGAGGGACGCGCATGAAACCGGAAGAGCGGGCCGCATCGCCGATGGCTTCCGGCTCCCAACGCGGGCGCGGTCCGGTGATTCGACAGCCCGCTATCGTTGCGTCTCTAGTGGCCCTCCTGCTCATCGGGTGCCACGCCGAGGAACCAGCGGACCTGGTAGCGAAAGCCACCTTGGCGCTCACGAAGGAATTCGAGGGCTCTTATCCCGCCGATGTTCAAGCGGGGCCTGGCACCCGGGAGTACGAGGTGGTTGCCGCGCCCGCGGTGGTGCCGATGTTCGACGGTCGCCCACTTCATGTCTGGGCCTACAACGGCCAGGTCCCGGGACCGGTCTTGCGCGTTACGGTAGGCGAGCGAATCCGGGTGCGGTTCACCAATCACCTTCCGCAAGACACCACGATCCACTGGCACGGCGTACGCCTCCCCAACGCCATGGATGGTGCGCCGGGGCTGTCACAGGCGCCCGTCCGTCCGGGCGAGTCCTTTGTCTACGAGTTCGTCCCGAAGGATGCCGGGACGTTCTGGTTCCACCCACATCTGCGCTCGAGCGAGCAGGTCGAGCGGGGTCTCTTCGGTGTCCTGTTGGTCGAAGACCCAACGCCGCTGCGGTTCACGCGCGACGTCGTATGGGTCGTCGACGACTGGCGCTTGGGTCGGGACGGCGAGGTCGATCCGCGCTTCAACACGCCCGGCGATCTGATCCACGATGGCCGCTGGGGAGACGTGATCACCGTCAACGGTCACGTGAATGAGGTCTTGGAAGTGCCACCCGGCGCGCGCTTCCGTCTGCGACTCGTGAACACTGCGAACGGTCGCGTGTTCGCGCCTGACTTTTCAGGACTCGACGCCAAGGTCATCGCCGTGGACGGCATGTACACGCCCCACCCGCTCTCCCCGGATGGGTTCGAGCTCGCACCTGGGAACCGCCTCGACCTCGATGTGACCATTCCGCCCGAGGGAGCGCTTCGCACGATCCAGATCGTCGATCGCTTCACTCGCCGCCCGTTCGTGCTGGCGTCTATCCGCGTCTCCGGGAGCGCCGTTGCGACGCCCACCTTCCCGTCACCCGCGCAGGCTCGCGTGCCGGCGTGGCGCGAGGCGGCGCAGACTGTGGAGCCAGCGCACTCCTACGAGCTCAACGCCGAACGCCGTGGCACCCTCGGAATCGCGTGGACATTGAACGGAGAGGCATACACAGCCCACGCCGAGCACAAAGGCGCCGTTCTCCCCTTGGGACAGTTCGCCCGGCTCCGATTTGCGAATGCGTCTTTCCGCCTCCATCCCATGCACATCCACGGGATGTTCTTCAAAGTCCTCGCCCGTAACGGGACGACCGTGGACGAGCCCTTTTGGCGTGACACCGCCCTGGTCCACTCGAAGGAGACGCTAGACGTCGGGCTCGTGCCGCTCGATCCGGGGGACTGGATGCTTCACTGCCACATTCTCGAGCATGCGGAGTCGGGAATGATGACGACCGTTCGGGTCGAGGCGGTCGGTACTCAACGCTGACACATGCGTCCTCACGAGACGCTCGATGCCCACGGGATGCACCCGTGGCACAGGAGGGAACACCATGCGCTGGAAACATGTCGCGACGGTCGTTGGCGGAATCGTTCTCGCAGCAGCGCTCGGGGTTCCGCACACCACGGCACAGGCGTCCACCAGCATGGAAGCGATGGTGAAGAACGCGAAGACGCCTGCGGACAATCTCGCGTTGGCCGCTCACTACGATGAGCTCGCAGCGACTGCGCAAAAGGAGGCGGCGTCGCATCGATCGATGGGAGGTCTCTACAAAGCGTCGTCCCTGCCCAAGGGCGGCAACACAACTTCGTTCGTCCAGCACTGCAACAACCTCGCTAAGACATTCGAGGCACAAGCGACGGACTTCAAGGCGATGGCCGAGGCCCATCGGCAGCTAGCGGAGACCGCGGGACGGAACACGAAATGAAACCGGCGCGTGGCGTCGGCGATCCCGAGGCGGAACCCACCGCACTTCAGATGCGTCTCAAGGTGGGGATCATGGGCGGTGCAACGGGCGTGATGTCGAAGGATGTCCTCGCTCGCGCTCATCGGCTCGGGGGGCCTGACATTGTTCCCCGCGCGCTGGTGTGGAGCCTTCGCCCGACAGGCGGAAGCAGTGCAATCGGCTGATCGCCTCACCACCAGCCGCACGAATTGCCCCGGGGAGCTCACCTGGCAACTCGACGATGGTCGGCCGCGATCCGCTCCGCTTTCCCGCGGCCGGCCCGCGCGGAACGACGAGGGCCGACACTCGGGCAGCTGGTCCAAGGAGCAATGACGATGGCTGAGTGGAACGACGTCAAAGCTCGACGGCGATCACGCGAACACGACTGGAGGGGCGCACCGACTACCACGGTGCAATGGGGGCGCGCGACGTTGCTCGCCGCCTTGACGATGTTGATCGCGACCGAAGCCTGCGCGGCAGATCAGTTGACGCTCGCCGAGCTCCTCAGCGCCGCCCGAGCCGAGAACCCGGAGATCCGGGCCGCCGAGGCGCAATACCAGGCCATGCGACAGCGGCCCGTGCAGGAAGGGACCCTTCCCGACCCAACCGTCGGCGTCCGCTACCACAACGAGCGGTTCGATCAGATCACCCTCGGCGAGTCCGACTTCTCCTTCGTCGAGTTCTCCGCCGAGCAGGAGGTGCCCTTCCCCGGAAAGCTCGGCCTCCGAGCTCGCATGGCCGACCGAGATGCCGAGCGCGAGGGCGCGATGCGCGACGCGACCATTCTCATGGTGCTCGCACGCGTCGCATCCAGCTACGCCGATATCGCCGTCGTCGACCGATCGCGCGACCTGCTGGCCGAGAGCCAAGGCGCGCTCGACATGATGGTCGAGCAGGCGAACGCCGCCTTCGGCGTGGGACAAGCAGCTCAGCAAGACGTGCTCCGCGGCATGCTAGAGCGCGACATCCTTCTCGAGCGGCTCACGATACTGGCGCAGAAGCGCGCAGCCGCCGAGGCGACGATCAATGCGCTCCTCGCTCGTCCTCCCGAGGCGGAGGTCCCACCCACGACCTGGACGGATACGTTTGCCACGCTGCCTCCCGCTGAAGCGTTGCGGAACCGGCTGGTGGATTCGGCGCCGGAGCTCCGCGCCGCCCGCGAGAACGTGCTGCGAAGCACGGCCGCGCTCGACCTTGCACGGCGTGAGTATCTGCCCGATCTCGCGTTCATGGCGGCCTACTCGAACAAGAGCGGGCTCTTCCCCGAGTGGGAGGTCGGCATGCGCATTCGTGTTCCGCTGTACTTCTGGCGCCGGCAGCAGGCCGGCGTTGCCGAGGCCACTTATGCCCGGATCGCGGCCGAGCAGAGTCAGCGGAACGTGCGCAGCACGCTCGAGGGTCGACTCGGAGAAGTAGCGAGCATGGGTAATGCGGCGGCGAGGCTGGCACGGCTGTACAACGACAGACTCGTTCCCCAGGCGTCGCTCACGCTCGACTCCGCACGCGCCTCCTACACCGTCGGCAAGGTGGACTTCCTCACGGTCATCACGGCGTTCACCACCCTCCTCGACTACCGGATTCGCCACGTGGAGGAGATCGGGAACGTTCAGCGTGCGCGGGCGGAGATCGCGCCGCTCATCGGCGAACCACCGCCGGAGGAGTGGGGCAAATGAGGCTATCGCTGGCCGTACTCCTCCTCGTACCTGTCGCGTCGCTCGTCGCCTGCTCACGGGACCACGACTCCCAGCACGCCGCCACGGACCACGCTGCGCATGGGGACGCCGCCTCGCCTGACGGCGGCGGCGACGGCGCGGCAGCGGAGGGCGAGCCCGTTTGGACGTGCTCGATGCACCCGCAGGTGCGCATGACCAAACCGGGCACGTGTCCCATCTGCTCGATGCCCCTGGTGCCAGTGGGGACACCGGCATCCTCCAACAACAAAACGTCAGGATCGATGCTGGAGCTCTCCGAACACGCGCGCGCGATGGCGAGCGTTGAAACCGTTCCTGTCCGGCGCCAGAAAATGCGCCGGTCAATTCGGGTCGTCGGCAAGGTCCAATACAACGAGACCACACTCGCGAACATCACCACGCGCGTCGAGGGCTACGCCGAGCGGCTCTTCGTCGACTACACCGGCGTCGAGGTGAAGCCCGGCGACCATCTCGTGGAGATATACAGCCCCGATCTCGTCGTGGCCCAACAGGAGTTGTTCATCGCGCTGGCCAGCCAGCAGAACGCCCCCCTCGTCGCGTCGGCCAAGCGCAAGCTTCTGCTCTGGGGCCTCACGCCGCAGCAGGTGGACACCATCGTGCGCGACAAGAAGGTCAGCGACCGCATCACGCTCTTCTCACCCATTCGCGGCACGGTCACGGAGAAACTCGTCGTGCAGAACGCGATGGTGAAGCCGGGCGAGACGCTCTACCGGCTCGCGAATCTCGAATCGGTCTGGGTCTATCTGGACGTCTACGAGTACGAATTGCCGTGGGTGCAGTACGGCCAACTGGTCGAAATCGCATCCGAGGCATACCCCGATCAGCGCTTCACCGGCCGCGTCTGGTTCATCAGCCCGGTGCTGAACGAAGCGACACGCACGGTGCAGGTGCTGCTCAACATCGACAACAGGAATCACAAGCTAAAGCCGGGCATGTACGTCAGCGCGACGATTCGTGCCGAGCTACTGGCGGACGGCAACCCTGCGCCGACGGGCCTCGAAGGTCAGTGGAGCTGTCCGATGCACCCGCTCGTCGTGTTGCCGCAGGCCGGCGAGTGTCCGATCTGCAAGATGGCCCTCGTCCAGCTTCCCGGCCAACCGACCGGCGCGCAGCGGGACGACGTACCACCTCCACTCGCCGTGCCCGTGACCGCCGTACTCGACAGCGGCCTGCGTAAGCTCGTCTATGTCGAAAGAGCCAAGGGTCAGTTTGCTCCCGTCGAGATCGTGACCGGCCCGCGCACCGATGACACGTATCCCGTGCTCAGCGGATTGAACGAAGGTGACAAGGTAGCGGTGCGCGGGACCTTTCTCCTCGACAGCCAATCCCAGATCCGTGGCCTGCCCAGTCTCTTCTACAAGGAGGGCCAGACGGCCGTTTCCGGTCACCAACACGGCGGAGCATCTTCGCCCCCTCAGGCGGTGGAGGGCGGCTCGACGCCTCCCAGCGGCCACGATCAGCACAACCGCTGACCCATCATGGTCAACGCCATCATCCGCTGGTGCCTCACGCACGCCTTCATCGTCATGCTCGGCGTGGGCGCGATTGCCGTTGGCGGCTACTACGCGCTGACCCAGACGCCGGTCGACGCCATCCCCGACGTCGGCGAGAAGCAGGTCATCGTCTTCGCGGACTGGCCAGGGCGCTCGCCGCAGGATGTCGACAATCAGGTCACCTATCCGCTGACGACGAGCCTCACCGGCACGCCAGGCGTGAAGACGATCCGCTCGATGTCGGGCTTCGGGTTCGCGATGGTCTTCGTGATCTTCAAAGACGACGTGGACTTCTACTGGGCGCGGTCGCGCGTCCTGGAGCGCATCAACGTTGCGCAGCAACGCCTCCCGAGCGGTGTCACGCCGGTGCTCGGCCCCGATGCCACCGCCCTAGGACAAGTCTTCTGGTACACAGTCGAGGCTGAGGGCTTCGACCTGGCGGAACTGCGTTCCATCCAGGACTGGTATCTGCGCTACCAGCTCAACTCCGTCGAGGGCGTCTCCGAGGTCGCCAGCATCGGCGGCTTCGTGAAGCAGTATCAAATCGACGTTCACCCCGACAAACTGCGCGCCCACCGCGTCACGCTGATGGACGTGTACGAGGCCGTGCGCAAGTCGAACATCGATGTCGGCGCGAAGGTCCTGGAGAAGAACGGCATCGAGTTCTTCATCCGTGGCGTCGGCTTCATCAAGGCGGTCGAAGATCTGGAGAAGGTCGTCATCCGCCAGGAGACGGGCACGCCGCTCCAGGTCCAGCACGTTGCCACCGTCACACTTGGTCCAGAGTTCCGACGGGGCGCGCTGGACAAGGACGGCGTCGAAGCCGTGGGCGGCGTGGTGTTGATGCGATACGGCGAGAATCCGCTCCGCGTCGTCGAGCGGCTGAAGGAGAAGCTCAAACAACTGGAACCGGGACTGCCCCAAAAGACGCTCGCTGATGGGCGCGTCTCGAAGGTCGCCATCGTTCCCTTCTATGACCGCACCGATATCGTCACGCAGACCATCGACACGCTGACAGAGGCGCTGATGGAGGAAGTGATGATGGCCAGCGCGATCATCCTCATCTTTCTGCTGCACGTTCGCAGCACGGTATCGGTCATCGTCACGCTGCCGTTGTCGGTCGGACTCTGTTTCATCCTCATGTACGTCTTCGGCGTCGATTCCAACATCATGTCGTTGGCCGGGCTGGCCATCGCCATCGGTGACGTCGGCGACATGGGCATCATCATGACGGAGAACATCTACCGTCACATCGCCACCAGCGACGACAAGAAGAGTCATTTCGCGAAGGTGTACGACGGCGCTTCGGAAGTAGGCGGCGCGATCGTCACCGCCGTCTCCAACACACTCGTGTCGTTCATCCCGGTCTTCTTCCTCACCGGCCAGGAAGGGAAGATGTTCCGTCCGCTGGCGTTCACGAAGACCTTCGCCATCGGTGCGTCGGTCATCCTTGCGCTCACGGTGGTGCCCCTGGTGTGTTACTTCCTGTTCCGCCCGGTGAAGTGGTCGAAGCGGACGGTTTGGATCCTGGCCGGTGCGCTCGGTCTCGCTTCGGTCTTCGCCGCGCACGGGGTGTTCATGTGGGCGACGCCGGCCGGGGGCGGCTACCGCGGCTGGCCGATGTCGGTGGTCGTCGGTGTGATCGTCGCACTGGCGCTCGTGCGCAGCACGCGTGAGCAGTTCTTGCCGCTGGAAGCGAACCCGGTCTCGCGCGGCATCGCCGGGGTGTACACCCCGACGCTGCGGTGGATTCTGGCGCACAAGAAGACGTTCCTCATCGCGCCAACAACGATTCTGTTCACCGGGCTGACCATTTGGTTGGGAATCGGCACCGTCCTCGCGCCGGTAGGCTGGTCCATCAATCTGTTCGCTCGCGAGCAGGTGTCACCCGAACTGAAGCGGGCGATGTCCTTGAAGGAGACCGACGACGTGACGCGCCCCCTGGTCGAGTTCGACCAGGTGCGTTGGCAGAAGGTGAAACAGGCTGACGGCTCCACGTACCGGCGCATCGCGTGGCGGCGGCCGGACCCGAAGGAGCGCGACGTCGAGACGGCACGCGGCATCGAAGTCGTGCAGGAAAGCAGAATCCTGCCGGGCATCGGCCGCGAGTTCATGCCTCCACTCGATGAAGGCTCGTTCCTCTACATGCCATCGTTGCTGCCGCAGGCCGGCCTCGGTCCCGCCGTCGAAGTGAACGCCAAGCAGGACATGGCCATCGCCAGCGTACCGGAGGTGGAATCTGTCGTCGGAAAGCTGGGACGCGCCGAATCCGCGCTCGATCCTGCGCCCATCACCATGATGGAGAGCATCATCATCCTCAAGCCGGAATCGGAATGGCGACACGTCCCGGTGAAGCGGTGGTTCTCCTATTGGCCGGGCTGGCTGAAGACGCCCCTCACCTGGATATGGCCGGAGCACCGAACCATCACGAAGAATGAGATTCTCACCGAGCTTCAAGAGAAGACAGCCATTCCCGGGGTGCTGCCGACGTTCCTGCAGCCAATCCAGACGCGCCTCATCATGCTGCAGACGGGCTTTCGCGCCATGATGGGCGTGAAGATCTACGGCAGCGACCTGAAGGCGCTCGAACGCATCGGCCTCGAGATCGAGCAGCTTCTGAAGCAGGTTCCCGGCGCCACCGACATCGTGGCCGACCGGATCGTCGGCAAACCGTATCTGGAGTTCCAGATCGACCGCGACCGCATCGCCCGCTACGGCGTGAACATTCGCGACGTGCAGGATGTGATCGAGGTGGCGATCGGCGGCATGAACATCATGGAGTCCGTCGAGGGTCGCGAGCGCTACCCGATTCGCGTCCGCTACCTGCGGGAGTATCGCGAAGACGTTCCCGACTTGGAGAGGATTCTGGTACCGAGCTCCACCGGAGCGCAAATCCCCCTCGCACAAGTCCTCACCATACAGAGCACCCTCGGCCCACAGGAGATCAAGGGCGAGCGCGGCCTGCTCGTAGGCTACGTGACCATGAACACGCGCGACCGCGACGAAGTGAGCGTGGTCGAAGATGCCGAAGCGGTGCTCCAAGGCGCACTACGTGACGGTCGGCTCAAGCTGCCGCCCGGGTACTACTGGGAATGGAGCGGCCAGTTCGAGAACCAGGTGCGCGCCACGAAGCGAATGAGCATCCTCATCCCGGTGTGCTTGTTCATCATGTTCGTAATGCTCTACCTCGGCTTCGAGCGCTGGTGGATCGCGCCCATCATCTACTTTGGCATCCTCGTGTCTGCGTCCGGAGGGTTCATCATGCTGGCGCTATGGGGCGTGAACCTCTCGATCGCCGTATGGGTCGGCTTTTTGGTCCTCTTCGGCGTCGTGGACGACGACGGCGTGATCATATCGACCTACCTCGAAGACATCTTCGACAAGGCGACCTTCAACTCCGTGCATGACATTCGCGAAGCCGTCGTCCAGGCGGGCCTGAAGCGCATCCGCCCCAGCCTGATGACGATCTCGACGACCATCTTTGGCCTCATGCCCATCTTCTGGGCCACCGGTCGAGGCGCCGACGTGATGCAGCCGATGGCCATCCCGTCGGTTGGCGGCATGGTCGTGAGTGTGCTCGTGACGATCTTCATAGCCCCCTGCCTGTTCTGCGCGGTCGAGGAATGGAAATGGACACGAGTGCAACGCCTGGCCCAGAGAGAAGCAACTCCATGACCACGTCGCCCGCCACCGCCGCACGACCCAAACGCGAAGCCTGGCACAGCCAGTCTGCAGAGGAGGTACTGGCACATCTCGGCTCCGCAGCGACCGGTCTGTCCGCGGTGGAAGCAGCAGAACGCCTCGTCGCCGACGGCCCGAACGAATTGCGGGAAGGCAAGCGCGTCAGCCCGATCCGGATTTTGCTCGGTCAGTTCAAGAGCGTCATCGTCTGGATTCTCATCGCTGCGGGCGTCATCTCGGGCGTGCTGGGCGAGGTGGTGGACGCCATTGCCATCCTCGCCATCGTCGTCCTCAACGCCGTCATCGGCTTCTATCAGGAGTTCAACGCGGAGAAGTCCATCGCCGCGCTCAAACGGATGACCGCGCCCCAGGCCAAGGTGCGACGGGACGGACACGTCACTTCGAGTCCTGCCTCGGGAATCGTCGTCGGGGACATCCTCGTGCTGGAAGCCGGTGACCTGGTCGCGGCTGATGCTCGGCTCCTGGAAGCGGCCTCACTCAAGTGCATCGAATCTGCGCTGACCGGCGAGTCGGATGGGGTGACGAAGCAGCCCGCGATCCTCGAACGGGCCGACATCCCGCTCGGCGACCGCGCGAACATGGTGTTCATGGGAACCAGCGTCGCCGCGGGCACGGGCCGGGGCGTGGTCGTGGCCACCGCGATGAACACGGAGTTGGGGCGTATCGCCGGTTTGATCGAGGAGGCGGGCGCCGACGAGGGCACACCGCTTCAGCACAAGCTGGACGCGTTCGGACGCATTCTCGTCTGGGCAGCGCTAGGCATCGTCGCGCTGCTGTTCGGGCTGGGACTGCTCCGTGGGATGCATCTTCTCGAATTGGTCATGACGTCGATCAGCCTCGCCGTGGCGGCCGTGCCGGAGGGCTTGCCTGCCGTCGTCACGGTTTCGCTCGCGCTCGGGGTGTTGCGCATGGCCCGTCGACGCGCGCTCGTGCGGAAACTGCCCGCAGTCGAGACGCTCGGCTCCACCACGGTCATCTGCACGGACAAGACCGGCACACTGACGGTCGGCGAAATGACCGTGCGCGCTTTCTTCGTCGCCGGTCAGCACTACGAAGTCACCGGCGAAGGCTACGGGCCGGACGGCGAAGTGCGCTTCGAAGGCAAGCGGACGGACGCCCAGCACGCGGCTCCGCTGCTCGAGCTCGCGACCGCCATCCTCGCCTGCAACAACGCCCATCTCGTTCTGGACGAGGGGACGTGGAAAGTCATAGGCGACCCCACCGAAGGCGCATTGCTTGCCGCCGGGCCCAAAGCCGGCGGACACCGGGAGCGCATCGAAACGGAGTTGCCGAAGTACCACGAGATTCCGTTCGACTCTGACCGCAAACGCAGCACGGTGATTCGCAAGATGCCGGACGGGACGCTCCGCGCCTTCATCAATGGTGCGCCCGACGTCCTGTTGGAGCGCTGCACGAACCTTTACACCAGCACCGGGGTCCGCCCCATGACGGACGAGGATCGCCGGAACATCGTGGCACAAAACACCGCGATGGCGCAGCAAGCTCTGCGCGTGCTCGGCTCGGCCTACCGCAACCTGGACGACGTTTCGCCCACCAACCTCACGGCGGACACCGTGGAGCACGATCTCGCGTTCGTCGGTCTGTCGGGAATGTACGATCCGCCGCGTCACGAGGCCAAAGACGCCGTCGCAGAATGTCATGCCGCCGGGATTCGCGTGGTGATGATCACCGGTGACCATCCGCACACCGCGACGGCGATTGCGCGGGAGCTCGGCATCGCGTCGAACGACGAGATGGGTATCGCAGGGGTCGAGTTGGACAACTTGTCCGATGACGAGCTTCGCCAGCGCGCGCCCAGGATCGCCGTCTATGCCCGCGTCACGGCCGAGCACAAACTGCGCATCATCCGGGCGTGGCAAGCCAATGAGGCGGTCGTCGCGATGACCGGCGATGGTGTGAACGATGCCCCGGCCATCAAGGGCGCCGACATTGGCATCGCGATGGGGAAGTCGGGAACGGAAGTCACCAAGCAGGCGGCGGACATGATCGTCACCGATGACAACTTCGCTTCGATCGTCGCCGCCGTCGAAGAGGGTCGTGGCATCTACGACAACATCCGCAAGACGCTCCAATACCTTCTGGCGGGCAACACCGGTGAGCTCCTGCTCATGACCACCTGCGTCGTCATAGGTCTTCCGACACCGCTGCTGCCGATCCACCTGCTTTGGATCAACCTCGTCACCGACGGCCTGCCCGCTCTCTGCCTTGCCACCGATCCCATCGATTCCGATGTGATGAAGCGCGGTCCGCGGCGCCGGTCTGAGCGGATCACTGATGGTGGCTTCCTGGGAACAATGCTCCTCACTGGCGTACTAACCGCCGGTGTGTCGTTTGCCGTCTACCTCTACGGTTTGAGGACCGAAACGCCGGAACTCGCCCGCACCCATGCGTTCGCCGTGCTGGTCTTCGCCGAGCTCCTCCGCTCGTTTGGCGCGCGCAGCGAGACCAAGCCCGTTTGGCGCATCTCACTGTTCACGAACGTCACCCTCGCTATCGTGGTGTTCGTTTCGTTCGGCCTGCAGGTGTGGAGTCATCACAACGCGTTTCTGGGTCGCGTTTTGAACACGTCATCCATATCGCTTGCCGATTGCCTGCTGTTGCTGGTGGTGGGTGCAGTACCGCTCATGGTTTTGGAGCTGGTGAAGGTCGCGCGGAACGCTAGGCGGAGCAGCGGGAGTCAACTAACGCAGCCCCCCGGAGAACCCGGGGCGGTTCATTGAGCACTTCAGGCGGCGAGGAAGGACTGAGCGATGACCAGATATCCTATTTGCCGCATGATGGTGGACGAGGTGACGAGCCTGCGCACCGAGCGCGACGGTGCGACCTTTCACTTTTGCAGCGACCATTGTCGGCAACGGTTCCTATCCGCCCCATCGAGCGCGACCCACGACGAAGGGGCCGAACACCGCGGTCGGCCTGCTCCCGCGCATGGGCATAGCGACGGTCCGCCGGCACGCTCGTCGGCACCATACTTTTGCCCGATGTGCCCTGGCGTCGAGTCCGAACGGCCGGGTGATTGCCCGAAGTGCGGCATGACGCTGGAACGCAACCCAGCATCGGTCGCGCCCGCAACGCCCAAACCGCTTTACACCTGCCCGATGCACCCCGAAGTGCAGCAGGACCATCCCGGCGATTGCCCGAAGTGCGGCATGACGCTGGTTCTGAAGACACCAACGGCCAGCCCGGATCACGCGGAGGACGCCGAGCTGCGCGACATGACGAGGCGCTTCTGGATCGGCGTCGCGCTGACCGTGCCGGTGTTCGTTCTGGCCATGGCTCACGTGATTCCGGTACTGGCAAGACAATCCTGGGCGGATAGTTACCCCTCGCGCTGGATACAATTCGCGCTCACCACGCCTGTGGTCTGGTGGCGGGGCTGGCCGTTCTTCCGCCATGGCTGGCGCTCGGTCGTGACCGGTCAGTTGAACATGTTCACGCTGATCGCCATTGGCGTGGGGCGCGGCGTTCGTCTTCAGCGCCGCGGCCACGCTCGCGCCAGACCTGTTCCCGCATACGATGCGCCACGAGGGAAAGGTCACCATCTACTTCAAAGCCGCCGCGGTGATCGTTGTCCTCGTCCTTCTTGGTCAGGTGCTCGAGCTCCGGGCCCGCAGCCGCACCGGCAGCGCCATCAAGGCGTTGCTGAATCTTGCGCCGCCCACGGCACGACGAGTCGCACCGGGGGGCGATCAGGAGGTCCCACTCGACCAAGTGAAAGTCGGCGACTCCTTGCGGAGTCGGGAATGGTGACGACCGTTCGGGTCGAGGCGGTCGGTACTCAACGCTGACACATGCGTCCTCACGAGACGCTCGATGCCCACGGGATGCACCCGTGGCACAGGAGGGAACACCATGCGCTGGAAACATGTCGCGACGGTCGTTGGCGGAATCGTTCTCGCAGCAGCGCTCGGGGTTCCGCACACCACGGCACAGGCGTCCACCAGCATGGAAGCGATGGTGAAGAACGCGAAGACGCCTGCGGACAATCTCGCGTTGGCCGCTCACTACGATGAGCTCGCAGCGACTGCACAAAAGGAGGCGGCGTCGCATCGATCGCTGGGAGGTCTCTACAAAGCGTCGTCCCTGCCCAAGGGCGGCAACACAACCTCGTTGGTCCAGCACTGCAACAACCTCGCTAAGACCTTCGAGGCACAAGCGACGGACTTCAAGGCGATGGCCGAGGCCCATCGGCAACTGGCGACATAGCACCGCGATGCAGGAAGCCTCTCGACGGGCTCCACGGCGGGGCCCGCCCACTGCGCTGCACTCGAGCAGACGCCGCTAACTTAGCTAGAAGGAGACGCACCATGGATCGTCGTGAAGTTCTTGGTCTGCTGGGGGCGGGAGCCGCCACCCTCGTCACAATTGGCGTCCGCCCGGGACATGCCGCTGAGGGACACAGCGCGAATCCCCATGAAGCGTGCCTGAAGGCATGCACGGCCTGCGCCACGGAATGCGCCGAGATGTGTCATCACTGCGTCGAGCAACTCGCAGCAGGCAAGAAAGAGTATGCGAAGGCGATGCAGCTGATCGCCGACTGTGAGGCATTCTGCGCGTTGTCAGCCTCGATGATCGCCAGGAAGAGCCCGCTGATGGCGTACTCGTGCGCTGCCTGTGCCGACGCCTGCCGCGACTGCGCCAAGGAGTGTGACGCGGTGGGCTCCGCGCCGTTGAAAGAATGCGCTGAGCGCTGTCGCACCTGCGAAACGGCCTGCCGCGATATGCTCAAGGTGATGTCCTAGCGTCGCAGATACAGCGATTCCACATGAGGACTGGCGCGGACTGCGGCCCGTGAAAGGATCGGCGGTGTGACCTGCCGGTAGCGAGGGAGTAGCCCCGAGTGAGTTTCCAGCTCCCTCCGGAGCACGGAACATTGACCGTTGGACTACCGGCGGCCGTCGCGCCGCTCAAAACGGCGACCGGCGTTCGATCATTTGCATTCGCTTACACGACCTCAAGGAGGAACAATGAGTTGTTGTACAGATGTCATGACACCCATCACTCCGTCTTCGTGCTGCACGCCGCAGGATACGATGGCAGACGCTGCGCGCGTGATTCGCGACTCAGGCTGCGGCTGCGCCCCTGTGGTCGAGGATACAGAACACCTCAAGCTGACCGGCGTCGTCACCGAACACGACGTATGTTGCGGCGTCGCAGCTAGCGACCGCCGTGCTTCCGACGTTCGCGTCGAAGAGATCATGCGCCCCTCGTCGGCGTGCTGTACGCCGGACGAGTCGGTTGCCGACGTGCGCAAGAAACTCCATGAGCACCGCGCGACGAGTTTGCCCGTTGTGGACGGGGCAGGCGTCTGCTGCGGCACCGTCAGCGTCCACTGCTTGGGGGATCACACGAAGGCGTCGACCTAGTCGCCAGGCAAACCGGTGCCGTTGGCTGCCGCGCCGCGACGGGCTGCCGCGGGCGAACCCGTCCTTCGGCAGCACAAGTGACACGCACGCCACTACCAATAAGGAGGGGAAGCACCATCGATGGTCGTGACGTTCTGGATCTGCTGGGGCGGGAGTGGCCGCCCTCGTCACAATTGGTGGTGTCAGCCCGGGACATGCCGCTGAGGACACAGGGGTGTGCCTGGTGTCTCCCTGCTCTGCCCTCACACCATTCAAACTGGAGGAGCTCATGCTAACGACCGTCCAGCACGCACTTTGTCGCCGTCGCAATTTCCTCACGATGGCCGCCGTTTTGACGACCACGGTGGCGTTCGCGAGACCGATGTCGCCCCCCGACCAGCAGGATGGCACGCCGAGCGCAGCGACCCAGAACGCGGTCCTCGCCAAGGAGATCGTCCAACTCCGATCGCGGATTGCACAGCTCGAGCTCGTACTCGACCCCCAAAAGGGCGGGTCGACCCAGCCCGGAATGGCCATGGGTGGAGGGATGGGGATGGGCGGTGCGATGGCCGGGCCCAAGATGAAGGGTCAAGGCATGCCCGCGTCCGGGGGGTGTTGTGGAGACATGATGGGGAAGATGGCGGCACCAGGATCGGCGGCGGCGACGATGCCGTCCGACCTACCCGGCTTTCCTGGCGCCTCGCACATCTATCACATCGGCGCGACGGGCTACTTTCTCGATCATCCCGAGGCGATCACGCTGACTGCGAATCAGCAGGGTGCGCTCAACGGAATCAAGGAGCGATCGATTGGTGAGCAGGCCGCCCTGCAGCGGAAGATTGATCAGGCAGAGCAGGAGCTGTGGATGCTCACCAGCTCGGATCAACCCGACGCGATGACCGTCGAGACGAAGGTTCGCGAGATCGAGCGGCTGAAGGGCGACCAACGCATCGCGTTCGTTCGGTCGGTCGGTGAGGCGGCTCGCGTGCTCACCGATGAGCAGCGCGGCGCAGTCCTGGGGACGAGCGCCGCTCCCGCAGCGCCCATGGCTACCCCACAGCCGTCTCCGGGCGCTGTGAAGCCACCAGGCGGGATGGGCGACGCGGATGACGATGCGATGGGGAATCCGGGCGGGATGGGGGACATGTGATCCGCGCCGCGCCCCTCGGCACCTTCGCGACGGCACTCGCCCTCGTCGCGCTTACCGCGGCCGCCCAAACGGCAGACGAGCACGCCAGCCATCATCCTGGCGGGGGAGCGTCTGGTGCGCCCGGCGCCCCGGGGGGCATGGCCGGAACGGCGCCGTCCGGGTCCCCGGGTGCGCCGGGTAACACCGGGAGCGGCATGGCCGGGATGATGGCACCGGCACCATCAGGCGATTGCATGGGAGGGAACTGCGGGTCCGGCGGAGGCAAGACGCCGATCTATCCGTCGCTGATGACGCTTCCGGCGCTCACGCCGGAGAAACGTGCCGAGATCGACGCCCTCGCGAGTCAACAGATCCATGAAGGCATCGGGCGACTCGCGAACGCCGTCGAGTTGCTGGAGGGCGCGGCGCAAGCAGGTGACCACGCGGCCATGCAGAACTCTGTGGGCGTGATGCGTGAGGGCATCGACGCCCTTGGAGCCGGAATCGCCGCTCGACGAGTCCTCTCCGAAGGTAAGGCGCCGCGCAACCTCGCTCTCGACTGGTTCAAACGCGAGATGAACCTCGCGTCTCCTATTGCGCCCGAAGCGCCCCGCGCTCTCCTCGGCGTCCCGCCATTTCACCTCTTCACGATGGTACTGCTCATCGTCTTCGCGCTGGCGATGGTCGCCATGTACTTTTTCAAGATGCGCCGTGCGGCGGCCCTCTTTGGGCGTATGCAGCCCGACACGCAACCGCCGCCGCCTGGAGCGTCACCGCCGCTTGCCGGGGCACCCAGCCCATACTCGCCGGTGGCTCCTCCGGCCGGAAACGCCCCGCCGCCTGCTGCCCCTGCGGACAAGCCTGCCGCCCCCGCCAACAAACCTGCCGCCGCCGCACCGCCAACCGTTTCGGAGACGACCTCAGCATCGCCCGTGACTAAGAATTGGCGAGGGCAGTTCCGCGTCGGCAGCATCGTCACGGAAACGCCGAACGTAAAAACATTTCGCCTCCTGCCTTCGTCCGGCGACAGCCTCATGCCTTTCACGTTTGTGCCCGGTCAGTTTCTCAACGTTGCGTTCTGGATTGGCGGCGCGAGAATGAACCGCTCGTACTCCATCTCGTCGTCCCCGACGCCGCGGGAATACGTAGACTTGACGGTGCGGCGTGAGCCGCGGGGCGCCGTCTCCCGTCACATCAATGATCTGCTCAAAGTCGGCGACTTGATCGAAGCAGGAGGCCCGGTCGGAAAATTTACGTTTACCGGGACAGAAGCGGAGAGCATCGTACTCATCTCCGGCGGCGTGGGGATCACGCCGATGATGAGCATCGCTCGCTATCTCACCGAGCGGTCATGGGCCGGAGACATCTTTTTTGTGTACGCGTGCCGCACTCCGACTGACTTCATTTTTGCCAATGAGGTCGCCGCGCTTCAGCGTCTCAATCCGAATCTACACGTCGCGGTTACGATGTCTCGCCCAGAAGGGACAGACTGGCAGGGCCCGCGCGGACGCCTCACCAAGGAATTGCTGACGCAGACGGTACCCAACCTTACTGCGCGGAGAATCCATCTGTGCGGACCGCCATCCATGATGGACTCGGCCAAGGCCATTCTCACCGGGCTGGGAGTTCCTCCAGCCCAGGTGAAGACCGAGGCATTCGGCGCGGTCAAGCCCATCCCGGTCGCCGCCGGGACGACCGCCAAACCGACCGCTCCCGCGACTGGCCCGCTGGTCACGTTCTCGAAGAACAGCAAGTCGGCCAAAATACACACTGATCTGCAGACGGGAGATAGCCCGCCGAAACAGACCATTTTGGAGCTCTCGGAGGAGCTCGGCATCGGCATCGAATTCTCTTGCCGCGTCGGTACCTGCGGCATTTGCAAAGTGACGATGTCTTCCGGCGAGGTCGAGATGGCGGTTGAGGACGCTCTCGATCCTGACGACAAAGCCAACAACATCATTCTCGCCTGCCAGGCAAAGCCTACGGGGGATGTCGTGGTGGAGGCGTAGCCATGAAGGAGCGCGAGCGCGTCGTCGTCACCGGTGTCCTCGGCGTCTTGCTGCTTGGCTGGCTCGGCTTCCTCGTTCACCGTTCGCCGCGCTTTCCGGGCAGCGGAGTAGCGGCAGTGTTCGGGATCGCGGGGGCTGCGCTCATGCTCGTCCCGCTCGCGTACCCGATCGCAAAGCGTATTTCCTTTCTCCACGATCGCATCACAAAGCACGTTTCGATGCAGTCGTTACTCACCCTTCATGTCTACACAGGCATCTTGGGCCCTTTGCTCGCGATCATTCACACGGGCCACAAGTTCGACAGCGTGCTGGGAATTGCACTGACGGCAGTGATGCTGCTCGTCGTCGTCAGTGGGTTTGCGGTTCGCTATCTACTCAAGTACGTCGGCAGTGAGATCAAGGACAAACTGATCCTTTTGCAGACGGCCCGGGGCGATCTCGACAGTGCGTGGGGAGTGATCGAGAGCTCCCCCGCTGGAATGAACGCCCTTCCAAAGGCGCCCCTCGTCGCGGCCGGCCTGGCATCGTTGGGGCTCGACCTCGGATACGGTGGCCCAGCCGGTGCGGTCACGCGCATCGCCGAATCCGTGGCGGACCTCGAGTACGCGATTCGCACGCACGAGCTCCTCAAGCGCTGGCTCGCCCGCTCGTTGAACCTGCACATCGTTCTTTCCGTGATCCTCTACCTACTGCTCGCGTTGCACATCTGGTCCGGAATCTACTTCGGACTGCGGTGGCTGCGATGAAGCAGTTCGCGCTGTGGCTCGCGCTGATCGTTGCTATTGGCACCGCGGCGTCGCTCGCCATGATGCATTTCAAGCGGGCATCCTCGGCGGTTCAACTGGGGTTGGTGTCTCCGGGGCCGCTGTCGCCTCGACACGCATACCTGGAGGATCGATGCGCATCGTGCCACGAGGCGACCGTCGGCGTGACGGTGACCAACTGCACGGCATGCCATGCGAACGCCGAGCGACTGCTCGGTCGCCAGCCGACCGCGTTCCACGCGAGCATCGAAGAGTGTGCTGCATGTCACGTCGAGCATCAGCCGACGACCATCCGACCTCTGGTGATGGACCACGTAGAGCTCGCCAAGGTCGGCGCGCGGACGCTAGCACGCGCGTCTCGAACTGACGCCAACAGCGCCGCCACCCTCGAGTCGCTGGAGGCATGGCTCGGCATTCGAAGCCCCGATCAACTCGACGCGAGTTCCGCGCGCGAGGCCCTCAACTGCGCTGGATGCCACGATCGCCGCGACCCGCATTTCCAGCGGTTCGGAAGTGACTGCGCGCAGTGCCACGTGCTCGCATCGTGGAGCGTCCCCGGCTATCAGCACCCCTCCTCTCGGTCCAAGGAGTGCGTGCAGTGTCATCAGGCACCTCCCAGCCATCTCATGGGCCACTTCTCGATGGTTTCGCGGAAGTTCGCCGGGAAGGAGCACGCAAGCGTGGATCAGTGCTTCGAGTGCCACAACACCACCGGCTGGAACGACATCGTGGACGTCGGCTTCTACAAGCACCACTGACGGGGACGAGGAATGGCCCAGCGGCAGCGATTGACGGGCGACGAGGCCCACCTCCCGGTCCTCCGCGGCGGCCGCGGCCCCCCGCGGAAACTTCAGGTTGCGCACTGTCTGGGACCATTCGTCCGCACCAACAATCGATAGCAATTGAGGAGTAACGCATGACCAAGCCCACACTCGTCGCATTCGCAGGAGTCGCGCTCCTGTCCGTGTCCTTCCTCGTCCCCCGCGTCGTAGCCGCTGAGATGACCGGCATCATGATGAAGGACGGCAGGATGATGATGATGAAGGATGGCAAGGCGACGACGCCCATGGACCACGAGATGACGATGGCCGACGGGCACAAGGTCATGCCTGACGGCACGATGAAAATGAACGACGGCAAAGAGATGCGCATGCAGGAAGGTCAGATGATGACGATGGATGGGAAGATGGTGGAGGGTGGACAGGGCATGGAGGGTGGGAAGGGCATGATGGGTGGCAAGGGAATGATGGGTGGCAACGGGATGAAGATGGAGGGGATGCAGTAGGCTTCTCGAAGTCGTCGGGTCTGACGATGCCCGGCGTCCTGGCGGTCAAGCGGAACTCGACCCGCTCCGCCAGTTCGCCAGGGTCCCTTGCCCCTTTAACGTAGGGGCAGACTGCGAGACGAGGTATGAGCTCGATTATCGGTCCATTGAACAGGCGCGGATTCATCCGCGGCTCCGCAGCACTCGGCCTGGTCGCGGGCCTCCAGCGCATCATGCCCGCGTACGCCCTCGAACCCACCGGCCTAGACGGGAGGGGCGTCGGAGATTCAGGGGTCACCGGGATAGACCTGTTGGTCCGCGAGGAACAACTACAGTTCGGCGAACGACGAGGCACCGCTGTCACGATCAACGGAACTGTCCCGGGTCCGCTGGTACGTCTGCGCGAGGGCAGCGACGCGATCCTACGCGTCAGGAATGAGCTCGAGGAAGACACTTCCGTTCATTGGCACGGATTGCTTCTGCCTCCCGGCATGGACGGCGTGCCGGGGGTGAGCTTCGCGGGCATCACAGCGGGCGAAACGTTTACGTACCGATTCCCCGTCCGACAAAACGGCACCTACTGGTATCACAGCCACTCCGCGGGCCAGGAGCAGGCGGGCCACTACGGCCCACTGATCATCGACGCGGCCGAGCCAGAGCCTTTCCAGTATGACCGCGAACATGTGGTCGTGCTCTCGGATTGGACACCCGAGAATCCCGCGCGCGTCCTGGCCCGGCTGAAGCGGCGGCAAAACTACTACAACCTGCAACGACGCACGGTCAGCACCTTCCTCCGTGACGCGGTCACAAATGGCTTCACGCCCACGGTCACGGATCGCTTGGAGTGGGGTCGCATGCGCATGGACCCGAGCGACATCTCGGACGTCACAGGTTTCACCTACACGTTTTTGATGAACGGCTTCGCGCCGGAGTCGAATTGGACGGGGCTCTTTCAACCGGGCGAGCGGCTGCGGCTGCGCTTCATCAACGCCGGAGCGGCAACCTATTTCGATCTGCGGATTCCCGGCCTCCCAATGACGGTCGTCTCCGTGGACGGCCAACACGTGCAGCCGGTGACCGTGGATGAAATCCGCATCGCCATCGCCGAAACCTATGACGTCATCGTCGAGCCGAGGATGGAACGCGCCTACACCATTTTCGCCGAGGCGATGGACCGCAGCGGATTCGCGCGCGGCACGCTCGCCACACAAACCGGCCTGTCGGCACCGCTCCCGCCGCGCCGAGACCGTGTGGTCGCCACGATGGCTGACATGGGCATGGGCGACATGGCCGGCATGAAGGGTGGAGATGAGACGAGCATGGCCGGCATGAAGATGCCGGCCGCGACCATGAAAGGGACGGATCCCGCCGCGCCCGCCAAAGATACCATGCCTGCCATGCCGGGAATGGAGATGGCGGCGGTCCCGGCGATGGGTGGTTCAGCGCCCAACGACGGTCCCGTCAAGCACGGTCCGGACACCCACGGGCCAGGTAATTCGGCCGTGCCAATGGAGACACAAAGTCGGTTCGCTGAACCAGGCACCGGACTGGAAGACACCGGAACGCGCGTGCTTCTCTACAGCGACCTTCGGAGTTTCACGCCGGGCGCCGATTCTCGGCCACCCGGCCGGGATATCGAGCTTCACCTCACCGGCAACATGGAGCGCTACATGTGGGGGTTTGACGGCAAGAAATTCTCCGAGGCCGAGCCAATCACATTCCATTTCGGAGAACGGGTCCGCCTCACGCTGGTGAACGACACGATGATGAATCACCCCATCCATATCCACGGGATGTTCATGGAACTGGACAACGGCGCGGGAGCGTTCAAGCCAAGGAAACACACCATCAACGTCAAACCCGCCGAACGCCTGTCGCTAGACATCACCGCCGACGCGCTTGGTAACTGGGCGTTTCATTGTCACATCCTCTATCACATGGAAATGGGCATGTTCCGCGTCGTCTCAGTCGTTGGCCACAACGACAGAGACGCATCGTGAACCCTCCCCCCTGTAGCAACACTGTCGTCGCAGCCGCCCTCAGCCTGCTTGGCCTCCTCGCTCCCTCGATCGGAACAGCAACGCAGCCGGCTCCGGAGAATCCGGGCATGCACGGTCAACCGCCGTCAGGATCGACACCCACCGTGACGGATGTCCAGGCAATGAATGACGGCGCGGATGCTGAAACACAATCGCCGCCGGGAACCGTTGGGACGAACTGGCCCAAGCCGGTCGAGGACCGCCAGCGCTTCGGCTACCTTCTCGTGGACCAACTCGAGTACCGGTTGAAGGACGGTCCCGACACGATGCGCTGGGATGCCACGGGTTGGTATGGCGGTGACTACAACCGACTGTGGCTCAAGACCGAGGGCGATTGGCGCACTTCGGGCGAACGTGGCGGCGAAGCGGAAGCCCAGGCGCTGTACGGTCGCCTGATCGCGCCCTTTTGGGACTTCCAGGTTGGCTTGCGCTACGACCAGTTCTCCGGCGCAGGTTTCGACCGTTCGCGCGGCTTCGCCGTGATCGGCCTCCAAGGACTGGCGCCCTACTGGTTTGAGCTTGAACCCGCGCTGTTCATCAGCCAGGCCGGCGACGTGTCCGCACGTCTTACGGCGACCTACGAAGTGCTGCTGACCCAGCGACTGATTCTCCAACCGCGCCTGGACTTCGATGCCGCCGTGCAATCCGTCGAACGCTTCGGCGTGGGAGACGGCATCAACAGCACTGGGCTCGGCTTGCGACTGCGCTATGAAATCCTACGCGAAGTCGCCCCGTATGTTGGCATCCAATGGCAGCGCCGGTTTGGCGAAACCGCTGACATCTCCGAGCGTACCGAGGACGTTGCGGTGGTATTTGGGGTGCGGCTTTGGTTTTGAGCCGTGAGCACTCTATGTGGCGCGAAAGGACTGAGCGATGAGCAGAGATCCCATTTGCCACATGATGGTGGACGAAGCGACGAGCCTGCGCACCGAGCGCGACGGTGAGACCTTTTACTTTTGCAGCGACCATTGTCGGCAACGGTTCCTATCCGCACCATCGAGCGCGACGCACGACGAAGGGGCCCGCGAAAACCGCGGTCGGCCTGCTCCCGCGCATGAGCCAAACGATCGCCCGCCGGCGCGCTCGTCGGCGCCATACCTTTGCCCGATGTGCCCTGGCGTCGAGTCCGAACGACCGGGTGACTGCCCAAAGTGCGGGATGGCATTGGAACGAAACCCCGCAACGGTCGCGCCCGCAACGACCAAACCGCTTTACACCTGCCCGATGCACCCCGAAGTGCAGCAGGACCATCCCGGCGATTGCCCGAAGTGCGGCATGACGCTGGTTCTGAAGACACCAACGGCCAGCCCGGATCACGCGGAGGACGCCGAGCTGCGCGACATGACGAGGCGCTTCTGGATCGGCGTCGCGCTGACCGTGCCGGTGTTCGTTCTGGCCATGGCTCACGTGATTCCGGTACTGGCAAGACAATCCTGGGCGGATAGTTACCCCTCGCGCTGGATACAATTCGCGCTCACCACGCCTGTGGTCTGGTGGCGGGGCTGGCCGTTCTTCCGCCATGGCTGGCGCTCGGTCGTGACCGGTCAGTTGAACATGTTCACGCTGATCGCCATTGGCGTGGGGCGCGGCGTTCGTCTTCAGCGCCGCGGCCACGCTCGCGCCAGACCTGTTCCCGCATACGATGCGCCACGAGGGAAAGGTCACCATCTACTTCAAAGCCGCCGCGGTGATCGTTGTCCTCGTCCTTCTTGGTCAGGTGCTCGAGCTCCGGGCCCGCAGCCGCACCGGCAGCGCCATCAAGGCGTTGCTGAATCTTGCGCCGCCCACGGCACGACGAGTCGCACCGGGGGGCGATCAGGAGGTCCCACTCGACCAAGTGAAAGTAGGCGACTCCTTGCGCGTTGTTCCAGGTGACCGGGTGCCGGTCGACGGCGTGGTCCTAGAAGGCCATTCCAGCGTCGAGGAATCCATGATCACCGGTGAACCGCTCCCGGTAGAAAAGACCGTCGGCGACAACGTGACAGGGGGCACCGTCAACGGAACCGGCAGCTTCGTCATCCGGGCCGAGCGGGTCGGGAGCGATACGTTGCTGGGGCAGATCGTCAACATGGTTGCCGAAGCCCAGCGAAGCCGTGCGCCCATTCAGGGGCTGGTCGACAAGGTGGCAGGCCTCTTTGTACCGGCGGTCCTGGCCATATCAGTGCTCACCTTCGTCCTCTGGCTGTGCCTCGGCCCGGAGCCACGGCTCGCGCACGCCATCGTCAACGCCGTCGCGGTGCTCATCATTGCCTGCCCGTGTGCCCTCGGCCTGGCCACTCCCATGTCCATCATGGTTGGTGTCGGCCGCGGCGCGCAGGAAGGGGTCCTCGTGAAAAGCGCCGAAGCGCTCGAACGGTTGGAGAACGTCACCGGACTCGTCGTGGACAAGACGGGCACGCTGACGGAGGGCAAGCCCAAGCTCGTGGATATCCTGCCCACCGGTGGTTTCGATGCGAAGGAATTGTTGCGTCTCGCGGCGGCACTGGAGCAAAACAGCGAACATCCGCTCGCCGCCGCGATCGTACAGGGCGCGAAGGAACGAGGCATCGTTGTCGAGGCCGTGAAAGACTTTCGCTCGGTGACGGCGGGTGGCGTTCTCGGCACGGTCGCTGGTCGCGCGGTGATGATCGGCAAGCCGACCTTCCTGCGAGACGAAGGCGTTTCCGGTCTGGAGCCACTCGAAGCCTCGGCGGTGATACTCCAGGAGGAAGGGAAGACCGCCATGTACGTCGCCGTGGATGGCACGCCGGCTGGAATTCTCGCCGTCGCCGATCCGATCAAATCCACCACACCCGAAGCCATCCGCGAGCTCCACGCGCTCGGTTTGCAACTCGTTATGCTCACGGGCGACAACCTTCGCACCGCCACCTCCGTAGCGAAGACACTTGGCCTCGATGCAGTGGAAGCGGACATCGAACCCGCCGGCAAAGTCGCGTACGTGAAGAAGCTGCGGGCGGAAGGGAAACACGTCGCGATGGCCGGCGACGGCATCAACGACGCACCCGCCCTCAGCGAAGCTGACGTCGGCATCGCGATGGGCACCGGCACGGACGTGGCAATGCAAAGCGCCGGGATCACCCTCGTGAAAGGCGACCTCCGCGGCATTGCCAAAGCGTTTCGCCTCAGCCGCGCCACCATGCGAAACATCCGGCAGAATCTCTTCTTCGCCTTTGTCTACAACGCGCTCGGCATTCCGGTGGCGGCGGGCGCACTGTACCCCTTCTTCGGCGTGCTGCTCAGCCCGATCATCGCCGGTGCCGCGATGAGCTTGAGTTCATTGTCCGTCATCAGCAACGCCCTACGACTGCGACAAGCGAAGCTGTGAGCGTCCCTGATCCAGTTGCTCACTCCAGAACTCTGCGCAGGAGGGGACCGGGCGGGGGTTTCCAGCGACCCTACGACACAGCGCCGTTGAAGACGCCGCCGTACTCGCACACATGCACATCGCCTCTGCTCGGTCACTGGGCACGACGCCCGGACCAACTGAAACCGCGTGCGGGTGTAAGCGCGTCAACAAACGGCCCTGCTGCCTCGCTCAGGTTCTGGATTGCCCCGTGATGGAACTGCACCCGAAGCGTTTCATGATGCACCGCACCCATGGGAGAGTTGGGCCGCGCAGACGCTTCGGGCACAGGGCATGACGAGTCACCTGGCGAACTACCCGGATCGACCAGCCAGCAGCGACGAGATGCTCGACGCGCTCCAGCGGGATGCCTTCGCATATTTCCTGCACGAGACTAACCCTGCGAACGGCCTGGTCGTAGACAAGACGCAACTGGACGCCCCCGCAAGTATCGCCGCTGTCGGGTTTGCACTCGCAGCATATCCGGTTGGCGTCGAGCGCTCCTGGATCACGCGCGCCGAAGCAGCAGAGCGCACGCTGGCGGCGCTCCGGTTCTTCTGGACCAGCCCGCAGGGACCTGTAGCAGACGCAACCGGCTACAAAGGGTTCTACTACCACTTTCTCGACATGAAGACCGGACGGCGCGCCGGGACGTGTGAGCTTTCAACGATCGACACCGCGTTCCTGCTCGCCGGCATGCTCACCGCCGCAGCCTATTTCGATCGGGATTGCGAAGACGAGCGGGAGATCCGCACGTTGGCCGATGCGCTCTACCGCCGTGCCGATTGGCAGTGGGCGCAGAACGGTGGAGCGACGGTCACCCACGGGTGGAAGCCCGAAAGCGGCTTCTTGAAGTATCGCTGGGAAGGCTACGATGAGGCCCTTCTGCTGTATGTGCTCGGCCTTGGTTCGCCGACGTACCCGCTGCCAGAGGAGAGCTATTCGGCGTGGACCTGCACCTACGAGTGGAAGGACCTGTACGGGCAGGAGTTTCTTTATGGCAGCTCGCTATTCATCCATCAATTCTCGCACCTGTGGATCGACTTCCGTGGGATCCAGGATGCCTTCATGCGCGATAAAGGCATCGACTACTTCGAGAACAGCCGGAGAGCGACCCACGTCCAGCAGCAGTACGCGGTTCATAACCCTCTCGGATTCGTGGGCTACGGCCAATACTTCTGGGGGCTGACCGCGAGCGATGGCCCCGGCTCGACCGTGCGGGAGGTGCATGGCGTCGAGCGCCCCTTCTTCGACTATGTGGCGCGCGGCGTGCCCTACGGGCCGGACGACGGGACGGTCGCGCCGTGGGCAGTGGTCGCTTCGCTGCCCTTTGCCCCGGAGATCGTGCTGCCGACCGTTCGACACTTCAAAGAGGTCTACCCGGAGATCACGGGCAAGTATTGCTTCAAGTGCAGCTTCAATTTGACGTTCCCGAAGAAGTCCCAGGCCAAGCCCGGCTGGACCTCAATGTACCACTACGGGATCAATTTGGGCCCGGTCGTATTGATGTGCGAGAACTTCCGCTCAGGCTTGCTCTGGCGACTGACGCGGCGTTGCCCTTACCTCGTCACCGGCTTGCGGCGGGCGGGCTTTGCGAACGGCTGGCTGGACGCTGCACCTGGGGATGTCGGGCCGTCGTAGCGGTACGGAAGGAGGTGACACGATGTGGCGTTCCGGTGCGTGCTACCTGGGCGTCATCGACACACGCTTGCTCGAGAAGGCGTCGGTAGGAGATGAGATTGGGCGAGAGGTCTTGGTTCGCCCGACGTGGCGTGCGCTCCGCGTCCCGCGTACATCCCTCCGCAGAGCTCACGGCGACGCTTTTCAGCGGGCCGCTAGGCGACCCCCGCCGCAGTGCACTACATCTCGGGTGCGGACCGTCGCTTACGTCGCTTCAGCTGGGTGCGTCGCTGCCGAACAACGTCCCCCGTCCACTGCC
Organism: uncultured Binatia bacterium (SeqCode); assembly: GCA_964404165.1. Classification (GTDB taxonomy): domain Bacteria; phylum Desulfobacterota; class Binatia; order DP-6; family DP-6; genus DASYLJ01. The sequence goes on along the minus strand of CAYOIZ010000011.1, from coordinate 27,813 downwards.
GACCACCCACTCGCGGCAGACCATCGCGATTGAACTCCACTGCGGCTTCCTCATTCGACAGCCCGCGCGCCTTGGCGTCGACTATCGCTGCGCGGTGTAGATGTTCGAGCTGTTCGCGACGTCCTGTCGTGCCAAGCCAATGCCAAACCATATTCATGTTCCACGATTTGCCCGAGGGGGAGGCCACCCGACTCGCGTTGAGTTTGTCCGCGATGCCCGTAAGGGTTAGGCCCTGGTCATACAGATTCTGAATCACTGCTTGATCGACTGACGGTCGCGCCGGGGGCGAGTTTGGGTGCAGATCAAAGCGCCTTAAAATCTGGTAGACAGCACTCAGCGTATATTTCCATCGCGCGCCAGTGTCCGGATCCTCCTCTCTCAGCCGTTGGCAAATCTGCTCGACCGTCAACCCCTCAGCGTTTAGCGCGCAGACCAACGACCTCACGCCGGCACGTGTTTGCAGGTTCAAGACGGTCTGCACGCCCGAATGCCAGCACACGGTTGCTTCCACCGCCTCCGCACGTCGCACCAGTACGATTCGCTCGATCAGCGCAAGTAGAATTCTCTTGCGATCGAGGTTTGTGATGCTGGGATGTCTCCACAGGATCGGAATGTCGCTGGCGAGAACTAGCAGGCGAGCGAGTTCCTCGCCGGAGACATCTGTGGCGTGGGCCACCGGCGTCGCAGACTGCCGTCGCTCGAAAGACTCCCGCGCTTCGCTCGCCTCCTCCAATTTGCTCTTAAGGAATGCGAAGACATGCGGCTGCCGCTCGTCAGTGCGGAGAAGCCTCTCGCGAGCACGCTCTTCCTCATAGACAAGACGTTCATGCGCAGCGCGAAGCTGATTCGCTTGGGCGTCATCGTATCTGCGTGCTTCTTGAAGTGCCGCTTCCAACGCTTCGCGTGGCGGTGCGCTGAGCGCGTTCAGAATCAGGCGTTCGATCGCACGATCTAGCGGTTCTCCTAGGAATGATCCGCACGAGTCCTCTCCGAACCGCCCCGCGCGACTCGTACACTGATACCGAGTCGCGCTCGGTCGTCGTTGGGGATCGCAAACAGTAAGAAGATTGCCGCATCGGCCACACGCCACGAGCCCCTGGCACAAGGACCGACCACGACCTGGCCGATGCCGACGTTCAAAGCCGTTCGCTTCGACCTGCGCGCGAATCCGTTCTTGCCCCTCTCGCGTGAAGTACGCCGGATACAGGTTTTCGTGCCGTATCCAGCGGTCCGGAGGTACGGGAATCTGTACCGGGCGACCATCAGGTTGCTTGTCGAGATCAACACCCATTTCGGTTTTGCCGAATACGTAGTCGCCGACGTAGCTCTCTCCGAGCAGGATCGCTCGCAAGCGATCCACTGTGACGCGTTGACGACGAACACTGCCCGCATATCGGGTTGGTATCGTCATGCCTTGAGCGTTCATCGCCCTAGCGGTCTGCCGCAGGCTGCCATGCTGCCAAAATAGGCCCGGGAGAGCTCGGATATCGGCGGACACTTCGGGATCGAAGTCCCAGCTGCCGTCGGGGAGTTTCACCCAGCCGAGCGGGAGCTGAGATACGACGGCGCCCCCCGCCGCCTTCTTCAGCCTGCTCTTCCGCATCAGATTGGCGCGCTGTGTGTTGTCCATCTCCGCCGCGGCGGAGTGGATATGTGCCATCAACGTATCGTGCGGGTTGCTCGGGTCCAGCACCTGTCCGTCGATGATGAGCAGCGCCTTGTGAAAGCGGCAGAGCGCCAGCATCGGAGCGAAGTCCCTCACCGCGCGCGAGAGTCGAGAAATGCTCCACGCGAAGACCGCGCGGACCATGCCCGTCGTCAGTCCCACAATCATCTGTTCCCAGCCGACCCTCCCGGTCGTGGTGGAGGCGCTCTTGGCCATGTCCGCGTCGATCTCGAGGACCTTCGCGAATCCATACTCGTGCGCGATTTGCGTTTGGGCGCGCTGTAGGGCCGCACTGCCATCATTGTTCCGCACCTGCGACAGCGAACTCTGTCGGATCATGACGATCGCGGTCCCGGCCAAATGGACCGGTGTGATGAGAGGGTGCGATCGCTTCGGGATGTCGCTCATGTCGTCCTTTCAGAGAGCAGTATTCGAACGGCGAGCCGAGCGAGCTGTTCCGTGAGGTTCATCGGCCGACCGGGGGTCGTCGCCGAGCGCGCCGGATTCGCTGGCTGCGATGGCGGCCCGGATGCCGGCGACGATCGGCTCAAGTCGTCGGAGCCCGCGGATCGTGAGGATGAGGTTATTGGTGGCTTGCTCATTGGAGGGAGCCGGTACCACACTTTCCGATGGAGCCTTCCGGACTCCACCGTTGTCGAAACGCTCCAAGAAACTCATCTGCTCATTGCTGGATACCCCTGGATTCACGGGGCTTTTCGACCTCTTCATGCGGACCTACTTGGCGATGCGTTGCAGTCAGTCCGCCCGCCAGCATCATCCAAGAGCGATCGAACGGAGGGTGGGCTGGCTTTCGGTTCGACAGCAGGGCAAGCCTCCGCCCGCTTCCCGGCCGATGTCCGACGCACCTCCACTACCGACCGAGTGGCCGAGTCCGCATCCATGCCACCACCTCCGACTCCAACCACCCAACCCGATTGCTGCTCAAGCGACGACGCATCGGGAAGCCGCCGGCACGCTCAAGCCGCCACAGACTCGTACGGGAAAGCCCCGTCCGGTTTTGGGCTTCGCGCGTGCTGATTACGCGCTCGTCGACCCTGGACAGTTCAACTCCTGCCGCGGCCAAGCTCTCGGTCGCAGTGACTCTATCGGGGTCGAGCCGTCGCAGCCCCTCAACCTTCGATTCCATCTGTCCGCCCTTCCGCTTGGGCCCCAGGATAAGGAGCCGTTGCCACGCTCGTGGTTCTGGAAGGCTGGGCTGCGATCAGGAAGGCGCCAGGTGGAACTCACAGCATGGAGCGAAGCGGCCCGCGCAAAAAAGGCGCGCACTTCAGCTGCGTGAACGTATCTCTGAACCCTAAGCCTGCGATCTTCTGAGGCTTAGTTCAGGCGGCGCGGACGAGCATCGCGACGAGCCTATTTGGCCCGTGCGCGCTTCTCATCAAGTTCGACGATGAATCCAGACAACATGTACGGAGGCGTCAGAGCCGGTTTCACCAACGTCCTGAGGAGGGTATCCGCCTTCCGATGATGCCGCTTGGCAAGCAGGCGGGCGACCAAGTGCAGAAGGCGCGTGTCGGGTGTTCCCGTCGGTCGCTCGGGACGTCGCCGCTTCCCGAGGTATCCGAGTTCTTCGCCAACCATGCGCACGAGCGCCATGTTCAACACGGGACGAACGTCACCAGCGGTCGCTTCCTCCGCCGACGCGAAGCGGGTCAATGCGTCAGATGGCATCACGCACCGAATCAGCTTCAAGACCGTGCTGCTGGCGCTCACGGCGTGAGCGATCGACGGGTTCGGGAGAGGGTAGCGCGGACTTCGTCGGAGGATGCGATGCAGCCGCTCGGGGATATGCTGAACATCGCTGGAATCGACCAGCATCCGAAGGGATGCCACTTCTCCCTCGGTGAGCTGGTTTGGGACCTTTTCCAGTTCATCGATCACGCGGAGCAGGATCAACTTCGAACCGGCCGCGTTCGAGATTCCCCGCGCCAACCGCTCTGTCGCGTATGCCATCGTTTCGGCCTGGGACGGATCGATTGCATGCGCATCCCAACCATAGGCGACCACGTCCAGCGCCGAGTATACGGACCCAACGTCCTCAATTCGGCACACCCGGCTACGCCGGCCATATCCGCGGATAACCTTGCCGCGACCGGTCTTGGCATCCGGTACGACGACATACTCCTCAACGCTCCCGAATACGGGGAAGGCCGCTCCGAAACGCTCCTCGTAGTCGCGTTGCAGCTGCGCGATGGCAATTCCAAGCAACGGCTTGGCGGGTACTCTCGGCGGGGGCGTGTCGGTGAGCCAAATGCGGGTCCGAACGCGGCACGCATAGTGGCTTGATAAGCCTCTCCGGTGGACGAGCGCGACAGAGAACACCGCGTCGGGTACTTCGTCGACGGTTAGCCTACGCAAGGCTCTATCGAACCAGGCCTCCTCCAACACTTCGACGTGGGGATTCGCCGACGCCTTCTCGAGCCGAAGGTCGGCACCAGAATCGTCGTTCAACGGTCTCCAGGCGCTTGGCGCTACTTCCGCCTGAAACCGCGCCACGAGTGCCAAGGGCCGCACACTCGACAGTCTGTCTCGGCCAGCGCGGTAGGCTACGAAGCGGAGGTGCAGCTCACAGATGAGCGTACCGGAAACCTCTTGCACGATCGCAACATCGACCCAGGGCGTAGCGTGTCCCGAACGGTCCTTCGGCGCGATCGGGGTCAGGGTCCGATCCGCTTGGAGTCGTCCGACCAAGCGGCAATTCGTCGGCAAACCGAACACCACTCTCCTCAATACGTCCTTAGCAACTGGCCCCTCGAGCCTTCCCAGGTGTGGCGCGCCTCAGCGCCAGCGGTCGATGCGCGCCCGGAATTGCCGCACACGTACAGCGCGAACAATCGCAGATTCCCAGGCGTGCGCCATCCCGCCGCGATCACGGCGCGGCTGCCTCGACTCGAATGGCATAGCCCAGGAATGCGCGATGCCGCTTCGCGAACAGGGGTTCATCGCCGTTTAGTCGTTGCGTTCGATGCAGACCGTCCGTGCGTGGAACAGAGACGATACCGGCCACCAATATCTCATCGGGGTTTGTTCGCTGAGGCGCGCTCGAAGCGCGACCTCCGGTCTGCCGCCACTACGCTGTCCCGGCAGTAGCCTTTCCCGAGCACGCTTCCTTACTGGGGCCGGAAGAAATCGACCACTTCCACCTCAAGCAACTTCGCCAAGCGCACGACGGTGGACAGGGATGGACTCCGTGTACCGCGCAGAATCTGAGACAGGTGCCCCTTGGAGAAGCCCGTTTCCAAGTAGAATCTGTCCAACGACCCGAACCTGCCCATCACCAATGTGCGCAATCGTCGTCGGAACACCGCCTCCGCCCCCATCCAGCGGGGCGGCTATCAACAAATGCTTGACGGCACGTTTGCAATTGCATACGGTGCGGGCCCACATGCGATGCATAAGTTGCTGGATTGGCTTCACTAAATGCATGGCAACGGCCGCAACATTAGTGATCACCTGGAGCGTCTTTCAGGCACCCCGGTCCGCGTCCGCAGCAACCCTCTGCGTGATGCGGAACGGCACCGTGAAGGCACGTGAAACCTGCAAGGCCAAGGAAACCACCCTGCAGTCCGTCTCGATCCCATCTGGTCAAACGGGACCGGTCGGGCCTCAAGGTCCGGCGGGGCCCCTCGGACCTCCTGGGCCTCCTGGGCAGGACGGCAATCAGGGGCCCAAAGGAGCTGCCGGAACACCAGGTGAACGCGGTCCAATCGGTCCGCGTGGACCGACTCTCATCATGAGAAACGCCGCGAACTCAGTGGTAGGCCAGTTGATTGGCACCCAACGAGATGACGGCACAGCGCTCGTAGCACGCTCGGTAGGACCCTCAACCGTCGTGCTTGCGGTGAGCGCTCATGGAGCGTCGGCATCTAGCTACCAGCAGGCGACTATCTCCTACGAGTCATCGGACTGCACGGGAACGCCGCTGCTCACATACACCGCGACCCCACTAACCTATCGCACTCTGGACCTGATGACGGTGCTGTATGCTGACGGATCGCCCTCGTTGCGAACAGTCGCTTCTTACGAGGGCTCGGCATCGACGTTCAGTGAATTCCAGTGTTCCGGCAAATACATACCGCCGGCGCGCTGCTGCTTTCCAGGCTTTCCCCAATCCGGTCTGTACGCGACGGCAGCGTCGGCAAACCTAGATGAAATGGATTTCACTCCGCCGTTTCGCGTTTCGCTCGAGTGATTCGGTCCGCCGACCCCAAGCAGTCGCACTCACCGCCCCGCGTTGGTCCGCATCTTCCAGCGTGAGCCGGTCGCAACTTGCCCGCGCTTTGAGCCCTGCCACTAAGGGCCGAGAGCGCCTCGCCTGTTGCCAGGGAGTCGGAACGACCGACGGCACTGAGGAGCTAGGCGCGATTCGCCTGATTCACGTCCCAGCGCTCACCGGTGGGAAGCGGCGGGCGCTCGTGAAGAACGTACTGGTCCAGTCCGTGAATAGGAGCGTGCCGTCGCGAGCATCAAACATCGAGCTTGGCGCAGCCAGCAATCTCGTGAGGATGGCCGGGCCGATGATGCGCCGGCTCCAGGCATCGATCACCACGGCTAGATCGATGGCGGCCCACGTCAGGACGTACGTGATGTAGGCCCCCCGGAGTTGGTCCATCGCGGTCGCGGTGGAAACGCGCCCGACGAGCTCAGGAGCGGGCCGTGCATCGCGATCCAGCCATGTTGTGATAGTGCCTTCACGATCACCAACGGACTCCACTACGCGTCTGTCGCCAGGATACGCTGACGCATGAAGGGCCGGGCGCTCACGGCGTCTCACTCCCCGGCACGCGACTGCTCAGGCTGGAGCGTGCTTCTGACCTCCGCGCCCTGGACTCGCGACTAGACTGGCACGTCGTCGTCGCGGTGTGGCGTACGGAAACGAGCGATACTTGTGCGACACCGACACTCCGGTGACCTCAACGGCTCGCGCCGAGCTCCGCACGTACCTGAGTGACGGCCTCGGTAACTCCGGCTCCGCAATGTCTTCGTCGCCGTCTACCAGCGCCTCGATGCGCTCGTTCCTGCTTCGCCGGCGGCGCCCGCCGACGACTCCAGCGGCATGGTTGAAGAGCGCGAGATTCTGGCTCCGACGAGGGTTGTCGTCCTCCTTCGATGGGCTCACCTGCGCCGAATCGTAGATGATGCCATCCAGTCCCAAGACACTGGCCAGATACTCCGATACCGCCTGCGTCGGCAGATATTCGAGGGTCTCCTCGTGGGGTTGAATCGGACGAGAAATCAGCCCGTGGAAGGTCTCCAAAAACCGCCGTCTGGTGAGCCGGTCGTCGAAGTCATCATCCCAGTAGCTCCTCGCGTAACCGTGCTCGTTGAGTCGCGTCAGATCGAGGACGCGAAGCCGACGGGTCGTACGGAACTCTCCAACGACGACGGTCCCGCCGACATGAGGTCGCACCTCTGCTATGCAGACGTCGGCGGAAAACGCGCCGTAGAACACCGGAATGCCTGCGGCGTTCATTCGTCCCGCAACAGCAAGTCGCGGAGCTGGAGGAGCGAGTTGCTGGCGGGGATCGTTTCCGATCTGTCGTAGGACGTCGCGGCTATCCGCTCTCCGAGCCCGGAACACGGCCTCTCCGCGCTTCAGGTGCGCGATGCAGACTCGAACGAGGTCCTTCGGATCGGCTATCGAATGACCATCTCCAAAGATGACAGCCAAGCGATCTGCGGCCTCGCGGTCGAAGAATCGCTGCTCATGAAGCAACCGCGTCCGGAACTCCTCCCAGGCTATGAGCAACTCCCCGGGATGCGGATCGATGAACTCGTAGTTGCTGTCCTGATCGTAGTAGGGCTCGGCGCCCTTTTGTACGTCACGAGCTTCCTGCGCCGACAGATACTCCACGACGGATTCCGCGATATCGGGTTCGATCTTGGCGATCTCTTGCACGATCGACGCGGGGTCTTCTCCGGTTGTTCCGAAGCCGGTGTCGTCTCCGGGCCTGTAGTGCTCGCGGTAGGCGGAGTCTATCTGCGCGGCGATCTCTTCCAGGGAAGTGGCAAGTCGGCGATTCCCGCAACTCGCGCAGCGCCCGGGACTCGCCTCCTCACGCAGTAGCTGACGAAGGTGAGGGTCACCGATGCACTTGAGACAAATGAGATCGATCTCGTCCATCGCATCACGCGATCATTCACCAGCCGAGGTCCGACTTGATGCGTTCGAGTTCAGCTTCGACATCGATACGTATCGAACCGTCTCGAACGGCCATCTCCTCGGCGGCAACCCGATAGGGAATCACCAGCTCCCGCGGGAAGTACTCCCAGGGTTGATCTGCGTGGCGGCGGATAGACACCCCCGTCACGACAGTCACGTCGAAGGGCACGCCCGGATGAACTACATGCCCCTCCGTCCCGACGAACGCATGTCGATTGGACGTGGATCCTACGGATAACCGACGCCATTCGAGACCATGGCGCCGATTGCCATCGAGCCCGTACTCGAACATGACCAACGGCTTGCTCAGGTCGACCTGCAGCATCGGGAACCGAGCAATGCCCCGACCCTCATTGACCAGCGTCAACACGAGTCGTAGCTCACCATCGTCCCCATTGATCTTGCCGGCGATCGGTCGCCACTCTACGCGAAGGTCGGGGCGGCGTCGCCGACCGAGCATGTCCGCGATGTCGAAGTGCTCCATTCGATAGAAGCTGCCCACAGAACGCTTCCAATATTCGCGCTCACCAACTTCCTTCAGAATGGCCCGATGCGGACCGCCGTCGCTCGCTGGAATGAGAATCTTGACGTACCCGTAGCCGTCTGTGGCGCCCGGGACGCTGGAGACCAGAACGCCAGAGACGATGGGCATCACCGCGTCTCCGACCAAGGCACGAACGGCGCTTGCCGCAGTTTCGTACCTCGGAAACGGCTTCACGCGAATGATGATGTCCGGCTCGTCTCGGCTCTCACTCTTCGCCGTGAGGCCCAGGATGAGCACGCCACCATCCGAGTTTGCGAAGCCGGATAGCGCCTGGGACATGTAGCCCTTGATCCGGGACGTGAGACCCGAGTCGCACTCCTTCACTTCCAGGTGGATATCCTCTGGTCGACCAACCAGAGCCGCTAGATCTTTGTGCTCTACGAGCGAGTCGTACAGAGCACGCGCGTTGTCCGCCATTCAATCGTGCGCGTTTCGGACTATCGCCTGGCCTGTCGCACCGGCGGAGGCGGCGAACCCGGCCGCGGCGAGTCGAAGTCCTTCCCGGCCGCGTCGTAGTGCCCGAACTCGAAGGAGATGTGTAGTGGCTCTCCGCCATAGCCCAGGATTTCGAGCAGGGCTTCGCCTTCGCCACGATTCTCGACGTTCAACACGCCACCCGGAATCTGGAGTTGCTGTTCCCGAACAACCGCGTATGGACCGTAGTCATCCTCCCGAACGTCGTCCGCTGGAATCTCGATACTCGCTGCCTCGATGCGTAGCTTGTAGCGGCCCTGCTCCAGTGCGCCCGATAGTACGGCGACCTGCTCCCCGCGGGTTGGCTGATCGACGCTGATCGTCAGCGGGCCGCAGTAGCGATGAGCTGGCCCAAACGGACGGAGTTGGATGGTGGACATGATCGCCCTTTCGCTATGCCCGTGAGAGCAGCCGCAGGACTCGTGCGACGACGTCGTCTGCCTGGTTGTAGCACTCGCTGGCATCGAAGTGCTCGACGACGAGTATGCCGTGCTCCCGGAACAGGCGGTCGCGCGCATGATCCTCGACCGTTCGCGTCGCCGGATGGAAGGTTTCGCCGTCGACCTCCAAGATCCCCCACTTGCCGTCGTGGCAGACAGTTGAACAGGGAACGTCCCTGCGCCGCCTGGTTGTGAACTCCACGGCCCGAGCAATCTCCAACAACTCCTGGCGCCAGCCGGGGTCGATCGCGAGATGTTCCATGTGGACGGTGAGGTGCTTGAGGTACGTCCTGTCCGGTAACACGGCCGTGAGCGCCCGCCGGATGGTCTCGGTGATCGGATGGCGCTCCTGCGAGAGGACGTCTTGAGCGGCGCGTGGACCTGTGAGTTTTACGTGGAGGGCGTCGTGGCGCTCGTCACCTGCCCAACGCGAATCACCGGATTCCCAGTACTCCAACGAGCACGACAAAAGCACGTTCGCCGCGTCGTGCTCGTCGCCGTCAATCAGGAACCGAGCTGCCCTCGCCAGGAGTGTGTCTTCGTGGGTGCTCAACGCAACCTGTTCCACTAGGCCGATTCGCTGGAGGACACATCGGACGCCGTCCGACTTTCCTTCCAGGCGGAATCACGCTCCGCCCATGCTTGCGGCGGTAGAGGTGGCACGTTGCGAACCTTCAGGATTGTGGGCTCAACTCCTCCGTCGAGGTGACGACAGACGACGACGTAGCCCGTCTCGGGATTGTACTCCGCAACGGCGGGACGGATCTTGGGCTCCTCGGCACGCAGCCAGGTCGGCATTCCCGAGCTATCCAGACTTCCGAGCGCGCAATAGCCAAACTCGTACAAGGGCTCAAGCGGAATCTGGTCGGGGATGTCGAACTTCCTATGAGCGTCGACTTCCCAAGCGACTACAGCCCCGCGGCCTTCCTGCTGGTACTTGCCCCAGGCGTACGAGGCGAAGCGTCGATGTCTCATCCCAACCATCCGGAACACGCGCGACTCGTACTCGCCGAACGCGCAGTCGCACGGGTGGTCGAAGACGAGCACGTCGTCGGAGTCCGACGGAACCATCGCGGTGACGTGCCACGAGTGGTCGCACTCAAGTTCGTGACACTGTGTTGCGCTGTAAGTGTTTCGCCGAACGATGCGCGGCTCTCGAGCATTGCCTCGCACAACGCCGCGGCAGTCACGGCATGGCGCGGGGAAGTGCTCGGACGCGAGGACCGCGATGTCGGGGCTGTTCACGATCTCGAATGCCATGTCGCGAAGGTTCACGATGTGGATGTCGAGCAGCGGCTGCCTGACCTCGGAGCCATCTGGCTGGCGCGTCACACGGTGTAGGAGCGCACCGTCTTGCGCCAGCCGCTTGAAGGCGCCGCCGAGCTTTGGGTCGACATGTGCGCCGCCCTGCTTGTTCGCTGCGCCCAAGACCATGGTCTTCCGCGAGACGCGCGTCGCGCCTCGGTCAAAGACGTGGATGACCTCGGTCCACCACTCGTCCGCGGGAACCAGCCGCCAGCCGATCTCGCCCAACCGGGGCCGGATCGCCACCGCACGGCGAAAATCCATTAGCCCCATCCCGAAGGCGAACATGACGCTGGCGTCGGCAGGGCCGCCCGGTGAAGTGCTGATGAGGCGAACCCGGTCCTTTACGCCGAGATGCGTGAGAAGAGATGTCGAGGCCGACGTATCGTGAAGGAGAACCCGGATGGCAACCGCTATGCGGAGCGCCTCATCCTCATGCCCGGCGTCGAACTGTTCGATCGACCGCCGAAGATAGCCCACCTGCTGACGGAGCTGACCACGAAAGTCATCCGCTGCCGCAACCACCCGAACACCTCATTAGGCTCAAGGCTGGACGCAAGACTGTCCAGACCGGGCGCGTGCGCCCACACTGAAAGAGTAGGAGAAACCATACCGCGAGGAGCCCGCTCCGTCCATGGGCGTTCGCTACGACCAACCGCCAGCTCGGCGACCCAGCCACGGCTGAAGCCGGTTACTGCTGTAGCGGATCGCGCCGCCGCTCCGATTGATCGCGAAAGGCAATTCGTACGGCCAGCCAGTCCCGGTTGGAGCCGCCCACCCGTGTCAGAGGAAGCGCGGAGCCGCGGGTCTTGCCGGCGTCTCGGACTTGACCCCTAGAGCTTCGCGCGCCCAGGTGTCCTGTGGACTCCCCAGTGCCCCGCACGAAGCTCCCGATTCAGAACGGTCCTTACTCGGCGCCGCTGGTGACGTCGACTTTCGAGGCGCGTAGCTCCTACGGCTTGCTGGGCCCGGCGACGACCGACGCACTCGATGCGTACGTGGTCGAGGTGAAGTGAGCGGGCGACACGACTACGGATGATCCAGCGATCGGGCGTTGCGGCGGGGGGTCGTTGGCCCCCGCTGCTTGATCAGTCCGGTAGTCGGCCTGCTTCCCCATCGCGGCTAGCTCACCAAGCGCGAGCTTCCAGACATCATCTAGGACCTGCTCAACGTACATGAGATCCTCTTCTGCCTGCTGAATGGGGTCCACAAACTCGCCCGCGATACGCTTGACGGCGTCCGGTTGCTTCAGGAAGGCATCCAGTTCGCGAAGCCCCTTGCCGAGCCATCGCTTCAAGTGCTTACGACCGGGTATCTTGTCTCCAATCACCGGAACTCCCCAATCGTGAACTTGCTGCCCCCGATAGTCTTTCGTCCGCGTCTCGAAGGCGTCTTTGAAGCGGATCGCCAAGTCACCCGAGCCGTGGTGCCGAAGCCGGCGCCTTTCGTCGGGAATGTAGACGCCACCGTAAAGCTCCAGCACACCCGCGATAGCCGCAAGGAAGCGTCGCACCATCAAACCGACGGAATAGAGACGGCTGTAGAAAGTGTAGACGCCCTCGGCCGCGAACAGCGCTCGGTTAGTCTGAAGCTGCGAATGCGCTCCGGCCAGATGAAGAAACACGCCATAGCTCGCCGTCGCGACCGCATCGAGCTCCTTCCGAACGGCCGCCCGGAGGTAGATGCATGTCGGTTCGACCGCTCGATAGGTCAAGGGAACAATGTGCTCTACCCAGAACAGCTCGTAGATCGGAAAGCTCTGCAGGATCTTAGGCGACCACTTCTTTTCCAAACTGTCGCCGTGTTTCGCCAGGCTCCATGCGGTCGCGCGCGTGGGCATCACGGCACTCTTGTCACGGCGGTCGCGCAGGTCGCAAGCACCTGCCGCGCCATGCGGCGTTACCCTTCAGGTATCCGCGCGCCGAGACTGTATGCGCGGGCGATCGCGAGGCGTGTCTTAGCGAGATGCATACTCGTCTCGGCTCGGCGAGGGATGTCAAACGCGCGTCTGTCGCGTCCGCGCTCGCTGTGGTGTCCACGGCTTCGAACGTCGCCTCGCATCTCGCGCGAGTTCCTCGATGGTGTCCTCCAGGGGGAGACTCAAGTCGAAGGGGCTAAGGATACCCATCCATGGTGATGAGCCGCGCGTAGTGCAGGGCGGAGCGTCCTTGTAAGCTGAGAAGCATTCGGGCGAAGTCCAGAAGGTTGCTCCACAGGTGCATGATCCCACGGGTCTAGTCCAAGACGCCCTCGATACCTGGGAGTGTCCGGCTGGAGGGGTCCATGTGTGCCCGCGCTGCGGTCGGCCTTCCCGAGCTCACACGGGCAAAGCCTTCTGGCGAGACGCGGGACAAGCGCATTTCTTTACTAGTATTGCTTGAGTTGGCAGGATCCGTGGTACGTATGCTTAAATGTGTGCGCGCCGTTCATGCTGGGGAGCCGGTCGGGCAAAACGAACGCGCGACGCCGCCGGTGGCGAGTTCGTTGAAGGCGTATCGTGGGAGGCCATGTGCTTCGGAGGCGTCGTTTAACGTCGGATGACATACTTTAGACAGCATTACAGTTCAGTCCGATTGCCAATCGCCGAAGATAGCCCAGTCGGGCTTCGCCGTTCGCAGCGTGGGGCCGCCCATGCCATCGCCGCCCACTTCACCGTGAAGCGCGAGCCGGCGGTCGTCAGCATGCCGACCGGCTCAGGAAAGACCGGCGTGCTGATGCTCAGCGCCTTCCTTGAACGCGCACGGCGGGTGTTGGTCGTTACTCCGAGCAAGCTTATCCGAAACCAGGTCGCGGGGGAGTTCGCGTCTCTGAGCCTGCTCAAGACGGTAGGCGCGCTGCCCGATGACATCCCCGGCCCGAAAGTTATTGAAGCCAAGCAGCGGCTTGGGACCCTTGCGGACTGGGAAGCGCTTCGGAACGCAGATGTTGTCGTCGCTACACCAAACACAGCGAGTCCAGCCTATGCAGATGTCGCATCGCCACCGGCAGACCTCTTCGACCTTCTTCTCGTAGACGAAGCTCACCACGCGCCGGCAACGACGTGGCGAGGCTTGCTCGAAGCGTTCCCAGATTCGCGGCGTGCGCTCTTTACCGCGACTCCGTTCCGACAAGACCGCCGAGAGATAAAAGGGCAGCTCGTCTACCACTACCCACTCCGCGAAGCGATGAAGGACGGTATCTACGGGTCGATTCGATTTGTCCCCGTGGTGCCAGAGCCGGGTTTGCCGTCAGATGTGGCCATCGCCAAGGCCGCAGAGAGGATTTTCCGGCGGGACCGGGAGGCTGGACTCGAGCATAACCTCATAGTCCGTACGGACGGTCTCACTCGAGCAAAGTACCTGGCGGACGTTTACGAAGCGCACACTTCGCTTCGTCTAGAACTCGTGAACAGTCAGCACTCGTTTCGCCGCGTCCTGAGGGGCGTCGAAAGGATGCGGGCCGGAGAGCTCGACGGCATCATCTGCGTGGACATGTTCGGGGAGGGCTTCGACTTTCCGAACCTGAAGGTTGCTGCCATCCATGCTCCCCATAAGTCGCTCGCCGTCACGGTCCAGTTCATTGGGCGGTTCGCGCGTACCAACGCCGAACGAATCGGTGAGGCGACGTTTCTCGCTGTGCCGAACGAGATTGAGATTGAGAGGCATCGTCTCTACGAAGAGGGTGCGGCTTGGGAAGAACTCGTAGTGAATTTGAGCGAGGGGCGGATGGCCGAGGAAGCAGAGGTGCGCGACACCATCGGTCGCTTCGAGGCGCCCACCGAGTCGGCGGACCTCAGTGAGGAGGTTTCGCTCTATGCGCTGCGTCCTTACTGCCATGTCAAGATTTACCAGGTTGCCGCCGCGGATGTGACGCGACCGGTCCAGTTCCACGCCCCAATCGAGGTCGTCCATCGGCAAGTTAGTCATGACCTGGACGCCGCAGTCATCATCACCCGCGGTGTGCGACCAAGCCGCTGGAGCCCGCAGTCCGATTTCGCTGAAGTTGAATCTGACCTCTACATTCTCTACTACGACGCCGAGACCGAGCTGCTCTTCATCAACTCCTCTCGCAGCAAGAATGTGTCTGCCTATGAGAACATCGCTGACCAAGTCTGCGAGACCGGGCATCGCATGGTACCCGTCCCCATGGTGGACCGCGTCCTCGCTGGCATCGAGAACCCGGACTTCTACAACATCGGATTGAAGAGCAGGACGCTCGCGAGTAGCCGCGAGTCCTACCGCACGATGGCTGGGCCGAGTGCGCAGCGAGCACTCACTCGAGGCGATGCGCGCGGGTACTTTCGCGGGCACATTCAGGGCAGGGGTCGGGAGGAAGGCCACGACGTCACCATCGGCTACAGCAGCTCGTCGAAGGTGTGGAGCCACCGGAACATCCAGATCTCGGAGTTCCTCAAGTGGTGCCGCCACGTAGCTCGGAAGATTGCCACTGAGAACACTGTCGTTCACACAGGCTCAGCCCTCGACTTGCTCTCCGCAGGGGTTGTCGCATCGGGGATACCAGCCGAGGTCCTCGGGGTCGATTGGCCGAAGGATGTCTACGAGAAGGTGCCCGCCGTGCTTCTCGGCGGTCGACACGTGAACTTGATGGACTCCACGCTCCACGTGGACCGCAGCCGGACAAGCGAGAACAGGGTGCGCATCCTAGCCGAGTTCCCCGACGCGGAGCTCGTTTTCGACTACGGGCCGTCGGATGCGCCGATGTTTAAGGCGGTCGGAGGATGGGAGGATGAGGTGCGCCTCGTCCATGGGCAAGAACCCGTGCGCCTTATCGACTACATCAACGACGAGGCGCTCTACGTCTACCTGCGCGACGGCTCTCAGTTGCACGGGCGACAGCTGGTGCCCTGGAACGAGGACGTCGCGCCCTTCGACGTAACAAACTTCCACCTCCACACTTGGCCGGAGGTCGACATCGAGAACGAGTGCCAACCTGCCCGAAACGGCAGACCCTCAGTGCAGATGGCTCTCGAAGCAGAACTCGTAGCCTCAGATGCGAGCGTGGTCTTCTTTGACCATGGCTCGGGTGAGATTGCCGACTTCATCGCGGTCCGTGAGCAGGCGGGCGAAGTGGAAGTGACGGTCTACCATTGCAAACGATCATGTGAGGCCCAACCTGGGGCGCGAGTGGCAGACATTTACGATGTGTGTGGGCAAGCGCTGAAGTGCACGCGGTGGTTAAACGAGTCGCGCCTACTCGAGCGCGTTAAGGCACGACAGAGGCGTTCGCGGTTCGCGAAGGGAGACTATGCGACGCTCGAAGCTTTGCTTCGAGGAGGAGAGACTCTCCCGCGGTACCGAGTCGTGATTGTGCAGCCCGGACTCTCCCGCTCGCGGTTGTCTTCAGACGTTGCCGCGGTGCTCGGTGGCACCGACGAGGCGCTGAGACGGGAAAGCCTCGAGCCGATGTGGGTGGTTGGTTCAGAATAGGCTGGGCGGCGAGTGTTCTTGTTCCCGCTGTCCGCCGGGAAGAACGTCGAAGGAACCGCCACGTTGCCCCAGTGATCCGGACTTTTCGGAACCGATCTAAGCCCGCCTGGTTGACGACAGTCCGACCAGGGCCGCAAATTCGGCGCAGGTTGTTACCCCGGCGTTGCCCCGAGATGGGAATTTCGAAGTAATCTCTCCGTAACTCACTGAAATAACTAATGGCTAGGGGCGGGGTTGAACCGCCGACACCACGATTTTCAGTGAGTCGGAGCGGAATCAGCTTTCGGGGACTTTGCCCGAACCCGCTTCGCCACCTTCGCCCGGCGAGGAGGTGCGACAAGACGCGCGGCCTCTTCGAGGGGAATTTTCGATAGATCCGCGCGACCACCCTTCGTGTAGAGTTCGGCAGCCTCGCGGAAGCAGATGGCGGCGGTGGCTTTGTCGCGTTCCTCCTCAAAGTACCCGACATCGACCGTAACGTCAGCGAGGCCAACATGGTCGGATTGCGCGGAGAAGATCGCTCGCGCTTCCTCAAGTAGCCGTCGAGCCGAGTCCGCGTCGCCTCGCTCATCGTGAACAATGGCCAAGCCGCGTGTCGCGTAACCGCGCGATCGATGTGCTCCAAAGCCATTCGCGAGAGCGATAGCCTGGTGAAATTGGTCCTCGGCGGCGTCGAGCTTCCCGACAGCGAGCAAGCAGTCGCCTAGATGAACCGTCGCACAGCTCACGCCCTGCTCGTCACGGACTTGGCTGAACAATGTGATGGCTTCGCGGAAGTGACGCTCGGCCGCGGTGAAATCGTCTCGCTCGTGCGCGACCTTCCCAAGTCGCTCTAGCGCTTGTGCCTGCCGGCTCATCAGACCCATATCGGCGGCGAGGCTTTGAGCGAGCCTTAGCGTGATCACGCAGTCCTCGCGGTTGCCGATTGTCTCCTCGATATCAGCCAAGTCGAGGAGGCAGCTTACCTCTGTATCCGTGACGCGCTTCCGCCTCAGGGCTGCGATAGCCTCCACGAGATGCCCGCGCGCCTGTTCGAAGTTACCGCCCGCTCGTGCCAGCGATGCCAGTCCGATCGAAGACGACCAGTGCTTTGAATCGACGTAGTGTCGAGTGGCGGCATTGTTGTCCTCGAGCAGGGCAGCCAAATCGCCCAAGCTGAGATCGTCGTGCGAGCCTTCGGATAGCGCGACGGCCTGCTGGTAGTGTTGCCGGGCCTCCTCCTTGTCACCGCAACGCCATTCCGTTGCGCTCAGCCTGCACAACGCCGGAAGTGACCAACGAGGGACGCCTAGTTCCGAAGCGCAAGCGACCGCTTCTGCTGAGAGTTGGCGCGCCTTGCCAGTCTGTCCTTTGCGCTCGGCGAGCTTGGCGAGGTCTAGCAGCGCGTAGATTTGACCTCGGCGGTCGCGCGCTGCCTGGTACGCCACGAGCGCCTCTTGATGGCGCTCCTGAGCGCGCACCGCCTCGACTTCAAGTCCAGCCAATGCTTGCAGCACATCGCCTGCACCGACGAGTTCCTGAAGGTGCCTGTACTGTGCAAGGGCAGCAGCGAGATGGTCCCGAGCAGGATCGAGCCGTCCCGCTGCCAAGTCGACGCGCCCGAGGCCACTTTCGGCTGTCGCCAAAAGAAGCGCATCGCCGGTGGCCCTTGCCAGCGCGCGGGATTCGCTGAAGCGCTCACGGGACTCGTCCAAGAGACCCGATTGAAGCGCAAGCTCTCCGAGACCTCGAAGCGCCGCCGCTTCACCATTTAGATCTCGGCGGCGTCGAGCTGTCAGGAGCGCCTGTTCAAAACACTTTGATGCCTCAGCTCCGCCCTTTCCAAATAGCCTCTCGATGTGGCCGAGGCCTATGAGCGCCTGCGCATGTTGCTCCGCGTGTGTAGGGTCGGAGCTTAGGGCGACTGCTTGCTCGTAGTATCGTGTCGCGTTCGCTGGACTTCCGCTCAAGCGCTCAAGTTGCCCCAGATGCACAAGAGCCCCCAATTGGCGGCCTATGTCCTCGCGGTCCGTCTCTCGATGTCGCTCAAAGCATTCAGTCGCCTCGTCAAAATGCCCACTGCGACGAAGAGCTTCGCCGCGTTCGAGGAGATCAGCGTCGTCAACACGTCCAAGATGCGGGGCCGAACGTTCGTCGCTCATCTGTTCCTTTCTCACGGGGCACCGTAGCCAGCGAGCTCAGTTCAGGCGCCGGAGGCTAACAGGCTCATATTCTGAGCGCTAGCTAGTCTTGACGGGATGTGCGCTTCGGCTCAGCGCCACGTAGCCTCGGGCCGCCGCGCCTCCCTGCGGCCCGACACCTTGTGGGGCCGCGGTTTGCGGACCACCCCGGGCTCATGAGGCGCGACTCGGAGTCAACACAGACTCAGGTCAGGCGAAACCGAGAGTTGCCAGGGACGGGCTTGAACGCGCCGACCACGTTATTTCCAGTAGGCTTGTCCCGCGAGCGGTGCGACGCCGAATCCCTTTGAGCCTAGCGCGCCGCTGCCTGGGTGCTGCCTGGAAGCGGGTTCCGCATTGGGTCACTCAGGCAAGTGACTGAAACAACGCTGGTTACTGGCTCACTTCCCCCAGCGGCTCAGCGTCTGCATGTCGAACAGCTGATCCGTGTTGTGCTTCACGCGCCGATCGAACAGCGACGTCGGCTCCGAGCGCAGACCGGCGAGCGTAGCGCGGTTCGACTTCACCGCTTCCGCGCACTGCCACGCGCCCTGCGAGCTCCAGAGATACTCCGTCTCCGTCTGCCCGTCCCTGATGGCGGGGTGATTCAGGTAGCCCTGCACCTGGTAGACGTTCAGCAGCTCGCCCTTCCACGACGACTTGCGGTTCCAGGCGCCGATCCACGACTCGGCGTCGATCCAGAGCTCCATCTTGCCGTAAAGGTAGTAGCGATCACGCGGGGTCGCTTCGACGACCCAGAACTTGCGCTTGGTGAGCACCGCGTCGGTGGGCGCCCAGCCCACGCCCTTCCAGCCGTCGACGAGATAGCCGGCGACGGGCGGCGCCTTCGGCCAGGTGTCGCGCCAGCCGCCCTCGCCGCCCTCCATCCACTCGAGCGGACCGCCCTGCCCCTTGATGGAGTACGGCTCGCTGATGCGGAGCCCTTCCTTGAGCCCGATGGTCTTCCACTCGAAGTCCTCGGGCTTGCCGTCGAAGAAGTGACCGTCGTCCTGACCGAGATCGGAGCCGAGCACGCCGTCGGACCGGTTCGACGGGCTCACCGCGCGCACGCGACGCAGCGCCGGAACGTAGGTCCAGAGCGCGTCGCGCTTGCTGGGATCGATCCACCGATAGTTGAGCGTCGCGGTGCCCTGCAGGTCGGCGGGGCTCACGGCGTTGGTGACGGCCTGCCACGCGAAGCCCTGCTCGTTCGGCACGCGATAGGCCGGCGACTGGTTCAGGTAGTACTGGAAGTACACGTCCTGCAGCGCTTCGCGCTCCTTCCCGGTGGGGCTGGTCCACACCAGGATGGCGTTGAAGTGATAGCTGCCGTTGTTCCAGTAGTTGTAGAACATGTTCCACACGGCCTTGATGCCCGCGTTCGGATCGTCTTCCTTGATCGTGGGGAACGGGATGCCGTAGGCGTACTCGGGCGCCTTGCCGGTGGCCTTCTCGATGATCGTGCCCGTCGCCGGGTCGATGTCGTACTTGCCCTCGTTCGCTGCCGTCGCCGCGTTGAACGACTTCTCGCGCGTGATGATGCCCTCGGGCCACGACGCGATCTCGTTCTTGTAGCCGCCGTCCTGATAGTGCTTCAGGATCTCCGGCGGCAGCAGATCCTTGGCCTTGTCGGCGTTGGACTGATCGAGGGTGTCACCCACCTTGAGGCCCGGTGCGACTTCGGTGCCTGCCGGCGCATACTTCTTCGGATCGGGCGGCCACGGCTGGTCGGGGGTTCCGGCCGCCAGGACGCGGGTGGCGGCGAGCGCGAGCGCACAGACAGTGGCAAGGAGGGTTCTCGTCATTCGGTTCCTCGAGGGCGGGTTCGAACGGGGCTCAGCGGCGGGGCAACTCGACCTCGGCCGTTCCGGCGGCCGTGACCTCGTCGCGATGATTGACGCATTCGACGGCGCAGCGGGCATAACTATTCCCGTCGCGCTCGAACTTCTCGGTGACGGTGCCACGGATCCAGGTCACGTCGCCGATGTAGTTGAACTTCAAATAGCGGCACTCGAGTCGCGCCAGGTGGCCGGCGTCGCCCATCCAGTCGGTGCACACCTGGATCAGCCAGGCGCAGCGCTCCGGACCGAGGTCGTAGGCGCCGGGCAGGCCCAGCAGGCGCGTCGTGAACTCGTTGTCCCAGTGCACGCGCTGCGGCGGCTCCGGCACGCCCTGCTCGTTCGTGATGAAGAGCTTCGGGTGCTTGGCGTAGAGGTTGGCCGCGACCTTGTTGCCGACGAGGTAGATGCCGAGCTGCGACTCGAACGCGATCTCCGCGGTGGGCGTGAGCGGCCCCTTGATGCGCTGGGGCAGCTTGTCGCCGACCTTGACGTCGTCCCAGAAGCGCTCGGTGGCGCGTGTCTCGGCACCGTACTCCTTCATGAAGCGCTCGACGTCGGCCGGCGTCCACTTGGCCAGGCCGATCTCGCCGTACTTCTTGGTCTCGGCGGTCTTGTGACGCTCGATGCGGATCCAGGTGTCGTTGCGGAGCCCGATCTTGTCGCCGGTCTGGTCGGTGTAGACCGCTTCGTAGGTCTGGTAGACCGAGCGGCCACCGCCGAACTTGCTCTGCCGCTCGTCGACCGACTTGAGGTAGCTGTCGGCGGTGACGCGGTCGCCCACCTTGAGCGGACGCTTCCACTCGAACAGCGAGCCGGTCCAGATCGAGTGCACGCCGGGCAGCCCCTCGGGGAGGCCGCTCGAGCCGACGGAGCGCAGCGTGTCGAACGTCTGGATCATGATGTAGGGCGCGAGCAGGCCCTTCCAGCGCGTCTTCTTGGCGTACTCCTCGTCGTGGTAGAGCGGACTCAGGTCACCGATGCCGAGGGCCATGTGGTAGCTCGCGTCCGCGGTCACTTCGGTCCGCCACGGGCGGCGGTTCTTGAAGCCCTGGCCGATCCGCTCGCGCAGCTTGGCGATAGCCTCGTCGGAAATCTGGGCGCCATGCCCTGCAACGTCAGCCATGAGAGCTCCTTGATCCTTTCGGCTCGGTGACGCGCGGACGCGGCCCGAGTAAGCGGAAGATGGCCTTCTCGAGAAAACGACGCTGGACGTCCAGCGCCGGCGGCGCGAAGGCATCGCCGCCCCAGGTACCGAAGCGCTGCAGCGCCTCGCCGTTCACGAAGTATGCGAACACCAGGCCGAAGAGGCCCAGCGTCAGATGCGGCACGTCCTCGGCGTCCCACCCCGACGACGTCGCCGCCTGTCGGATGATGGCGACGCCCTCTTTGTAGAGCGGGCTCATCCAGCGCCCGAGCAGTGCCTGCACGCTCCCCGTCTCCTCCAGCATCGCGCGCTGGATCAGGCGTCCGAGGTGGGGGTGGCTGCCGAGGTGGGTGATCAGGTCGCCGACGTTGGCGGCGATGTCGTCGCGACGCAGCTCGCCCGTCCAGGCGCGCGCGACCATCTCGACGATGGGCCTGAGCCCGCGCTCGAGGACCGCCTCGTAGAGCGCCTGCTTGCCCGGGAAGTGGTTGTAGAGGCTCGACGGAGTGAGCCCGAGCTCACGCGCGAGGTCGCGAACCGCGACCCCGTCCACGCCATGGGCCGAGAACAGACGCTCGGCGGCATCGAGAATGGCCTCCCGGGTGGGAGTAGCGGGCGACGCCGACGAGGCCACCCGCGGCCTGGCCGCCTTCACGCTCACGAGGGGAATGCGATACCGAAATGAACGTTCGTTCGTCAAGGCTATTGGCGATTGGCCCGAACTTGGCCCCGCTATCAGGAATGGGGTAGCGGGCGGTCATGCCGCGCGACAGTCGGTTGGCCCCCGTCTTCGAAAGCGTCGCCTCATGGCTGGTCGAGAAGATCGTCATAACGGGCGCTCTTGGTGGCGGAGGCCTGGAGGCCCTTCTCGCCTGGAACCAGCCCATCTCGTGGGCCGACTACTTTCTGAGGGTCAGCTGTACAGCGGCAGCTGTCGCCGTCGTCTGCTTGGGTGTCGCCGACATACTGGATCGTCGTCGGCCGCTTCGTCTCGTGTCTGGCCAGAGCGGGACTTTCGTCGAGGAAACGACGGACGCGTACAGGTTGTTCCGTGTCGGTCTCGTCAATCGCTACACACGGACCGTGGATGATGTGCAGGTGCGCCTTGTCTCGCGAGAGCCCGGGCAAGGCACCGACATGGGTCGGCGGTTCAGAGAGAAGGACACCCGCGCATTTCAATTCGCAGTAGAGCGCGGGAGTGGGCCGACGCGGTACATCGATTTGGTCGGCGAGGATATAAGGCGCGCGAGGACAGATGAATTCGTCTGGTTCTACGAACTCCCGCCCGGTGCAGCGAACGTTACGCCATCCGACTCGTACACCGTGCGGTTGGAGGCCACCGGCCGCGATGTGCGCGAAAGTCAGATCGACTTGCTCGTTGAGCAGGACGCGTCCGGACGCCTCATGGTGTCCGAGATTCGACGCACCAGTGCAGTGGATGGATGGACGTTCGCGCTAGTCGTCGAATGTCTAGTGATGGCGATCCTGGTCGGATGGTTCGTCCTTTCGTGAACGTCCGACCTCTGTCGCGCGTGTTCGGGCCCGAGGCGAGTCGCCGCATTCCTCGAATTTGGCGCTCACCGACAGCGGGTCGATGGCCCTGGTGCAGCAACAGCTAACCCCTACCCCTTCACCCAGCTCGGCGGCCGCTTCTGCACGAACGCCGTGAAGCCCTCGCGCACTTCCTCTCCCGCCAGCGACTCCGCGAACATGGGCATGTCGATCGGCGGCAGCGCCCGATTGAGGTCGCGCTTGAGCATGGTCCGCGCCCGCGGCGCCGTCTGTCGCACCCACCCGATCGTCTCGTCGACGGCCGCCTCGAGCTGCTCATGCGGCACGACCCGCGAGATGAGCCCCATCGCCAGCGCCTCCTCCGCACTGATCGTCTGCGCCGTGAAGAGCAGCCACTTCGCGCGCGCGATGCCGACGCGGCTCGCGAGACGCGCACCAAGATAGCAATCGGCGACGCCGCGCAGCAGCTCGGGAACGCGGAACACAGCCCGGCTCGACGCCACCGACAGATCGCTCATCAGGGTCATCACCAGGCCGCCGCCCATGCACACGCCATTGATGGCGACGAGGATGAGCTTGGGGCAGCGCTCGAGCTGGACGAACGGCGTCAGGTCGAGGCCGTCGGTCTCGCGGTCGAGCGGTTGTCCGCCCTCGTGCTTGCCGCCCATCTCGCCGCCGACGCAGAAGTACTCACCGCTACCGGTGAGCACCACCATGTCGATCGCGGGGTCCCGCTCGGCGACGACGGCCGCCTTCTTGAGGCCGTGGTACATCTCGATGGTGCAGGAGTTGCGACGCTCCGGGCGGTCGATGACGACGCGGAGCACTCCGCCCTCGAGCGAGGCACGGAGTCCGGTGGAACCGAGATCGATGGTGGGCATGGCATCGCTCGTACCAGGGGCGGTGCGGACCGCGCCAGCCGACCGCATGCGCCCCTGATCGGCCCGAACGCACGGCGGGTGCGCTCAGGCGTCGCCGTCCATGGAATCCCCCCGAGGGCGCATTTTCATCCGGCGTCCTGCCGGCGAATCTGAACGTGCATTCGACAGGCCGGCCGCACGAATCGCTGCGTGCCGACCAGGGTGTCAACTCCCTGACCCGACGGCGCCACGCGGCGCCCTCCACGTCGGCGCAGGACGGTCAGGGCGTTGGCACTCATGAAGTCACGAATATCGCCGATAGGAATCATCATCGGATTCGTTTCCCATCCATGAAGGAGGATCGAATGAGGCCAGTAGCTCTACTCGCCGCGCTCACGCTGACGCTCGGCGCGGCGCTCCCCGCCGCCGCCGGGAACGTCAGCGGCGTCGCGGTCGGCATCTACGTCGCGACACCGCTCATCACGGTGGACGAAACCCCCGTCGTGGCGTTGCCACCCACGGGCGGCACCGTCAGCGACACGGTCGCCGGCCTCGTCATCCCCGCCGTGCTCACGGTCGGCGCCATCACGACCACCCTCGACGGCGTCACCGGCAGCAGCTCGGCGACCGCGAGCGGCATCGTCGAGCTCGCCAACGTCAGCATCCTCGGCGGCCTGATCAGCGCCGACCGCATCGTCGGCAGCGTCAACGCCAACGCCAACGGCAGCGCCGCCACCACCGACGTCGTGGGCCAGGTCGTCCAGAACCTCATCGTCAACGGCGTCCACCTCGGCGACGTCGTGCCTGCCCCGAACACCGTCATCACGGTGCCGGGCGTCGCCGAGATCACCCTCAACTCGCAGGTGACCGGCGGCAACGGCGTCACCACGGCGACGATGGTCAGCACCATGCTGCGCGTCCGCCTCCTGAGCCTCCTGGGCTTCCCGCTCGGCGACGTCATCGTCGCGCGCCTCCAGATCAGCGTCGACGCACTCCTCGGTCCGCCGCCGCCCGACGGCGACGACGACGGCATTCCCGACGACGACGACAACTGCCCCGCGGTGGCGAACGCCGGCCAGCAGGACAGCGACGCCGACGGCATCGGTGACGCCTGCGAGACCGACAGCGACGACGACGGCGTCGACGACGACGTCGACAACTGCCCGCTGACCCCGAATGCCGACCAGGCCGACACCGACGCCGACGGCATCGGCGACGCCTGCGACACCGGCGGCGGCGGTGGGGGCGGCGGTGGCGGTGGTGGCGGCAGCCCCGGCGGCAGCTTCGTCTGCGGCAACGGCGTCGTCGAGCTCCCGTCGGAGGAGTGCGACCTCGGACCGCTGAACGGGCTCCCCGGCAGCCCCTGCACGGCCACCTGCGAAACCGACCCCGACGGTCAGCCCATCCTCGGCTGCGACGGCCTGTCGCTCTCGAGCGTGGTGCCGGCCTTCGTGAAGGCCTCCACCTTCAAGCGCGCGCGCAAGGGCAGCCTGCCCCTGTTCGTCAAGTGGAAGGGACGCACCGAGTTCAACCTGTTCACCGGCATGCAGGTCGATCCCGCCGCCGACGGCGCCCACCTGCTGCTGAACCAGGGCACCAGCGTCATGACCGACGTGCTCTTCCCGCCGGCCTCGCAGCGGATGGCCGCGACGCCGGGCACGGAGACCTACAAGCTCAAGGTCAAGGAGAAGATCAACCGCATCCGCGCGAAGCTGAAGGGCGCGAACCTGGGTCTGCCGATCGTCGTCGACGGATCGGTCCAGCTCCGCCAGACGCTGCGCATCGGACAGGCCTGTGCCACCGCGGTCCTCGACTGCAAGGTGCTCGGCGGCGGCACGAAGCTCAAGTGTAAGTCGCTCTAGACCCCACTCGTCCGTTCGCATCACACGGCCGGGACGCGGAGCACCGCGTCCCGGCCGCTGCATCTGCTAGACGACGCGCGACGCGCGCAGCGACGCGATCTCGTCGGCCGACAGCCCGAACTCCGCCAGCACCTCGTCGGTGTGCTCGCCGATCATCGGCGCCAAGCGATCGAACGTCGTCGGCGTGCCCGACAGCTTCACCGGCGGACCCAGCACGCGGATGCGGCCGTGCTTCTCGTCCTCGCGCTCGACGATCAGCCCGTTCGCCTCGATCTGCGGATGCGCCAGGATGTCCTCGAGCCGGTTCACGCGGCAGGTGGGGATGTCGTGCCGCTCGAGCAGCTCGATCCAGTGCTCGACGGTGCCCGTCCGGAAGATCTCGCTCAGCACGCCGACGACGTGCTCGCGATGCTGCACGCGCGACGGGTTGGTGGCGAAGCGCGGATCGGTGAGCAGATCGTCGCGCCCGAGCGCCGCGGCCAGCCGCTTGTAGAAGGCGTTGGTCAGGCACGCGACGATGAACCAGCCGTCCTTCGCCGGGAACGCCTGGTACGGCACGAGGTCGGGGTGGCCGCTGCCGAACTTCGGGAAATGCGTGCCCTCGGTGAGGACGTTGGCGGCGTTGTCGGCGTAGAGCGACAGCACGGCGTCGAGCATCGCCACCTCGACGTGCTGCCCCTCCCCGGTACGCTCGCGCGCCATCAGGGCCGCCGCGATGCCGTACGCCGCGTAGACACCGGTGTTGATGTCCGCCACGGGCGGCGCCGACTTGATGGGCG
Source organism: uncultured Binatia bacterium (SeqCode) (assembly GCA_964404165.1). Lineage (GTDB taxonomy): Bacteria > Desulfobacterota > Binatia > DP-6 > DP-6 > DASYLJ01. Next base: position 1,617 of record CAYOIZ010000011.1, on the reverse strand, counting down.
GCCCGCCCTCCTCGCCCGTGTGCCCCATGAGCGCACCCGTGGCCTGCAGGATGAGGTCCATGCCCGGCTTCTGCGCCAGCGGTCCACGCGGACCGAACGCAGTGATCGAGCAGTACACGAGCCGCGGATTGATCGCGTGCAGCGCCTCCCACCCGAGCCCGTGCCGATCCATCACGCCCGGACGGAAGTTCTCGACGATCACGTCGGCGTCCTTCACCAGCCGGCGCACGAGCGCCGCGCCCTCCTCCTGACCGATGTCGATGGTGAGACCGCGCTTGTTGCGGTTGAGCCCCTGGAAGTTGAGCCCGCCGACCTCGGGCGGCAGGCGCCCCGAGCGGTCGGCATAGCGGATCGAATCGCCGCGACCCGGCTTCTCCACCTTGATGACGTCGGCGCCCATGTCGCCGAGGAGCGAGGTGCACCACGGGCCGGCCGCCTGGTGACTCATGTCGATGACGCGGACGCCGGCGAGCGCGCCCTTCTGTGCTGCAGTGCTGTGCATGGTCGTCGGCGTTACCAAGCGCCCGACGCCCTGGTCAACCGACGACACGATCTCACGTTGACGCAGCCGGTGCGGTCGTGGTCAACCGGAGACGTGCCAGGCACCGGCGCCACGGCCGTCGTCCTGCGCCAGCTCGGGCGCGTGCGCCGGCGTCACAACGCGCTCGCGGTGCAACGGCTGGTCTACGGGCTCGTGGCCGCCACGGCGTGCGGTGCGATCGTCGTCCTGCTCCTCGCACTGCGCGCGACGCCGGCCGTCTTCGGCGCGGGGGCGGCGCTCGTCCTGGGCGGATGGGTCGTGTGGGCGATCGCCCTCGCCCGCACGACGTCACGCCGCTGGCTGCGACGGGCGCACGCCGCCGCATGGGTCGATCGCACGACGGGGCTCGACGGCCGTCTGCTGACGCTGACGCAGGTCGGCGTCCGCGACGACGCGGACTTCGTCGCCGTGCTCGAGCGTCAGACGCTCGACGGGCTCCCCACGTGGGAGCCCGAGCGGGTCGTCCCGCGGCGGGTGCCGTGGCGCACCCTCGCCGGCGCCGCCGTCGCCCTGACGATCCTGGCGATGGTGGGGGCGATCGCGCCGCGACTGCGCCCCGCGACCCGGCGTCTCCTCGTGAGCGACCGCGCGATGGACTGGATCGCCACCGGCGACACGGTGGCCGACACCACCGCCGACCTGTTGGTGGCACCGGGCACCGGACACGCACCGCCCGACGGCGCAACGGTCGCCGGCGGCGACGGCACCGACGCGCCGGGGGCACTGCAGGGCTGGCTGCAACGCGCGATCGCGGGCGAGCAGGCGTGGGAGACCGGCGGCGATTCCGTCGCCGGTGGTGATCATACCGCGGGGCAGCCCGGGACGAAGACGCCGTCCGCGTCCGACGACGGGCCCGACCTCGCCGTCGACGCTCCGTCGGGCGATCCGACCGATGAACCCACCGGCGACGACACGCAGCGCGCTCGCGCCGACACGGCCGGTGGCGGGGCCGGCTCCGCACCCGGTGCGGGTGACGGCACCGACCCGCGCCTCTTCGGCACACCGGCGGTCGCCGGCGAGGGTGTGCGCGATCACTTCGAGCTCGCCATCGCCGCCCGCGTGCGCACGCGGCAGGG
>CAYOIZ010000010.1:0-138131 GCA_964404165.1 uncultured Binatia bacterium (SeqCode) | reverse complement strand
CGGCGACGCCATCGCCCGCGGCGCGCGGGCGATCATCGCCGACGCGCCGGTCGACGACGCCGACGAGGTCACCGTGATCCACACCGCCGGCGCGCGTCGGCTGCTCGGCCTCGTGGCGGCGCGGCTCGCCGGCGAGCCGAGCCACGCGATGACGGTGGTCGGCATCACCGGCACGAACGGCAAGACCACCACCACGTATCTGCTGGAAGGCATCTGGCGCGCCGCCGGCCACGCCACGGGCGTCGTCGGCACCATCGCGTATCGCATCGGCGACGTGGAGCGTCCCGCACCCTTCACGACGCCCGAGGCGCCGACGCTGCAGGCCCTGCTCGCCGACATGCGCGCGGCGGGGACCACGCACGTCGCGATGGAGGTGTCGTCGCACGCGCTCGAGCAGGGTCGGGCCGACGCCATCCGCTTCGCCGCCGGGGTGTTCACCAACCTGACGCGCGACCACCTCGACTTCCACGGCGATCTCGAGCGCTACTACGCCGCGAAGGCGCGGCTCTTCCTCGAGCTGCTGCCTGCGGGTGGTGCGCCCGATCCGGTGTCCGTCGTGAACGTCGACGGCGCCGCGGGCCGCCGCCTGGCCGCGAGCGTGGCCGGCCGCTGCGTCACCGTCGGTCGCGCCGCCGACGCCATGGTGCGCCCGATCGACGTGGTGAGCACGCTCGACGGAACGCGCGGCACGCTCGTGCTCGGGACGGAGCGTGTCGCCTTCGAGAGCGCGCTCGTCGGCGCGCCGCACGTCGAGAACATCGCGGTGGCCGCCGCCACGGCGTGGGCGCTCGGCACCGATCCGGCGCGCATCGCCGCCGGTATCGCCGCCGCCGTGCCGCCGCCCGGGCGCGTCGAGCGCATCGGTGGACCCGGCTTCACCGTCGTCGTCGACTACGCGCACACGCCGGACGCGCTCGAGCGCCTGCTCGCCGCGCTGCGTCCGCTCACGCCCGGTGCGCTCGTCACCGTCTTCGGCTGCGGCGGCGACCGCGATCGTGGCAAGCGTCCCATCATGGGCGAGGCGGCGGCGCGTGCCAGCGACGTCGTCGTCGTGACCTCCGACAACCCGCGCACCGAGGACCCGGCGCGCATCCTGGCCGAGGTCGAGGCGGGCGTACGCGCGACGGGGCTGCCGCCGCTCGGACGGCCGGTGCCGGGCGCACGCGGATACGTCACCGAGCCCGATCGTCGCACCGCGATCGAGCTCGCGGTGGGTCTCGCGCGACCCGGCGATCTCGTCGTCATCGCCGGCAAGGGGCACGAGGACTACCAGATCGTCGGCACCGAGAAGCGCCACCTCGACGACCGCGAGGAAGTGCGACGCGCGCTCGAGGCCCTGTCGTGAGCGCGCCCACGGGCGAGCGCCTCGGGGCCACCGTCGGCTTCACGCTCGCCGAGGTGCTGGCGGCGACGGGTGGCGAGCTGGTGCGGCTCGGCTCGTGTGCGCGGCTGGTCGGCGTGACCACCGATACGCGCGCCGTCCGCGACGGCGAGCTCTTCGTCGCCATCCGCGGCGACACGCACGACGGCCACCAGTACGTCGCCGAGGCGGCACGGCAGGGCGCCGGGGCGGTCATCGTCGAACGGCAGGCCGCCGATCCGACGCTGCCGTGCGGCGTGATCGCGGTGCGCGAGTCGCTGGCCGCCCTCGGCGATCTCGCCGCCTTCCATCGTCGCCGCCATGCGGTGCCGGTGCTGGCCGTCGCCGGCAGCAACGGCAAGACGACGACGAAGGAGATGCTCGCGGCGATCATGCGCCACGCGTACGGCGCCGACGCCGTGCTGCACACGCGCGGGTCGCAGAACAATCTCGTCGGCCTGCCGCTGACGCTCCTGCGTCTCGGCGACGAGCAGCGCGTGGTCGTGCTCGAACTCGGTATGAACGGGCCGGGCGAGGTGTGGCGGCTGGCCGAGATCGCCGCCCCCGACGTCGGCGTCATCACGTGCGTGGCACCCGAGCATCTCGAGGGCGTCGGCTCCATCCACGGCGCCGCCGAGGCCGAGGCCGAGCTGTTCCGCCGCCTGCGTCCGCATGCCACCGCCGTCGTCAACGCCGACGACCCGCACGTCGTCGCCGCTTCGCACGCCTTCGGCGGTCGCACGCTGCGCTTCGGCAGCACCGGCGACGTGGTCGCCACCGACGTCGTCGACCATGGGCTAGAGGGCACGGCGTTCCGGCTCGTGATGGGTGGCGACGCGGTGCCCGTCCGCCTGCGCATCGGCGGTCGCCACAACGTCACCAACGCGCTCGCCGCGGCGGCGATGGCGTCGACGCAGGGCGTGTCGCCGGCGGTCATCCGGGAGGCGTTGGAGGGGTTCGAGGCGCCCAGCATGCGCATGCAGGTCGAGCGCCTGGCGTCGGGCGTCACCGTCATCAACGACGCCTACAACGCCAACCCGGGCTCGATGGCCGCCGCCCTGCAGACGCTCGCGGCCAGCGCCGCCACCCGGCGGTTCGCCGCCCTCGGCGAGATGCGCGAGCTCGGCGCCGAGGCCGAGGCCGCGCACGAGGCCCTCGGCACCGCCGCCGCCGGGGCACGACTCGACGGCCTCTATCTGCTCGGTCCCCACGCCGGCCTGGTGCGGGCCGGAGCGGAGGCGGCCGGCATGGCCGCCGACCGCATCGTGGTGGCGCGCGATCACGACGATCTCGCCGCCCGCCTGCGCGCCGCGTGCCGGCCGGGAGATCTCCTGCTACTGAAGGGCTCGCGCGGCGCCGCGCTCGAGACCGTGCTACGGCACCTCGCCGCGGAGTCGCCCACGTGATGCTCTATCTCCTCCTCTACGACATGCACGAGGCCTGGGCGCCGCTGAACGTGTTCAAGTACATCACGTTCCGGACCATGGTCGCCGCGCTGACGGCGCTGACGCTGTCGCTGCTCCTCGGCCCCACCCTGATCCGTCGCCTGACGGCGCTGCAGTGGGGCCAGTCGATCCGCGACGACGGCCCGGCCGCACACGCCAAGAAGGCCGGCACCCCCACCATGGGCGGCACCCTGATCCTCTTCACGCTGCTGCTCGCCACGCTGCTGCTGGCGGATCTCAGCACCTGGTACGTCTGGGTCGCCATCCTGGTGACGCTGGGGCACGGCCTGATCGGCTTCTTCGACGACTTCGCGAAGGTGCGTCGTCGCAACTCGAAGGGCCTGCCGGGTCGCCTGCGGCTCGCCTGCGAGCTGGTGATCGGTGCGCTGGCGGCGACCGCGATCTACGCCTGGTCAGAGCACGGCGGCCACGTGACGATGCCCTTCCTGAAGGACGTCCGTCCCGATCTCGGCCTCTGGTACATCCCGTTCGGCGCCATCGTGATCGCGGGGGCGGCCAACGCCGTCAACCTCACCGACGGACTCGACGGCCTCGCCATCGGCCCCGTGATGATCGCCGGCGCGACCTATTCGGTGTTCGCCTACGTCGCCGGCAACGCGCGCATCGCCGAGTACCTGCAGATCCCCTACGTCGCGGGTGCCGGCGAGCTGGCCGTCTTCTGCGGGGCGCTCGCCGCCGCCGGCATGGGCTTCCTGTGGTTCAACGCCTATCCGGCACAGATGTTCATGGGCGACGTCGGGTCGCTGGCGCTCGGCGCCGCGCTCGGCGTGGTCGCGCTCGCGACGCGCCAGGAGATCGTGCTGGTCGTCGTCGGCGGGGTGTTCGTCCTCGAGACGCTGTCGGTTATCGGTCAGGTGGCGTCCTTCAAGCTGCGGCGCAAGCGCATCTTCCGCATGGCGCCGATCCACCATCACTTCGAGCTGCTCGGGTGGCCCGAGCCGCAGATCATCGTCCGCGCCTGGATCGTCGCCATCGTCTGCGCACTGCTGGCGCTGTCCACGCTCAAGCTGCGCTGATGAGGCTGCCACGTCGCGCGCTGGTGATCGGCTTCCGGCGCACCGGACAGGCGGTGGCGCGTCTGCTCGCGTCGCGTGGCGTGGCGGTGCGCGTGAGCGACGCGCAGACGGCGGCGCAGCTCGACGTCGGGCCCGACGCGGCAGCCGGCATCGAGCTGTGCCTCGGCGACGCCGGCAGCGAGGCGCTGCTCGACGGCGTCGACCTGGTGGTCCCGAGCCCGGGCGTGCCGCGCGAGGCGCCGCTGCTGGCGGCGGCGGTGCGCCGCGGAGTGACGGTGCAGAGCGAGATCGAGCTCGCGTTCGGGCTCCTCGAATGCCCGGTGGTCGCCATCACCGGCACCAACGGCAAGAGCACCACCACCATGCTGGTCGGCGCCGCGCTCGAGCGCGCCGGGTGGAACACGTTCACGGGCGGCAACCTGGGCACGCCGCTCGTCACCGCGGTCGACCAGCGGCCCGACGTCGCGGTCGCCGAGGTGTCGACGTTCCAGCTCGAGTGGGTGGCACGCTTCCGTCCCCGCGTCGGCTGCCTGCTGAACGTGACGCCCGATCACCTCGACCGGCATGCCGACTTCGCCGAGTACCACGCGCTCAAGGCGCGGCTCTTCGCGCATCAGTGGCCCGAGGACTGGGCGGTGCTGAACCGCGACGATCCCGAGACGTGGCGCCTGGCACCGTCGCTGGCGGCGCGCGTGGTGTCGTTCGGGATGCACGAGGTGGCGGTCGGCGCCTTCCCGCGCGACGGCCACGTCGTCCTGCGCCTGCCCGACGCCGCCGAGGAACGCTACGATCTCGGCCGCACGCGCCTCGTCGGCCGCCACAACGTCGAGAACATCCTCGCCGCCGTCACCGTCGCCCGGCTGGCGGGGGCGCCAGCGTCGGCGATCGCCGACGCCATCGACGCCGCCGAGCCGCTGCCGCATCGGCTGGCGCTGGTCGCCGAGCGCGCCGGCGTGCGCTGGTACGACGACTCCAAGGCGACGAACGTCGGCGCCGCCGTGAAGAGCCTCGAATCGTTCGACGGCCCGGTGCTGCTGGTGGCGGGTGGGGTCGACAAGGGCGGCGACTACGCGCCCCTCGCCGACGCCGCGGCCGGCAAGGTGCGGTGTGCCCTCGTGCTCGGTGCAGCGCGCGATCGCATCGCGGCCGCGTTGGCGATTCGCGACGTCCCCATCGAGCACGTGCCCTCGCTCGACGCGGCCGTCGCCGCGGCGGCGTCGCTGGCCCGGGCCGGCGACACCGTGCTGCTGGCGCCCGCCTGTGCCAGCTTCGACATGTTCACGGATTATGCGGCGCGCGGCCGGGCCTTCCGTGCCGCGGTGGAGGCCCTGCGATGACCGGAGCCGAGACCCTCGAAGACGCCCTCGAACCGCGCCCCGTCTTCCGCGGGCCGCTCGCCAACCAGCGGCCGCGGCTGGTGATGACGTTCGCCGGCGATCCCTGGCTGCTGATGGCCGTGGCCGCGCTGATCGGGCTCGGCATGATCATGGTCTTCAACGTCAGCTACTTCCCCGGCGGCGACGACTTCGGCGATCCGCTGCACTTCTTCCGCAAGCACCTGGTGTCGATCGTGATCGGCATCGGTCTCTGCGTCGGCGCGTCGCGCGTCTCCTCCGAGACCTACCGGCGCTACGCCTATCCCGTGCTGGTGCTCGCGTTCATCGGCATGGCGGCGGTGCTGGTGCCCGGCATCGGCGTCAATCGCAGCGGCGCGCAGCGCTGGATTCCGCTCGGCCCGGTGGCGTTCCAGCCCTCCGAGCTCGCCAAGCTGGCGCTCGTCCTCTACATGGCGTGCTCGCTGGCGCGGAAGGGCGAGCGCATCCGCGAATTCTGGTTCGGCATCGTCCCGCACTGCGTGGTGGTGGCCGCGCTCGCCGGCCTGTGCCTGCTCGAGCCCGACTTCGGGACGGCGGCGCTCTCGATGGGCATCCTCGGCGCGATGCTGTTCGCCGCCGGCGCACGGCTGACGCATCTCGGGCTGTTCATCGCGGGGGCGCTGCCGGGCCTCATCTACCTCGCCGTCATGGAGCCGTACCGCTGGAAGCGGTTCATGTCGTTCCTCGACTGCAACGACGACCCGCGCGGCGTCGGCTTCCAGCTCTGCCAGGCGCTGATCGCCTTCGGCTCCGGCGGCGTCTCGGGCGTCGGGCTCGGACAGGGGCAGCAGAAGATGTACTACCTCCCGGCCGCGCACACCGACTTCATCTTCTCCGTCGTCGGGGAGGAGCTGGGTCTGATCGGCTCGGCGCTCGTGCTCGGCCTCTTCGTCGTGGTGGCGCTGCGTGGGTTCCGTATCGCCGGTCGCCATCCCGACGACTTCGCCGGCCTGCTCGCCTTCGGCGTGACGTGCCTGCTGGTGCTGCAGGCGGCCCTCAACGTCGGCGTGGCGCTCGGCGTGCTGCCGACCAAGGGGCTGACGCTGCCGTTCGTGTCCTATGGCGGCTCGGCCATGATGATCGCGATGGCGGAGGTGGGGGTCCTGCTCGCGCTCGCGCGCGAGGCGGGATGAGCGATGCCCGTGACGTCCTGATCGCCGGCGGCGGCACGGGCGGTCACGTCTTCCCAGGACTGGCGCTCGCGGACGCGTTGCGGGCGCGGGGGTTGCAGGTGGGCTTCGTCGGTACGCCGGCGGGTCTCGAGGCGCGTGCGGTGCCGGCGGCGGGCTATCCGATCGACCTGATCCCGGGCCGCCAGGTGCGTGGTGGGGGCATCGGACGGGCCGCCGGGGGCGTCGTGGCGCTCGCGTCGGGCGTGGCGAGGGCGCGGCGGCTCCTCGTGGCGCACCGTCCGCGCCTGGTCGTCGGCGTCGGTGGCTACGCCTCGGTGGCGGCGGTGGTCGCGGCGCGGCTCGGCCGGCGTCCGGTGGTGCTGATGGAGCAGAATGCCTTCCCCGGCCTGGCGAACCGGACGCTCGGACGCCTGGCGCGGCGGGTGTGCCTCGGCTTCGCCGAGGCGTCGTCGTTCTTCCCGGCGGGACGGACCGTGCATACCGGCAACCCGATCCGTCCGGCGGTCCTGGCCGTGCCCCCGTCGCCACCGCACGATCGGCTCGGGCTCCTGATCTTCGGCGGCAGCCAGGGCGCCACCCACATCAACGACGCCGCGGTCGCGGCGCTGGGTGCGCTCGGCGACGCCGCTCGCGCGCTCCGCATCACGCACCAGACGGGGCCGGCCGATCAGGCCCGCATCGCGGCGGCGTACGCGGGGCTCGGGCTCGACGTCCGCGTCGAGGCGTTCATCACCGACATGGGCGCCGCCTATCGTGCCGCCGACGTCGTGGTCGCGCGCGCCGGCGCGATGAGCTGCGCCGAGATCACGGCGATGGGGCTCCCGTCGGTGCTCATACCCTATCCCTATGCAGCAGATGACCATCAGCGACGGAACGCCGAGGTGCTCGCCGCGGCGGGGGCGGCGACCGTCATCCTCGACCGCGCGCTCGACGGCCCGCGGCTCGTGTCGGCGCTCGCACCACTCGTCGGCGATTCCGCGGCCCGTGACGCGATGGCGTCGCGGGCGCGGGCGCTCGGACGTCCCGATGCTGCGAACACCGCGGCCGACGTGTGCTTGCGCGTCATGGCGGACCATCCACTTGAAGATCATCTGCCGCTTCTGTAAGTCCTTCCCATCGTGGCCGGGCAGGTTGGGTGGACGGGGTGGCCGCTACGGCAACTTCACGGAGTCACCGCGGTGAACGGACCGAAGCGCCGGGTCCATTTCGTCGGCATCGGCGGGATCGGCATGAGCGGCATCGCCGAGGTGCTGCTCACCCTCGGCTACTCGGTCTCCGGCTCCGACGTCGCCGAGAGCGACACCACGCGACGTCTCGAACGGCTCGGCGCGCGCATCCACGTCGGCACGCACGACGCCACCCACATCGACGAGAGCATCGACGTCCTCGTCATCTCGTCGGCGGTCACGTTCTCGAACCCCGAGGTCGTCCGCGCACGCGAGCTCAAGGTGCCGATCATCCCGCGTGCCGAGATGCTGGCCGAGCTGATGCGCATGAAGTACGGCATCGCCATCGCCGGCACGCACGGCAAGACCACCACCACGTCGCTGCTCGGGTCGGTGCTGCGCGAGGCGGGGCGTGATCCCACCATCGTGGTCGGCGGCAAGCTGCGCACGCTCGGCAGCAATGCCCGCCTCGGCCAGGGCGAGATCCTGGTCGCCGAGGCCGATGAGAGCGACGGCACGTTCCTGCTCCTGTCGCCCATCGTCGCGGTGGTCACGAACATCGATCCCGAGCACCTCGACTACTATGGCGACATGGAGAAGGTGCGGGCGGCGTACCTGCAGTTCGTGCAGCGGGTGCCGTTCTACGGGCTGGCCGTCCTCTGCATCGACAACGTCAACGTGCGCGCCATGCTGCCGCACGTCCGCAAGCGCTTCGTCACCTACGGCGTCTCGCCCGACGCCGACTGGCAGGCGCGCGAGCTGCGCGTCGAGGGCTTCGAGACCGTCTTCGACGTCTGGAAGCACGGCGCCAAGCTCGGCACGGTCCGCCTGCGCATGCCCGGGCGCCACCACGCGCTGAACGCGCTCGCCACCATCGCCGTCGCCGACGACCTCGGCATCCCGTGGCGCATCGCGGCCCACGCGCTCGAGGAGTTCGAGGGCGTGCACCGGCGCTTCGAGGTGCGGGGCGAGGAGCGCGACATCCTGGTGGTCGACGACTACGGCCACCATCCGGAAGAGGTGCGCGCCACGCTCCGTGCCGCGCGTGAGGGCTTCACCCGTCGGCTCGTGGTGGCGTTCCAGCCGCATCGGTTCAGCCGCACCCGCGACCTGTTCGACGAGTTCCTCTCCGCCTTCGACGACGCCGACGTGCTCCTCGTCACCGAGATCTACGCCGCCGGGGAGGATCGCATCGAGGGCGTGTCGGGCGAGGCGCTCTACCAGGCCCTCAAGCGCCGCGGCCATCTCGACGTGCGGCACGTGGCGGTCCGCGATCAGCTGGCGGAGACACTGCTCGAGGTGGTCCGTCCGGGCGATCTCGTCCTCATGCTGGGGCGGGTGACGTGTACAAGGCGGCGGACGAGCTCCTCGGCTTGCTCCGCGCGGGCGCTCCCGTCCCGCAGATCCACTAGCCATGGTGCCCGTCACGCTCACGGAGGCCCTCGCGCGTGCGATGCCGGGTCGGGTACGCGCCGACGAGCCGCTCGCGCGGCACACGTCGTTCCGCATCGGCGGCCCCGCCGACGTCCTGGTGCAGCCCGACACCGCGGACGAGCTGGGCGTCGTGGTGCGCGAGGCCGCCGAGCACGGCGTCGGCGTGACGATGCTCGGCGGCGGATCGAACATGCTCGTCGGCGACGGCGGCATCCGCGGCGTCGTCGTCAAGCTCGGCCGTGGGTTCCGTCGCGTCGAGTGGAGCGAGCACGGCGTCCGAGCCGGTGCCGCCGTCCAGCTCGGCCGCGTCGCGCGCGAGAGCGTGGCGCGCGGCCTCGCCGGCCTCGAGCACGCCGAGGGCATCCCCGGCACCGTCGGCGGCGCCCTCTTCATGAACGCCGGCGCCTACGGTGGCGACGTCGCGGCCGTGGTCGACGCTGTGTGGGGGGTCGGCCCGAGCGGCGCCGTGCAGCGGCTCGATCGCGCGGCGCTGGCGTTCCAGTATCGGCGGGCGATGCTGCCGCCGGGCTTCGTGGTGACGGCGGTCGCGTTCGCGCTCCGGCCCGATGCCGCGGCACCGACGCGCATGGACGACGCCCGCCGGCGGCGCACCGCGAGCCAGCCACATGGGCTCGCGAACGCCGGCTCCATCTTCAAGAACCCGCGCGGCGATCACGCCGGGCGGCTGATCGAGGCGGCCGGCCTGAAGGGCTGGCGCGTCGGTGGTGCGCGCATCTCGGAGCGGCACGCCAACTTCATCGTGAACGAGGGCCGCGCGCACGCCGCGGACGTCCAGGCCCTCATGTCGGTCGCGCAACGGGCAGTGTGGGAGCGGAGTGGGGTATGGCTGGAGCCCGAGGTCAGACTCGTCGGCAGCTGGTGAGCCGTCTCCTCGGGCGCCGCAATCGACGGCGGGCGCCCGCGGTCAGGACACCCATCGCGGTGCCGGCGTTCGTGCGTTCGGCGCTCCGCCTCGTCGTGCCCCTGGCGGTGATCGCGGTCGCGGTGCCGCCGCTGCTCGCGGCGGCGCGCCGGCATTCGTACTTCGCCGTCCGCACCATCGACATCCGCCATCGCGGCCAGCTCTCGCCCGAGGCGCTGCGCGAGGCGCTCGGCGTGCGTGAGGGCGACAGCATCTGGAGCGTCGACCGCCAGCTGGCCGAGGCGCGGCTGGTGGCGCGCCCGTGGATCCGCTCGGCGAGCGTGCGGCGGGAGTTCCCGGACCGCATCGTGGTGCGCGTGCGCGAGTATCGTCCCGTCGCCATCGTGGCGGTGCGCGATCCGGTGCCCGAGCTGTTCTACGTCGCCGCCAACGGGCGCATCTTCGCGCCCGTGAGCGCCACCGACGGCCGCGACCTGCCGTACATCACGGGGCTCGCGCGCGCCGACCTCGACGGACGCGAGGGGTTCGGGCCGCAGTCGGTCCGCCGTGCGCTCGGCCTGCTGCGGCTCGTGACGCGCGAATCGACGGCGCTGGGCGCGATCTCGGAGGTCAGCATCGATCGGGATGCGGGGCTCACCCTGCTGCCGGTGCGGCCGGCCGTTCCCATCGAGCTCGGGACGGGCCAATATGGGACCAAGCTCGCGCGGCTCGCCGAAGTGCTGCCGCTGTGGGTCGGACGTGAGGGGGAGGTGCGAGGCGTGAGCTGCTTGTTCGACAACGAGGTCATCGTGCGGACCCGCGCCGTGCGGGCGGCGGCGCCACGCGGCGCGGTGGGGGCGTGAGCATGGGAAAGCGCAATCCGCTGGTGGTGGGGCTGGACGTCGGCACCTACAAGATCGGGGTGGTCGTCGCCGAGGTGGGCGACGGCGGGGTGGAGATCACCGGCATCGGCACGCATGCGTCGACGGGGCTCAAGAAGGGCACCGTCGTCAACATCGACGCCACGGTCGATGCCATCCGTAAGGCAGTCGAAGAGGCCGAGCTCATGGCCGGCTGCGAGATACGCAGCGTCGTCGCCGGCTCGGCGGGCAGCCACACCAAGGGCTTCAACAGCCACGGCGTCGTGGCGGTGAAGAACCGCGAGGTGGCGCCGGGCGACGTCGAGCGGGTCATGGAGGCGGCGCGCGCGGTGGCGCTGCCCATGGATCGCGAGGTCCTGCACGTCCTGCCGCAGGAGTTCGTCGTCGACGACCAGGACGGCGTGAAGGATCCGGTCGGCATGGCGGGCGTGCGCCTCGAGGCGCGCGTCCACATCGTCACCGGCGCCATCAGCTCCGGGCAGAACCTGGTGAAGTGCTGCAATCGGGCCGGTCTGCACGTGCAGGACGTGCTCGGCAGCCCGCTCGCCGCCGCCGAGGCGGTGCTGACGCCCGAGGAGCGCGAGCTCGGCGTGGCCCTCATCGAGGTCGGCGCGGGGACGACCTCGTTGGTGGTCTACCATCAGAACGCCATCCACCACACGGCGGTGCTGCCCGTCGGCGGTGGGCACGTCACGAACGACCTCGCGGCCGCGCTGCGTACGCCATTTGCGGACGCCGAGCGGCTGAAGCAGCGCAACGGCGCCGCCCTGGCGCTGACGGCGTCGTCCGACTGCACGGTCGAGGTGGCGGGCATCGGCGGACGGCCGCCGCACAAGCTGTCGCCGCGCGCACTCGCCGAAGTCATCGAGCCGCGTGCCGAGGAGATCCTGGCGCTCGTCCGATCCGAGCTCGAACGCGCGGGCTGCGAGGGCGTGCTGACGTCGGGCGTGGTGCTGACGGGCGGCGGCTCGGTGCTCTCGGGCATCACGGATCTCGCCGAGCGCGTCTTCCGCACGCCGGTGCGCGTCGGAACACCGCTTCATCTGCATGGTTTGGTTGACGGCGTGGCGAGTCCAATGTATTCGACGGCCGTTGGTTTGGTGCTGCACGGACTCAAGCAGCGCGGGCACACCGATTCCGACATCGACTGGCCGGTGATGAGTTCGCTCCTGCGGGCCCGCCATCGGGTAGCAAGCTGGATTCGAGACTTCTTCTAATTTTTTGGGGCGGCGTGGCTGGGGTTGGACGCCGGGAGGGGTGGCCGATGGACGAACTCATCGAGGCCTGTGACGGTGCCCGGATCAAGGTGGTCGGGGTTGGTGGTGGCGGTGGAAACGCGATCAACACGATGATCGCGGCCGGGTTGCCCGGCGTCGATTTCATCGCGGCCAACACCGATGCGCAGGCACTGCGCGCCAACCTGGCTCCGGTCAAGATGCAGCTCGGCGAGAAGCTCACGCGTGGGCTCGGCGCCGGCGGCAACCCCGAGGTCGGCAAGCGTGCCGCCATGGAAGACGTCGAGCGCCTCGCCGAATGGCTGACGGGCGCCGACATGGTCTTCGTCACCGCCGGCATGGGCGGTGGCACCGGCACCGGCGCCGCGCCCGTCGTCGCCAAGGTGGCGAAGGAGATCGGCTGCCTCACGGTCGGCGTCGTCACCAAGCCGTTCTCGTTCGAGGGCAAGCGCCGCCAGAAGCAGGCGGAAGAGGGGCTGCGCGAGCTCAAGAACAGCGTCGACACGCTGATCGCCATCCCGAACCAGCGGCTCCTGAACGTCGCCGGACGCAACTCGTCGATCCTCGAGACCTTCAAGAAGGCCGACGACGTGCTCCTCCAGGCCGTTCGCGGCATCGCCGACCTGATCACGGTACACGGCCTGATCAACCTCGACTTCGCCGACGTCCGCGCGATCATGTCCGAGATGGGCATGGCCATGATGGGCGCCGCCCTCGCCGCCGGCGAGAACCGCGCCGTCGAGGCCGCCCAGCGCGCCATCTCGAGCCCGCTGCTCGAGGACGTGTCGATCCAGGGCGCCCGCGGCGTGCTGATCAACATCACCGGCGGGCCCGACCTCACGCTGCACGAGGTCAACGAAGCCGCCAGCCTCATCCAGGAAGAGGCCGACGACGAGGCCAACATCATCTTCGGCGCCGTCATCGACGAGTCGATGGGCGACGAGGTGCGCATCACGGTCATCGCCACCGGCTTCGGCGAGCCCGCGCCCACGCGTCCCGGGATGCGCCCGCGGGCCCAGAGCGAGCCCGCCGCCGATCTCCGCGGCATGCACGCCACGGCCGACGGCCGTCCCATCGTCCGTCACGGTCTCCGCGAGCCCGTCGACGAGCTCGACGTGCCCACCTGGCAGCGCCGCCAGCAGGCGCCGCCGGTTCCGTCGGCCGAGCGCGCCCCGGCGTCGGTGCCTGCGCGACGTCCCGTCGCCAACGGTGCCGATACGGACGGCGATCAGGACTACGACATCCCGACGTTCCTCCGTCGCGGCGTCGACTGAGATCGTTCAGTCCCGACGCCGCAGCCTTCGCGGCGTCGGGGGGAACGGCCCACTCCCGGCTTGAGGCGGTCCCCCACCGGGGCTAAGGTCGCGGGCTCGACGATGCCCCGATCCCCCTTCGACCGCTCCACCCGCCTGGCCGCCGAACGGCGGCTGTTCACGCCGGGGCCACGGGGGGCGCTGTCGGTGTGCCTCGTCTACCCGAACACCTACCCGGTGGCGATGGCCAACCTGGGCTTCCAGGCCATGATCCGCCTGCTGGGCGAGGACCCGCGCGTCGACGTCGACCGGGCCTACCTGCCCGACGGCCCCCGCGCCGGCTGGCCGCGGACGCTGCGCTCGTTCGAGCAGGATCGTGCCGTCGCCGACTTCGACGTCATCGCGTTCTCGATCTCGTTCGAGACCGACTATCTCCACGTGCTCGACCTGCTGTCGCTGGCGGGCCTGCCGCTGCGTCGCAGCGAGCGCGGTCCCGAGGCGCCGCTCGTCCTCGCCGGTGGTCCGGCGACGTTCCTCAATCCCGAGCCCATCGCCGAGTTCGTCGACCTCTGCCTCATCGGCGAGGCGGAGGAGATGCTGGGCGAGTTCCTCGCCGCCGCCACCGACGGACCGATCACGCGTGACGGCATCCTCGATCGCACCGAGCAGGTCGCGGGCGCCTACCGTCCGGCCCGCTGGACGCCGCGCTACGGCGACGACGGTGATCTCGTCGCGTTCGAGCACGACGGCCCCGGACCGTCGCGTGTCGTGCGTCGCTACGTCGCCGACCTCGACGCCTTCGACACCCGTACCGAGATCCTCACCGACGAGGCGGTCTTCGCCGACAAGTACGTCATCGAGGCCAGCCGCGGCTGCGAGTGGGGCTGCCGCTTCTGCGCCGCCGGCTTCATGTACCGGCCCGTGCGCTACCGCAGCCCCGAGCGCATCGGCGCCAGCATCGACCGCGGGCTCGCCGAGCGTGACGGCATCGGTCTCGTCGGCGCGGAGATGGCGAGCCAGCCCGGCATCGTCGGGCTGTGCCAGAAGATCGCCGCCGCCGGTGGGCGCGCGTCGCCGTCGTCGCTCAAGGCCGACGTCATCACGCCGGCGCTGGCGGCCGCGCTCGGTGCCAGCGGCAATCGTTCGGTGACGATCGCGCCCGAGGCCGGCTCGGAGCGCATGCGCCGGGTCATCAACAAGAACCTCACCGAGCCCGAGATCCTGCGCGCGGCCGAGTGGCTCGTGGGCGGCGGCGTCGACGCGCTGAAGCTCTACGTCATGGTGGGCCTGCCCACCGAGACCGACGACGACGTGCGCGAGATCACGGCGCTGGCGACCAAGCTGCGCGGACGGCTCATGGCGGGCGGCCGGCCCAAGTTCGGCCGCATGCTGGTGTCGATCAACCCGTTCGTGCCGAAGCCGTGGACGCCGTTCCAGTGGGAGCCGATGGAGGCGCTGCCGTCGCTCAAGCGCAAGCTGGCGCGCGTCCGTCGCGATCTCTCCGCCATCCCGGCGCTCCAGGTCGAGACCGAGAGCCCGCGCGAAGGCTATCTGCAGACCCTGCTGTCACGCGGCGATCGCCGCGTCGCCTGTATCCTCGAGCGCCTGCACGCGCGTCCCGACGACTGGTGGGCGGTGCTGAAGGGGCTGCGCGGGGGCCGCTGTGACGTGGTCGATCCCGATCGCTTCGTGCACCGGCCGTTCGGTCCGACCGAGCTGCTGCCGTGGGATTTCATCGACCACGCCGTCGACAAGCGCTACCTGCTCGCGGAGCGGCGCAAGGCGCTCACCGAGGTGCAGACCCCGCCCTGCGACACCCATACCTGCCATTCCTGCGGCGCATGCTGAGGCGGCCGTGATCGCCGGGATCGGCATCGACATCTGCGAGGTGGCGCGCATGCGCAGCGCCCTCGAGGCGACGACCGGCGCGCGCTTTCGCGACCGGGTCTTCACGCCCGCCGAGCAGGCGTACTGCGAGGCGCGCAAGCGTGGGCGTTTCGAGAGCTACGCCGCCCGCTTCGCCGCCAAGGAGGCGGCGATGAAGGTGCTCGGCAGCGGCTGGGGGCAGGGCGTCGGCTGGCGCGACATCGAGGTGGTGCGCGAGGAGACCGGGCCGCCGTCGCTGCGACTCCACGGCGAGGCCGCCGCGCTGGCGCGCCGCCAGCGCATGGCGCGGTGGCTGGTGACGCTGAGCCACAGCGACCACAGCGCCATCGCCTGGGTGCTCGCCGAGCGCGGCGGACGCGTCAGCGCATCGAGCGCGACGTCGGCACGGGGCCGTCGCGCCGCGGCAGCAGAATCACCACGGCCACGGCCCAGATCCCGCCGATGAACCCGAGGACGGTCCACAGGTTCTTCGGGTAGCCGTTGTTGTGGGCCACCAGTCGGCACATGATCGCGTCGCAGATGTGGAGCCCGAGGGCGGTGCCGAGCAGCGTGGACAACGGCATCGGGGGCGCCACGAACGCCAGCGCCGTCCAGTAGCCGAGGACGGTCTCGAGCGTCATCTGCCTTCCCCTCGACGACGGGCCCCTCTATAAGGGCCGCGGCGCGCGCGCCGTGGAGGTGTCGTCATCCTGAGCAAGGACAAGCTGTCGAAGCTGGCCGAGGATCTGCTCTCGAATCCGCTGTTCGCGCAGGCGTTCACCGCCGCCGTCCAGAAGGGGTTCGAAACCAAGGGCGCCATCGACCGCAACCTGACCACCGTGCTCGGGCTCCTGAACGTGCCGTCACGCGCCGACTTCGCCAAGCTGCTCACCAAGCTCGAGGTCATCCAGGGCACCCTGGTGAATCTCAACATCAAGGTCGATCGGCTGATGGCCGCCGAGCGCCGGCGTCGACGGGCGGAGAAGGCCGCGGCCCCGTCCGACGACGACCTGCCGCCGGAGTAGCCGCTCACCGGCCCTGTCCCTGCGCCGACGCGGTCGCCGCGTCGGCGGGGGGGCAGAGATGGCGCGCGATCGCGTCCAGGTCGTCGAGTGAGCAGGGAGGCTCCGCGAGCAGCGGCACCTCGGCGAGGAGCGGCGCGTTGGCGGCGCGGAGCAGCGGGGCCAACGTGGCCTCCTGGCGGAGTGCCAGCGTGTGCAGGTCCTCGAAGCTGCGTTCGAGACGGGCGGCGAGCGCAGCCGGGAGGCCCGGGAGTGGCGGCGGGTCGGCCGCCGCGCTGCCGAACGTCGCGCGGGGCAGGGCGCGGTTGACGATGACGCCGTCGACGGTGAGGCCGACACGGCCGAGCGCGCTCGCCAGCTCGGCGGTCTCGCTGGTGAGCCGCGGCTCGGGAGCGGACACCAGGACCAGCGCGGTGGCCTCGCTGCGGAGCAGCGCCGCCGTGCCGGCGACGCGCTCGTGCAACGCCGCCGTCAGGCCTTCGATCAGGCCGATGAACTCGCCGATCTCGCGCACCAGACCGATGCCGGTGAAGCGCTCGAGCCCGCGCAGCACGCCCGACAGCACGAGGTGCGCGAGGCGCGAGCCGGCGGCGGGCAGGATGCTGGTGGGGTCCTTCATGATCGCAAACGCGCGCGAGTCGAGGAGCGCCAGCAGGCGACGGGGCGCATCGAGGAAGTCGACGGCGTGGCGCGACGGCGGGGTGTCGACGACGAGGAGATCGTAGTCGCCCTCCTCGGCGAGCCGGTAGACGGTCTCGACGGCCATGTACTCGGCGGTACCCGCGAGCGTCCCCGAGAGGTTCTGGTAGAGGCGGTTGTCGAGGATGCGCTGCGCCTGCTCGGGCGCGGTGGCGAGCCCGATCACCAGCTCGTCGAACGTGCGCTTCACGTCGAGCAGCATGGCGTCGAGATGGCCGCTGCTGCCGTCGAGCGGTACGCGGCGCGGCTTGCCGTCGAGCGTGCCGAGGCCGAGCGCGTCCTTCAGCCGCTGTGCGGGGTCGACGGTGAGCACGGCGGTGCGCCGCCCGCGGCGCGCCGCACAGGTCGCGATGGCGGCGGACGTGGTGGTCTTGCCGACGCCGCCGCTGCCGACGCAGAGGATCACGCGGCGGCTGTCGATGGTCTCGGCGAGCGTCACGCCGCGATCCCCGCGGCGTCGGCGAGCTGCGCAGCGAGGGTCTCGACGCCGCCCGCGCTTTCGGGTCCGGCGAAGAGGAACGGCAGGCGCACCGGGGCCATCGCCAACGCCTTGCGGAGCGCCGTCACCTGCGCCGCCGCCTGACGGCGGCGATCGATCAGGAAGCGCGCCGCATGCACGTGCGGATGCGTCGGGAAGCTGGCCTCGAGGCGGTCGAGCGCCGCCTCGTCGCCGGTGGCGAAGCGGCGCGGTGGCATCGCGTTGACGATGGGCGGCGCCACCGGCAGCCCGAGCCGCTTGGTGAGCTCGCGGTGGAGCTCGATGGTTTCGCGGACCGCGAGCTCCTCGGGCGTGGTGACGAGGCACACGAGCGTGGCGGCGGGATCGACGAGCCGCTCCTCGATGCCGCGCAACGTGTCGGCGATGGGACCGATGCGTGCGAGCGTACCGAGCGTCTTCGGGGCCGAGAGCAGGGGCAGCGAATGGCCCGACGCGGGCGCATCGACGACGATGAGGTCGTGCACGCGCCGTCCGAGCCGCCGGGCGTCGAGCCAGCCCGACAGCTTGTGCAGGACCAGGAACTCGGGGAGGCCGGGCGCCGCCGCCGCCAGCACCTGGAACGACGTGCTCTCGAGGAGCCGGCGCGCGAAGACGCGCAGCCGGAGGACACCCAGCACGAAGTCGCCGAGCGCCTCCTCCGGCTCGATGACGACGGCCGACACGCCGCCGCCCACGGTCGTCGGATCGGTGCCGAGGCGATCGGCGCCGAGCAGTGGTCCGAGGCGTCCGCGCCCGACCTCGACCGCCAGCACCCGACGACCGGCGCTGGCCGCAGCCCGGGCCAGGGCGGCCGTGACGGCGCTCTTGCCGACGCCGCCCTTACCGGTCACGACGACGAGACGCTGCGAGGTGAGCGGGAGCCGGGCGGCCACCCTCGGCTCATATCCGCGCCCCGACGGGAGTGCAATTTCGATCGTTTGGACCGTGGGGTCGTCTCGTCGCGAGGTGGAAACGATTGACGCACCGGGAAGCGGCGCGGTACGGCTCCAACGGGGGGACAGTGCCCATGGCAACCGCTCGCGGTCGTCGCATCGTGGCCATCGTCGCCGCGACCATCGGTTGGATCGCCGTATCGCAGCGCGCGTTCGCCGCATGCACCGATCCTGCGGCCGCCTCCGCGGCGAGGACGGCGATCGACGCCGGGTGTCCCTGCGCCAGCGCCACGTCGCGGGGCGTGTACGTCGCGTGCGCCACCCAGGTCGTGAAGGCCCGCGTCGTCGCGGGCCAGCTGTCGAAGTCGTGCCGGCAGGAGGTGCTCCGTCACGCCAAGCTGTCGGTGTGCGGCCGCCCGGGCGCGGCGGTGTGCTGCCGCGTCGGGGTCACCGGCGGCGCGCGGCATCGTGTCGTTCCCGATCCGGCACGGTGTACGGCCACCTCCCGCCTGAGCGCCTGCGTCAGCGCGTTCCAGAGCGTCCCCACGGGATGCGACCTCGACGGCTGTCTCGATCCGGTCTGTGGCAACGACGTCCTCGAGCCGGGCGAAGGATGCGATCCGCCGAACGGCGTCGACTGCGACACCAACTGCCAGCCCTCGTCGTGTCCCATCCCGACCTCCGCCTGTGGCAACGGCGTCGTCGACGCCGGCGAGGCCTGCGAGCCGCCGGGAGCGGGCGATTGCGACGCCGAGTGCCGGAGCACCTCGTGCGCGGCCCCGGTCGCGGGGGAGATCGCGATCGCCTGCGTCGACCTCGCCGGCGACTTCGCCGTTCCGTCGGTCGCCGTCAGCGCCGACGCGAGCGGATATCTGGTCGCCTGGAACGGGCCGTTCCGACGGACCGCCAACGAGGCGATCGCACGGCGCTTCGACGCGGATGCGCTGCCTCTCGACGCGGGCGTGCGAATCCTGAGCGACGGTACGCGGTGCGGTAGCCAGTACCTCGGCGCATTGAGCGCGGGCTCCGACGGCGCGGGGCAATACGTCGCCTGGGCGCATGGCGCGGGCTCGGTGTCGGGTAGCATACCGTATGCGGCGATCGCGGGACGGCGGATCGACGCGAGCGGAGTCCTGCGGACGGCCGACGAGCTGGCGTTCGGGTACGTCGTCGGCTCGTGTTCATCGGCCGACTCGGGTCCGACGGCGATCACCGGCGCGGGGCCGGACGCCTACGTCGCGTTCTGGACACTCACGAGCGCCTGTACGGGGCAGAGCCCCGAGGGAACGCGGCTCTCGTTTGCCGGCGGCGGCGCGCCGACGCGGACACCGATCCACCCGGGATTCCCGTATGCGCCACCGCCGGGAGCGGCCTCGCAGTCGGCGGCGAGCGTCGCCTCGCTCGGGAACGACACGCTCTCCGTATGGCACGCGATCGCGGTGTACGAATCGTCGCCGCCCTATACGGAAGTGCCCTTCGTCTCCTATGGCTGGCC
The DNA here is from genome assembly GCA_964404165.1 of uncultured Binatia bacterium (SeqCode). GTDB lineage: Bacteria > Desulfobacterota > Binatia > DP-6 > DP-6 > DASYLJ01. The sequence continues at coordinate 118,496 of CAYOIZ010000010.1, read as the reverse complement.
GGATCGGATCGTGGCCCCGCCGATCCTGAGCAGTCGCACGCCGCTCCAGGTCGATCGCCCCGGCGTCGCGGCGGCCACGTCGCACCTCCTCGTCGCCTGGGCGCAGGGTGCCGACGATGCGGCCGTCGCCGCGACCGAGATCCGCGGCGTGCGCGTGGCGCCGCTCGGCGGAGGCATCGACCCAGACGGCGGTCTGCTGCTGGCCACCACGAACGGCGTGGTGCGCGGCCCCGTCATCGCGTTCGACGGCACCGTCTGGCTGGTCGCGTGGGTGGAGGCGAACGGGACGGCGCGCGACCTGCGCGGCGTCGCGGTCCGTCAGGACGGCACCGTCGTCGATGCCACGCCCCGGCTGTTCGCGGCCGGTATCTCCGACGCCACGCTCGCCGCGGCATCGACCGCCGACGGCCGGGTGCTCCTGGTCTACGCGCGCGCCGACGGCACCGCGACGGCGGTCCGGGCGCGGCTGGTGCCGGGGACCTGAGCCCGGAGTGGTCCGGGCCGTCACGCCGTAATGGTCCTTGGTTCCAGCCCCTTCGGAGCGTAGGGACAGGACCATGGCGCACACGGTCTTCCGCACCTGCACGCTCTGCGAGGCCAGCTGTGGTCTCGCCTTCGACGTCGACGGCGACCGCATCACGGCCGTCCGTCCCGACCCCGACGACGTCCTGTCGCACGGCTACGTGTGCCCGAAGGGCGTCGCCATCGCCGCGGTCCACGACGACCCCGACCGCCTGCGCCAGCCGGTGCGGCGGCAGCCCGACGGCAGCTTCGCGCCGATCGGCTGGGACGAGGCGCTCGACCTGGTGGCGACGCGGCTCCGCGCGGTGCAGCACGCGCACGGCAAGGACGCCGTCGCCGTCTACGTCGGCAATCCCGTCGTGCACAATCCCGGCGTCCTGCTGCTGCGCTCCGCGCTGCTGGCCGTGCTCGGCACGAAGAACAGCACCAGCGCGGGCTCGCAGGACACCAGCCCGCGCTTCGCGACGTCGTGGCATCTCTACGGCTCGTCGGTGGCGGTCCCCGTGCCCGACGTCGATCGCGCCGACTACCTGCTCTGCCTCGGGGCCAACCCGGTGGTGTCGAACGGCAGCTTCCTCACCGCGCCCGACATGCGCGGGCGGTTGCGCGCCATCCAGGCGCGCGGCGGTCGTGTCGTGGTCGTCGACCCGCGCGCGACGGAGTCGGCGAAGCTCGCCGACGAGCACGTGCCGATCCGCCCCGGTGGGGACGCGGCGCTGCTGCTCGCGATGGTGCACGTGCTGGTGCGCGAGGGCCGCGTCGACCGCGCCCGCATCGCACGCGTCGCGACCGGCTGGGACGCCGTCGAGGCCCTCGTCGCGCGCTTCACTCCGGCGCGCGTCGAGCCGCACACGGGCGTCCCCGCCGCCACCATCGAACGCCTGGCGCTCGAGCTGGCCGACGCCAAGAGCGGCTCGGCGTACTCGCGCGTCGGCATCTGCAACAACGCCTTCGGCACCGTCGCCACCTGGGCCACCGACGTCCTCAACCTGGCGGCCGGTCGGCTCGGCGAGGTCGGCGGCGCGATGTTCCCGTCGCCCGCGATCGACGTCGTGCAGCTGATGGCCATGGTCGGCGGCGACGGCCACGGGCGCTGGACGAGCCGCGTGCGCGGCCTGCCGGAGACGGCGAGCGATCTGCCGGCGTCGATCCTGGCCGAGGAGATGGAGACGCCGGGCCCGGGGCAGGTGCGCGCGCTGCTGACGTTCGCGGGCAACCCGGTGTTGTCGACGCCGAACGGCCGTCGCCTCGACGCCGCGATCGCGAAGCTCGACTTCGTCGCGTCGATCGACCTCTACGTGAACGAGACGACGCGGCATGCCGACGTCATCCTGCCTCCGGCCTGGTCGCTCACCGAGGACCATGCCGATCTGCTGATGCCGAACTTCGCGGCGCGCAACGTCGCGCGCTGGTCGCCGAAGGTGGTGCCCCTCGGGCCCGGCGAGCGGCACGACTGGGAGATCGTGCTCGACCTCGTGAAGCGGCTCGGCGGCGGGCCCACCGGCAAGGCGTGGCAGGATCGGGCCGTCTCCGTCGCCGAACGGTTCGGCTGGCGCTGGACGCCCGACGCGCTGCTGAACCTCGCGGTGCGCATCGGGCCGCATGGCGACCGGTTCCTGCCGTGGTCGCGCGGGCTCACCATGGACAAGCTCCGCGCCGCGCCGCACGGCATCGACCTCGGTCCGCTCGAGCCCGGCATCGCCCGTCGGGTCCAGCGGCGCGACGGCCTGGTGCACCTCGCCGCAGCCCCCATCCTCGACGACGCGCGCCGGTTGGCGGCCACACTCGACACGCTGCCGTCACGCGACGAGCTGCTCATGATCGGGCGGCGCGACATCCGCAGCAACAACTCGTGGATGCACAACGTGCCGGCGATGGTGTCCGGGCGCGCCCGCTGTGTGCTCTACGTCCATCCCACCGACGCCGCGCGTGCCGGCGTCGCCGATGGCGACACGGTGACGCTCGCGAGCCGCGTCCATCGCGGCGAGGTGGCCATCCGCGTCACGGACGAGGTCAGCCCGGGCGTCGTCAGCCTGCCGCACGGCTGGGGGCACGCGCCGTCGGCGGCGTGGCAGCGCACGGCCGGCGCGCACGCCGGCGTCTCGGCGAACGACTGGAGCGACGATCAGCTCGTCGAGGGCGTCGTCGGGCAGTCGGTGCTGAACGGTGTGCCGGTGACGTTGCACAAACGCGACGTGCAGGGCACACACGCAGCCTAGATGGCGCGTCCCGATTTCCCGCGACGGATGGTGTGGCACGGGACGGCGCTGTTCCTGGCGGGATTGCTCGTGGGGATCGCGCCCGGCGCGATGGCGAATCCCCGCATGGCCCTGTCGGCGCACGTCGGCACCCTGCTGAACGGGACGTTCCTGATCGCGCTCGGCGCCGTGTGGCGCCTCGTGCGGCTGCCGCCGCTGCAGGTGGTCGCCGCCTTCTGGCTGCTCGCGGCGGGGAGCTGGGGCAGCGCGCTGGGTCTGCTGCTCGCGGCGACCCTCGGCACGCGCAGCGCGACGCCCATCCACGGCGCCGCCGAGCTGGCCGCGCCGTGGCGCGAGATCCTCGTCACGGTGACGCTCGGCGTGCCGGCGCTCGCCCTGCTCGCGGGGACCGTCCTGGTGCTGCGCGGGTTCGGTCGGAGCGAACGGACGGACGCGGCCTGAAACGTCACCGTCCCGACGGCGTGCGCGTCAGGTCTTTCGTCAGGTTCTTCTGGTGCGCCTCGAGCGTGCCGCCGCCGATCTCGAGCAGCTTGGCGTCGCGCCACAGGCGCTCGACGGGGAACTCGCGGCAGTAACCCGCGCCGCCCATCACCTGCATCGCCCAGTCGGCGCACATCTTGCCGACCGGGGCGGCGAACAGCTTGGCGGCGTCCGAGCCGAGGCGGGCGCGACGGTTCGGGCCGACGTCGCGCGCGACGTTGTAGACCAGGGCCTTCGCGGCCTCCGTCGCGGCGTAGCCGTCGGCGATGTAGCGCTGGATCTGGCCGTAGCTGGCGATCGGCTGGCCGAAGGTGTGCCGCTCGGTGGCGTAGCGGATCATGATGTCGACGCAGCGGTCGGCGATGCCGACGCTCATCGCCGCCAGCGTGAGGCGCTCGAGCTCGAGGTTGCGCATCATGTGCACGACGCCGCCGCCGACCTCGCCGACCAAGTTCGCACCCGGCACGCGGCAGGCGTCGAAGATCAGCTCCGACATGGTCGAGCCGCGCATGCCGAGCTTGTCGATGTGCTGCGACGTCGAGAAGCCGGGGCAGTCGCGGTCGACGATGAACGCGGTGATGCGGCCGTCGACCTTCGCGTAGACGAGGAAGCAGAAGCCCTCGCAGCCGTTGGTGATGTAGGTCTTCGAGCCGTTCAGCACCCAGTCGTCGCCGTCGCGGACGGCGGTGGTGCGCATGCCGAGCACGTCGGTGCCGGCGCCGGGCTCGGTCATGCCCATTCCGGCGACCCACTCGCCGCTCATGGTCTTCGGGAGATACCGCTCGCGCTGCTCCGGGTTGGCGCAGTTGTTGAAGTTGTTCACGAACAGGATCGCGTGCGCGAGGTAGGCGAGCGTGAAGCCGGGGTCGTACTTCGCGAGCTCGTGGTGGACGATCACTGCCGCGACGGTGTCCATGTCGGCACCGCCCGCGCTGCCCGGTACCGTGATGCCGAGCACGCCGAGCTCGCCGAGGCGCCGGAACAACGCGACGTTGAGCACGCCCTTGGCGTCGTACTCCGCGGCCTGCGGATCGACCTCGTCGCGCGCGAAGGCGGCGATGGTCTGGCGCAGCAGGCGGTGCTCGTCGGTCGGATCGAAGAGGTCGGCGGACGTGGGCGTCGACATGGTGCCCGGACCTTGGCATCCTGCCCCGGGCCGTTCAAACGAGCGCGGGCCGCCCCATCGCCGCCGTCACTTCGGGCGGGAACGTTGCCGGGGTGGTCGCGCCGGGGCGGCGCGCACTCGCTCGCGCTCCTCGAAGTCCTCGGCGGACGCCGGGTCGAGCTCCCACCGCTCCTCGTCGCGGGCGTCGACCTTGTCGAGCGCCAGCGGGTGCTCGTCGGGATACGTCACCCCCACCGCCTCACCCAGCTCGTCGACCATGTCCTGATCCGGGGTGGGGTTGGAGCCGCCGACGGCCTCTTCGCCGGAATCGCTCTTGTCCCAGGCGGCGTCGATGTCGCCGCCGGTCAGGACGGGCGTATGGGCGGCGTCGGTCGACAGCTGCACGTTCGAGTCGTCGGCGAGGATGCTGGTGTCGGCGGCGATCTCGAGGTCGTCGGCCTCGATGTCGTCCTCGTCCAGGATCACCGGTGCCGGATCGGGGTGCGCCGGGAGCTTCTTCTTCCGCTGCTTCGTCGTCATGGGACCCTCGGACCGCGGCTGGGCTACCCGATGTGGGTGGTCGCTCGTGGCGGCGGTCTACGATCTCCTCCACGAATGGTGCCAGGCGTCCGGCGTTGTCGGACCGGGGGCGGGGCCACCCGATCCGACCCGCGTTTACACGACGGCGGAAGAAACTACGTCAGGGCTTGTACTTGATGAGCAGCCCGAGGAGCTGCCGCGTCCGCTTCGAATAGGGCGGATAGAACATGTGGAGCAGCGACACGCTCGGGTTCTTGAAGACGGGACGCAGCTTCGAGAACTCCAGGAAGCCCTCGTAGCCGTGGTAGTGCCCCATGCCGCTGGCGCCGATGCCGCCGAACGGCATGTCGTGCTGGGCCACGTGCAGCATGCAGTTGTTCACCGTCACGCCGCCCGAGATGGTCGAGTAGACCAGCTTGTCCTGCGTCGCCTGGTCGTTCGTGAAGACGTAGAAGCCGAGCGGGCGGTCGCGGCCGTTCACGTAGGCGATCACCTCGTCGAGGTGCTTGTAGGTCTTCACCGGCAGGAGCGGCCCGAAGATCTCGTCCTGCATGATGGTCATGTCGTCGGTGACGCCGAGGACCATGTGGGGCGGGATCTTGCGCAGCTCGTCGTTGAACGTCATGCCGGGGACGAGCGACACGACGTCGGCGCCCTTCTGGCGCGCGTCGTCGAGGGTGGCGCGCAGGCGGCGATACGACTTGTCGTCGATCACCGAGGTGTAGTCCTGCATGTTGGTGTCGGGGTACCGCTGCGGAACGATGCGCTTGGCGGCGGCGACGAACTGGTCGCGCTTGCTCTCGGGGATGAAGAGGTAGTCGGGCGCGAGGCAGGTCTGCCCGGCGTTCAGGTACTTCGCGTAGAGGATGCGGGAGGCGGCCTCGTCGACGTCGAAGTCGTCGCAGACGATCGTCGGCGACTTGCCGCCGAGCTCGAGTGTCACCGGTGTCAGGTTCTCGGCGGCCGACCGCATGACGGTGCGGCCCGCGTCGGCCGAGCCGGTGAAGATGATGTGGTCGTAGGGCAGGGTGGAGAAGTCCTGTGCGCGCACGCCCGGGAGGATGGCGAGCGTGTCCTCGGGGAAGACGGCGGCGCACTTTTCGGCGAGGAGCCGGCAGAGGTGCTGCGAGTTGCTCGCCATCTTCACCATGGCGCGGTTGCCGGCGGCGAGGATGCTGGTGAGCGGTCCGGCGGTGAGGAAGAGCGGGTAGTTCCACGGCGACACCACGCCGACGACGCCCTTCGGCATGGGGATCAGCTTGTTCGAACCGGTGGCGAAGAGGATCGAGACGTGGCGGCGCTGCGGGCGCATCCACTTCTTGAGCTTCTTGCGTGCGTCGCGGATGCCGTCGACGCTGGTGAACAGCTCGGCCATCAGCGTCTCTTCGACGGCGCGGTGCCCGAAGTCGGCGTTGATGGCCTCGGCGATCGCGGTGGCGTTGTCGACCAGGACGCGCTCGAGCTTGCGCAGGTTCTCCGCGCGCTCCTCGTAGCTCGGATACGGCTTGGCGAGATACGCGGCGCGCTGCAGGTTGAAGACGCGCTGCGCCTCGTTCTCGGCCGTGTCGATGCGTCGGAGCTGTGCCGTCTGGGCCATCGGAAGATCCTCCCTCGAGTGAGTCCGCGGGGATATTCGCGCGGCTCGGGGCGCCGAGGCAAGCCCGTTCGTTCAGTCGTGCAGGTCGAGGTGGCGCAGGTCCTTCAGGACAGCCGACGGGGTCAGGCCGAACATGTCCCGAAAGACCCGGCTGAAATGCGCCGAATCGGCGAAGCCCCCGTCCAGCGCGGCGTCGGTGAGGGTGCGTGTGGTCGCCGCGCTCCGGACGGCACCCCGCAGGCGCGTCCACAGGCGGTAGCGACGGAAGCTCACCCCGGTCTCGGCCCGGAACAGGTGGTTGAAGCGCGACGTCGACAGCCTCGCCGCGCCGGCCAGGTCCTGGCGGTCCGTGGCCGCGCCGGACCTGAGCGGCGGCAGCGTGCGGGCGATACGGGCGTCGATGACCGGCCCGCGCGAGGCCCCGATGAGGCCCTCGATGTCGAAGTCCAGCAGGCGTCGCTCGAAGGCGCCCCGGCCGGTCGGCCGTGCGGCCAGGTCGTAGGCCACTGCGCTGTCGCCGAGGCAGCGGTCGCGGACGCCGAGGAACTCCGGGGCATCGGGCTCCAGGTAGAGGACGGCCACCCGCTCGCCGCGGGGGTCGAGCACGTGCTCGACGTCGGCGGCCACCAAAGCGCTGCGGCAGCGCTCGCGGGGGCCACCGGCCGGTTCCACGTCGATCGGGCCGCTGAGCCCGATCAGCAGGACGGGGGCGCCATGGCGATGCCAATCGGTGGCCGCGAGGTCGCCGACGAACACCGAGCGGTCGGCGCCGAGTGCGAGGAGGGAGCCGTTGGTCGTCGTCATAGCCCAAACGTTCAATCGGTCGCGGGTCGAATCGCGCTAGGTATCACCGTCATGGCGGCCCGAGACAACCCGAGGAGGTGCTCCTGATGCGTCCCGAATGGCTGGTCCTGGTGGCGTGCTTCTGCCTGACGGCGGCGCTCGTCGAGGCCTGGTGCCTGACGGCGGTTCGGCAGCTGCAGGTGGCGGCGATGAAGCGCCTGTTCCCCGACTCGCAGCAGCTGCTGCGGTCGCACATCGACTACCTGATGATGACGGGGCTGCTCTTCGTCTCGTATCTGATGTTCCGCCAGCTGGGGGCGGTGCCGCCGGCATGGGTGATGGCGGCGATGTGCGTCGGATCGATCCTGAATCCGGCGGCGTTCCTGGCGCTCGCGATGAAGCCGAGCCTCGGCAAGGCGACGGGCGGTCCGTTCGGGGGGATCGTCGCGCTGAGCTTCGTGTGCACGACGGTCGGGTATCTGGGTGCTGCGTGGACGATCGCGCGCGCGGTGCTCTAGTGAGCGCGACCCAAGACCATGTCTTGGGTCGGGAGGCGCCCGAGTGTGTGGCGACACGTCGCGTGCGACCACTCTGGCACGGCCGGCGAAGCCGGCGTGCCATACTGCTCCGATCGCCTGTCGCCGACTCGCCGGTGCTTGCACGGCAGCGGTTCTCGGTCCGGACCGCATGCGTGCTTCCCCTGTCGCGCCGCTTCGCCGGCCGCGACACGCTAGTTGCGCGGGACGCGTCGCGCCACGCTCGGGGTTCGTCTTCGACCCGAGACATGGTCTTGGGTCGCGCTCCTAGCGCTTCGACACTCGCGAAAAAGCTCCTGTCGATCGCTACGAGCGCGACCGTCCCGCGTAGTACGGGCGCCCGCGTTCGCTCCACTCGTTGAAGAGCTCGAGGAACTCCGGCGACGTCATCGGGTCGATGCCCTGGATCGGCATGGCGGCGCGACGGATGGTCCAGTCGTCGGGCGAGAGCGCGCCCGCGCGCTCGAAGTGGCGCAGCGCCGCGTCCGTGCGCCCGGCCTTGTGCAGGTGCCACGCCAGCGCGAACTCCGCGCGCGCGAGCTGCTCGTCGGCGTTCGGCAGCAGCAGTCGACGGCGGGCCTCCTCGCGGTCGAACGGCACGGCACCGTCGCGCACCCAGGCGCGGACCTCGTCGAGGTAGGGGCCCGACTCGAAGTTCGTCAGCTCCTTGAACATGTCGTCGCCGAACGCGACGTCGCTCGGACGGGCGATGGTGCCGTCGGCGTCGATCCAGACCGCCGTCGGCACGTTGATCATGCCGAAGAGGTCGGCGACGCGATGCTCGCTGTCGATGAGGCTCGGGTGCGTGGGGTTGGCGGCCTCGATGAACGGGCGCGCATCCTCGGGGCTCTTGTCGAGCGCCACCGTCATGACGGTGAAGCCGTCGTCGGCCAGCTCCGCGTGCAGCCGCTGCCACGCGGGTAGATCGTAACGGCAGCCGCACCATGACGCGTACGCGACCAGCAGGACCTTCTTGCCACGTTGCTCGGACAGCCGGTGCGGCGTGCCGTCGAGATCGGGCAGCTCGAAGTCGGGCGCGGCCAACGCCGACAGCGCGGCGGCGCGCTGCTCGGCGGCGACGCCCAGCACGGCCGCACGTTCCGCGACGTCGAGTGCCAGCGGACGCCCGAGCAGGCGTGCCACCGGCGCCAGGTCGACCTCGCCGTCGACGACGACGCCGCTGCCGTCACGCACGGGCACGCAGACGCTGCCACGGCACAGGCCCTCGGGCTTGAGCTCCCAGCCGAGCGCGTCGCGCAGCGTCGCGGGGGTGAGACGGACCGCCTCGCCGTCGATGCGCGCCGGCACCTCGTGGACGGTGCCGTCGTCGATGATCGTCATCCGCATGGACGAACTCCTAGCGCGCCTGCGGCTGGACGGCGAGAGCCATGCCGCTACTGCACCATCCACGCGCGCCGCACTTCGGCGACGTGATCGACCACCGGTGTGCCGGACACGTCGACGACGACCTCGTGCAGGACGCCGGTGAAGCGGAACGGCGCGTCGTACGACGCGGCCACCGGCGTGCCGTCGTCGTAGCCGCAGCACATGCCCTCGCCGTGGAGGGCGAAGCGGAACGGCGCCGTGCGCTCCATGCTGGCCTTGCCGGCGACGGCCTCGTCGACGACCAGCGTCGCTTCCATGCCGAGCCAGCGCGTCGGCGTCACCTCGACGGCGACCACGTGACGGCCGGGCGCGAGCGGCGCGCTCGTGACCGTGGTCTCGGTGAGGCCGGCGAAGTTGTAGGTGTAGTGCGCACGGCCGTTCTGCACGTAGAGCGCGTAGCCGCCGAAGCGTCCGCCCTGGGCCAGCAGCACGCCCTCGGCGCCACCCGCGGGGATCTCGATGCGGGCGACGATGTTGTGCGGGCGCAGCTTCACCTGCGGTGCCAGCTCCTCGGGGAGCGCCGTCGCACCCGGTCGCAGGACGACGCGGTCGCTCGGTGGCACGATCGGCGGGCGGCCGTGGCCGAAGACGCGCAGCGCCTGCAGCGGCAGGGCGCCGTAGCGGTTCGCCTCGCGGAACCACAGGTCCTGCAGTTCCTTCAGCTTCTCGGGGTGCGACGCCGCCAGGTCGTTGCACTCCGACGGGTCCTCGGCGACGTGGTACAGCTCCCAGCGATCCTCGTCGGGATGCAGCGACGGGTTGTCGCCCGGCTCGTACGGGAAGAGCGCGCGGAACGTCACCGCCTTCCAGCCCTGGTGATAGAGCGCGCGACACGCGAACTGCTCGTAGTACTGCGTCTCGCGATGCTCGGGTGCGTCCGGATCGGTGAACGACGCCGCCAGGCTGGCGCCGGCGACGGGCTCCTGTGTGATGCCGTGCAGGACGGCGGGCATCTCGGAGCCGGTGACGTCGAGGATGGTCGCCGCGATGTCGATGGCGTGCACGTACTGCGGTCGCACCGCACCCGGGTCGGGAATGCCCGGCCATCGCACGATCAGCGGATCGCCGATGCCCCCTTCGTGGGTCTCGCGCTTCCAGCGCTTGAAGGGCGTGTTGCCGGCGAACGCCCAGCCCCACGGGTAGTGCCCGTAGGTCGTCGGGCCACCGAGCTCGTCGATCAGCGACATCGTCTTCTCGGCGTCGTGCGGCAGGCCGTTGAAGAGGAAGTTCTCGTTGAACGTGCCGTTGGCGCCACCCTCGGCGCTGGCGCCGTTGTCGGACAACACCAGGACGAGCGTGCGGTCGAGCTCGCCCGTGGCCGCGAGGTGATCGATCAGCCGGCCGACGTGGTGGTCGGTGTGCGACAGGAAGCCGGCGTACACTTCCATCATGCGGGCGAAGGCGCGTCGCTCCTCGGTGGAAAGCGCCGACCAGTCCTGCACCCAGTTCGGGCGCGGCGAGAGCTGCGTTCCCGGCGGGATGATGCCCATGGCGAGCTGGCGTGCGTGCGTGCGCTCGCGCCAGGCGTCCCAGCCGTCGTCGAACGCGCCGCGGTAGCGGTCGATCCAGTCGCGCGGCGCCTGGTGCGGGGCGTGCATCGCGCCGAGGGCGAGATACAGGAAGAACGGCTTCGTCGGATCGGCGACGCGGAGGTCGTTCACCATGCCGATGGAGCGATCGACGAGGTCTTCCGTCAGGTGGTAGCCGTCGGGCGGCGTGAAGTGGAGCGGCGTGTTGTCCGAGATCAGCTCGGGAAAGAACTGGTTCGTCTCGCCGCCGAGGAAGCCGTAGTAGCGCTCGAAGCCCTGCCCGAGCGGCCAGCGCTCGCGCGACGCCGCCGCGTGCGTCTCGTCGGCGGGCGCGAGATGCCACTTGCCGACGGCGAACGTCGACCATCCACGCGTGCGCAGGACCTCGGAGACGAAGCCGCACGAGCGCGGGATGCGGCCGTTGAAGCCGGGGAAGCCCATGGCGAGATCGGCGATGCCGCCCATGGCGCAGGTGTGATGGTTGCGTCCCGTCAGCAGGCAGGCACGCGTCGGCGAGCACATCGCGGTGGTGTGGAAGCTGCGATAGCGCAGCCCGCCCGCGGCGAGCGCGTCGAACGCGGGTGTGGCGATGTCGGAGCCGTAGCAGCCGAGCTGTGCGAAGCCGAGATCGTCGAGCACCACCAGCACGACGTTGGCCGCGCCGGCGGGGGCGCGGCGGGTCACCGGCCAGGCGGGCTCCGACTCGGCGAGCGTGAGCCCGACGCGTCCGGGGAAAGGGTCGCCGTCGTGGTAGATGCGCGGTTCGTCGGACATGGGCCGGCATCCTGGCCCAAGGTGCGGCCCGGAGTCCATGGGCGCGAGGTCACTTCGGGGCGAGCCGTCGTCCGTAGACGCCGTCGAGCCCTGCGAGCAGGGTCCAGATGCCCCGCGGCGTGCGACCCTCCAGTCGAGCGGCCAGGATCGTCAGGTGCGTGTGCCATCCGCCGGCGACGTCCACCATCTCGTCATGCGTCCCGAGGCGGCGATGGGTGAGGACGAGCCGCGTGCCGCCCGCATGCGGCGACAGCTCGAACGTCACCTCGGAGAGCGGCTCCTCGTCGCCCCAGGTGAAGCTCAGCAGGTGCGGCGGCTCGCAGCGCGTCACGCGGCCGAGCATGGTGTGTCCGCTCGTGGCCATGTCGGCGAAGCGCGCGGGCGGGGTCTCGTCCGGGGACGACAGGTTCGCGTGACGGAAATGCAGCGTGACGCGGCCGCCGACGCGGAGCTCCATGTCGCCGCTGGCGAACCAGGTGCCGCGCGCGTCCGCGTCGGTGAGGAAGGTCCACACGCGCTCGATCGGCGCCGGCAGTAGGCGCTCGAAGCGGACCGCGTCGGGTGCGGCGACGACGCCGAAGTCGCCGGTGTCGAGCGTGCGCTGCATGGCGCCGAGCATGGTGGTCCAGCCGGCCTCCGTGCGGCTCGCGTACTCGGCCCAGCGCGCCGGCATCTCGTGCGTGAGCGTCAGCACGCAGCCGTCCCCGTCCGGGGCGACGTCGATGGTGACGCGGCTCGGGTCGCCGTCCTCGGGGGCGATGGCCCAGGTGAAGGCGAGGTGCCGCGGGCGCTCGACGGCGAGGTAGGTGCCGACATGGTCGATCTCGTCGGCGCCGCGACGCACGACGAACGAGAAGCGCCCACCCACCCGTGCGTCGAGCTGGATGCGCACGATCGCCTCGTCGCGAACGTCGGGACCGAACATCCAGCGTGCGATGAGGTCGGCGTCCAGCCATGCGTCGAAGACGCGCTCGGCGGCGACGGCGAAGCGACGGGTGACGTGAACCGCGACGGTGGAGGGGGTGGTCATCGGCGACGTCCGTTCTTCGTGGGGGCCTTGGCGCGCGCCGGGGCGGCACGCAGCGCCGTCTCGAGGGCGTCGAGCCGGCGGCTCCAGAACGCCTCGTAGCGGCGCAACCAGGCGTCGCCTTCCGCGAGCGGCGCGGGCTCGAGCGCGCAGCGATGCGTGCGTCCTTCGACCGTGCGTCGCACCAGACCGGCGCGCTCCAGCACCTTCAGATGCTTGGACGCGGCGGCCAGCGACATGTGGAAGGGGGCGGCGAGCTCGCCGACGCTGTGCTCGTGCAGGGCCAGGCTCCGCACCATCTCGCGACGCGTACGATCCGCGAGCGCATGGAAGACGGCGTCCAATCGGTCGGCCTCGTGTTCAACCATCGGGTTGAATATCGACGGGCGGAGCTTGATTGTCAACCGATTGGTGAAATATGGCGACGCACTCGCATTGACGATGCCGCCGAATGCGACGACCATCCGCTGCGACGCACCACGATCGGGAGGTGGGACGTGGACGAACGACAGTACGACGTCGTCGTGATCGGTGGCGGTTCGACGGGGGAGAACGTGGCGGGCCGTGTGACGGCGGCGGGGTTCACGGCCGTCGTCGTCGAGGCGGAGCTGGTCGGGGGCGAGTGCTCGTACTGGGCGTGCATGCCGAGCAAGGCGTTGCTGCGACCGGTGCAGGCACTGGCCGCCGCCCGACGTGTCGCCGGCGCCCGCCAGGCCGTCACCGGCGTGCTCGATGCCGCTGCCGTGTTCGCGCGCCGTGACGCATTCACCAAGCACTGGGACGACGCCTCGCAGGTGACATGGCTCGGCGAGCACCGCATCGACCTGGTGCGCGGCCATGCGCGGTTCACCGGCGCGCGCCGTGTGCGCGTCGCCAGCGCGTCGGTCGATCTGGTGGCGACGCGTGCCGTGGTGATCTGCACCGGCAGCGTCGCGGCGATCCCCGACGTCCCGGGGCTCGCGGCGGCGACGCCCTGGACGCCACGCGAGGCCACCAGCGCGCGTGTCGTGCCGCGGCGGCTCGCCATCCTCGGCGGTGGTGTCGTCGGCTGCGAGATGGCGACGGCATGGCGCGCGCTCGGCACGGCGGAGGTCACGCTCCTGCAGCGCGCCGGCCGGCTCCTCGACGACAACGAGCCGTTCGCGGGCGACGCCGTGCGCGCGGCGCTCGAAGCCGACGGCGTGCGCGTGCTGACGAACGCCGGCACCGTGCGCGTGGATCGTCGTGCCGACGGAACCGTCGTGCTGGCGCTCGACGGGCACGCGCCGCTCGTGGCCGACGAGTTGCTGGTGGCCGCGGGGCGGCGCGCCCGCACCGACGACCTCGGCGTCGAGACGATCGGCCTCGTCCCGGGGGCGTGGCTCGACGTCGACGACGACCTGCGCGTGCGCGACGTCGCCGGCGGATGGCTCTATGCGGCGGGCGACGTGAATCATCGCGCGCTGCTGACCCACATGGGGAAGTACCAGGCACGCATCTGCGGCGACGTCATCGTGGCGCGCGCCCAGGGCACGCTCGGCGAGGACGTGCCGCCGCCGTGGTCGCGCTGGGCGGCGACGGCCGATCGCGCCGCCGTGCCGCAGGTCGTCTTCACCGAGCCGGAGGTGGCGGCGGTGGGGCTCACCGAGGCGGAGGCGCGCGCGCGCGGCTTGACGGTGCGCGTCGTCGACTACGACATCGGCAAGGTTGCCGGGGCGGCGCTGCACGCCGACGACTACGCGGGACGCGCGCGCATGGTGGTCGACGAGTCGCGCCGCGTGCTGGTCGGTGTGACGCTGGTCGGGCCGTCGGTGGGCGAGCTGATCCACGCCGCCACCGTCGCCGTCGTCGGCGAGGTGCCCGTCGAGCGGCTCTGGCACGCGGTGCCGTCGTATCCGACGATCAGCGAGCTCTGGCTGCGGCTGCTCGAAGCCTACGGTCTGTGACCCGGCGCACTTTTCGGCGAATGGGGGCTATCCGCGTCGCCGCGCGCCGGATATCGAGCGTGCATGTCGCCGGTGGACGTGCTGGTCGTCGAGGACGATCCCGAGACCCGCGAGTCACTCGTCGAGTTGCTTCGGTCCCGCGGTTACCGGGCGGCCGAGGCGTGTGACGGCCAGGAGGCGCTCGATCGCCTCGATCGTGAGGAGCGTCCGCGGCTCATCATCCTCGATCTCGCCATGGCCGGCATGAACGGCGAGGTCTTCCTGCTGCTGAAGCAGGCCGACGCACGCCTCGTGGACATCCCGGTGCTGGTCTACTCGGGCGTTCATACGGAGACGCCGCTCGATGGTGTCACCGAGTACGTACGCAAGGGCGAGTCGGTCGACGTCCTGTTCGACGGCATCGAACGCACCATCGGTGCGCCGCGCGACCCGTCACGCCTGCATTGACAGCGTCAGCGCCTTCTCGGGACAGGCGACGACGCACAGCCCACAGGCACGGCACTGGTCGGCGCGTGGCGTGTACGTCGTCCGGTAGCGGTGGGCGAGTACCTTGAGGCTCGCGAGCCACGACAGCGCCTGCCAGTCGGCGTCGTCGATGGTGCGCACCTCGAAGACGTCGTAGGGGCACACGACGACGCAGTCGCGCTTGCCCTCGCAGCGGGCGTGATCGACGACCGGACGCCAGGTGCCAGGCGGCGCGTCGCACCGCTCACCCGGGCGGTCGGGGTGGGCGGCAGCGCGGCGCGCCTTCTCGGGGTCCTTCGAGCGGGTCGTCGTGTCCACGACGGCGCCACGTCGCACGGATCGTGCCAGCGGAAAAGGGGGCCGAACCCCAAGGCCGGACGCGAGCGCCCGCAGCCACGGGGCTGCGTCCACCGCACGACGAACCTTGCACGAGGGAACTCGGGGCGGTAACCCTCCCGGGTCGGTCCGACGAACGGAGGCATCGCGAATGGGTGAGAACGGCAACTTCAAGCGCTTCGAGGGCACGCCCGGCTACATCGTGTCGGGTCCGCTCGTCGACGCCGTCAACTGCGCGATCGCGCTCGAGCGTCCGCTCCTCCTGAAGGGGGAGCCCGGCACCGGCAAGACCGTCCTGGCGAAGCACGTCGCGGACGGCCTCGGCATGCCGATGCTGTCGTGGCACATCAAGTCGACGACGAAGGCGGCCGACGGCCTCTACGTCTACGACACCGTGCAGCGGCTGAACGACAGCCGCTTCGGCACCGGCACCGTCTCCGACATCCGCAGCTACATCAAAATGGGTCCCCTCGGCCGTGCCTTCGGCGCCGAGGACCGGCACGTGCTGCTGATCGACGAGATCGACAAGGCCGACCTCGAGTTCCCGAACGACCTGCTGCGCGAGCTCGACGAGATGCGCTTCACCGTCGTCGAGACCGGCGACGAGGTGGCGGCGCGCCAGCGGCCCGTCGTGCTGATCACGTCGAACAACGAGAAGGAGCTCCCCGACGCCTTCCTGCGCCGCTGCATCTTCCACTACATCGAGTTCCCCGATCCGCCGCTGATGCGGAAGATCGTCGACGTGCATCACCCGCACCTCGACACCAAGCTGCTCGATCAGGTGCTGATCAAGTTCTACTGGCTGCGCGAGCAGAGCGAGCTGCGGAAGAAGCCCAGCACCTCGGAGCTGGTCGACTGGATCAGCGCGCTGCTGCGCTCGGGCGTCTCGCAGTCGCAGATCGAGTCGCACATCCCGTTCCTGGGCGCGCTGCTCAAGAAGGAGCAGGACGTCGACGCGCTCCAGAAGTACGACCAGAAGAGCGGACGGTATCCCACCAAGTGGGCCGACCTGGGGCCGCGCTACAACCAGTAGGATGTTCCTCGATCTCTTCTACGGGCTGCGCGACGAGGGCGTCCCCGTCGCCATCCAGGAGTGGCAGGCGTTCCTGTCGGCGCTCGAGCACGGGCTGCACGGCTCGAGCCTGCTGCGCTTTTACCACCTGGGACGCGCCTGCCTGGTGAAGAGCGAGACCTACTTCGACGCCTACGACCGCGTCTTCCAGCGTGTCTTCAAGGGCGTCGAGGGCGCGCTCGGCGACGACGTCACCAGCGCCGTCCTCGAGTGGCTCAAGAACCCCGAGAACTTCCCGGACCTCACCCCCGAGCAGCTGGCCGAGCTGCAGAAGCTCAGCTCCGACGAGCTCATGCGGAAGTTCCTCGAGACGCTGGCCGAGCAGACCGAGCGCCACGACGGCGGCGATCGCTGGGTGGGCACCGGCGGCAAGTCGCCCTACGGTCACGGCGGCCAGCACCCGTCGGGCATCCGTGTCGGTGGGCCGAGCAAGAGCCGGTCGGCGATGAAGGTCGCCGAGGAGCGCCGCTTCCGCGACTACCGCACCGACCTGACGCTCGACCTGCGCCAGATGAAGGTGGCGCTGCGTCGCATGCGCCAGCTCACACGTCGCGGCCCGCAGACCGAGCTCGATCTCGACGAGACCATCGACGAGACCTGCAAGAACGCCGGCGAGATCGAGCTGGTGTTCCGCGCGCCGCGCCGCAACGACGTGCGCCTCCTGCTCCTGATGGACGTCGGCGGCACCATGGATCCGCACTACGAGCCCGTGAGCCAGCTCCTCACCGCGCTGCACGAGGAGCGCGGCCTGCGTGACTTCCAGGCCTACTACTTCCACAACTGCGTCTACGACCACGTCTACAGCGCGGCGCGCATGCTGCGCATGGACGAGGTGCCGACGGGCGACGTGCTGCGCCGCCTCGACGAGCGCTGGAAGGTGGCCATCGTCGGCGACGCCGCGATGCACCCGGCGGAGCTGATGGAGCCGAACGGCAACATCGACCCGCGGCGCACTGCGCCCACGACGGGCATCGCCTGGCTCCACCGCATCGCCACCCACTTCGACCGCGCCGTGTGGATCAACCCCGAGCCGCCGGGCGAGTGGGACTTCACGCAGACCACGCGGGTCGTGCGCCGGCTGTTCCCGATGTTCCACCTGAGCGTCGACGGCCTCGCGTCCGCGGTGCAGGCGCTGGTCGGCGCGCGCCAGTAGCCGCACGACTGCGACTCCGCACGCGGCTCCTTCGCGGCGGTGGGAATCGGCGTCACGCGCGCCCACGCCTCGTGTTGGCACGAACCTGGCTGTGGAGGGCATGGAGGCATTCACGCCCTGGCGTTCGTTGGGTGGCGGTGTCCTGATCGGGCTCGCGGCGTCGTTCTTGCTCTCGACGAACGGGCGCGTGGCCGGCATCAGCGGCATCGTCGGTGGCCTGCTCGAGCCGCGACGCGACGACGTCGCGTGGCGGCTCCTCTTCGTGGCCGGGCTCGTGTGTGGGGGCGGCATGCTGTGGCTCGTCGATCCGGCGCTCGTCCGCATGACGCTCGATCGCTCGCCGCAGGCGCTGGTGGCGGCCGGGCTCCTCGTCGGGTTCGGCACGCGGCTCGGGAGCGGCTGTACGAGCGGGCACGGGGTCTGCGGCGTCAGTCGTGGCGCCCAGCGATCGATCGTCGCCACCGCGACGTTCATGGTCGCCGGCGTGCTGACGGCCGTCGTCGTGCATCTGCTCGGCGGACGCCTGTGATGCCGGGCCTGGCGGCCTTCGTGGCGGGCCTCCTCTTCGCGCTCGGGCTCGGCCTCGGCGGCATGACCCAGCCGGCCAAGGTGATCGGCTTCCTCGACGTCCTGGGTCCGTGGGATCCGAGTCTCGCCCTGGTCATGTGCGCGGCCCTCGCGACCCATGCGCTCACGCTGCGTCTCGTGCTGCGACGCGAGCGACCGCTCTTCGCGGCGCGGTTCCTCCTGCCGACGCGCCGGGACATCGACGGCCGCCTCGTGGCCGGTGCCGCGCTGTTCGGCGTGGGGTGGGGCATGGTGGGCTACTGTCCCGGACCGGCGATCACGGCGCTCGGCGCGGGGCGTGCGTCGGCGCTCGTCTTCGTGCCCGCCATGCTCGCGGGCATGCTGCTCCATCGCGTCCTCGAGCGGCCCGAGGCCGTGCGGCGCGCGATGACGGCGTCGCTCGTCGTCGCTGCGGTGCTGCTGGCGCCCGGTCTCGCTGCGGCCCGGTGCGGTTCGCCGGCCTGTCGCGGCATGGGGCAAGGGCCGGGCGGGCCCCAGCACGATGCCGACCACGCGGGGTTCCAGTTCCTGCTCGCCCATCGCGAGCAGATCCACCGTACCGTCTCCGTGCGCCCCGATGGCGTGGAGACACTGACCGAGTCGGACGCCCCCGACGTCGCTGCCGCGATCGTGACGCACGTGCGGGCGATGGCGGAGCGCATGAAGACCGGACGTCCCATCCATGCGCGCGATCCGCTGTTCGCCGCGATCTTCCAGAACGCCGAGGCGATCACCGTGGACATCCAGCCCACCGAGCACGGTGCACGGGTGCTCGAGACCTCGACGGACCCGTGGGTGGCGAAGCTCATCCAGGCGCACGCCGAGGTCGTGACGCAATTCCTCGAGCATGGACACGCGGAGATGCGACGTGACCACGCGGTGCCGCCGCGGGCGGAGGTGCCGTGATGCGACGGCGCGTCCTGATCGTGGGCGGCGTGGCCGGTGGGGCGTCCTGCGCCGCGCGCCTGCGGCGCCTCGACGAATCGGCGGAGATCCTCCTCTACGATCGTGGTCCGCACGTGTCGTTCGCGAACTGCGGGCTGCCGTACTTCGTCGGCGACGTCATCACCGAGGCGGAGCATCTGATCGTGGCGTCGCCGAAGCTCTTCGAGCAGCGGTTCGACATCGGGGTGCGCACGCGTCACGAGGTCGAGCGCATCGACCTCGAGGAGCGCACCGTCCTGGTCCGCGATCTGGCGACCGACCGCACGCTCTGCGAGGGGTACGATGCCCTGGTGCTGTCGCCGGGCGCGGCGCCGATCCGCCCGCCGTTGCCGGGCATCGATCTCCCGGGAATCTTCGCGGTGCGCAACATCCCCGACAGCCTCCGCATCCGGAGCTGGCTCACGGAGCAACGGCCGCGGCGCGCCATCGTCGTCGGCGGCGGCTTCATCGGGCTCGAGATGGCGGAGAACCTGGCGCATCGCGGGCTCGCCGTGACGGTGCTCGAGAAGCTGCCGCAGGTCATGCCGCCGCTCGACGCGGAGATGGCGCAGCCGGTGGCGGAGCATCTGCGGGCGCAGGGCGTCGAGCTCCACCTCGGTGACGGTCTCGCCGGGTTCGAGCGCGACGGCGGCGAGCTCGTCGCCGTGACCGAGAGCGGGGCACGCCTGCGCGGCGGCATCGTCATCCTCGCGATCGGGGTCCGGCCCGAGACCGGGCTCGCCGCGGCGGCGGGGCTCGCGCTGGGGCCGCGCGGCGGCATCGTCGTCGACGAGCAGATGCGCACCAGCGACCCGCACGTCTGGGCCGTCGGGGACGCGGTCGAGTCGCGGGACGTCGTGACCGGCCAGGAGGTGATCCTGCCGCTCGCCGGACCGGCGAACCGTCAGGGTCGTGTCGCGGCCGAATCCATCGCCGGGCGCCCGCGTGCCTTCCGCGGCGTCCAGGCGACGGCGGTGGTGGGCGTGTTCGGGCTCACCGTGGCCACGACGGGTGCCAGCGAGAAGGGGTTGCGGCGTGCCGGCGTGACGGCCTTCCAGCGCGTCTGGCTGCACCCCGGGCATCACGCGGGCTACTATCCGGGGGCGCAGCCCATCCACCTGAAGCTCCTGTTCTCGGTGCCCGATGGCCGCGTGCTCGGCGCCCAGGCCGTCGGAGCCGAAGGCGTCGAGAAGCGGGTCGACGTGATCGCGATGGCCATCCAGATGGGGGCCACGGTCCACGACCTGGCGGAGGCCGAGCTCTGCTATGCGCCGCAGTTCGGCGGCGCCAAGGACCCCGTCAACCTGGCGGGCATGATCGCCGTGAACCACCTCGACGGGCGCATGCCGCTCGCGGACTGGGCCTCGCGTGGCGCGACCGGCCGGGCGACGTTGGACGTGCGGGCGCCGGACGAGTTCGCGGCCGGGCACGTACCCGGCGCGATCAACCTGCCGCTCGGCGAGCTGCGCACCCGCTGGCGGGAGCTACCCGCCGACGTGGGGCTCGACGTCTACTGCGGGGTGGGACAACGTGCGTACTACGCCGTCCGCTTCCTGATGCAGCACGGCGTCGACGCGGCGAACCTGTCGGGGGGATGGCAGACGTATGCCGCGCTGCGTGACGCTGGTCTCCTCGACGCGGCGATTTGAACCCCGCCTCGCGACGGGATAGCGGCCTGCGATGCGACATCGCCGACTGCTCCTGTTGGCCGCGGCCGCCTTCGCCGCCGTCGGCTGTAGCCGGGGCACAGGGGACCTCGCGCCGAAATCGGCCGTCGACACGGCGGGCGACGCCCGTGCAGGGTACGAGCGTGCCTGCGGTTCGTGCCACGGTACCGACGGGCGAGGGCGCGGTCCGGTGGCGCCGGCATTGCGCACGCCGCCGGCGGACCTCACGCTGCTGGCGGTGCAGAACGGGGGCGTGTTCCCGCGCGAGACGGTGATCGCCGTGATGACGGGAGCCCAACCGGTCACGGCGCATGGCACCCGCGAGATGCCCGTATGGGCGTTGCGCTACGAGCCCACCGACGACGGAGCCACCGCGGCCGCGGCGCTGGTGGCGCGGCGGCGCCTCGAGATGGTCGTCGACTACGTCGCGGCGATGCAGATGCGCGCCCCGGTCCGGTAGGCGCTGCGGCGAAATATCTTGACATCGCCTCGCCCGTGGCGGTAACCCCGCGAACACATTCAGGGGCGATTGGCGAACCGTCCATCGGCCGACCGACACCGCAGGAGGATTTCATGACGATGACGTTGCGCCGCATCTCTTTCGCCACCGGCCTGGTGCTGGTCGCTGGACTGACGTACGCCGCCGATCAGACGATCCTCGGGCGCGTGCTCACCGTCAAAGCCGGCAACAACCCGTCGCAGCGCAAGGTCGTGGGCGTCGGTGTGGAGAAGAACACCTCCAACACGCTCGTCGGCAGCCCGGTGGCGCTCGGCAGTGCCGGTGGCGCCATCCTGGAGCTGCTGGCCCTCGGCGGCACCCCGAGCGCGCAGACGTTCAACCTGCCCCAGGGCGTCGGCAGCAACGGCAAGACCTTCTGGTCGCAGACGGGCAACCTCACCTTCAAGTACAAGGACCCGCGCGCCGAGCAGGGCCCGGTGAAGGGCGTCATCATCAAGCGCACGCTGAACGGCACGTTCTCGATCAAGGCGATCGTCTCCGGGCGCGCAGCACCGCTCAACATCGTGCCGCCCGATCCGGGCATCAGCGGCTGCATGGCGCTCAAGATCGGCATCAGCCCGACCGCGGGTGATCGCTACTCCGTCCAGTTCGGTCCCGACGGCAAGGTGAAGAACGTCGGCAACCGGATCTTCCAGGTGAAGCGGCCGACGCTCGAGGGCGTCTGCCCCACCGGCATCCCGACGACCACCACGACGACCCTCGTGAGCACCACGAGCACCACGACGTCGCCGACGACGACCACCACCTCGACCACGCTCTACGGCTCGCCGAGCCGCGCGTTCCTCGCGCCGTCGGCCGATCTGCTCGACTGAGGCTCTGGACCTCGAACGCACGACCGCCCCCCGGAGCATGCTCCGGGGGGCGGTCGTGTTTTCGGCCGGGCCGAGTCAGGGGACGCTGGCGGCGGGGTGGACCGCGTCGACGTAGAGCGGCGCCTCCGGCTCCGGCTCGGGTTCCGGCTCGGGACGGCGTGCGAATCCGGTGGGCTCGGTGCCGGTGACGAAGACCTCCTGGCGCGACGAAGTCCCCGCGACGGCCCGCAGGCCCGACCAGGGCTCGATGTCGACGAACGTCACGCCCTCGGGGATCGGGAAGTCGACGATCGGCCGATCGGCCAGCGCCTGCTGCATGAACGTCGTCCAGATCGGCGTCGCCGCCCGGCCGCCGGTCTCCTTCTCGCCGAGGGGGGTGCCCGCGTCGAAGCCCACCCAGACGCCGGTCAGCAGCTCGGGCGTGTAGCCGACGAACCAGGCGTCCTTGGCGTCGTTGGTGGTGCCCGTCTTGCCGGCGGCGGGGCGACCGAGCTCGGCGGCACGGCGCGCCGTGCCGCGGGTGACGACGCTCTCGAGCATGCTGGTCATGACGTAGGCGATCGCGGGGTCCATGGCCGGATAGCGCATCTCGCCCTGGGTGCCGGGGAACGGCACCTCGTCGCCTGCCAGGTTCTCGACCCGGGTGATGAAGATCGGCTCGACGCGCTGGCCGCTCGCCGCGAACACGCCGTAGGCACGGACCAGGTCGAGCAGGGTCACCTCGGCGGTGCCGAGCGCGAGCGACAGGTTCGGTTGGAGATCGCCCTGCAGGCCGAAGCGCCCGAGATAGTCGATCACCGGCGTCACGCCCACCTTGTCGAGCAGCCGCACGCTCACGGTGTTGAGCGACTTGGTGAGCGCGTCGCGCAGGCTCGTGCGGCCGTAGTACTTGCCGCCGAAGTTCTGCGGGCTCCAGGCGCCGCGACCCTTCCCGAACGTCACTGGCGCGTCGAGGATGCGCGACGCCGGCGTGAAGCCGTGATCGAGCGCCGCCGCGTAGAGGAGCGGCTTGAAGGCCGATCCGGGCTGCCGGCGCGCCTGGGTGGCGCGATTGAACTGGCTGCGTTCGTAGGCGTAGCCGCCGACGAGCGCCTTCACCTGGCCGGTCGACGGCTCGAACGCGACCAGCGCGCCCTCCACGCCGGGCTCGTCGTCGAGGGCCAGCGTGCCGTCGTCGAGCGGCCGCACGAGCAGGACGTCGCCGCGCCGGAAGCGCCAGGTGGGGAGGGGCTCGCCGTGCCAGACGAGCGCCGCGCCCGTGAGTGTGGCGGGTCCGGCGATGGTCCGCACGCTGAGCCCACTCTGCCGCACCTTCTCGACGAGCGCCTCGCAGCGTCCGTCGGGGCGGCACGGGGGCGCCGTCCCCGCCGCCCAGGCCGTGATCTCGGCGTCGTCGGCGCGACGGAGGGCGCCGCGGAAGGGCTGGCGATGGCCGACGTCGCGGAGGCCGCCGCGCAGCGACTCCTCGGCCATCCGCTGCATGCCGAGGTCGACCGCGGTGTGCACCGTGAGACCCAGCTCGGCGGCCGCGTTGCCGTAGTAGCGATCGAGGATCCGGCGCACGTGGTCGAGGTACCAGGGGGCCTCCGAGGGGGCGGCCGCCGGGTGGCGCGGGGCCAGGCGGATCGGCGCCTGGACGGCGGCGGCATACGCGTCCGACGTGATGAAGCCCTCGACCAGCATGCGCTCGAGGACCCAGCGCTGTCGGGCACGGGCCTCGTCGGGCCGTCGCTCCGGGTTGTAGCGACCGGGCGCCTGCACCAGCCCGGCCAGCAGCGCGGCCTGGGCGACGGAGAGGTCCTCGACGTCGACGCCGAAGAAGCGTTGCGCCGCCGCCTGCACGCCGTAGGCGCCGCGCCCGAGGTAGACCTGGTTCAGATAGAGCCGGAGGATGTCGTCCTTGGTGGTGGCCAACTCCAGCCGGATGGCGAGGTACATCTCCCTCGCCTTGCGCTGCCAGCTCCGCTCGGGTGACAGCAGCAGCATCTTGACCAGCTGCTGCGTGATGGTGCTGCCGCCCTGCGCGACGCCATTGCGTTGCAGGTTGACCATCGCCGCGCGCGCCACGCCGCGGACGTCGACGCCGGCGTGCTCGTAGAAGTGGGCGTCCTCCGCGGCGAGGAAGGCCCGCCGCACGTGCAGCGGCACGCGGTCGAGCGGCACCGGATAGCGGCGCTCGGTATAGAGCTCGCCGATCAGCGTGCCGTCGGCGGCGAGCACGCGCGTCACCGCCGCGGGCTGATACGCCACCAGCTGCTCGACGGTCGGGAGGTCGCGCGTGAAACGCACGAAGGCGACGGCGGCGAACCCACCGATCGAAACACACGCCACGACCCCCCACGCCCCAGCGAGTCGCAGCGTGCTCCTCTGCCCCAGCCGCGCCATCGTAGGAGGACAGCTGAGTGCTAGGCGCTCCGCACGGACTTGGCAAGACGGTTTTTCTCCAACCGGCGACGTGCCATGGCACCCGCCAGGTCGCCGCGCGCTATTTGACGGTGGCGGCGAAGGTGCCGACGATCTCGACCGCCTCCTTCACCACGTCCCGGCCGATGCGCTGCTTCTGCGCGCCCGGCACGCACAGGCGGAGCTTGCCGGGGAGCGTGTCGCCGGTGCGCTTGCCGAACTCGAGGCGGAGCGATCCGTTCACCAGGACGTGGCTCAGGTCGACCGACCCGCGCTTGTCCTCGATGCTCCAGCCCTGCACCTCCGGTGTCCCCGGCTCGACCGACGGGGGCTCACCGGCGTCGTCCGGTGGCCGCCGGAACGTCTTGCCGTCGAGCACGGCACCCTCGGCGACCAGCACCGTGACGTCGATCTCGACCGGTGCGAAGAGATCGGCCTTGTCGTGCAGGGTCAGGCGATACGAGATCCATTTCGGCGTACCCTCGCCCGACGAGATCGAGCCGGCTTCCACGACGTCGCTCACCGGCAGCGGCGTCTTCGCCGCGTCGAGGAAGAGCGTGGCGGGACCGTCGGGAACGGGGCCGGTGCTGCAGTCGGCCGGCATGCCGCCGGCCCGGGCGACGGTGGCGACGAGGAGCAGCGGCAGCCACATCCGGGATCGTCTCGTTCGCATGTTCGCTGCTACGCGCGAACGCCGCGAACGGTCAAGCCGCGGGCACGACGATGCGATAGGTGACGGTGGCGATCGCCACCGGACGTCCGGAGCGCACGCCCTGCACCTCGACGACGTTCATGAACAGCTCGTCGTTGCGGCGCAGCGTGCGCGCCTGTGCGACGACGTCCTCGTCGCGGGCCGTGCCGAGATGGCTCACGTGCAGATCGACGGTGGACGCCTTGTTGCGCGGGTCGAGTGGCACCAGCGACCACGACGCCATCGCCGCCGTCGTGTCGACGAGTGCCACCAGCGCGCCGTCGTGGAGACATCCCGCGGCGTCGGCGTTGGCGTCCTGCCAGGGCAGGGCGACCTGGGCCAGCCCGTCGCGCACGACGCGTGCCGCCAGTCCGAGGCGCGCCATGAAGGGGGCCGCGGTGAAGAAGCGGACGAACGGCGGCAGCTGGCCGTCGGCGGGTGCGAGTGTCGCCGCGGCATGGTGATACTGTCGCGCCGGATCGCCGGCGGCGGCGCTCCGATGCGTGACGAGCCCGGTGGCGATGGGCTTGCCGTCGCCGGTGGCGACGTCGACGGCGACGTACGCGAGCTCCTTGCCGCGCCGCAGGACGCGCGCGCTGCCGACGACGTCCTCGCGGATGGCGGCGGCGAGGTAGGCGACGGTGAGATCGACGACGCCATGCTCGAGGCCGTCGGCCGTCCCGGCGCGTGCCGCGACCGACGCCGCGACGTCGATCATCGAGGCGGCGACACCGCCGTGGAGCGCGCCGCCCGGGTTCGAGTTGGCCTCCGTGAAGGGCACACGGATGCGGGCGCCGTCGGCGTCGGCGTGCTCGATGCGGACGCCGAGCCCGGCTGTGTATGCGCCGCCGTCGCTCATCCGGCGCTCCGCCCGGGCAGCAGGCACGAATGGATGCTGGACGCGCCGGGCACCTCGCCGGCGAGGAGCTCGATGGCGTACGCCGCCTCTTCGAGCGCGAAGTCGTGCGTGTGCATGCGCTCGAGCGGCACGCGTCCGGACTCGATCAGCCGGATGGCGGCCTCGTAGGCGTGGCTCGTCACGCCGAACGCCCCCTGGATGTGCAGCTCCTTCACCACCACGAGGTCGCTCACGAAGTCGGGGACGGCGGTGAAGCCCTTGACGCCGGCGAGCACGATCCGCGCGCCGGTGGCCGCGTACCAGAGCGCCTCCGCCACCGGCCCGGGCGCCGACGACGCCACCTCCACGATGACGTCCGCCCCATGTCCGCCGCTGAGCTCCCGGATGCGGGCGCGGGCGTCCTCGTGCTCCACGTCGACGACGTGGTCGGCGCCGAGCTCGCGCGCGAGCGCCAGCTTGTCGGCGTCGCGCGACGTGCCGGTGACGATGATGCTGGCGGCACCCGCCGCACGTGCGGCGATGACGCTGGTGAGACCGCGCTGGCCGGGGCCGAGGATCAGGACGATGTCGCCCGGCCCGGTGCGCGGCAGCTCGACGGCCCAGCGGAACCCCGCCCCGAGCGGGTTGAAGAGGACGGCGACGTTGGCCGGGATGTCGGCGCGCACGCGATGGACGATGGAGCAGGGGTCGAGCCACATGTAGTCGGCGAACCCGCCCCACAGCCCGGGCGGGCGCAGCAGCGAGACGTAGCCGTGGCCGAACATGCCGCCGCGGCCGCGGCACACCTGATAGCGACCGGCGCGACAGGCGCGGCAGTGGCCGCACGGGATCAGCGCCTCGACGGCGACGCGATCGCCGACGTCGACGCCCCAGCGCTTCGCGGCGCGGTCGCCGATGGCGGCGATGGTGCCGAGCGGCTCGTGCCCGGGCACGAGCGGGAAGGTCATGGGGATGGTGCCGGTGTACTGCTCGGCGTCGCTGCCGCAGATGCCGCACGCCTCCACGCGCAGGAGCGCGCTGTCGTCGTCGATCGACGGCAGGGGCAGCTCGCGCAGCTCGAGCTGGCGAGGACCGGTCTGGACGATGGCGCGGCTGGTACGCGGAAGCATCGGCGCTGGCACCCTATAGCATGGCTCGATACACGGCCGTCACCACCATGCTGCGGGAGGCGTTGCGCACGCTGCGCGTCGAGAGTCCCGCCTGGGCGCGCGCGCTCGGGCTGGCGTACGAGCACGCCGCCATCGCGGCGCGACACCGGCGCATGCGACGGTGGTGGGCGCCGCACCTGGCCGCCAGCCGCGACGTCGTCCTCGCGGCGGCGGAGCGGACGCGGGCTCGCACGCGCGCGCTGGTCGTCGGAGCGGGGGACTGCCTCGACGTGCCGGTGACGGCGCTGGCCGCCCGATTCGACGAGGTGGTGCTGGCGGACGTCGTCGTCGGCCCGGCGGCGCGACGGATGGCGCGCCGGTCGGGCGGGCGGGTGCGCTGCGTGGTGTGGGACGCGACCGGTGTGCTCGAGCGTCTCGCCGCGGTCCGCCACACGGCCGACGCCGCGACCGTGACGCGGCTCTTCGCCGACGCCGATCCCGGTCCGCCCCCTGGGGGCGAGCCCGACCTGATCGTATCGGCGAGCTGCCTGTCGCAGCTCGGGTCCGTGCCCGGCCACGCCCTGCCGGCGGCGGTACGCGACGACGCGTTGCCCGAGCAGTGCCGGACGCTCGCCGCGCGCACCCATCTCGCCTGGCTCGCGCGACGGACCGCCGCGGTGCGCGTCGTCATCGCCGACATGGCGCGGCTCGACGTCGCGCCCGACGGTGCGGTGCTGGCGCGCGACGCGCTGTTCGTCCTGCCGCCGGGTCCACCCGACCGGACGTGGCGATGGGAGCTGGCGATGATCCCCGAGTACAGCCGCACGCACCATCGCGTGCACGAGGTCGGCGCCTGGATCGACTAGGTCCGCGCGCGACGGAGCGCCGCCAACGGCACGCGGCCGATGCCGCGCAGCTTCACCGGGCGCATGTCGCGCAGGACGTAGGCGTCATTGGTGCGGAGCGGGTCGGCGAGCTCGCCCGAGACCACGACCGTCGCCTCGCGCGCGAAGGCGACGATGCGGCTGGCGCGATTGACGGTGGGTCCGAGGAGGTCGCCTTCCCACGACAGCACGGGCCCCATGCTGAGGCCGACGCGCAGATCGGGCAGCGAGGGGTCGGCGTGATGCGATGCCACCAGCGACAGCGCGATCTCCGCCGCGTCCGCCGGCGTCTCGGCGCTGAACAGCACCTCGTCCCCGATCATCTTGACGACGCGACCGCGATGCTCCGGGACGTGCTCGAAGACGAGGGCTTCGAAGCGGTCGATGAGCGCCGCCAGCTCGCGTTCGTCGAGCTGCTGGCTCAGCGCGGTGAACCCGACGAGATCGGCGAAGCCGACCACCAGCGTGCGCCCGCTCGCCGCGGCGGCGGCGGTGGACGTCGCCGCACGCAGCGCCGCGGCGAGGAGATGACGGCGCCACACGTGGGTCAGGAAGCCCTCGAAGATGGGCACCAGCTCGTGCGTCAGCGGGGTCAGCTGCTCGGACGCCGCGCTCACCTGCGCTTCGGCGAGGCGCGCCGCCGCCTGACCCGTGGCGCGCGCGAGCTGTACGAAGACGGCGGGGTCGAGGCTGGACTGCGCCCGCAGGGCCAGGACCGCGCGCAGGACCTCGACGTCGGAGGCGGTGAAGAAGCGCTGGTCGTCGGGTACGGGTGAGAAGCCGAGCGCGCGCCAGAGGCGTCGCGCGTCCGTCAGCTCGACGCCGGCGGCCGCGGCCACCTCGGCCGGCGTCAGCGCGGGCTCGCCGAGGATCGCACGCGTGTAGTCCGCCCAGGGGTCCACGTCAGCGTGCTCGGGCGGCGCGGGCCTCCGTGGCGATCTCGGCCGCGATCGCGTCACCGAGCTTCTGCACGTCCTGCGTGGTGGCCTGGCGGCCCAGCACGAACTTCGCCGCCGCCACGTACGGATTCATGGTGACGACGGCACCCGGCATCTTGCCGCTGTCGGACGTGCCGCCGAAGGTCATGATCGTCTGCCGGCGGCCGTCGGGTTCGAGCCGATCGACGTCGACCGCCACCTCGGTGGTGGCCTCGCCGGCGCCGAATCCGATGACGGCCCGCTGGGTCCGGTTGCCGGGATCGACGGAGAGCAGCTCGCCCCGCACGAGCCATCCGTTCGGCGGCGTGGCGCCGCGGCCGAGGCGCTCCACCGGGACGCCGAGCTCCTGCGCTCGCAGCCCGCCGATGATGGCGCCGATCAGCTCGTCGATGACGTCGTCGGCGGTCGGGTTGTCGCTCGCGGTCCGGCGCTCGATGGGCCCCTCGCCACCGAGCAGGTGCGGGCGCTCGGCCGCCACCGTCTCGACCGCGCCGAGGAGGCCACCCTGAGGCTTCACCGCGCCCGCGCCCACGGTGAAATCGCCGACCCAGATGCTCTTCGGGGGTGCCGACGGGGGCGTCCCCTGCGCGGTCACGTTGGCCTTCCCCATCATCCCGCAGGCGGCCAGGAGGAGGAGCAGAGCGAACGGGACGGTCGAGCGCATGCCGCTCGGTAGCATGACCCCGGGCGCAGTTCACTCGTCGGCACGTTTTCTCGTTGACGATGGAGCCGGGACGCTGGTAACCCAGCCGGACGTGATCCGCGCCGTCCTCTTCCTGGCCCTCGTCCTGGCACTCGGCGGCGTCCGCTCGGCGGAGGCCTTCTGCGGCTGCCGGCACGTGAAGGCGCCGCGCTGCACGCCGGCCGACGCCAAGCATCGCGTCACGGTGCGCGTCGACCTCGCCGTCGTCGACGGCACCGTCGAGGTGCTGACGCAGACCGGGCCGTTCCGCATGCCGGTGGCCGACCTCGACGGCAAGCAGGTCGTCTTCCTGTTCCTGCCGAAGGGCGAGATCCTGCAGGGCTTCTTCGAGGAGATCGTGCCGGGCGGTCTCGCCATCGGCACCATGCAGGGCGCGCAGTTCACCTTCACGACCGGCGCCATCTTCACGCCCGGCGAGTACGAGCTGGTGCTCTTCGTCGACGCCGTTCCCGGCGGCGGCGCGGCGCCCGGGCCGCAGCGTGGCGACATCGCCGCCTTCGACAACACCATCTGCGAGCCGACGGGTGTCTCGGTGCGCTTCCCGGTGGGCTGCGAGGACACCACCGTCACGCTCTCCAACCAGAATTTCATCCTCTTCTGATCATGCGCGCACGGGTCCTCCTGCTCGTCCTCCTGCTGCTTCCCGGCGTCGCCGCCGCGGCCGAGCTGCGCTATCCGCAGTTCCCGCCGCTGCCGAAGGCGCCGCGTGATCCCGACAACGCGCCCACGCCGGCACGCCGCAACCTCGGCGCGGAGCTGTTCTTCGACCAGCGCCTGTCGACGTCGGGTGTCACCAGCTGCGCCAACTGCCACGTCCACAACACCAGCTGGCAGGACAACCTGGTGAAGCCGCGGCCCGACACCAGCCAAGGGGGCGAGTTCTTCACCCTCGACTTCAACACCGACTCGCTGCTCAACATCGTGCACCGCCAGTTCTTCTTCCGCGACGGCCGCACGCAGGATCTGAGCCACGCCTTCACCGAGCCGTGGATCGAGGAGAACCAGCGCCTCGGCACGACGCGCCCGGCCGCGGCCACGGCGCTCGCCGGCATCCTGCGCGGGCTACCGGGCTACGTGCAGCGCTTCCGGCGCGCCTTCGACGTCGACATCAACGCCATCCCCGACGAGGAGGTGTTCGATCTCGCGGGCGACGCGCTCGCCGTCTTCGCGCGCCAGCTGGTCACGCGCACGTCGCCGTTCGACCGCTGGAACGCGGGCCGCGGCGAGATATCGGACGCGGCCGTCCGCGGCGTGGCGTTGTTCACCGGCAAGGGCCGCTGCGTCGCGTGTCACAACGGACCGAACTTCACCGATCAGGAGTTCCACAACATCGGCAGCTCGCCGCCCGACGTGAACGGCGTGCGTGCCGACGAGGGTCGCGCCAAAGTCACGGGCCTCGCGTCCGACGGCGGCAAGTTCCTGACGCCGACGCTCCGGCAGGTGACGACCACCAGCCCGTACTTCCACGACGGCGCGCCCGGGACGATCCTCGACGTCCTGAACCACTTCAATGCCGGCGCCGGCGCCGATCCGAACCACGATCCCATTCTGCGCACGCCGCTCGGCCTGACCCAGGCCGAGAAGTACGACATCTACCAGTTCATCAAGACGCTGCGCAGCCCGGTGTCGAAGGTCCGCGGTCCGACGGGCTTACTCTGCGACGACGCCGCGGTGGCGCGCCTGCGCGCGAAGCTGCCCTAGGCGCGTCGCAGCAGCAGCGACGCGACGGTCAGCGAGCCCCACTCGAGGACCAGCGCGGCGGCGGTGTACGCGCTCAGCTCGCCGGCGGCGACCGTCGCCAGCAGCCGTGCCGTGCCGATGCCGGCGCACACGGTGGCGATCGTCGTCAGCGCGGATCGCATCGACGTCGCGCGCAGCGCACCGATCAGCGCCAGCGTGCCGACGGCCATCGAGACGCCGCCGTACATGGCGCGCAGCTCGACCGAGCCCGTCGTCGTGTGCGCGGCGACGCCGGCGATGTCGGCGAGATGCGCCGGCCACAGCAGGCACACGATGCCGTACGGCAGCCAGACGAGTGCCGTGAACGCGAGGAAGCCGCGGGCCAGCGTCACGGCGTCGTCCCCGCGTCGCAGCGCAGCTTCAGGGTGTCGCGCTCGCGCCCGGCGGGCACCTGCGCCAGCACCGCGAGCTTCGTGGTGGCGGATCGGCGCGGTCCGAGCGGAATCGTCACCGTCACGGCAGGACCGCAGGCGCCGGCACCGGCGGCGAGCGCCGCGGCCAGGCTCTGCTCGAGGGCGGTGCGCAGGGCGGGGTCCTTGCGGACGCTGGGCTGCTTCACGACGACGCCCGTCGGTGGTGCGGGCGTGCAGGCGAGGCGTCCGTCGGCGACCTGCAGGCACGGCAGCACGTCGACGGTGCACTGGCCGGTGACGCCGTCGCGATCGCAGCGCGGGTCGCCGTCGGTGCAGCGCAGCAGCGGCGACGCGCTGGTGGCGAACTCGAGCGCGCAGTCGGTGGCGGGCTTGCCGCCGCCGGTGACGAGGCGGCGCTGCGGGGCGATGCCGTCGTTCACGACGCGCATCCGGTCCGTCAGCACGGTCCAGAGATCGTCCTCGATGTCGGTGATGCCCTGGTTGCTGTTCTCGCCGTTGGTGCGGCCCTCGGCCGGGAAGTCGGTGTACTTGAACCAGTGGATGCCGAGCAGGTACGGCCGCGCCAGGGCGCGGCGGACGTAGCTCGTGTAGGCCTGGGCGCGGTCGGCCTGGGTGGCCAGCGTCGGGAAGAACGGCAGCCAGGTGTTGGGCAGCCCGGAATCGGCGGCGCGGTACGTCCACTCGCTCACCACGACCGGCTTGTTGGTGACGCGCGCCATCTCGTCGAGGTCGTCGAAGAAGCGCGTCGGCATGAGGTAGCCGAACTCGGCCGCGGTCGACTGGGCCAGCGCGAAGAACGGCGCGTCGAGCTCGTAGTAGTTGACGCTCAGTACGTCGACCCACGGGGCGGCCGCCTGCGCCACGCCGGCCGACGTCGAGTAGGCGAGGAAGCGCGCGCCGAGGATCAGCATGTCGGGCCCGACCGCGCGCAGCGCGTGGTTGACGACGAAGAAGTAGCGCGTCGCGGTCTCGTTCTGGAACGCCTGCCGGTCGGCCTGGCGCGCGGGCGGATCGGTGCGGAAGTTGGCGGTGAGCGCGGTGACGTTCTGTACGTCCCCGAAGCTCGCGAACGACTGCCCCCAGGCGACATTGAAGGCGGCGACGTCGGCGTAGCGCGACTGGAAGAACGACTGCACGGCCACCTTGCCGGGCGCGCCCGCGGGCAGCAGCAGGTAGGTGTCGAGCGTCGGCAGGTTCTGGGCGATGCCGGGGCCCCAGCCCATCTCGTTGTCGGTGAAGACGCCGATGCACCACGGGTCGGCGGCGCACGGGGCAGCCAGCGCCGCCTCGGCGTCGGCCCCGCTCTCGAACGACGGGTCGTACCAGTCGCGCACCTGGAAGCCCGACAGGCCCGTGGTCGCGGCGGTGACGACGGGCGCGCGGGCCGCGAAGTTCAGCACCTCGGTGTAGGCGATGCGCTGCGGGAAGAGCGACGTACGGCTCCAGCCGCCGAGCGTGTTGACGTGCAGGTCGGCGAGCCGGTCGGCCGCGACGTCGGCCCACACGGCCTCGCTGCCCCATCGCGCGAGCACGTTGTCGTGGTACGGAGCGGTACCGAGCGACGGGGCGAAGTCGCCCTCGGGCCGCACGCCGGTGACGCCCATCGAGTAGAAGGCGTGGCCGTCGGGCGTGACCAGCCACCATACCCCGTCGATGCGCTCGGTGCGAAAGCGGCCGCTGGCGGTGGTGGTGATGCCGCGCCAGCCACCGAAGGCGTCGTAGCCGGGATCGACGGGGGGCGGGGCCGCCCCCACCGTCGCGATCAGGCAGAGCACGAGCAGGAGCGGGGCGATCCGGAGGCGCGGCATCCGTGTGCGGGCTACCAGAGCCCGCGGAATGGTGTAAAGGCGCGACGCATGACGACCGACGTCGTGACGGGAGGCTGTCTCTGCGCGGGTGTGCGCTACGAGGTGACGCCGCCGTTCCTGCGCGCCAACCACTGTCACTGCTCGCGCTGCCGCAAGCACTCGGGCACCGCGGTGTGCACGCAGGCGCGGGTGCCGCGCGCGCGCTTCCGCCTGCTGCAGGGCGCCGAGCTGATCCGCGTCTACGGGGCGGGCGAGGGCGCGGTGAAGGCGTTCTGTACGACGTGCGGCTCGAGCCTGTTCGGCGGCGCCTGGCCCGACGGTGACGAGGTGTCGATCCGCATGGGCAGCCTCGACGGCGACCCGGGCATCCGCCCGCAGTGCCACACCTTCGTCGACTCGCGTGCGCCGTGGGACGAGATC
The DNA here is from genome assembly GCA_964404165.1 of uncultured Binatia bacterium (SeqCode). GTDB lineage: Bacteria > Desulfobacterota > Binatia > DP-6 > DP-6 > DASYLJ01. The sequence continues at coordinate 84,649 of CAYOIZ010000010.1, read as the reverse complement.
ACCGACGACCTGCCGCGGTTCCCCGCAGCGTGGCCGTCGGGAGCGCGTGTGCCCCGGCGGTAGCGGGCCACGCTGACGCGCGCCCCGCTACCGGTGGGCCCCCCTCAGTACGCGCCCTGCAGCGAGGAATGCGGCGTCAACGCTGCACGACGCTTCTCGCCGACGAAGCCGCGATCGATGGCCCAGGCCACCGTCCGCCGCGCCGTCTCGCGCGCGTTCCGATACGTGTATCCCAGCTCGCGCTGGGCCTTGCCGGAGTCGTAGTAGGCGTAGGTGCCGGCGAACTCCTCGACCTGCGAGCGGTCGATCAGCGGACGGGTACCCGTCGCCCAGCCGGCGGCCTCGAGCACGGTGGCGATGCCGTACATGACGATCGCCGGCGCCTTCCAGGTGGGTGCGCCGATGCCCGAGAGCTCGGCGACCGTGTCGAGCAGCTGCTTCAGGGTGACGTTCTCGCCCGAGACGATGTAGCGTTCGCCGTCGCGGCCGCGGTCCATGCCGGCGAGCGCGCCGCGCGCGACGTCCTCGACGTCGACCGTGCCGAAGCCGCCCTCGAAGTAGAGCGGCATGCCGTTGTTGAGGAAGTCGACCACCTGGCGCACCGACTCGCTGAGCTTCCAGAAGCGCGGGCCGAGGATGAAGCCCGGATTCACCGCCGTGACGGCCAGCTTCTCGCGCGCCCCGATGGCGAACGCCTCCTTCTCGGCGGCGATCTTGCCGATGAAGTAGGGCGTGTGCGGGTTCGTGTTGTGGTCGTCCTCGGTGAGGATGCGGTCGGGCGTGGGGGAGAAGCCGATGGTGCCGCTGGTGCTGACGTAGAGGACCTTCTCGACGCCGGCCTTCGCCGCGGCCTTCATGATGTTGCGCGTGCCGTCGACGCTCGGACGGATGATGTCGCGCTCGGTGTCCTTGGCCCACATGAGGAAGCCGGCCGCCGTGTGATAGACGCGCCCGCAGCCGTCGGCGGCCGCGTTCACCGCCTGTGCATCGAGGATGTCTCCATTGACGATCTCGACCCCCAGGCCCTGCAGTGGCGCGGGATCGGCCGAGGCGCGGATCATCGCCCGGACGGGCTCTCCGCGTTCGACGAGCAGTCGGCAGATGTTGTTGCCGACATGGCCATTGGCACCGGTCACGAGCGTGGGCTTCATGCAGTCGGGCCTCCGTCGGGAAGATTTCTGCAGCGCTCATAAGTCCGAGGGGGGTCTTCGTGCAAGAGTTTTTCATGGGCGATTGCACGACGGCACGGCGGGCGCGTCGTCGCAGTGCGTCTAGGAAACCGCGTCGACGACCGGGGGGCGCGCCACCGGGCGACGTCCGCTCGCGCGCGCGATCGCCTGCAGCACCGGCAGCACGGCGCCGAGGAACGCGCGATCCGATCGCGTCGGCCGGGCGACCGGCCGTGCCTGCTGCACCCGCGCGATCGCGGCGTCGACGTCGCCGGCGAGTCCGCGTGCGACGAGGAGAGCGGCCGCGAAGGTGGGGGCCCGACCGCGGCCCGAATCGCAGTGCACGAGGACACCGCCGTCGACGCGCGCGAGCTCATGGACGAGGGCCGTGAAGCGCGCGCCGTCGGAGGGGACGCCGCCGTCGAGCGTCGGCAGGCTGCGATAGCCGGGCAGGGCACGGACGTGGCGCGGTTCGGGGTACTCCGCCACCAGATCGACCACGTGCGTGACCCCGGGCGGAAGCGGCGTCGCGATGCGTCCGCCCACCCAGAGGCCGGGCGCCACCAGCGTCGGTGCGTCGCCGCCGCGCCACCACCGCATCAGGGTGCAGGCGATGCGGAAGGCGGCGAGGTAGGGCAGCATGACGATGGCGTGCGCCGCGTGCCGGCCGTCGCGCTTGCCGAGCCACCCGGGACGGTTGGTCAGGTAGGCCGCGGCGGCGATCACGCACGAGACGGTCGTCCAGGCCCACCACACGCGTGCGACGCCGTGTGTCCCGGCGGCGAGCGCCGCGCAGACGACGGCCGAGGCCGCGATGCCGGCGCCGATCCTGGTGGGCTTCGTCACGCGCGGCCCGATCTATCCGAGCCGCCGGGGCGCGGCCAACGCCGTCAGGCCGGTGGCGCAGCGTCCTTCGCGGGGGCGGGGGGATCGACGGCGGCGTTGATCTCCGCCGGGGCGTCGGCGGCGGCGACGAGCTTGTGCACCAGCCGCATCTTGTCGAGCACCGCGGGGGGGAGGACGAACGGGTAGAGATCCTTGTGGCCCATCGAGCGGTTGATCATGTTCAGCGACCAGGCCAGCGGCAGCCAGAGCGCGATCATGCGATCGAACCCCGCGTCACCGGCGAGCGGCCGGGTCGCGGTGGCGCCCGCCGGGGCGAAGCCGAAGGCGGCGGCGGTGTCGAGCGTGTCGCGGATGTGCAGGTAGTGGGCGAAGGTCTCCGCCCAGTCCTCGGCGGGGTGCATGGTGGCGTAGGAGGAGACGAAGTTCGCCTCCCAGCCAGCCGGAGCCCCCGTGGAGTAGTGGCGATCGAGCGCGGCCTGGTAGTCGGCGTCGGGATCGCCGAAGCGGGCCTCGAACTCGGCACGGGCCTCGCCGGCTTCGGCGAGCACGAGGAAATAGTAGTGCCCGATCTCGTGGCGGAAATGCCCCAGCAGCGTGCGATAGGGCTCGGCCATCGAGATGCGCAGCGCCTCGCGGTGCACGTCGTCGCCCTCGGCGAGGTCGAGCGTGATGACGCCGTCGTCGTGCCCGGTCATCACCGGCGCATCGGTGTTGCTCGGCAGGAGGTCGAACGTGAGCCCGCGCGCGGGATCGGCGACGCGGTCGGTGATGGGCAGGCTCAGCTCGACGAGCTCGACGATCAGGCGGCGCTTGGCGGCCTCGGCGTCGGCGAACGCCGGCATCGCGGGGTCCGTGTCCTCGGGGCGCTTGCGCGTCAGCGAGCACGATCGGCACAGTCCGCTCGTGCTGTCGGCGGGAACCAACCAGTTGCAGGTGGCGACGTTCAGGTTGACGCACATCCGGCGCGCCGGCTCGAGCGTGGTGACGCCGTCGGGTCCCAGCACCGCGAACTCGCGCTCGACGAGGTCGAACCCGATCGGACTGGCGCAGCCGAGACAGACGGAGTTTTCGAAGGCCAGCCGCTGTCCGCAGTTCGGGCAGGCAAAGTCGCGCATGGTTCCCACTCTAGACGGTCAAGCGCGGGTCGCCGAGCCCCATTCTTCACTGCAGGTCCACCGCGCGCCGCAGGTGCGAGCGCCGCGGGTTCTTGATACGTCGCGTGACGCAATGGCGATCCCGTCACGTTGGATGAGGACCGGCGCGACCGTGCTCGTGCTCGGACTGGCCGTGGCCGTCGCCACCGCACGCGCGGAAGAACGCATGACGCCGCTGCTGCTCGCGGTCCGTGACGCGCCCATGCCGTTCCGCGGCTCCGACGGGCGCACGCACCTGGTCTACGAGCTGTGGATCACCAATTTCTCGAGCGCCGCGGCGACCGTCGAGTCGGTCGACGTCGTCGGCGACGGGAAGGCGCTCGCGACGATCGACGCGGCGGCGGTGGCCACGCGCCTCCAGCCCGCCGGGCGACGCGATGCGAGCCCCACGATGCCGGGCGGCGGGACGTCGCTGCTGTTCGTCCACGTCACGTTGCCCGACGGGACCTCGGTGCCGACGCGCTTGTCGCACGTCGTGCACGCGCACGTGGACGCCGCACCGCCGGGACAGCAGGAGATGGCGATGCCCGGTGGCGACGTCGCCGTCGACAAACGCACCCCGGTCGTCATCGGACCGCCGCTCGCCGGGGACCGCTACGTCGCCGCCGACTCGTGCTGCGACGCCACCCGTCACACCCGCGCCGCGCTGCCCGTGGATGGTCGCGTGCGCGTCGCGCAGCGCTTCGCGGTCGACTGGGAGCAGACGGACGGCGAGGGCCGCATCTACGTCGGCCCGCGCGAGCAGCCGGGCAGCTACGCCATCTACGGGAAGGAGGCGCTGGCCGTGGCCGACGCGCGCGTCGCGTCGGTGACGAACGACCTGCCGGAGCAGACACCCGGGACATTCCCCGCGGCGATCTCGTTGGCGCAGGCCGACGGCAACTCGGTGGTGCTCGACCTGGGCGGGGGTCGCTTCGGGCTCTATGCCCATCTCCAGCCCGGTAGCGTGCGGGTCCGCGCCGGCGATCGTGTCAAACGCGGTCAGGTGCTCGGCCTCGTCGGCAACTCGGGCAACTCCGTCGCGCCCCATCTGCACTTCCACGTCATGGACAGTGCCTCGTCGCTGGATTCGAACGGCCTGCCGTACGAGATCGACGCCTTCGAGGTCGTCGGTCACTCGCCCGGGACCGAGGCCTTCGACACGGCGGAGGAGAAGGGCACGCCGCTCGCGGTCACGCCGGTGACGCCGCCCGATCGCGTGACGCGCGCGCTGCCGCTCGACCAGTCGATCGTGCGCTTCGGGAAGTAGCTACGCGCGTTCGAAGAGCGCCACCGTCTCGACGTGCTCGGTGAACGGGAAGAGCGCGAACGGCACCAGCGCGCGCAGTCGCATGCGGCGTCGCACCGCCTCCGCCTCGCGCAGGAAGGCGTCGATGCCGCAGCTCACCGCGATGAGTCGCTGCGGTGGCGACGCCACCAGCGCGTCGAGCAGCCTGGCGTCGAGGCCCCTGCGCGGTGGATCGACGATGACGACGTCCGCACCGTCCAACGCAGCCAGATGCTCGGCGGCGGGGCCCGCCAGGACCCGCGCGCGCGCGCCTTCGGGCGACGCTTCGATGCCGAGGGCCAGCCCGGCGAGCGAGTCCGGCGCCACCTCGTTGCAGGCGAGCCGTGCGATGCGGGGCAGGAGGCCGAGCCCGAGCGCACCGCAGCCGGCGTGGAACTCCGTCACCGCGGCGCCGTCGGGCACCCACGCGTGCACCTGCGCCACCAGCGCGTCGGCGAGCGGCAGGTTGCTCTGGCCGAAGGCGCCGGGCGGGAAGAAGACGCCGGCGCCGCCGATCGTCTCGCGCACGGCGGCGGGTCCCGTCCAGCGATGCCAGTGCGGTCCGAGGATCGTGTTCGTGCGCTCGGGCTGTCCGTTCCACCACAGGCTGTGGAGCGCCGGACCGAGGAGCCGTTCGACCTCGGTCGCGAGCGCGTCGAGCGGCGCGGGCGTGTCGCCGTTGCCCACCAGCACGACCTGCGCCGTGCCGCCGTCACGCGCGACGACGACCTGCAGATAGCGCAGCGCACCGCGGTGGGGCGCGTCGGCGTACGGCGCCGTGCCGGTGCGACGGATCGCCGCCTTCACCGCGTCGGCCACCGTGTTGACGAGCGGATGGTGGACGACGCAGCGCGGGATGTCCGCGATGCGGTGCGAGTCCTCCTGGAAGATGCCGATCTTCGGCGACGTCGCGCGGCCGCGGACGGCGAGGCGCGCGCGATGGCGATGCCCCCCCGCCGGGCCGTCGACGACGACCGGTGCCGGCAGCCCCGCGTCGGCGCACAGCGCGGTCAGCGCGGCGAGCGGCGCCGGGGCCACGCCGGGCATCCCGAAGCGCGGACACCCGGGGCAGGGTGGCCGATGCGGACACGCGGTCATCGCGTCGCACCATGCCGGTCGATCGCGTTGACTTCCACAGGTTCGTCCCCTACTCACGGACGCCATGTCGGATGTCGATCGCCCCGCCGGCGATGCGCCGTCGCGGGTGATCCCGCTCAGCGCCGGACGCCGCGGTGGTCGCTTCGCGCCGCTCCCGTCGCCGGCCGACATCACGCGGCGCCTGGCCGCGCTCGAGCGTCAGGTGGAGGACGCGCTCGCCGACGCGGGCCGTGCCAGTGGTGCGATGCCGTACCTGCACGTCGCCGCCGACGAGGTCCTGGCGCGCTACAGCGACGTGCGACGCTGGGTGATGGGGGAGATCGCCGACAATCCCCTCGCCGAGATGTCGCGCCAGGCGCTCTACCGCTACTGGTGGCGCGTCGACGCCGTCGGGCTCGAGCGCGTGCCGCGCATCGGCCGCGTGCTCGTCGTCGCCAATCGCGCGGGCTCGCTGCTGCCCTACGAGGCCTTCATGCTCACCGAGGCGCTGGGCAGCGCGATGCGGGCGGCGCGGCCGCTGATCGACCACTCGCTCATCGACCTGCCGATCGTGGGCTCGATGCTGGGCGCGCTCGGCGCCATGCCGGTGTCGCCGGTGAACGTCCGCCAGGTGCTGCAGAGCGACGAGCTGGCCGTCGTCTTCCCCGAGGGCCCCGGCGCCATGGCGAAGACGTTCGCGCAGCGCTACCGGCTGGCGGCGTTCGGTCGCTCGCCGATCCTGCGCGCGGCCATCGAGACCGGTGCGCCGATCGTGCCGGTGGCCGTCATCGGCTCGGAAGAGGTGCATCCGGTGCTGTGGCGCGTGGAGGGGCTCGGCAAGCCGCTCGGCCTGCCCGCCATGCCGATCACGCCCACGCTCATTCCGCTCCCGACCAAGTGGACGCTGCACGTCGGCGAGCCGCTCGACGTGGCGGCGCGCTATGCGCCGGCGGCGGCGAAGGACGCCAAGGTGCTGCGGGCGCTCCGCGCCCAGGTGCGCGAGCGCCTGCAGGGTCTGGTGAGCGACGGGCTGCGGCGCCGCCGCGGCCTCTTCCGCTGACGTCGAAAGGAGCCGCGCATGGCGGTGGTGGTTGCGGTCGATCAGGGAACGACGGGCTCGACCGTGCTCGTCATGGACCGCGGCGGCAAGGTCGTCGCACGCGCGTATCGCGAGTTCACGCAGTTCTTCCCGAAGCCGGGCTGGGTCGAGCACGACGCCGAGGAGATCTGGCGGGTCACGCTCGGGGTGCTGCGGCAGGCGTGCCGTCGCGCGCAGGTGCGCGGCCGCGACGTCGCGGCGATCGGCATCACGAACCAGCGCGAGACGGTCGTCCTGTGGGACCGTCGCACCGGGAAGCCCGTCCACCGCGCCATCGTGTGGCAGGACCGTCGCACCGCCGAGTACTGCGACTCGCTCAAGGGCCGCGGCTACGAGGACCTCGTGCGACGCAAGACGGGGCTCGTCATCGACCCGTACTTCAGCGGCACGAAGCTGCGCTGGCTGCTGCAGAACGTGAAGCGCGCCGGCGAGCGTGCCGCCTGCGGCGACCTCTGCTTCGGCACCATCGACTCGTGGCTGCTCTGGAAGCTCACCGGCGGCGCCGTCCACGCCACCGACCCCACCAACGCCTCGCGCACGCTGCTCTACGATATCGGGTCGCATGCGTGGGACGCGGAGCTGTGCCGCCTGCTCGAAGTGCCCGAGGCGGTGCTGCCGTCGGTGCGGCCGTCGAGCGGGGTGTTCGGCGAGACGACGGCCGACATCCTCGGCAGCCCCGTGCCCATCGCCGGCATCGCGGGCGACCAGCAGTCGGCGCTGTTCGGCCAGGGCTGCGTCGAGCCCGGCATGGCGAAGAACACCTACGGCACCGGCTGCTTCCTGCTGCTCAACACCGGGCAGAACCCGGTGCAGTCGCGCCACGGCCTGCTCACCACGGTGGCCTGCGACGCCACCGGACGCCCCGCCTATGCGCTCGAGGGATCGGTCTTCGTCGCCGGCGCGACCATCCAGTGGCTGCGCGACGGCCTCGGTGTCCTGAAGAAGGCCGCCGAGTCGGAGGCGATGGCGCGCGCGGTGCGCTCGACGCTCGGCGTGTATCTGGTGCCGGCGTTCGTCGGGCTCGGTGCACCGTACTGGGACGCGAACGCGCGTGGGGCAGTCGTGGGTCTCACGCGCGGCGTGACGCGCGACCATCTCGTGCGGGCGGCGCTCGAGGCGCTGGCGTACCAGACGCGCGACGTCGTCGATGCCATGGCGGCCGACGCGGGGGCGTCGCTCACATCGCTCCGCGTCGACGGCGGCGCGTCGGCGAACAATTTCCTGATGCAGTTCCAGGCCGATCTCCTGAACACGCCGGTCGAGCGGCCGAAGCTGATCGAGACCACGGCCATGGGTGCGGCGCAGCTCGCCGGCCTGGCGACGGGCTTCTGGCGCTCGCCCGCCGAGCTCGAGCGCGCCCGCCGGAAGGATCGTCGCTTCACGCCGAAGATGAAGGCCGAGGAGCGCGACGGTCTCTATCGCGGCTGGCAGGACGCCGTCCGCCGTGTGCGCTCGACGGCGCCGTGACCGAGGACACGTTCAGCGGCGCCGGCGGCGTGCCGATCCACTGGCGTCGCGCCGAGCCGCTGCTGCCGCCGCGCGGCGTGGTGTTGCTGTCGCACGGCTACGCCGAGCACCTCGGGCGGTATGCGCACGTCATCGAGCACCTGACGGCGCGCGGGCTCGCCGTCGCGGGCGTCGACCATCGCGGCCATGGTCGGTCGGGTGGGCCGCGTGGGCACTGTCTCGAGCTCGGCGAGATGGTGACCGACCTGCGCACGCTCGCCGAGCGCGCCGAGCAGCACTGGCCGGGCGTGCCGCGCGTGCTGCTCGGGCACAGCATGGGCGGGCTCATCGGCTTTCTGTACCTGCTGCGTCATCCGGACACGGTGCGCGCGGGGATGCTGTCGGCGCCGGCGTTCCGCGTGCCCGATCACGCGCCGCGCTGGTTGCAGGCGTTCGCGCGGTCGCTCGCATCGGTCGCACCGCGGATCCGCTTCAAGTCTGCGCTCGCCGCCGATGCGCTGGCGCGGGATGCGGCGGTCGGGGAGGCGTACGTTGCCGACCCGCTGGTGCATCGCGTGGCGACGGCGGGGCTCGTGCGCGCGATGCACCGCGGCCAGGCGGCGGCGCGCGCCGGGGCGCCGAACCTGAAGGTGCCGGTACTGATCGTGCAGGGCGACGCCGATCGTCTCGTCACGCCGGACGGGGCGCGCGAGATCGCGGCGCTGATCCGCGGGCCGCACGAGCTCGTGATGTTGCCGGGCTTCTACCACGAGCTGCTGAACGAGCCGCCCGCCGAACGCGCGCAGGTGTTCGCGCTGATCGACGCGTGGTTCGACCGCTGGCTCGTGACCTGAGCCTACCTTCCTGGATGCAGCGTGCCGCAACCACTCGAACTTGAATGACAATATCACTACCGCATGCGTGACGACCTGTGCTAGGCCGCAGCGATGACGTCCCGCGGTATGCCATCGGCCATCTTCATCGCGCTCACCCTGTTCGCGGCGGCTCCCGGGCTCTCCCCGGCCGCCGACGTTCCCCTCGAGGGGAGCGAGATGCGCCTCGCCGATTCGCCGCATCCGCAGGGACGCCGCAACCTGGTCGGCCTGACTGATGTCGACGTCGACCTGTCGGGCGTCGATCCCAGTGTCACGGGCGCCACGGTGTACATCGGACCAGTCACGGGTCCGGCGACGGTGTTGGACCTTCCGGCAAGCGACTGGAGCCTGACGGGCAATGCGCCTCGGATCGGCTTCAAGTACACGAGCCGCACGGGGGCCGTCCGCGGTGCGCGCCTGATCGACGGTCGCTCGATCCGGTTCACGGCGAAGGGCGAGGGCGCCTACGCGCTCGGCGGAATCCCGCAGGGCGAGGTGGGCGTCGTGATCGAGATCGGCGGAGCGCGCTTCTGCGGCACGTTCGGCGGAACGATCACCCGGAACGATGGCCAGCGGTTCGTCGCCCGGAACGCGCCGGCGCCGGCGAGCTGTCCGACCTTCGGCGTGACGACCAGCACCACGAGCACGTCGACATCGACCACGACGACGACGAGCTCGTCGACCACCACGACGATTCGGTCGTACGCGCTCGTGCAGACCTACTCGAACCGCTGCATCCCGTTCAACTATCTGGAGCTCGAGCTCCCGCTGAGTGCGGCCAGCTTCGAGGACGCGTACGCCACGTGCGCCAGCCTGTGCGACTCCGACGCACGGGGGTGCGTGCAGATCTGGGTGGCGTACGAAAACTGCGCCACGAAGGCCGGCCCCTACATGTGCCTGACCGGCGCCGCGGATCCCGGCCCGTTCGCCTCCAAGGGCTGGAAGGCCAATGAGATCCAGTGCGACTACGATCCGGCTCCGCTATGCGCCGGGTGGTACGGCGTCGTGCCGCCCTGAGATCGAGGCGTCCCGACCGCTCACGCCAGCCGCTGCACGCCCGGCACGCCGTCGAACCCCCGATCGAACGTCAGTATCCGTTCGATCCGGTGCCGCCGCATGACGGCGATGTGCAGCGCATCACGCGCCGACAGCGTCGGCATGCCGAGGACGACGTCGCGCGCCGCCAGCACGTCCTCGCCCTCGATCGGCACCACCTCGTCGACCACGCCGAGCAGCGCATCGAGCGCCGGCTGGATGGCGTCCCGGCGGCCGATCGCGACGTAGCGGTGGAGGATCTCCTGCAGGGCCTCGGCGTCGGTGACGAGCCGCTCGCCGTCGGCGATCAGCTTCTCGAGCAGGCGGCGGGCGTCGACCTTGTGCGGATGGTCGGCGCCGACCAGGTACATCGGCACGTTCGAGTCGACGAGGATCATGGCGGCGTCGGCCCGTAGCCGCGCTCGATCTCCTCGAGCATCTGCTCGATGTCGGCGGACGGGTAGGCGTGCTGGCTGGCCGCGCGGACCGCGTCGAGCTTCCGCTGCATGCTGCCGGTGGGGGTGGCGCGGACGGCGTCCCGAAGGTGTCCCCGGACCCACTCGGCGAGGGAGACGCCCCGGACCTTCGCGGCCGCCTGCATGCGGCGGAAGTCGGCGTCGTCGATGAGCACCTGCATCCGCTTGCTCATGGCGGGAGGCTAGGTGACTCATGCCTATGAGTCAATCTGACTCCAGAGATGCTTGAGCGGGCAGCGGCGGGGGACGCATTGCGCCACCGCGCGACGCCTGTTAAGAGCTTCGGTCCGTCATGAAGGAAGGCATTCATCCGAAGTACGACGCGGCCCGGATCGTCTGCGCCTGCGGCAATGTGGTCGAAACCCGTTCCACCGTCGACAACATCCACGTCGAGATCTGCTCGGCCTGCCACCCGTTCTACACCGGGAAGCAGAAGCTCATGGACACGGCGGGTCGGGTCGAGCGCTTCCGGCGCAAGTACGGCAAGGCCGGCAGCACCGAGAAGCCGGCCGACGGCACCGACGACTCGACGCCCACCAGCTGATCCGACCATCGTACGGGCGCGGCGCCTCCGCCGCCGCCCGGAGCGCTGACCGCCCATGCTCGACCGTCTCGCGGAGGTCGCCAAGCGATTCGAGGAGCTGGAGCGGCTGGTCTCCGACCCCGCCGTCATCGGCAACCGCGCGCAGTACGCGCAGCTGTCGCGCGAGCGTTCCCAGCTCGAGCCCGTCGTCGCGGCGTTCCACGAACGCCAGAAGCTGGCGAAGGAGATCGAGGAGCACTGGGAGATGTCGCGCGACCCCGATCCGGAGCTGCGCGACCTGGCCCGGGGCGAGCTCCCGGCGCTCGAAGCCCGGCTGCCGGACCTGGACCGGAAGCTCACGCTGCTGCTCCTGCCACGCGACCCGAACGACGAGCGCAACACCGTCCTCGAGATCCGCGCCGGCACCGGCGGCGACGAGGCCAGCCTCTTCGCGGCCGAGCTCTTCCGCATGTACCAGCGCTACGCCGAGGGGCGGCGCTGGAAGGTGGAGGTGCTGTCGTCGAGCCCGACCGGCCTCGGCGGCTTCAAGGAGATCATCGCCCTGGTGCAGGGCGACGGCGCCTTCAGCCGCCTCAAGTTCGAGGGCGGCGTGCACCGGGTGCAGCGCGTGCCCGTCACCGAGACGCAGGGACGCATCCACACCTCGGCCGTCACCGTCGCGGTGATGCCCGAGGCCGAGGACGTCGAGATCGACATCCCCGACAAGGAGCTGCGCGTCGACGTCTACCGCTCGTCGGGCCCGGGCGGGCAGAGCGTCAACACCACCGACTCGGCGGTGCGCGTCACCCACATCCCCACCGGGCTCGTCGTCACCTGCCAGGACGAGAAGTCGCAGCACAAGAACAAGGCGAAGGCGCTCAAGATCCTGCGCGCGCGCCTGCTCGACCGCGCCCGCGCCGAACAGCAGTCGGCGATCGCAGCGAACCGCAAGGCGATGGTGGGCAGCGGCGACCGCTCCGAGAAGATCCGCACCTACAACTTCCCGCAGAGCCGCATCACCGATCACCGCGTGAACCTGACGCTGCACCAGCTCGACCGCGTCCTCGACGGCGAGCTCGACGCCATCGTCGACGCGCTCGCCACCAAGGCGCAGGCCGAGGCGCTCGAGGCGCAGCAGTGATCGGCATGGTCGCCGAGCCGCCGTCGCGCACCGTCGCCGCCACGCTCGCCGACGCCATCGCACGACTCGCCGACGCCGGCGTGCCCGAGCCGCGCGCCGACGCCGAGGTGCTGCTGGCGCACGCGCTGCGCACGAATCGCGCCGGGCTGGTGGTGCAGGCGCGCGAGCCCATGCCCGAGGAGGCGAGGGCACGGCTGGTGCCGCTGCTGCGGCGTCGCGAGGGTCGCGAGCCGGTGTCGCATCTCGTCGGCGAACGCGAGTTCTGGTCGTTGCCGATCCGCGTCGATCGACGCGTGCTGACGCCGCGTCCGGAGACGGAGCTGCTGGTGGAGACGGCCTGCCGGCTCGGCGGACGTCGCGTGCTCGACGCCGGCACCGGCAGCGGCGCCGTCGCGGCGGCGATCGCACGCGAGCGGCCCGCGGCGCGGGTCGTCGCCAGCGACCGGTCGCCCGACGCGCTCGACGTCGCGCGCACGAACCTGGCGGCGTTGGCCCCGTCCGTGATCCTCGTGCGCGCCGACTGGCTGGCGCCGTTCGCGCCGGCGTCGTTCGACGTCGTCGTGTCGAATCCGCCCTACATCGTCGACGCCGAGCTGGCCGGGCTCGAGCCCGAGGTGCGTGACCACGAGCCGCGCGAGGCGCTCGTCGCGGGGCTCGACGGGCTCGACGCCTATCGCGTGCTGGTGGCACAGGCGCCGACGGTTCTGGCACCGGGTGGGTGGCTCGTCGTCGAGATGGGCGCAGGACAGTCGCAGGCGGTGCAGAACCTGGTCGGTGTCGTTGGACAGTACGCCCGCTGCGTGGTGGAACGGGACACGGCCGGCATCGAGCGCGTGCTGGCAGCGCAGGTCGCTTAGATAGGACGGGGAGGGGGCACATGGACACCATCGTGATCCGGGGCGGGGCGATCCTGAACGGCGAGGTCACCGTCAGCGGGTCGAAGAACGCCGCGCTGCCGCTGCTGTTCTCGTCGCTGCTGACGCGCGAGCGCTGCGTCTTCCGCAACGTGCCCGCGCTGGCCGACATCCGCACCGCGCTCGCCGTGCTGAAGCACCTCGGCGTGCAGGTGACGCAGAGCCCCGACGGCCACGAGGTCGTCTGCGAGGCGCGCAACATCGACAGCACCGAGGCGCCGTACGAGCTGGTGAAGACCATGCGCGCGTCGTTCCTGGTGCTGGGGCCGGTGCTCGCCCGCTTCGGTCGCGCCCGCGTATCCACGCCGGGCGGCTGCGCCATCGGTGCCCGTCCCGTCGACCTGCACCTGGCCGGGCTCGAGAAGATGGGCGCGCGGCTGCGGCTCACCGAGGGCTACGTCGAGGCCGAGGCCGATCGCCTGCACGGCGCCAAGATCCTCCTCGACTTCCCGTCGGTGGGGGCGACCCAGCAGCTCATGATGGCGGCGTCGCTCGCCGAGGGCACCACCATCATCGAGAACGCGGCGCGCGAGCCCGAGAACGTCTGCCTGGCGCAGGCGCTCGAGCGCATGGGCGCCCGCGTCGAGGGCGCCGGCACCTCCGAGATCTCCATCGAGGGCCGGCCCGAGCTGCTCGGCGGTGCCGAGCACACCGTCATTCCCGATCGCATCGAGGCCGGCACCTACATGGTGGCGGCGGCGATCACCGGCGGCTCGGTGCGCATCATCGGCGCGCGCGGCGATCACCTCGACGCCTTCATCGCGAAGCTGCGCGAGACCGGCGTCTCCGTCGTCGAGAGCGAGAGCGGCGTGCGCGTCGAGGCCAACGGGCATCTGAACGCCGTCGACGTGAAGACCATGCCGTACCCGGGCTTCCCGACCGACCTCCAGGCGCAGTTCATGGCGCTGGCGACGCGGGCCACCGGCTCGAGCACGTTCTCCGAGACCGTCTTCGAGAACCGCATGCTGCACTCGCAGGAGCTGGTGCGCATGGGGGCCAACATCCGCGTCGACGGCAGCACCGCCATCGTGCGCGGGCCGTGCCAGCTCTCGGGCGCGCCGGTGATGGCGACGGACCTCCGCGCCAGCGTCTGCCTCGTGCTGGCCGGTCTGGCGGCGCGCGGCGTGACGCACGTGTCGCGCGTCTACCACCTCGATCGCGGCTACGAGCGCGTCGAGGAGAAGCTGCGCGCGCTCGGCGCCGACATCACGCGCGAGGTGGCGCCGGCGTGAGCGGCATGGGCGACCTCGTGCTCGACGCGCGCACGGCCAAGGCCCGCGCGCGTCTGGCGCGGCTCGAGACGCGCGGCGAGAGCGCCGGCGCGCGGGTCGAGTCCGACGTGCGTCGCATCGTCGATGCCGTGCGCCGCCGTGGTGACGCGGCGCTGTTGGCCTACACGCGGACGCTCGACGGCGTCACGCTGACGCCGCGCACGCTGCGCGTCCCGTCCGACGAGATGGCGGCGGCGTTCCGCGATCAGCCCGCCGTGGTCCGTCGCGACCTGACGCTCGCCGCGCGCCGCATCCGCGCCTTCCACCTCCGCCAGCGCGAGCGCTCGTGGACGATGCGCGACGCCACCGGCGCGCGCGTCGGTCAGCTCATCCGTCCGCTCGAGCGCGTCGGCCTGTACGTCCCGGGCGGTCGCGCGGCGTATCCGTCGACGGTCCTCATGACCGGCGTGCCGGCGCGGGTCGCGGGCGTCGACGAGATCGTCGCCGTGTCGCCCGCGGGCGCCGACGGCCACCCGCCGATCATCCTCGCCGCGTGCCACGTGGCCGGCGTCGACGCGCTCTACCGCATCGGCGGCGCGCAGGCGATCGGCGCGCTCGCCTACGGCACGACGACGATCCCGCGCGTCGACAAGATCGTCGGCCCCGGCAACATCTGGGTGGCGACGGCGAAGCGGCTCGTCTACGGCCAGGTCGACATCGACTCCATCGCCGGGCCGAGCGAGGTGCTCATCGTCGCCGACGGCTCGGCGCCGGCGGCGTTCATCGCCGCCGACATGCTGTCGCAGGCGGAGCACGACCCGCAGGCGGCGGCCATCTGCGTCACGCCCGATCGGCGATTGGCGGATCGCGTCGCCGTCGAGCTCGATCGGCAGCTCGACGCGCTGTCGCGGAAGTCGACGGCGGTGCGGTCGCTGCGCGCCTACGGCGCCATCATCGTCACCGGGACGCTCGCCGACGCCGTCGAGCTCGCCGAGCGCCTCGCGCCGGAGCACCTCGAGCTGCTGGTGCGCACGCCGGCACGTTGGATCCCGAAGCTGCGGCGCGCCGGCGCCATCTTCGTCGGACCGCACGCGCCCGAGGCGTTCGGCGACTATCTCGCCGGCCCGAACCACGTCCTGCCGACGGGTGGCACCGCGCGCTTCGCGTCGCCGCTCGGCGTGTACGACTTCGTGAAGCGCACCAGCCTGATCGAGGCCACGCCGCGCACGATGCGACGGCTCGGACCCGCCATAGCCCGGCTGGCGCGGCTCGAAGGCCTCGACGCGCACGCTCGATCCGTGGAGTGTAGGCTCGCCATGGGAGGAACCCGCTGATGGCTCTGCAGGCTCGCCGCGCCGCCGCGCGGCCGAAGGGGCGCACCGCCACGGTGGCGCGCAAGACGAAGGAAACCGACATCCGGCTCGAGCTGCACCTCGACGGCAACGGCCGCTACCAGGTGGCCACCGGCATTCCGTTCCTCGACCACATGCTCGAGCTGCTGACGCGGCACGGGTTCTTCGATCTCACCGTGCAGGCGAAGGGCGACCTCGATGTCGATTACCACCACACGGTGGAGGACGTCGGCCTGGTGCTCGGGCAGGCGATCCGCGACGCGCTCGGCGAGAAGGCCGGCATCCGTCGCTTCGGCGAGGCCACGGTGCCGCTCGACGAGGCGCTGATCCAGGTTGTCGTCGACCTCTCGGGGCGGCCGTTCTTCCAGTACGACGTCAAGATCAAGCAGGCCAAGATCGGCAACTTCGACGTCGAGCTGATCCACGACTTCCTGCTCGCGCTCGTGAACCAGGCGGGGATGAACCTGCACGTCCGCATGCTGTCGGGGCGCAACCCGCACCACATCGTCGAGGCCACCTTCAAGGGGCTGGCGCGCGCGCTCGACCTCGCCACGCAGCGCGACCCGCGCGTGCGCGGCGTGCTGTCGACGAAGGGAACGCTGGCGGGGTGAGCGCACCGGTCGTCATCGTCGACTACGGCGTCGGGAATCTTCGCAGCGCGCAGAAGGCCTTCGAGCGGCTCGGCCACGCCGCGGAGATCACCAACGACGCCGATCGCATCGCCACGGCCGCGGCCGTGGTGCTGCCGGGGCAGGGTGCGTTCGGCACGTGCATGCACAACCTCACCGCCGCCGGTCTGGTCGAGCCCGTGGTGCAGGCGGCGCGCTCGGGACGGCCGTTCCTCGGCATCTGCGTCGGCATGCAGCTGCTCTTCGACGAGAGCGAGGAGTCGCCCGGCGTGCGCGGCCTCGGGGTCTTCGGTGGCCGCGTCGTGCGCTTTGCGCGCGACGCCGAGCGCAAGGTGCCGCACATGGGCTGGAACCAGCTCCGCGTCGTGCGGCGGGCACCGGCGCTGGCCGACGTCCCCGACGGCGCCTGGGTGTACTTCCTGCACTCGTACCACCCGCAGCCCACCGACGAATCGGTGGTGGCGACGACCACGTCGTACGGCATCGACTTCGTCTCGAGCGTCGCGCGCGACAACGTCTACGCCGGCGTCTTCCATCCCGAGAAGAGCCAGCGCGTCGGGCTCGCGCTCATCGAGGGCTTCGTGCGCACGCTCGGGGGCCGGTCGTGACGATCTACCCGGCCATCGATCTGCGCGGCGGCCGCTGCGTGCGGCTCGTCGAGGGCGACTTCGCGCGCGAGACGGTCTACGGCGACGACCCGGTCGCGGTGGCGCGTCGCTGGGAGGCTGCGGGTGCGCGCTGGCTGCACGTCGTCGACCTCGACGGCGCGCGGGCGGGAACGCCGGTGCAGGCGCCGCTCGTGGCCGAGATCTGCAAGGCGGTGCGCATCCCCGTGCAGATGGGTGGAGGCATGCGCGACGCCGCGGCGGTGGAGACGGTGCTGGCGACGGGCGTCGCACGCGCCATCCTCGGGACGGTGGCGGTGCGCGATCCCGCGCTGTGTGCGGCGCTCTGCAAGGCCCATCCCGGGAAGATCGCCGTCGGCATCGACGCGCGCGACGGGCTCGTGCGCGTCGCCGGCTGGCTCGAGGGTGAGGCCGTCGAGGCGACGGCGCTCGCGCGCCAGGTGGCGGGGCAGGGTGCCGCCACCATCATCTACACCGACATCGGCCGCGACGGCACCGAGCGCGGTCCCGATCTCGACGGCACGCGGGCAGTGGCGGCGGCGTCGGGCATCCCGGTGATCGCGTCGGGCGGCGTCGGCTCCCTCGCGCACATCGAGGCTGCGGCCGCGCTCGGCGTCGAGGGCGTCATCGTCGGCCGCGCGCTCTACACCGGCGCCGTCGACATCACGGCCGCCCTCGCGCTGGAGCGCGTCTGATGCTCGCCCGTCGCATCATCCCCTGCCTCGACGTGAAGCAGGGACGCGTCGTGAAGGGCGTACAGTTCCTCGAGCTCACCGACGCCGGCGACCCGGTGGAGATCGCCGCGCGCTACGACGCCGAGGGCGCCGACGAGCTGTGCTTCCTCGACATCACCGCGTCGCACGAGGAGCGCCCGATCATCCTCGACGTGGTGGCGCGCACCGCCGATCGCGTCTTCATGCCGCTCACCGTGGGCGGCGGCGTGCGTACCGTCGCCGACGTGCGCGCGCTGCTCAACGCCGGCGCCGACAAGGCGTCCATCAATACCGCCGCGGTCGAGAACCCGGCGTTCGTGCGCGAGGCGTCGGAGCGCTTCGGCGCGCAGTGCATCACCGTCGCCGTCGACGCCCGTCGTCGCGCCGCCGACGACCCGTCGCAGGGCTGGGAGGTGTTCACCCACGGTGGACGCCGCCCGACGGGGCTCGACGCCGTCGAGTGGGCGGTGCGCATGGAGCGCGAGGGGGCGGGCGAGATCCTGCTCACCAGCATGGACCGCGACGGCACCAAGATCGGCTACGACATCGCGCTGACGCGGGCCATCGTCGACGCGGTGAGCATCCCCGTGATCGCGTCGGGCGGCGTCGGCACGCTCGAGCACATGTACGAGGGGCTCAGCGCGGGCGGCGCGTCGGCAGCGCTGGTGGCGTCGATCTTCCATTACGGGACGCACACGGTCGGCGAGGCGAAGGCGTACCTCGCCGCGCGCGGCGTGCCGATCCGGCCGGCGAGCGAGCACGGATGAGCTGGCTCTCCGATACGCTGGCGCTCTACGGTCGCGTGTTCCGGCGCGCCGGCGAGCTGACGGCGCGCAACATGATCCTGCTGTCGGTGGCGGTCACCTACCCCATGCTGCTCGGCATCGGGCAGAGCCTGCTTGCCCCGCTCGGCATCATCGGCGGCGTGCTGTGGACGCTGGCCGCGGCGGCGGCGGTGAGCTCGTGGCTGACGCTGATGGAGGGGGTGGTGCGGAGCGGCCGCGCCGACCTGCGCGACGTCCCCGGCAGCTTCGTCACCTACCTGTCGGAGCTGATCAACGTCGGCTTCCTGCTGTTCCTGCTGCAGATGGTGGCGGCGTTCGCCTTCGGGCCGTTCCCGTTCCTGAAGATCGTCTTCGGGCTCGCGGTGCTCGTCTTCCTGAACGCGATCCCGGAGCTGATCTACCTCGGACGCTACGTCTCCACCGATCTCCTGGTGCAGAGCTATCGCTTCATCGGCACCAACTGGATCGAGTGGTTCCCGGCGAACTTCGTGTTGATCGCGGTGCTGATCGGCGTCGCGATCGTGCTGCCGGAGGGCCCCTACGGCGTGGTCACGGCGCTGGCCGCGGGCCTGGTGGCGCTCTTCGGCGGCATCATGCGTGGCCTGCTCTACCTCGAGCTGACGACGTCGAGCCGCCGCGCCCGCGAGTTCCAGCGTCGCGCCGCCGGTTGATCGACGGGTGATCCGGGCGACCCGGGCACCTCGCCGTGTTCTGTCCCCAGTGAGGGGACGCTAGCCCGCCGCGTGCTCCTGCGCTTCGAGGAAGCGCTCGGCGTCGATCGCGGCCATGCACCCCGAGCCGGCGGCGGTGACGGCCTGGCGGTAGGTCGGATCCTGCGCGTCGCCGCAGGCGAAGACGCCGGGCACGCTGGTGTAGGTCGTCTTCGCGTCGGTGATGAGGTAGCCGCGCTCGTCCATCGTGAGCTGACCCGCGAAGAGCTTCGTGTTGGGCTCGTGACCGATGGCGACGAAGAGGCCCTCGGTGGCCATCTCGCGCGTCTCCCCGGTCTTCGTGTCCTTGAGCAGGACGCCCGTGATGCCGCCGCCCTTCTCGTCGCCCAGGACGTCTTCGACGGCGACGTTCCACACGAACTCGATCTTCGGGTTCTTGCGCGCGCGGTCCTGCATGATCTTCGAGGCGCGCAGCTCGTCGCGACGGTGCAGCAGCTTCACCTTGGTGGCGAAGCGGGTGAGGAAGGTGGCCTCCTCGACCGCGGTGTCGCCGCCGCCGACCACGGCGACCTCCTTGCCTTTGAAGAAGAAGCCGTCGCAGGTGGCGCAGGCCGAGACGCCGTAGCCCATGAGTCGCTTCTCGCTCGGCAGGCCGAGGAGCTTGGCGCTGGCGCCGGTGGCGATGATGAGTGTCTCGGCGAGATGTGTGTCCTTCCCGAGCTCGACTGCGAACGGGCGCTTCGAGAGGTCGACCTTCGTGACGTCGCCGTAGACGAACGTGGTGCCGAAGCGGCCCGCCTGCTTCTTGAAGATCTCCATCATCTCCGGGCCGAGGACGCCGTCGGCGAAGCCGGGGTAGTTCTCGACGTCGGTGGTGATGGTGAGCTGGCCCCCGGGCTGCGATCCCTCGACCACCGTCGGCGCCAGGTTCGCCCGGGCGGCGTAGATCGCGGCCGTGAGGCCGGCCGGGCCGGAGCCGAGGATGAGGACCTTGTGGTGGTGCCGGTGCTTGGCGTCGCTCATGATGGTCGCGGGACCATAGTACCGACGGCGACGCACGGCAACGTCGCACGGGTTGAGCCTGGGGCCCGCCTGGGATACCCACACGAGGTGCCGCGCGCTTCCCGTCTCTCGCATCTCGATCGTCGCGGCCGCGCGCGCATGGTCAACGTCTCGCCGAAGGCCGTCACCCGGCGTGAGGCCGTGGCCCGGGGCGAGGTGACGATGCGCCCCGAGACCCTCTCGCTGATCGCCGCCGGCGACCTCCCCAAGGGCGACGTCCTGGGGACGGCCAAGCTGGCCGGCATCATGGCCGCCAAGCGCACCGCCGACCTGATCCCGCTCTGCCATCCGCTGCCGCTCTCGCACGTCGACGTCACGCTGACGCCCGACGCTGCCGGCACCCGCGTCCGCATCGAGAGCCGTGTCCGGGTCGAGGCCCGCACCGGGGTCGAGATGGAGGCGCTCACCGCCGTCGCCGTCGCCGGGCTGACGCTCTACGACATGTGCAAGGCGGTGGACCGCGAGATGACGATCGGCGCGATCCGCCTGGTCGAGAAACGCGGCGGCCGCAGCGGCACGTTCCGGCGCGCGGACGAGCGCTGAGCATGCATCGCATCACCTTGAAGCCGGGTCGCGAGAACCCGGTGCGCGCCGGGCATCCGTGGATATTCTCCGGCGCCATCGCCGACGGCCTGCAGGACGCCGAGCCGGGCGAGCCGGTGCGCGTCGTCGCCGCAAGCGGCCAGTTCGTGGCGGCGGGCTACGTCAACCCGCGCACCAGCATCGCGGTGCGCGTCGTGTCGCTCGAGGACGAAACCGTATCGGCGCCGCTGGTCGCGCGTCGGGTGGTCGAGGCGGCGGCACTGCGTGCCGCGACGCTGCCGCCGGAGCTCACGGCGTATCGGCTCATCAACGGCGAGGGCGACCGGCTGCCCGGCATCGTCGTCGATCGCTACCGCGACTTCTTCGTCTGTCAGATACTCACCGCCGGCGCGTCGCGCATGCTGCCATGGCTGGTCGACGCCCTGGTGGCGACGTTCTCGCCGCGCGGCATCTTCGAGCGCAGCGAGGGCGGCGTCCGCGCCGAGGAAGGCATCGCCGGCGCGCGCGGCGTGCTCGCCGGCGAGGAGCCGCCGGTGCCGATCACCATCGTGGAGAACGGCGTGCAGTATCTCGTCGACCTCCTGCACGGCCAGAAGACCGGCTTCTTCCTCGATCAGCGCGACAACCGTGCCCGCATCCGCGCGCTGGCGCGCGACCGGCGCATGCTGAACCTGTTCTCCTACACGGGCGGCTTCGGCATCGCGGCGGCGCTCGGTGGCGCCAAGCAGGTCGTCTCCGTCGACACGTCGCGCGGCGCGCTCGAGCTGGCCGAGGCGGCGTGGGCGCTGAACGGGCTGCCGGAGAAGGCGTCGGAGCTGATCGAGGGCGACGTGTTCGACTGGCTGCGCGCAGGGCGCGAGCCGTTCGACCTGATCGTGCTCGACCCGCCGCCGTTCGTGCGCCGTCGCCGCGACCTGCGTCCCGGCGTGCGCGGCTATCGCGACGTCAACCTGCAGGCGTTCCGCCGCCTCGCCCCGGGCGGCTGGATGCTGACGTGCTCGTGCTCGCAGCACCTCGATCGCGCGGCGTTCCGCGAGGTCGTGATGGGTGCGGCAGCCGCGGCGGGGCGCCCGGCGCAGCTCCTCGGCGAGTTCGACCATCCGGTCGACCATCCGACGCTGCTCGCGCATCCCGAAGGTGCGTACCTGAAGGCGTTCCTCGTCCGCGCCTGACGTTCGCCGTTCGCGTTCCGCTCCCAGGGATCGCTCCGACTCGCGCCGTCGCCTACGACGAGCGCATGGACGACGGCGGGGTGGTGCGGGATCGGGTGCTCGCGGCAGGCGGGGGCGGGTGCAGCGACGCCGAGCTGCTGGGCGTGCTGCTCGACGGTGGCGTGGGCACGCTCGACGCGGTGGAACGGGCCGCGTCGCTGCTGCGGGCGACCGGGGGTCTGCGACGGCTCGATCGCGGCGCGCCGCCGCTGGCCGAGGTGCTCGGGCCGCGCTGGCGTCGTCGGGCGGCCCTGCTGCGCGCGGCGCTCGAACTCGGCCGTCGCGCCGCCGGGCAGCCGCTGGACGTGCAGCACACCGTGCGCGATGCCGCCGCGGTGTGGGGCCATTTCCGCGGCCGGCTGCCGCAGCTCGACCGCGAGCAGTTCGTCGTGCTGCTGCTCGACGGGCGCAATCGCGTGCAGGGCGAGGTGCGGGTGTCGGAGGGGACGCTGACGGCGGCGCTGGTGCACCCGCGCGAGGTGTTCGCGCCGGCGATCCGCGCCGCGGCGGCGGCCATCATCCTGGTGCACAACCACCCGAGCGGCGATCCCACGCCGTCGCCCGAGGACGCCGCCATCACCGAGCGCCTGCGACAGGCAGGCGAGCTGATCGGCATCCGCGTCCTCGACCACATCATCATCGGCCAGGCGCGCTACACCAGCATGGCGGAAGACGGGCGGTGGTGACGGGCGGTGGACGCGACGCCGACGTCCGTCGCATAGCGCGGGCATGGCCGATCCGCACAGGTCGTGAGCGCGGAGCGCTTCCGTGCGCGCGCCGCCGATCGCGGAGCTGATCCGGATCGGCGTGCGGCGGCCCAGCCTGGGCTCGGGGCCGATGCGGGCGACGCTTGGCCTGCTGCGCGCCATCGCTCGCGACCTGCTCGATCGCGACCGCGCCTCGCCGCAGGCGTCGGCGATTCCCTACGACGAGGCGAACGCGCCCTCAGAACGGGATGTCGTCGTCCTCTGGCGTGCCCATGGGCGGCATGTCGTCGTGGCCGCCACCGCCACCACCGCCGCCACCACCACCACCGCCGCCGCCGCGCGCGGCGCCACCGCCGCCGCCACCTTCACCGCGACCGCCGAGGAACTGCACGCGCTGCGCGATCACCTCGGTGATGTAGCGCTTGTTGCCGTCCTTGTCGTCGTACTGCCGGCTGCGGATGGAGCCCTCGAGGTACACCTGACGGCCCTTGGCCAGGTACTGGCCGCAGGTCTCGGCCTGCTTTCCCCAGACGACGATGTTGTGCCACTCGGTGCGCTCCTGGCGCTGCCCCTCGCGGTCGTTGAAGACCTCGCTGGTGGCGAGCGAGAAACGCGCGACCGCCTGGCCTCCCGGCGTGAACCGCACCTCCGGATCCTTCCCGAGATTCCCGATCAGCATGACCCTGTTCAACGACATCGCCGCACCCTCCGTGGCGGGGGACGATAGTCGTGGCACAACCCCGGAGTCAACGTGGGACGCGCCTTTGCGGCTCGTCGGTGCCCTGGATCGGAACCCCCTCGCACCGGCTCATCACGCGCGGTACTGTCGCCGTCCCCGGCAGGCCACGCCGCCGGAGGAGGAGCTCACGAGACCCATGGAACACTATCAGATGGAACGTCTGGCCGACGGTCGCGTGCGGGTGACCGTCCCCCACCGCGGCGCCCGACTGCTCGGGCACGCGATGTTCAACAAGTCCACCGCCTTCAGCCCCGAGGAGCGTCGCCGCTTCGGCCTCGAAGGGCTCCTGCCGCCGGTGGTCAGCACGATGGAGCAGCAGGCGCGCCGCGCCTACGAGAACATCGTGCGCAAGCCCGAGCCGCTGGAGCGCTACATCGGCCTCGCGGCGCTGCAGGATCGCAACGAGCACCTGTTCTACCGCGTCCTGCTCGAGCACCTCGAGGAGCTGCTCCCCATCGTCTACACGCCCGTCGTCGGCGAGGCGTGCCAGCAGTACAGCCGCATCTTCCGCCGTGCCCGTGGCGTGTGGATCACGCCGGAGCACCGCGGCCGGATCGCGGGCGTCCTGGCGCACGTGCCCTACGATGACGTCCGCCTGATCGTCGTCACCGACAACGAGCGCATCCTCGGCCTCGGCGACCAGGGTGCCGGCGGCATGGGCATCCCGATCGGCAAGCTCTCGCTCTACACCGCCGCCGCCGGCATCCATCCCGCCACCACGCTGCCGATCAGCCTCGACGTCGGCACCGACAACCGCGCGCTGCTCGACGACGAGCTCTACATCGGTTGGCGTCACCCGCGGCTGCGCGGCACCGAGTACGACGCGCTCCTCGAGGAGTTCGTCCACGCCGTGCAGCAGCGCTTCCCGCACGCGCTGCTGCAGTGGGAGGACTTCAAGAAGGGGACGGCGTTCGCGCTCCTCGAGCGCTACCGCCACGCGCTGCCGTCGTTCAACGACGACATCCAGGGGACGGCGGCGGTCACCGTGGCCGCGCTCCTCGCCGGCACGCGCGTGTCGGGCATTCCGCTGCGCGACCAGCGCGTCGTCATCCTCGGCGCGGGCGCCGCGGGTGTCGGCATCGGGAGGCTCATCCGTCGCGCCATGGCCGCCGAGGGGCTCGCCGGCGACGACCTGCTGCGCGCCGTCGTCTGCCTCGACTCGAAGGGGCTGGTCGTCGACGACGGCTCGATCCGCGACACCTACAAGCGCGAGCTGGCGTGGTCACCGGCGATCGCGGCGTCGTTCGGGCTCGCGGGCGGCGCCAGTCTGGCCTCCGTCGTGCGCGCGCTCCGTCCCACGGCGCTGATCGGCACGTCGGGCGAGCCCGACACCTTCACCGAGGACGTCGTCCGCGAGATGGCGAAGCACGTCGAGCGGCCGCTGGTGCTGCCGCTGTCGAACCCCACCAGCCAGTGCGAGGCCAAGCCGGCCGACGTGCTGGCCTGGACCAACGGCCGCGCGCTGGTCGCCACCG
This sequence comes from uncultured Binatia bacterium (SeqCode), assembly GCA_964404165.1. Classification (GTDB taxonomy): domain Bacteria; phylum Desulfobacterota; class Binatia; order DP-6; family DP-6; genus DASYLJ01. Next base: position 59,903 of record CAYOIZ010000010.1, on the reverse strand, counting down.
GCAGCCCGTTCGAGCCGGTGCAGTTCGCGGAGCGCACCTTCGTCATCGGGCAGGGCAACAACGCCTTCGTGTTCCCGGGCATCGGGCTCGGCACCATCGTCGCCGAGGCGCGCGAGGTCACCGACGGCATGCTCGAGGCGGCGGCGCGGCGGCTGGCCGCCGAGGTGAGCGACGACGATCTCGCCAGCGGCAGCCTCTTCCCACCCATCCGCCGCCTGCGATCGATCACGGCGACGGTGGCCGAGGCGGTCGTGGCCGCCGCGCGCGACGAGGGTGTCGGTCGCGTGCTCGCCGACGCCGCCATCCCCGGCGCGGTCGCCGCGGCGATGTGGGACCCGGTCTACCCCGAGCTGGTGCCGGGCGACTGACCGCTACTGCGGGGCCACCGCCGCGTCGAGCGCCTGCAGCGCGGTGGTGGCCCGCGCCTTCTTCTTGACGAGCGCCTTGCCCTTGCCCTTGAGGGGCCCGCGCAGCGCCTTCTTCGCCTTCTTGGCCAGCTTGCCGAGGTTGGCGCTCGGGTCGGCGAGGACGATGCCGGGGGTCTGGTTCACGTAGGCGATCAGCTCGTCACCCGCAGCCTTCAGTTCCGACTTCATCGTCGCCTGCTCGGCCGACTTCTCGCCGGTGATCCCGCCGACGAGCGTCACGCCGCGCGCGATGCGCGCCTTCAGCTCGGCGTTGACGAGGCAGTCGATCGCGCCGTTGCCGTTGGCGTCGGCGTCGGGAACGCCGCAGCCGCACACGCCGGGCAGCACCTTGGCCGGATCCGACGTGCACTCGTCGAGGAACTCGACGGCGCCGCTGTCGCACGTGGCACTGCCGTCGCCGTTGCCGTCGGCGGGGCGGCCGGTGCCGCGCTGGTCGGTGGCCGGGCACGTGCTGCTCGACGCCGCGTCGATGGCAGGGCTGCCCGCGATCGGCATGTGCGTCAGCGTCGGCCCGCCGTTGTCGGCGAGCGGCCCGAGCTGCGGGTCGACGGCGCGGTCGTTGACGCCGGCGAGCCCGCACGTGCCGTCCTGGTCGATGTTGTCGTTGCCGGAGGCGAAGGGCACGGCGCCGGCGCAGCTGTCGCCGATGCCGGTGGCGGCGAGGACGGTGGCCGCCAGCGTGACGGGAGAGGCCGAGCTGTAGATCGCCGAGCCACCGGTCACGATGGCGCGATTGCCGGTGAACGTGCTCGACGCGATCGTGATGGGCGTCGCGGGATAGATGCCGCCGCCCGCGTCGCCGGCGACGTTGCCGGAGAAGGTGCAGTTGGTCACGTTGATCGCGGTCGTCGCGGTGACGAAGAGGCCGCCACCCTGGCCGCCGCCACCCGTCGCCTGGTTCTTCGAGAACGTCGAGCCGGTGATCGTCGCGGTGCCGCCGCCGGAGCGGAAGAGACCGCCGCCGGGGCCGTTGAGCGCGCGGTTGTCGTCGAACGTGGTGTCGGTGATGACGGTGTCGCCGGCGGGTGCGTCGAACATGCCGCCACCGGGCCCGTTCGCGACGCGGTTGCCGATGAAGCGGCTGCCGCCGACGATGGTCGCGGTCTGCCCGGTGGCATAGACGCCGCCGCCCGGGGACGCGGCGAAGCTGTCGCGGACCTCGACCCCGCCCAGATTGAGGACGCCCGTCGCCGTCGTGAACAGCGCGCCGCCGACACCGCTGGGGGCGCTGTTGTCGACCATGGTGACGTTCGTGAGCGTCACGTTGCCGGGGCCGCCGGCGAAGTAGATGCCGCCCCCGGTGCCGACGGCGAGGTTGCCCACCAGCTCCGTCGTGGTGACCGAGAGACTCCCGTCCGTATCGACGAAGAGCCCGCCCCCGGCGTTGAGGGCGACGTCGTCGGCGAAGCGGCATCCGGTGACGTCGACGTTGCCGGCGCCGGCGTAGAACGCACCGCCGCCGGCGCTGGTCGCGAACGACGACTCGAACGTGGTCCCGGCGAGGCTCAGCGCCGCATCGGTCTCGACGTACACGCCACCACCGACGCCGGCCGAGCCGTCGACGAAGCTGCTGTCGACGATCGTCACCGCCCCGATGCCGGCGTAGTAGATCGACCCGCCGGGTCCACCGGTGACGGTGTTGGCATCGAAGGTCGTGCGCGTGACCGCGAGCGTGCCCTCACCGGTCTGGAGGAGGACGCCGCCGCCGCTGGCCGAGTTGTCGGCGAACGCCGCATCGGTGATCGTGAGCGCGCTGCCGGTGTAGTAGATGGCGCCGCCCTGGCTGGCCGAGTTGCCCGCCATGCGCACGTTCGTGAGCGTCAGCGCCTCCGCCTCGGCGCCGTCGAGATAGATGCCGCCGCCCGCGGAGCCCGGCGCCGCGCCGTTGATGATGGCGAGCCCGCTCACGGTGAGGCGGGTGCCGTTCAGGACGTGGAAGACGCGATCGGCGCCGAGGCCGTCGATGACGGTCGCGTCGGCACCGGCACCGCCGATGTCGACGCCCTGCTGCACGTCGAGGTCGCCGGTGACGCTGGCGTTGTCGCCGTCGCCGGTGAGCGTGAGCTGGAACGTGCCGGCGGGCAGGGTGATCGTGTCGTCGCCGAGGACGACGTTCGCCTCCTGGATCGCGGCGCGCAGCGTGCACGCGCCCGACGCCGTGGCGCAGATGGCATTGCCCGGCGACGCGTCCACCTCGTCCGTCGTGCTGTTCACGGTGAACGTCAGCGCGTGTGCCGTGGCGGACCACAGGCCCGCCGCCATCATCACACCCGCGATCCACCTGCCCCGCGCACCATGCCGCATGCCGCATCCTCCACGCGGACCGGTCCCCGGTCCGCTCGTTGCCCGGACCCGGTCAGGATGCGGGGCGACCCGCCGAGTCGCAAACGTGCGCTTTCCCGGCGCCCGCCGAGGTTGTAATCAGGCACGCCATGCGGCGGGCGGGGTGGTCGGGGGTGGTGGTGGTGGCGCTGGCGGTCACCGGGTGCGCCCCCATCCTCAACATCGAGGGGACCTTCTTTCCGGCGTGGATGATGTGCCTCGCGCTCGGGCTGGTGCTGACGGTCATCGTCCGCCAGGTCCTGGTGGCCGTCCATCTGGAGCCGCATCTCGGCCCGCCGCTGCTGATCTGGCCGGCCCTCGGCCTCCTGATGACCATGCTCACCTGGCTGGTGCTGTACCGCACATGAACGAGCGCACGCGCCACGCGCTCGGCCGGGCAATCGGTGCGGGCATCGTGCTCGGCGCCGTCGTCACCAGCGTCTGGGTATGGCTGCTCCTCGCCCGTCACCCGCGCACCGACGACGCCGCCGTGCGCGCCAACATCGTCGGCATCGCGCCGCACGTGAACGGCCCGATCGTCGAGCTGGACGTGGTGGACAACCAGCCGGTCCGTGCGGGCGACCAGCTGTTCGTCATCGACCCGCGGCCGTACGAGGCGCGGCTCGAGGCCGTGCGCGCCGAGCTGGCGATGGTGGAGAGCGACCTCGAGGCGCAGGGCGGTGCCATCGCGGCGGCCGAGGCGCTGGTGCGGCAACGCGAGGCCGAGGCCGCCTACGCCGGCGACTACCGGCGTCGCGTCGAGCCGCTGCTGCGCCGCAAGTTCGTCACCGCCGACGCGGTCTCCGACGCCAAGGCGAAGGAGCGTGCCGCCGACGCCGCGCTGGCGCAGGCGCGCTCCGAGCGACTGCGTGCCGAGAAACTGCTCGCCCAGGTGGGGGATCTGAACGCGCGACGGCAGGCGGCCGAGGCGGCGGTCCGCAGCGCCATGCTCGACGTCGACTACTGTCGCGTCGTGGCGCCGTTCGACGCCTACGTGACGAACCTCAACATCGCCGTCGGCCAGTATGCGCGCCAGGGCGAGCAGGTGTTCGCGCTCGTCGACACGCGCGAGTGGTACGTCATGGCGAACTTCCGCGAGACCTACCTCGACGCCATCCGTCCTGGCATGGCGGCGGAGGTGAATCTGCTCAGCTACCCCGATCGTGCCTTCCACGGCGTGGTGCAGGGCATCGGGTGGGCGGTGAAGGAGCGTGACAGCTCCACCATCGTCGGCGTCCTGCCCGCGGTCGAGCCGACGCTCGACTGGGTGCGGCTCGCGCAGCGCTTCCCCGTGCGCATCCGCCTCGACCCCCCCGACCCGGAGCGGCCCTATCGCATGGGCGCCACTGCGGTGGTCACGATCCGGCCGACGCGCGACGCCCCCCGGTGAACGTCACCCGCTTCCTCGCGCACGAGATGGCGCCCACGCCGGGCCGCTTCCGGGCGGCGATGCGGGTGGTCGTGGCGTGTCAGGCGGCCGTCATCCTCGTGATGGGGCTGCACATTCCGTACGGCCACTGGGCCATCATCACGATCTTCACGGTCAGCCAGACCGACGCCGGCGCCTCGCTCAAGAAGGGCATCGAGCGCGTGCTCGGCACGATCCTCGGTGGGATGCTCGCGTTGTACGCCATCATCGCGTTCGCCGATGCGCCCTGGGTGATCGTGCCGTTGCTCGGCATCGGCTGCGGCGTCGGCCTCTTCCTCTCGCGCACGACGACGTCCCCCTACGTCGGCATGCTCGGCGGCATCACGTTCGCGATCCTGCTGCCGCTCGGCGCATCCGAGGCCTCGCCCGACCTGGCCCTGTGGCGCATCCTGGTGGTGGCACTCGGCGTGGCGCTCGCGACCGCGGCGCAGGTGTGGCTCTGGCCGGACGATCCGGCGCGGCTCCTGCTCGAGGACGTCGGCCGCGTGCTCGCGACGATCGAGAACATCGTCGCCCGGGCGGCACGCGGCGAGACCACCGTCGTGCCGGACGCGCTCGGCGCGAGCGGCCTCGGACGCCATCTCGACCTGCTGGCGAATGCGGAGGCGCGGCACCCGTCGCTGCGCCGCCGCCACGACGAGCAGCTCGCGCTGGTGACCGAGCTCGACCGCCTGCTGACGGCGGCGCTCTGGCTGCCGTCGTGCGGGGTGACGGAGGTCGATGCGGCATCGTCGCAGCGGCTCGCGCGCATCGCGGCGCGATGTGCCGAGCTGCGCCGCGCGCTCGCCGTGCAGCAGGCGCCCGCATCGCTGCCGGCGCTGGTCGGAGAGCCGGCGTCCCCGGCGCTGCTCGCGAGCATCGTGGAGATGGAGCGCGCGCTCAGGGGCATTGCGGCCACGCTCGACTTCCTCGGCACCCCGGCCGACGCCCCCGTCGAGCCGCCGTCGCACCGGCAGCGGGTGGCGTTCTTCACGCCGGGATTCTCGCTCCAGAACGGTGAAGCGGTGCGCTTCGCGCTGAAGGGCGCGCTCGCCAGCAGCCTCGCTTTCATCCTGTACAACGCGCTCGCCTGGCCCGGCATCGCCACCTGTGTCGCCACCTGCGTCATCGTGGCGCAGTCGACCACGGGGGCGGGCACGCAGAAGGCCATCCTGCGGGTTGCGGGTACGCTCCTCGGCTGTGCGCTCGGGCTCGGTCTCGTCGTCTTCGCCATGCCGCGTCTCGAGAGCCTGTTCGGCCTGCTGCTGGTGCTGACCGGCACGTTCTTCGTGGCGGCGTGGATCGTCGTCGGCAGCCCGCGCACCGCGTACGCCGGGATGCAGGCGGGGATGGCGCTCGCGATGTATGCGCTCGACGTCTTCGGGCCCGCGACGAATCTCGTGGTCGGGCGCGATCGCGTCGTCGGCATCCTCGTCGGCATCGTCATCATGACCACGATCGATCGCTGGCTGTGGCCGGTGTTCGCCGAGCGCGGGCTGCGCGACCACATGGCGGCAGCGATGCGGGCGATGGCGTCGCTGTCACGCGTCGGGCTGCCCGACGGCGGCGATGCGCTGCCGTCGACGCCGGTGGCCCGCATGCGACGCGCCGTCTACGACGAGCTGCGCACCGTGCTGCGGCTGCGCGACGAGGCCCGCTTCGAGCCCGGCGCGCAGACGCCGGCGGTCATGGCGCTGCGCGAGGCCGGGGTGCAGCTCTCGTCCGACGTGCAGGACGTCTTCCTGGGGCTGCTCGCGGTGGGCCGGCATCGCGTCGACGTCGACCTCGGCCCGTTGCCGCCCGCCTTGCACGAGCCCATGCACGTCCTGGCGCGATCGATTGGCGACGGGCTGCTCGCTGCCGCCGATCGCGTCGACGGCGACCCGTCGCGCGCGCCGGCCGACATCGACGCCGCGGTCCTCGCCGTGCGCAGCCGCCTGGTGACGCAGCTGGCGGCGGTGCCGGACACCGGGCTGTCGTCGCACGCGGCGGCGCGGGTGGCGCTCTATCGCGCCGTGGTGCCGACCCTCGTCCGCGCGCTCGACACCACGCTGGCGCTGCCGCTCCCCGAGCGCGACCCGGCGCCCACCCCGGCGACCATGGTCGCCGCTGCTGGAACATGAGCCGGGGACCGGCCACAGTGCAGCCCATGAAGGTGCTCGCGATCGACGTCGGGGGAACGCACGTGAAGGCGCTGGTGAGCGGGCAGCGCACGCCGCGGAAGGCCGTGTCCGGCCCGACGATGAGCGCCGCCGGCATGGCCAAGGTCGTGCGCGACCTCACCGCCGACTGGCAGTACGACGTGGTGGCGATCGGCTATCCCGGCCCGGTGATGCACGGGCGCCCCGTGTGCGAGCCGCACAATCTGGCGCCCGGCTGGGTGGGGTTCGACTTCACGAAGGCCTTCGGCAAGCCCGTGCGCCTCGTGAACGACGCCGCCATGCAGGCGCTCGGCAGCTATCGCGGCGGTCGCATGCTGTTCCTCGGTCTCGGCACCGGCCTCGGCTCGGCGCTCATCGTCGACGGCGTGCTCGAGCCGATGGAGCTGGCCCACCTGCCGTATCGGAAGCGGACGTACGAGGACTACGTCGGCCTGCGCGGCCTCGAGCGGCTCGGGAAGAAGAAGTGGCGCCGGCGCGTCGCCGACGTGGTGGCGAAGCTGACCGCGGCGCTCCAGGTCGACGACGTGGTGCTCGGCGGCGGCAACGCCAAGGAGCTCGACGAGCCGCCGCCCGGCGCGCGGCTCGGCAGCAACGCCTACGCGTTCCGCGGCGGCTTCCGTCTCTGGCGCGACGACCCGCCGCGCACGTCGGTGCGTCGCATCAGAACGTGACGGCGAGCTGGACGCCCAGGGCGAGCGCATCGGGGATGTCGCCGCTCCCGCCGGGATCGACGATGTACTGCACGTCCGGTTGCACCGTGAGCCACGGCAGCCAGGGCGCCATCACGAAGCGGTGGCCGAGCTCGATCGCGATCTCGTCGTCCTTCGGTCCACGCGTGCGCCGACCGACCCGCTGAGCGTCGCGCTCGCGCTGCGCCAGGTCGTCGCTGAACGCGCCCCACACGAGCCCGAGCACGGTGGTGTCGGCGTCGCGATCCGGGAACAGGCCGCGGTAGACGAGGCCCGCCATCAGATTGATCGGCATGACGCTGACGGCGGGAGGGGAGCCGCTCAGGGCGACGAACGGGGTCAGGCCCTGGGCGTCGTCCTGGGGCTCGCGATAGACCATCTGCTCGCCCTGCACCCAGGCACCGCCATTGCCGTGGCGGGTGCGCGCCGGCCGGCGGAGGAAGGTGAAGACCGAGCTGTCGTACCAGCCCCCGAGCGTGAACCGCCCGGGCAGCCCGCCGGGGAAGGTGCCGGTGCGGTAGCCGACCTCACCGACGGTGAGGACGCCGTCGTCGCCCCGGATGGAGAAGTCGACGCCGTGGGTCTCGTCGCGCGTCAGTGCCTGGTCGGCCTGGTAGACGCCGGCGGCGGCGTAGCCCCATGGCGCCGGCACCGCGCGCGCTCGCGCGCCCCAGGTGGTGATGGGGTAGATCGCGAACGACGGGTCGTCGAGGAGCAGGCCGAACGGGTTGGCGCACACCGCGCTCTGGACGAAGAAGCAGTAGAGGTCGGAGGTGGCGAAGTCGTCGCCGGGCGAGAGTCGACCGGCGACGACCTGCAGATGGTCGTCGAGGAGCGACTGCTCGATCGCGAACGCCACCAGTCGGATCGTCTCGTTGCCGAAGGCCTCCTGGACCGCGAAGACGTTGCCGATGTCTTCCGACGACAGGCTGCGGCCGGCGCGCCACACGCCGGAGAGATGGAATCGCAGACCGGGAACGCCCGCGAGACGGTGGAGGTCGAACCAGAGGTCGATGCTCGTCGAGCTCACCGCCTGCGCGCTCTGCCGCTCGCCGCCGACGGGGTTGCCGAAGATCTCGCTGACGAAGCCGGCCTGGACGTCGATGCCGTGCGCGGCGAGGAGATCGCGCTGCCCGCCCCAGCGACCGCTGAGCTCCTCGTGCCCGAGCCACGAGGGCAGCTCGGCCGCGGCGAGCGACGCCGACAGCGCGACCGCAATCAGCGCAGTGGCAGGTGATGCACCCACACGCGTTCGATCTCCTCGAGGCTCTTGCCCTTCGTCTCGGGCACGCGCCGCCAGGTGAAGACCAGCGCCAGCACGCCGAACGCGGCGAACAGCCAGAACGTGGCGCCCGAGCCGAGGGCCTGGCGCAGGGCGGGGAACGTCAGCGTCACCAGGAAGTTCGCGCCCCAGTTGGACGCGGTGGCGACGCCGATGGCGCGCGCACGGATGCGCGTCGGGTAGATCTCGGAGATCATGAGCCACACGATCGGGCCCATCGAGAAGGCGAAGAACACGATGTAGAGCGCCAGGCAGGCGACGGTCACCGGACCGATGCCGGCGTGCACGTCGCCGCGGAAGCCGGCACCGAGCACGACGAGGCTCGACACCATGCCGGCCAGGCCGACCAGCAGCAGCGGCCGGCGGCCGACGCGGTCGACGAGCCAGATCGCGATGATCGTGGAGAGCACGTTGACGACGCCGATGCCCATCGTCGCCCCCAGCGCGGCCTGCGCCGAGGCGAAGCCGGCGCTCTCGAAGATCTCGGGCGCGTAGTAGATGACCGTGTTGATCCCGGTGACCTGCTGCAGGACGGCGAGGCCCATGCCGACCACCAGCGCCGGGCGGATGGTGGGGGCGAGGAGCTCCGACCACGGTGCGGTCTGCTCGTGCGCGACGTCGGACGCGATGGCCGCGAGCTCTCCCTCGACGAGCCCACCGGCACGGACGCGCCCGAGCACGGTGCGGGCCTCGGCGGTACGCCCGCGCTTCACGAGCCAGCGCGGGCTCTCGGGCAACCCCAGCATGCCGACGACGAGGAGCGCGCCCGGGAGCACCGCCAGGCCGAGCATCCAGCGCCAGCTGCCGGAGCCGGCGAGGCCGGTGTCGACGACGTAGGCGAGCAGGATGCCGACGGTGATCGCGAGCTGGAACAACGACACGAGCGTGCCGCGGATGCGCGCAGGCGCCATCTCGGCGATGTACATCGGCGCCGCCACCGAGGTGACGCCGATGGCGAGCCCGACGACCAGCCGTCCGATGACGAGTGTCTGCACGCCGTCGGCGAAGGCGCCGAGCAGCGATCCCACGATGAAGAGGACGCCGGCGGCCATGTTGGTCAGGCGGCGGCCGAAGCGGTCGGCGAGGGCACCCGCACCGGGGGCGCCGACGAGGGCGCCCAGGGTGACCGCCCCCGCGACCCAGCCCTGCTGCAGGCCGTCGAGCGCGAAGTCCTTCTGGATGAAGAGCAGGGCGCCCGAGATGACGCCGGTGTCGTAGCCGAACAGCAGGCCACCGATCGCGGCGACGGCGGCGACGAGGACGAGCGCGGTGGTCGTACCGTGGCTGAAGGTCGGTGTGATGCGCCCTTCTGCCACCGACGCCGACCCGCTCGCAAGGATTCTGCCCGTGCGCGCGTTGACTTCGCGTTGGAGGGACCGCTATCTTCCGCCGACTGCATCACCCAGGGGCGCGGGGGGCTTCACGAGCGGCGGGGGGTGACAACGTGCTTCTGCCGTCGATACTCAAGTTCGCTGGCATCGGGATCAACACGATGCTGCTGTCACCCGCGATCGCCGCGGTGGCCGCGGTCGACCCCAACGGCGCCTACCACCTCTGCCGGCTCTGGGTGACCCTGAATCTCCTGGTCTCCAACGTCCGCGTCCACGCGGTCCGTGCCGGCGCCCTCGATCCCACGAAGCCCTACGTCTTCATGTCGAACCACTGCAGCTTCTTCGACGTCCTCGCCGTCATGGACGCGTTGCCGGAGTTCCAGCTCCGGTGGGTGGCGAAGAAGGAGCTCACGGAGGTGCCGATCTTCGGCTGGGCGCTCCGTCACACCGATCACATCATCATCGACCGCAGCGACCGCGCCCAGGCGGTGTCCAGCCTGAAGGCGGCGCGCACCCAGATGGAGCGCGGCGTGTCGGTCATCATCTTTCCCGAGGGCACGCGCAGCGACGCCGGTGACACCAGGCTGCTGCCCTTCAAGAAGGGCGGCTTCATGCTCGCGCTCGACACCGGATTCCCGATCGTTCCCATCGCCGTCCGCGGCAGCAACCTCGTGCTCCCGAAAGGCGAGTGGGAGGTCGCCGACGGCGACATCGACGTCGTCGTGGGGGAGCCCATCGCCGTCGCCGGCCTCGACCGGGACGTCCTCATGACGCACGTGCGCGAGCGGATGGAAGCGCTGCTCGATCTGCCCGCGATGCCGGCGGCCGCCGCGGTCCGCCTGGCGGAGGCCCACTGATGGACACGGCGCTGCGGGTCATCCCGCTCGGCGGGCTCGGCGAGATCGGGCTCAACTTCCTGCTGCTCGAGTACGGCGACACCGCCATCGCCGTCGACTGCGGCGTCATGTTCCCCGACGAGCAGATGCTCGGCGTCGACGTCGCCATTCCCGATCTGAGCTACCTGCGGACGATCGCCCACAAGTTCCGCGGCATCTTCCTGACCCACGGGCACGAGGACCACATCGGCGCGCTGCCGTACGTGCTGCGCGAGTTCGACGTGCCGGTGTGGGGCACGCCGCTCACGCTGGGCTTCGTGCGCGAACGCCTGCGCGAGCACGAGATCGCCGCCACGCTGACGGTGTACGACTCGGCGCCGGTCGTGGTCGGCGACTTCTCGGTCGAGTCGTTCGCGATGACGCACTCGATCCCCGACGCGGTCGGCCTCGCCATCCGGACGCCGGTCGGTATCGTGGTGCACACGGGCGACTTCAAGATCGACCAGACGCCGCTCGACGGCCGTACCGCCGACCTGAACCGTCTGGCCGAGCTCGGCGCCGAGGGCGTCACGCTGCTGTTCTCCGACTCGACGAACGTCGAGCACGCCGGGGTGACGCCGTCCGAACGGTCCGTCGGCGCGCACCTCGAGGCGATCTTCCGCGAGGCCACCGGCCGCGTCGTGGTGACGACCTTCTCGTCGCACATCCATCGGATGCAGCAGGTCATCACGATCGCCGAGCGCTTCGGCCGCAAGGTGGCGCTGGTGGGACGCAGCCTGGTGGCCCACGTCGCCACCGCGCGCGAGCTCGGGCTGCTCACCGTCAACGACGACACGCTGGTCGACCTCGGCATCGCGCGCGACCTGCCGCGCGAGCGGGTGACCATCATCAGCGCCGGCAGTCAGGCGGAAGCGGCGTCGGCCCTGGTGCGCATCGCGATGAACGCGCACAAGCAGGTGTCGCTGTCGCCGGGCGACACGGTCGTGCTGTCGTCGCGCATCATCCCCGGCAACGAGCGCGCCATCTCGAGCCTGGTGAACCACCTGTACCGGCGCGGCGCCGTCGTCCACTACGGCCGCTCGTCGCCCACCCACGTCTCCGGGCACGCCTCGCAGGAGGAGCTCAAGCTGGTGTTGAACCTGGTGCGGCCGCGCTACTTCGTGCCGGTGCACGGCGAGTATCGCCACCTGTCGCGGCACCGCCGGCTGGCGGAAGAGGTCGGTGTGCCGGCCGACGGCTGCCAGCTGCTCGAGAACGGCGACGTGCTCGAGATCCGCCGCGACGGGGCGGTGCGCGCCGAGCCGGTGTCGGCGGGGCGGGTGTTCGTCGACGGCAAGGGCGTGGGCGAGGTCGGCGACGTCGTCCTGCGCGACCGGCGTCATCTGTCGGAGGACGGGCTGGTGCTGGCGGTGCTGGCCATCGCCCAGCAATCGGGCGAGCTCGTGGCGGGGCCCGACATCGTCTCCCGGGGCGTCGTCAGCGACGAGAACAGCCCGGAGTTCATGGACGGCGCCCGCAACGCCATCGTCAGTGCGCTCGACGGCATCAATCCCGAGTCGCGCACCGTCGCCGCCGAGGTCCAGGAGGAGGTGCGCAAGGCGCTGCGCCGGTATTTCAAGCGGTTGAATAGGCGGCCCGTCGTACTCCCCTTCGTCCTCGAGATGTAGTAGACCCGTCCGCGGTTTCACGGTCGTTGGGGTGGTTGATGGGGATGATCACGGTCGGAGAGGCATGTCTGCTCGGGGTGGTGCAGGGGCTCACGGAGTTCCTGCCGGTCTCGAGTGATGGGCATCTGGCCCTCACCCAGCACTTCATCACCCCCATGCCCCCGCGGGAGAAGCTCGCCGTCGACGTCGCCCTGCACGCCGGCACCCTGGTGGCCCTGCTCCTGTATTTCTGGGCCGACCTCTGGGGCATGCTGCGCGGCGTCCTGGCGCCGCGGCGGGCCGGCTATCTGCGGACGTGGGTCGGCCTGCTCTTCATCGGCACGCTGCCGGCGCTCATCGGCCTGCCGCTCCGGGGGGCCATCGCCCAGACCTACGAGTCGCTCGGCTTCATCGGCAGCGGCTTCCTCGTCACCGGCACGCTCCTCTACCTGGCCAGCGCGGTGCGCGGCGCGCTGCGCGACGAGGCGTCCATGGGGTGGCGCGACGCGCTCGCCATCGGCTGCTTCCAGGCGCTGGCGCTGCTGCCCGGCGTGTCGCGCTCGGGGATGACCATCGGTGCCGGGCTGTTCCGGCGCATCCGGCCCGAGGTTGCGGCCCGCTTCTCGTTCCTGCTCGGCATCCCTGCCGTCGCCGGCGCGTTGCTGGTCGAGGGCGGCGACGTCGCGGCCCTCGGGCCCGACGCCTACACGCCGCTCGCCTGCGGCATCGGGCTGTCGCTCCTGACGGGTCTCGCCGCCATCTGGGCGATGATGCGCATCGTGCGCGGCGGCCGGCTGCACTGGTTCGCCTACTACTGCTGGACGCTCGGCACGGTCGTCCTGGTCGGCGCGGTGGCGGCCTGATGGCACGTCGTCCCGCACCGGCACCGGCCGTCAGCTCCACCCGTCACCTGCTGCGTGAGGCCGAGGCCATCACCGGCGGCGCGGTCGCCATCTTCCTGCTGCTGAGCCTGGTCTCGCACCAGCCCGATCTGCCGCGCGAGAATCTCGGCGGCGCGCTCGGCCATCTGCTCGCCGACGTGTCGCTGCGGGCGCTCGGGCTGGCGGCGTATCTCTTCCCCGTCTACCTCGGCTTCGTCACCGTGGCGCTGCTGCGTCGCACCACCGACGATCTCGGTGGCATGCGGCTCGCGGGCGCGGGGCTCCTGGTGGGCAGCTCGGCGGCGATGGCCGGCCTGCTCACGGGTGGACGGGCCAGCGTCCGCGGCGGCGGCTGGCTCGGCGGCTTCCTCGGCACGGCGCTGCGCGACATCGTCGGCGGCCCGGGGGCGTTCCTGCTGCTGTTCGTGCTGGTGATCGTGTCGCTCGTGCTGGCGACGGGCGTGTCGGCGGTGGACGTCGCCGATCGCGTCGCGCGCTGGACCGCCACCAACGTGCGCGACGGCTGGACACAGGTGGTCACCGCGCTCCGCGGCGCGCTGAAGCGTGCGCCGATCGAGGCCGAGCCGCTGCCGCCGGCGCGACCGGTCCGTGGCCGCAAGGGCGGTCGCGCGCCGATCCTGCTCGAGGACGCCATCGACGACGCGCCCGCGGCGCGCAAGGTCGACAGCCTGCCGCCCATCATCCGCGAGCCCGAGCGCAAGCCTGAGAAGAAGGAGAAGCCGAAGCGTTTCGACACGCAGGAGGAGCTCTTCACCGCCGACACCTATCGGCTGCCGGCGCTGAGCCTCCTCGACCAGCCCGTGCGCAACACGCAGCCCATCGACGAGGCCGCGCTGCACGCCAGCTCGCGCATCCTCGAGAACAAGCTCGCCGACTTCGGCGTCGCCGGCAAGGTGGTCGCGGTGCGCCCGGGCCCGGTCATCACCACGTTCGAGTTCGAGCCCGCGCCGGGCGTGAAGGTGAGCCGCATCGTCAACCTGGCCGACGACCTCACCATGGCGCTGCGGGCGGCGTCGGTGCGCATCCTGGCGCCCATCCCGGGCAAGCCGGTCGTCGGTGTCGAGGTGTCGAACCCGAAGCGCGAGACCGTCTTCATCCGCGACGTCCTGCAGAACGATCAGTTCCGCGGCCACGAGTCGAAGCTGACGCTCGCCATCGGCAAGGATACGACGGGCAACGTCTACGTCCACGACCTGGCGAAGATGCCGCACTTGCTGATCGCCGGCGCCACCGGCACCGGCAAGTCGGTGTCGATGAACGCCATGATCATGAGCGTGCTCTACAAGGCCACGCCGCGCGACGTCCGCATGATCATGATCGACCCGAAGATGCTCGAGCTGTCGGTGTACGAGCACATTCCGCACCTGTTGGTCCCCGTCGTCACGAATCCGAAGAAGGCGTCGGCGGCGCTCAACAACATGGTGATCGAGATGGAGCAGCGCTACCGGCTGCTGCACGACAAGGGCGTCCGCAACGTCGACAGCTACAACCGTCTCATCGCGCAGGCCGCCGAGGCGGCGGGCGAGGCGGCCGCCGAGGACGAGAGTGCGACGGCCCTCGCCAACCCCGAGGAGGACGACGACGTCATCGAGGTCGCGACCGCGGCGGCGGGACTGCAGCATCGCCACCTGCCGCGCATCGTCGTCATCATCGACGAGCTCGCCGACCTGATGCTCACCGTCGGCCACGAGATCGAGGAGTCGATCACCCGCCTCGCGCAGAAGGCGCGCGCCGCCGGCATCCATCTCATCCTCGCCACGCAGCGGCCGTCGGTGGACGTCATCACCGGCCTCATCAAGGCGAACTTCCCGGCCCGCATCTCGTTCCAGGTCACGTCGGGCACCAACTCGCGTACCATCCTCGACTGCATCGGCGCCGAGCGCCTGCTCGGCGAGGGCGACATGCTCTTCCTGCCGCCGGGCACCGCGCGCGTCATGCGCCTCCACGGCGCCTTCGTCTCCGATCCCGACGTCCACAAGGTCGTCGACTTCATCAAGCGCCAGGAGCAGCCGCGCTACGAGATGGGGTTGCTCGAAGGGCAGGACGAGGAGGAGGGCGAGGGCGAAGAGGGCGAGGACCTCTCCGACGAGCTCTACGACATGGCGGTCCGCCAGGTCACCGAGCACCGCCAGGCGTCGATCTCGTGGCTGCAGCGGCGGCTCCGCGTCGGGTACAACCGCGCGGCGCGGATGATCGAGCGCATGGAGCGGGAGGGGGTCGTCTCCCCGGCGTCCGGCGCGAAGGGCCGTGAAGTGATCGCGCGGCGGATCGAGGACTGAGCGGCTCCGGCCGAGCTTTGCGGTTGGGGTCTGCGGGCGGCCGCGGTGGGGCGTGGGCGCCTCCGGCTTGCTCGGAGCTTGCACGGCACCACGCCGCCCCCTTTCCCCACCCGCGTGCTCGCAACTCGCCGCTCGGAGGCACCCGCCACCCCGAACGCCCGCCCGCAGACCCCTTGCGCTAGCAAGGCGGATCGCTGCCTCTTCGTTGGCCTTCGATGACTTCCTCATCCCCAGCAGCCGACGGCGGGTTGCCGGCCCTGTATACGAGGGCGTTCTGGACCGCGTGCGCGGTCCATTTTTCGGCGGCGATGAGCCTCAGCATGTTCGTGCTGGTGCCGTTGTTCGTGCGGGAGTTGGGTGGGGGCGAGCTCGTCATCGGGTTGGTGCTCGGGGTGGGGACGGCGGCGAGCGTGATCGCGCGGCCCAGCGTCGGGACGTTGCTCGATACGTGGGGGCGACGAGAAGTCCTGCTGGCGGCCGGGGCGTTGAACGTCTGCTCGTGGTTGCCGTTTCTTTTCATTTCTTCGATCGGACCGGCGCTGTTCTTTTGGAGCACGTTGCACGCGATCGTGTGGGGGGCGTTGTTCGCGGGGTTCTTCACCTACGCGGCGGATCTGGCGCCGCCCACGCGACGCGCCGAAGGCATCGCCGTGTTCGGGGTGTTCGGGATGGCGCCGAACGGGCTCGGGCCGTGGCTCGGGGAGGCCATCATCGCCGACGCCGGGTTCGGCGCGTTCTTCCTCACCGCCGCCGGCTTCGGGCTCGTGTCGCTCGTGCTGACGACGCTCATCCCGAAGCGCCGGCCGGTCGTGGCCGCCACCGAGGCGGTGGCGCGCGGCGCGGTGCACGACATGCGTGAAGCGATGGCGCAGCCCGGCCTGCCGCGCGTGCTGCTGGCGACGTTGCTGCTCGGCGTCGCGATCAACGCGGCGTTCTTCTTCGTGGCGCCGTTCACGCGCGTGCTCGGCATGACGCGCGCAGCGCCGTTCTTCACGGCGTACGCGGCGACGAGCGTCGTCATCCGCGTCTTCGGGCGGCGCATCCTCGACGTCGTGGGGCCGCGGCGCGTGTCGATTCCGGCGTTCGCGATCTTCGCGCTCGGGCTCGGCGCGCTCGGCTTCCTGCCGCGCGACGGCGTGCTCATCGCGTGCGGCATCGCGTGCGGCGCCGGGCACGGGACGCTGTTCCCGGTGCTGAGCGCGCTCGCGATCAGCCGCGCCCCGCTGCGCATGCAGGGCACCGTCGTCAGCATGCACACCGCCGCGCTCGATCTCGGCGCCGTCGTCGGCACGCCGCTCTGCGGGCTGGTGGCGGAGCTCGCGGGCTATCCGACGATGTTCGGCGGGGTGGCGGTTGCCAGCCTGGCCGGGCTGGCATTGATGGCGTTCGACCACACGCGACCGAGACGAGAGCGCGCATGACCACCGATCGATCCCCGTTCCTGCTCCGCGCCGCCGACTTCCCGCGCCTCGGCAAGCGGCTCGTGCGCAGCGGTGCGGAGGCGCAGGTCGTCGACGTGGCCGACCTGACGTCGTTCTGGTGACGGACGTCGGCTTGCGCGGTCGGGGGCCGCGGGGTAGCCGTACCGGTCTGATGCCACGCCGGCTCCTCGCCGTCCTCCTGCTCTGCACTGCGACGGCCCACGCGGACGTCCGCACCGACGCCGTCACCCGCCTGCAGCAGCGTTACGACAAGACCGACACGCTGCAGGCCGACTTCGCGCAGACGGTCGAGTCGGCGACGCTCGCCGGGACGCTCGAGTCGAAGGGCACCGTCGCCTTCGCCAAGCCGAACCGGATGCGCTGGGACTACACGTCGCCCGAGCCGCAGCTCATCGTCGGCGACGGCGAGAACCTCTGGATCTACCAGCCCGACCTGAAGCAGGTCATCAAGGCACCGCTGAAGGACGCCTTCCAGTCCACCACGCCGGTGACGTTCCTCGCCGGCCTGGGGCAGGTCGAGCGCGACTTCGACGTCAGCCTGGAGAAGGACGAGTCGGAGCGCTGGGTCCTGAAGCTGGTGCCGAAGCAGAAGGGGCAGGGCATCGGCGACATGATCCTCGGGGTCCGCAAGTCGGACGCCAGCGTGGCCGAGGCCCGCATCACCGACCCCGCCGGCACCACCACGAGCATCCGCTTCTCGAACGAGAAGCTGAACGCCCCCGTGGCCGAGGATCGCTTCCACTTCACCCCGCCCCCCGGGGTTGACGTGGTCAAGCCGCCCACCTATTGACCCCGCCGGCCATGCCGTCCTTCGACGTCGTCTGCAAGCTCGACCTCCAGGAGGTCGACAACGCCATCAACCAGACCCTGCGCGAGGTGGGACAGCGCTTCGACTTCAAGGGCAGCGAGTCCGAGGTCCGGCGCGAGGAGCACACCCTGCACCTCAAGTCGGCCGACAACTTCAAGGTGCGCGCCCTGGGGGAGATCCTGCGCGAGAAGCTCGCCAAGCGGCAGGTGCCGGTGAAGGCGCTCGACGAGAAGGAGATCGAATCGGCGCTCGGCGGCACCGCCAAGCAGCAGATCCTCCTGCAGCAGGGCATCAGCACCGAGAAGGCCCGCGAGATCGTCAAGCTCATCAAAGACGCCAAGCTGAAGGTGCAGGCCTCGATCCAGGCCGATCAGGTCCGCGTCACCGGCAAGAAGCGCGACGACCTGCAGACGGTCATATCGCTCCTGCGCGACAAGGACCTCGGCATCGCCATGCAGTACGTGAACTTCCGCGACTGACCATGAAGCGCGTCCATCTCCTCACCCTCGGGTGTCCGAAGAACCAGGTCGACAGCGAGGTCATGCTCGGCGTCCTGGCGCGCCAGGGGCACGAGATCGTGATGGATCCCGACACGGCCGACGTCCTCGTCGTCAACACGTGCGCCTTCATCGGCCCCGCCAAGGAGGAGTCGATCGACGCCATCCTGGAGGCCGCGCGCACGAAGGCGGCCGCCGAGGGCCGGCGGCTCGTGGTGACGGGCTGTCTCGCGCAGCGCTACGCCGACGAGCTGGTGAAGGAGCTGCCGGAGGTCGACGCCTTCGTCGGCACCGGCGACATCACCCGCATCGCCGAGGCCATCGCCGGGCCGGCGGGCGACGAGCCCGTCGTCTACCGCGGCGCCCAGCACGAGCTGCCCGCGCACGGGGTATCGCCCCGCGTTCGCACCGGGGCCTGGTGGACGGCGTACCTCAAGGTATCCGAGGGCTGCGACCACACCTGCAGCTTCTGCATCATCCCCAAGATCCGCGGCCGCCACGAGAGCCGTCCCATGGATGACGTCCTGGCCGAAGCCACCAGCCTCGCCGCCGAGGGAGTCGTCGAGCTCAACCTGATCGCCCAGGACCTCACCGCGTACGGCCGCGACCGGCGCGACGGGTCGACGCTGGCGATGCTGCTGCGGGCGCTCGCGGTCCGGGTGCCGCAGGTGCGCTGGCTGCGCCTGCTCTACGCCTACCCGGCGTCCGTCACCGACGAGCTGCTCGAGGTCCTCGCCACCGAGCCCGCCGCCTGCCGCTACCTCGACATGCCGCTGCAGCACATCGCCGACGACATGCTGCGGGCGATGCGCCGGGAGCGCAGCGGCGCCGCCATCCGCGCGCTGGTGCGGCGCATCCGCGCCGCGGTACCCGGGGTGGCGCTGCGGTCGTCGTTCATCGTCGGCTTCCCGGGGGAAACCGACGCCCAGGTCGACGAGCTGTGCGCCTTCCTCGAGGAGGCCGAGTTCGAGCGGGTCGGGGTCTTCCGCTACTCGCCCGAGGAGAACACCCACGCCGCCACCCTCCCGGGGCAGCTGCCCGAGAAGGTGAAGGCTTTCCGTTGGGAGCGGGTCATGGCGACGCAGGCCCGCGTGGCCGCCCGCCGGGCGCAGGCCCAGATCGGGCGCGAGCTGGACGTCCTGATCGAGGCCGAAGGGCCGCGCCGGACCCTGGTCGGTCGCACGAGCCAACAGGCCCCCGAGATCGACGGGGTGGTGCGGGTCCGGGGGGTTGCGGCCCCCGGTGACGTCGTCCGCGTGCGCATCACTGGCGCCGACACCTACGACCTCATCGGCGAGATCTCGCCGTCCCTCGTTGACACGGCCGCCCCTACACCGTAGTTTCCGCCTCCCTCGGAGGGGGGAAACCCATGCGCAAGGCGTTTTTGAAGAAAGCTCGCGAGACCCTCGAGGGCATGCGAGGACAGCTCCTGCGCAACGTCCGGCAGGATCTCAACGAAGTCCGCGATGCCAGCAAGGACGAGGGCATGGACACCTATGACCTCGCCAGCGATGCGCGTGATCGTGAGATCAGCCTGATCCTCACCGACCGCGACCGCGACAAGGTCCAGGCCATCGACGAGGCCCTCGGCCGGGTCGACGACGGCACCTACGGCGTCTGCGAGAGCTGCGAGTCGGAGATCGCCGAGGCCCGGTTGGTGGCGCTGCCGTTCACTCGGCTCTGCGTCAACTGCCAGGGCGAGCGCGAGCGCGAGCTCAAGATGAACCGTCGCTTCGAGGAGGATCGGAGCTTCCGCCGCCTCGGTGGCGGGGAATCGGACGAGGAAGGCTCGTAGACCGGTCCGCCTCGTCTTCGTCGGGGCTCCAGGACGTTCCTGGTCGCCCCGGCCCCCGGGTGAGGCCGCCGTCGCCGGCAGGTCCCCCGCCTCCGAGCGCCGAGTCGTCTGCTGCGTGGCCCCCTGGAGGCCACCGTGCATGACGCCCACCTGTTCCTGAGCGCCCTCACCGTCGTCCTCTGCGTGGCGGCGGTGACGACCGTCGTCTTCCAGCGCCTGCACCAGCCCGTCGTCCTCGGCTACATCATCGCGGGCCTCATCGTCGGCCCGCACCTGCCCATCCCGCTCGTCGCCGACGAGGGGGTGGTGCAGACCTTGTCCGAGTTCGGCGTCATCCTGCTGATGTTCTCGCTCGGGCTCGAGTTCAGCCTGCGGAAGCTGCTGTCCGTCGGCCCGACGGCGGGCGTGACGGCCATCGTGCAGTCGAGCCTGATGATCTGGCTCGGGTTCGTCATCGGCCGGCTCTTCGGCTGGACCACCATCGAGAGCCTGTTCACGGGCTCGATCATCGCCATCTCCAGCACGACGATCATCGCCAAGGCGTTCGACGAGCAGGGGATACGGGGGCGGCTGCGCGAGCTGGTGGTCGGCGTCCTCATCGTCGAGGACCTGATCGCCATCATGCTGATGGCGACGCTCACCGCCGTCGCCTCCGACCGTGGCCTCTCCGCGCGCGAGCTGCTCCTCACGACCGGGCGGCTGGCGGCGTTTCTGGCCGGGCTCGTCGTCGTCGGCCTGCTGGTGGTGCCGCGGGCGGTGCGCCTGGTGAACCGCCTGAACCGCAAGGAGACGACGCTCGTCGCGAACGTGGGCATCTGCTTCGCGATCGCCTACCTGGCGCAGGAGTTCGGCTACTCGGTGGCGCTCGGCGCGTTCATCGCCGGCTCGCTCGTCGCCGAGTCCGGCGAGGAGCACGAGGTGGCGGTGCTGGTCGAGCCCGTGCGCGACATGTTCGGCGCCATCTTCTTCGTGTCGGTCGGCATGCAGATCGATCCCGCGCTGGTGCTGGCGCACTGGCCGGCCATCGTCGTGCTGACGGTGGCCGTCGTGCTCGGCAAGGTGGTGGGCGTCACGCTCGGCGCGTTCCTCACCGGCAACGGCCTGCGCACCTCGGTCCAGGCCGGCATGAGCCTGGCGCAGATCGGCGAGTTCTCGTTCATCATCGCGGGGCTCGGCCTGACCCTGCAGGCGACGGGGACGTTCCTGTATCCGGTGGCGGTGACGGTGTCGGCGATCACGACGTTGCTGACGCCGTGGCTCATCCGGGCATCGAGCCCGGCCGCGAGCTGGGTCGACCGCCGGCTGCCGCGTCCCCTGCAGACGTTCGTCGCCCTCTACGGCAGCTGGGTCGAGAAGCTGCAGACGGCGCCGCGCTCAACACCGCCCTGGCGCGCGTCCGCCGCATCCTGCGGCTGCTCGTCCTCGACGCGGCGCTGCTGGCCGTCATCATCGTGGGCACGTCGTACTCGCTCCGCACCATCGCCCGCTTGGCACGCGAGGAGCTCGGACTGGGCGGTGCGTTGGCGCGACCGCTGGCCGTCGCCTTGGCGGTCCTGCTGTCGGCACCGTTCTGCTTCGGGTTGGTGCGGCTCAGCCGCAGCCTGGGCGTCGCGCTTGCGGAGATGGCGTTTCCGCCGAAGGAGGGACGGGCCGTCGACTTCGCCGACGCGCCCCGCCGTGGGTTCGTGGTGGCCGTGCAGCTCGCGACGGTGCTGCTGGTCGGCGCACCGCTCGTCGCCGTCACGCAGCCGTTCCTGCCCGGAGCGCCCGGGGCCGGCGTGCTGGCGCTGCTGCTCGCCGTGGTTGGGGTGGGCTTCTGGCGCAGCGCGGCCAACCTGCAGGGGCACGTGCGCGCCGGCGCACAGGTGATCGTCGAGGTGCTGGCCGCGCAGTCGAAGGCGCCGTCACCGGGACAGTCGCACGGCGGGAACGCGGCCCTGGCCCAGGTCGATCGGCTGCTGCCCGGGCTGGGCGCGCTCGAGGCCTACGAGGTGACGCCGCAGAGTCGCGCCGTCGGCCGCACGCTCGCCGAGCTCAACCTGCGCGGCCTCACCGGCGCCACCGTCCTCGCCATCACGCGCGCCGGCGAACCCAACGTCGTTCCCACGGCCACCGAGCGCATGCGCACCGGCGACATCCTCGCCCTCGCCGGCACCCAGGAAGCGATAGCCTCCGCCCGCGACCTGCTCGGCTAGGGAGCCCTGCGCTCTCCGCGTGCGTGCCTCCCATGCCGCGCCGGCTTCGCCGGCCGCGGCACCCAGGTCGCGCGGACCACCACGGCCCCACTCTCGCCCCCGCCCCGAGATGTATCTCGGGGCGGCCGTTAAAATCCGACGCGCAGCCCGGCGCCGAGCACGACCGCGACCAGCGCGCTCACGGCGACGCTCAACACGGCGTGGGTGGCGTCGAATTCCTGCACGCGCTCGAGGCCACGCACCTGCAGGTACCACGAGTAGATCCACGCCAGGACGCCGAGCCGCGGCAGCCAGAAGAACACCGCCGGGGCCATCGCGTAGGCGACGAGGCGGAAGACGGGCTCGAAGCCGGCGCGACCGCCGAAGAGCTGCTGCGTCACCACCGTGAGGATGGCGGCGAGGATGAAGCCCAGGGCGATGGTCCAGAGGAAGGCGCCGATGGTGGCGAACACGCTCCACGTCACGAGCAGCCTGCCGGCGGCGTTGATGCCGGCGCAGATGGCGAGGAAGACGAGGGGATCGTGCAGGCCGCCCACCGTCGGCATCGCCGCGAAGAATGCGCGCGGGTCGGACATGACACTGCGCCAGGTGTCGGCGAAGGGCGGCGCGTCGGGTGGCATCTCGACCGTGTTGCCGAGGAGCTCGGGCGATTCGTCGGACATGGGAAGGTGGTATAGCGGCGCCTGCCGCAGGCGTCCATGACCGTTGCGCTCCGTACCGTCGCCCGTCGTTGCCTCGACGCGGCCCTCGCCGCCGTCGAGCCGGAGCGGCTGGTGCGCGCGTCGCTGCGTCACGACGACGGAGCGCTCGTGCTGCTCGACGCCGCGGGCCGGCCGTGTGCGCGTCATGCAGGCCCCGTCGTGGTGGCGGCGGCAGGGAAGGCGGCGCTCGCCATGACGCGCGGCGCGGCCGTGGGGACGGGGGTCGTCATCGTGCCCCACGGCGGCGGCGGCGCGTGCGACGGCATGGTGGTGCGGACGGCGGGCCATCCGCTGCCCGATGCCGATGGCGAGCGTGCCACGGCCGAGCTGCTCGCTGCGGTCGCCGCGGCGCCGCCGGACGCGCTCGTGCTGGTGTTGCTGAGCGGCGGCGCGTCGGCGCTGCTGGTGGCGCCCGCGGCCGGCGTCACGCTCGACGACAAACGCGCGATCACCGCACGTCTGCTCGCCGCGGGTGCGGACATCGCGTCGATCAACGCCGTCCGTCGGCACTGCTCGTGCGTCAAGGGCGGCGGCCTCGCGCGGGCGGCCGGTGGCGCGGCGGCGTGCTGGGCCCTCGTGCTGTCCGACGTCGTCGGTGACGACCCGTCGGTGATCGCCTCCGGGCCGACGGTCGCCGACCCGACGACCTTCGCCGATGCCGCCGCCGTGCTCGCGCACCATGTGCCGCCCGACGCCGTGCCGCCTGCCGTGCGTGCCCGCCTCGCCGACGGTATCGCGGGGCGCGTGCCGGAGACGCCGAAGCCCGGCGATCCGCTCCTGGAGCGGGTGCGCACACGCGTCATCGCCGGCAACCGGACGGCGGTGGCGGCGGCTGCCGAGGCCGCGCGCGCGCAGGGGTTCGTCCCCGAGATCGTCGACTCTCCGCTCCTGGGTGACGCCACCGCGGCCGGGCAGGCGATCGTCGCCCGGCTGGAGGCCATGCCGCGCGATCGTCCCGTCGCCCTCGTGCTGGGCGGGGAAACCACCGTGCGGGTAGTGCCCGGCGGTCATGGTGGGCGGTCGCAGCAGCTCGCGCTGTCGGCCGCCGTCGCCCTCGCCGGCCGGGCCGGTGTGGTGCTCGCGGCCGGCACCGACGGGGTCGACGGGCCCACGGATGCCGCCGGGGCCTGCGTCGACGGTGGGACCGTGGAGCGCATACGGCGCGCCGGTTTCGATGCCCGCGCGGCGCTCGAGCGCACCGACAGCCATGCGGTGCTCGACGCCGCCGGCGCTCTGGTGCGCACCGGACCCACGGGCACCAACGTGGCCGACCTGGTGGTCGTGGTGCGGGACGCGTGCTAAGCCCTCGCGGATGCGCGCCGGCGCCAACGTCTCGGAGCTGTTCGTGTCCTTCCAGGGGGAAGGGGTGCACGCCGGCCGCCGCCAGCTCTTCGTCCGCTTCGGGGGCTGCCCGCTGCGCTGCCGCTGGTGCGACACGCCCGAGAGCCTGGTGCCCACCCCGACGTGCCGTGTGCTCGGCCCGGACGGCGAGCAGCGGCGTCCGAACCCGCTCACCGCGGCCGACCTCGATGCGGCCGTCGACGCCCTGGTGGCCGCGGCACCGCCCCTGCATGCCATCGCGGTCACGGGCGGCGAGCCGCTGGCCCAGGCCGACTTCCTCGTCGCCTGGCTCGGTGCGCGTCGCGACCGGATGCCGGTGCTGCTCGAAACCGCCGGCATCATGCCGGCGCGCCTCGAACGCGTCCTGCCCCACGTCGCCATCGTCAGCATGGACATCAAGTGCCCGAGCAACTCGGGCGAGCGCGCCCTGTGGGACGAGCACGCGGACTGCCTTCGCCTCGCCGTCGGTGCGGGCCGCGAGGTCTACGTGAAGATGCCGGTCGACGAGGGCACGGCGCTCGACGAGGTCGAGCGCGGCGCCCGCCTCGTCGCCGACGTCGACCCGCGGGTGCCCCTGTACCTGACGCCGCTCACGCCGTCGGTGGGCACGGCGTTGCAGATCGGCATGGCCGGGCTCGAGCAGCTGCACGCAATCGCGAGCCGTGCCCATCCCGACGTGCGGGTCCTGCCGCAGCTCCACAAGGTGCTCGGCATTCCATGACCCCGCCCCGTCGTGTGACGCTGATCCCCGGCGACGGCATCGGTCCCGAGGTGACCGCCGCCGCGGTGCAGGTCGTGGAGGCTGCGGGCGGACGCATCGTCTGGGATACGCAGCTCGCCGGCCGTGCCGCCTTCGAGCAGCTCGGCACCGCCGTGCCGGACGCGCTCATCCGCTCGATCCGTCGCAACCGCGTCGCGCTCAAGGGACCGCTCGAGACGCAGGTCGGCCGTGTCGGCTTCCGCAGCGTCAACGTCGGCCTGCGCAAGACGTTCGATCTGTTCGCGAACGTGCGTCCCATCCATAGCCTCGACGGCGTGACGACGCGCTTCACCGACGTCGATCTCGTGGTCGTGCGCGAGAACACCGAGGACCTGTACTCGGGGATCGAGCACCAGATCGCGCCGGGGGTGGTGGAGAGCGTCAAGGTGATCACGGCGCGCGCGTCCAAGCGCATCGCGCAGCACGCGTTCGAGCTCGCCCGTCGCGAGAAGCGGCGCTCGGTGACGGCCATCCACAAGGCCAACATCATGAAGCTGTCGGACGGCCTGTTCCTGGCGTGCGCCCGCGGCGTGGCGAAGAAGTATCCGCGCATCGAGTACCGCGAGATGATCGTCGACAACGCCTGCATGCAGCTCGTGCTGCGCCCGCAGCAGTTCGACGTCCTGCTGCTCGAGAACCTCTACGGCGACATCGTCTCCGACCTGTGCGCCGGGCTCGTCGGCGGGCTCGGCGTCGTGCCGGGCGCGAATCTCGGGACGCGGGTCGCGATCTTCGAGGCCGTCCACGGCACCGCACCCGACATCGCCGGGAAGGGACTCGCGAACCCGGTCGCCGTCATCTTCTCGAGCATCATGATGCTGCGCCACATCGGCCAGTCGCGGGCCGCCGATCGGCTCGAGCGCGCGGTGAAGAAGCTGCTCGCCGAGGGCAAGGTCCGCACGCGCGATCTCGGCGGCAAGGCGACGACGGCGGCGGTCACCGCGCGCCTGATCGCGTTGCTCTGACGCGCCGTGACTGCCCGCGGCGGCTCGGTTAGAACGCCACGCGTGGGGACGCGAGCCGCATCGTCGGCGCTGAACGTGGCGACGGAGACCACGGCCGAGCGCGCCAAGCGCGCGCGGGCGATCGGCCGAGCGCTGGCACGGACGTATCCCGACGCCTGGTGCGAGCTCGACTACGCCGATGCCTGGCAACTCGTGATCGCCACCATCCTGTCGGCGCAGTGCACCGACAAGATGGTGAACCAGGTGACCCCCGCGCTCTTCGCCGAACTGCCGACACCCGAGGCGCTCGCCGGCGCCGACCCGGCACGGGTCGAGGTGCTCATCAAACGCACCGGCTTCTTCAGACAGAAGACGAAGTCGATCCAGGCGGTTGCGCGCGCGGTGGCGGGGGAGCACGGCGGTCGCGTACCCGACACGATGGAGGCGTTGACGGCGCTGCCCGGCATCGGTCGCAAGACTGCGAACGTCGTTCTCGGCACCGCGTTCGGCAAGCCGGCGATCTTCGTCGACACGCATGTCGGCCGTCTGTCGAACCGCCTCGGTCTCACGGTCCAGGAGGATCCCGTGAAGATCGAGCGCGACCTGCAGGCGCTGCTGCCGCCGAAGGACTGGACGCTGTTCGCGCATCGGCTCATCCATCACGGGCGTCGCGTGTGCGCTGCGCGGAAGCCGCGCTGCAGCGACTGTACGCTGGCGCGATGGTGTCCGCGCATCGGCGTCACCGCATCTGCGTGAGCACCTGCCCATTCGGGCAGTCCGATCGCGCAGCGGCGCGCGGCGCTGCAGGACGGCGAGAGGCGTAGCTCGCCAGCTTCCCAGAATGGCCCCATGGCGCCTGGGTCGCCAAACCACGCAGGGGGCACGGCGCTTGCTGGGGCGGCCGCGAGATTGTTTCGGGCGCGGTGCGGAGGCGTTCGAGCGACGCCACCCGGGCCCGGCTGACCGTGGGTCAGCGTTGGAAAACACTCGTTCAATCAGTTGGTTGTGGCGATGTTCGGCTGTCGAGGTCGAGCTCCGTCGCCATCTGTCGAGGCGGCGGATTCGTGCGGCGTCGCAATGGTTCATGCGAACGATCGTTAAGATTCACCTTGACATCCTCCCTGTCCGACGTTACGGTGCGGCGCCCGAATCGGATGGAAATCCACAGGGTTATGGAGAAACGGGGGGCCATGGCAGTCTACACCGCCGTCGACAAGACCGACCTCGCAGAGCTGATCGAGGACTACGGGCTCGTGAAGCTACTGGCCTCGTCCGGAATTCCGAACGGATCGGTCAATAGCAACTATCTTCTCGAGACGCCGCGCGGGAAGCATCTGCTCCGCATCGACGAGGTGAAGGGCGAGCTCGACGTGAAGCGCGAGCTCGACCTGCTGATCTTCCTGCGCAAGCACAATTTCCCGTGTCCCCAGCCGGTCGCCGATCGCAAGGGCCGCTGGTACCGCGAGACCGGTGGCAAGTGCCTCTCCGTGTACCGCTGGATCGATGGCCAGGTGGTGCGGACCGATCGTCTCACGGCGGTTCGCCTCGAGAACGTCGGCCGGCATCTCGCCGATCTCCACACCATCGGCAAGAGCTACAAGAAGGGTATCGACAACCGCTTCAGCTACGAGCGCATCTCGGATCTCTATGGCGAAGTCCGTGACAAGCTCCCTTCCTACTTCCGGAAGATCGTCCGGACGCTCGACGACGAGGTCGATTACCTGC
This sequence comes from uncultured Binatia bacterium (SeqCode), assembly GCA_964404165.1. Lineage (GTDB taxonomy): Bacteria > Desulfobacterota > Binatia > DP-6 > DP-6 > DASYLJ01. The sequence goes on along the minus strand of CAYOIZ010000010.1, from coordinate 32,410 downwards.
AGCACTACCTCGAGAACAAGCTGCCGAAGGGCATCATCCACGGCGACCTGTTCAACGACAATCTCGTCTTCAAGGGCGACAAGCTGCTCGCCATCCTCGACTTCGAGGCGGCGTGCCGTGGCAAGTTCATCTTCGATCTCGCCACCGCGGTGAACGCCCTCTGCTTCACCGGCGAGGGCTACGATCTGAAGCGCTTCGAGTCCCTCATCACCGGCTACGAGTCGTTGCGCCCGCTGTCGCTGGCCGAGTGGGACGCCTTCCCGAACGAGCTCCGGCTCTCGGCGCTCCGCTTCACGGTGACGCGTCTGCGTGACTTCTTCCTGAATCCGGTCGACGAGAACCAGCGCGTCGACAAGGACTTCCGCGAGTTCTACGAGCGCCTGCGCATCCTGCGGCGTGAGCGCGACGGCGGCATGGAGGGCCTGCTCATGGCCATGGCCACCGGCTACGACTATCGGAAGTACCAGCGCGTCAAGGCGCTCGAGAAGAAGGGCTCCAAGTAGTCCCCCCGAGCATCCCGTGAAGATTCGCGAGCTGTTCCGTCAGGGCCGGCCGCTCGTCTCCTTCGAGTTCTTCCCGCCGAAGACGGCCGAGGGCGAGGTTACGCTGATGCGGACCATCGAGGCCCTGCGTCCGCTCGAGCCGGCGTTCGTCTCCGTCACCCGAACCGGTGGCAAGCCGCGCGAGGCGCCGGTGGAGATCGGCACCCGCATCCGCGCGCTCGGCATCGAGGCGGCGGCCCACGTCACCTGCATCGAGGCGTCGCGCGACGACCTGGCGCGGCACTGCGAGCTGGTGCTGTCGCGGGGCATCGAGAACCTGGTGACGATCCGCGGCGACCGTCCGCCCGATCCCGGGTTCCAGTCGCCGGCCGACGGCTTCCGCTACGCGGTCGAGATGATCCGCTTCATCCGCGAGCGCGGCTACGACCTGTGCCTGCTCGGCGCCGGGCACCCGGAAGGCCATCCCGAATGCCGCGACCTCGACCGCGGCATGGAGCACCTGCGCATGAAGGTCGACGCCGGCCTCGACGTCGTGGTCACGCAGCTGTTCTACGACAACGACTGCTTCTTCCGCTTCGTCGACCGGGCGCGGCGTGCCGGGGTGGAGGTGCCCATCGTGGCCGGATTCATGCCGATCACCAACGTGGCGCAGATCCGTCGCATCACCCAGTTGAGTGGCAACACCATCCCGGCGCCCCTCGAGGCGGCGCTCGACGACGCCAGGGACGATCCGGCGAAGGCGATGGCCGTCGGCATCGAGCACGGCACGCGGCAGTGCGCGGCGCTGCTCCGTGGTGGCGTGGCCGGCATCCATTTCTACACGCTGAATCAGTCGCCGGCGACGCGGGCCATCTTCGAGAACCTGCGGGCCGAGGGGCTGCTCGGCGCCTGACGCGTCCAGGGATCCGGTCGCATCGCCTTGCCGCAGCCGACCTCATCGGTTAGCTCCCGAGCCCATGCACGAGCGTGATCTCGCGGCCCATGTGGCCGGCATCCTGCGAGCCATCGACCCGGAGCCGGAGCGCGAAGGGCTCGTCCGTACCCCGGATCGCGTCGCGCGCGCGCTGACGTTCCTGACCCGCGGGTACGCGCAGGATCCGCACAGCGTCATCAACGAGGCGCTGTTCACCGAGGAGTACTCGGAGATGATCGTGATGAAGGACATCGACTTCTTCTCGATGTGCGAGCATCACATCCTGCCGTTCTACGGCAAGGCGCACGTGGCCTACATCCCGAACGGGCGCATCGTCGGCATCAGCAAGCTCGCCCGCCTCGTCGAGGTGTTCGCGCGCCGCCTGCAGGTGCAGGAGCGCATGACGACGCAGATCGCGGCCACCATCGAGCAGGAGCTCACGCCGCACGGCGTGGGCGTGGTGCTGGAGGCCGAGCATCTCTGCATGCGCATGCGTGGCGTCGAGAAGCAGAACTCCAGCGTCACCACCAGCGCGATGCTGGGCGCGTTCCAGACGCAGCAGAAGACGCGCGAGGAGTTCATCAACCTGATCCAGCGGCGGTGAGCGCCGCCGCCCTCGCCGCGCGCTGTCGCGAGCTGCTGGGCGTGGCCGGCGGGGCGCTCGACGTCGTCGGGCCGGGGGCGGCGCACGTCGCCGGGTCGCCGGCGCCGGGCGGTGCCGTGGTGGTGAGCTTTCTCGGCGCGCACGCCGATCCCGTCGCGCGTCAATCGCTGCTCGAGGGCCTGCGCCGCCGGCTGCCGGCGGACACACCGCTGGTGCTCGTCGATCACAACCAGCCGCGCGGGCTCGCGCGGCGTGCCCTCGGGGCGGTCCTGCTGCGCGTGCGTGGCCTTGGTCCGGCGCGGGCGCGTTACCCCGCCGCGCGCGAGCTGGCGGCGCTCGGGTTCCGCGTCGAGCATCTGCGCCTCGCCTGTGGCGAGCGCGTGCAGCTGGTGGCGGCGCGCGCGCCGGGCTGACTCAGAACCAGGCGAACCAGGGCGTCGGCGTGACGCCGGGGCGGTCGATCACGATCTGGAAGTGCTCGAGCAGCTGCCCCTCGGCGCGCCGCCACCGCGCCAGCGAGATGGCGTGGTCGATCTGCGACTGCACCTCGGCGGCGCGCGCCTCGGTGAGCCGTGTCTGGAAGTCGAGCAGGTCCTTCGTGGTGGCCATGCCCACCTCGTGCCGCTTCTCCTGGTTGCGCAGGTTCTGGTCGGCGAGCTCGCGTGCGACGCGCGAGGTGTCGATGCGCTGGCGGCTGGTGAGCACGTCGGACACCGTCTGCCGTACCTCGAGCGTGACGTCGGAGAGGAGCTGGCGGTGGTTCAGCTCGGCCTGGTTGAGCTCGATCTTGCTGCGCGTGTTGCGCGCGCGCGCGCCGGCGTTGTCGATCGGCACCTCGACCTGGATGCCGAAGTTGTAGCTCTGGTAGTCGCCCGAGTAGAGCCGGCGGTACGCCTCGCCCTTCGAGCCCGCGAAGCGCGAGTTCGGACACTGCCACACGTCCTGGCTGATGAACGTGCAGCCGCCGAGGTTGCGCTCGCTGATGAAGGTGTCGGTGCGCCCGCTGAGGCCGTTCAGCCCGTAGCCGCCCACGAGGTCGACGCGCGGCAGCAGCTGGTTGCCGGTGATGCGCTCGTTCAGCTGCCGCACCTCGACGCCCTTCGCGGACGCCGCGATCTCGGGCCGTTCGACCAGGGCCAACGCCAGCGAGTCGTCGACGTCCGGTTGGATGTCCTCGCGATCGGCTTCCTCGACGGGCTCGAGCGTGCGCGGCACGAAGGAGCCCTGGGGGCGGAAGAAGGCGAGCTGGGCCAGGCGCTGGCGCGCGATCGTCAGATCGTTCTGCGCGACGAGCAGCTGCTCCTCGCGACTCTTGGCATCGGCCTGCGCCTCGAGGACGGAGACGGGCGGCAGGAGGCCGACGTCGACGCGCGCCTGGTTCTCCGACACAGTGCGCTCGGCGAGGACCATGGCCTCGCGGCGCACCTCGACCGCCTCGCGCCGGCCGACCACCGCCCAGTAGGCGATGATGACCTGCACGACGAAGTCCGTGAGGTCGGCCTCGTACTGGTAGTAGGCCGCGTCGGCGGTGCGCTCCGCCACCCGCACGACGAGGTAGGAGAAGTCCCACCCGAAATCGCGCAGCAGCGGCTGCACGAGGGAGAAGCCCATCTCGGGCGTGTACTGCGGACGGAGCTCGATGAACTGTGCGTTGTTGTCGAGGCGCTCGTTCAGGAAGTCGACGTTGAGGCGCGCGCCGGTGCGCAGCAGCTTGCGCAGGTACGCGTTGCCGGTGGTGGTGGAGATGTCGGAGGTGTTGACGCCGGACAGCGCGTTCGGGTTCGGCGTGACGACCTTCGAGTAGAGCAGATCGGCCGCGGCCACGGGGTCGTACTGGCCCTGCGCTTCGAGGACGTCCTGCTGGACGCGCGTCGGCTCGAGGCGTCGCGCGGCGATCCCCGGGTTGTTCTCGAGCGCGATCGCGATGGTCTCCTTCAGCGTGACGCGCTGGATCTCGTCGTCACGGCTGATGGTCGACGGGACGTCGAGCGCCGGGTCGCGCGCGAGCTGCGTCTGCCACTGCTCGGAGAGGACGCTGAAGCGGAACGGGGAGGGCGGTGCAGGCGCGGGACCCTCGGCCACGACCGGCGTCGCCACGGTGAGAGCCAACACGACCAGCCATCCGCGTGCACGACACAGCATCATCACCGGTCGCGGGTACTGGATCGTCGAGAACGAGTCAACGCAGACGGAGACCCGCGCGGGCGCCTTGACAGAGCGCGGACGCGGCGGCTAAACCCTGACCCTCCGCACGACTGGCGTTGCGTGGAATCGACCACGAGGGAGTGCTGAACGACCAGCGGGCCGAACGCCTGGGCCCCTCTGGCATTACGAAACCACTGCCAGGTCCAGGTGCATGATCAAATCCTACCTTTTGGCCCCAGGCCCCACGCCGGTACCACCTGAAGTGCTGGCAGCCATGTCGCTGCCGGTGATTCACCACCGCACCCCGCAGTTCTCGGCCGTCCTCGCCGACGTCCAGCAGGGCCTCCGGGAGCTCTTCGGCACGACGCAGGACGTGCTGGTGCTCGCCGCCTCTGGCACGGGTGCCATGGAGAGCGCGCTGACGAACCTGTGCTCGCCCGGCGACGAGGTCATCGTCGTCAACGGCGGCAAGTTCGGCGAGCGTTGGACGAAGATCGCCCAGGCCTACGGCGTGGTCGTCCACGAGATTCCCGTCGAGTGGGGTACGGCCGTGCGGCCCGAGCAGGTCGCGGCGGCGCTCGACGCCCACCCGAAGGCCCGCGCGCTCTACATGCAGGCCAGCGAGACGTCCACCTGCGTGCTCCACCCGGTGGCCGCGGTCGCGGCACTGACGAAGTCGCGCGACACGCTCCTCGTCGTCGACGGCATCACCGCCGTCGGCGTCATCGACCTGCCGATGGACGCGCTCGGCATCGACGTCCTGGTCACCGGCTCGCAGAAGGCGCTCATGCTGCCCCCCGGGCTGGCCATGATCGCGCTCTCCGAGCGCGCGTGGGCGGCCACCGCCACCGCGAAGCTGCCGCGCTTCTACTTCGACCTCAAGAAGGAGCGGAAGGGCGTGGCGGAGAAGACCACCGCGTGGACGCCGGCCATCTCGCTCATCCAGGGTCTCAAGGTGGCGCTCGACATGATGCGCGCCGAGGGCTTCGCGAACGTCCATGCGCGCCACGAGCGCCTGGCGCGGGCGACGCGTGAAGGCGCCAAGGCCATGGGCCTCGGGCTGCTCGCGCCCGCGGCGCCGAGCCCTGCGGCCACCGCCGTCATGCTGCCGGCGGGCACCGACGGCAGCGCCGTCTTCAAGTATCTGCGCGATCGCATGCACGTCACGTTCGCGGGCGGGCAGGACCAGCTGAAGGGCAAGATCATCCGGCTCTCGCACCTGGGTTACGTCGGGGCATTCGACGTGGTCACCGGGCTCGCGGCACTCGAGCTGGCGCTCCATCAGTTCGGCGTGCCGATCCAGCTCGGCAAGGGTGTCGGTGCCGCGGAGCAGGTCATCGCCGAAGGCCTGCCGGCTCGCTGAGGAACAGATGGCGTACAAGGTTCTCCTGAGCGACTCGCTCGGGCCCGAGGGGCTCGCGCGACTCGAAGAGCAGCCCGACCTCGATCTCGTGGCCCGGCCCGGCCTGAAGCCGGCCGAGCTGCTCGAGATCATCCCCGAGTTCGAGGGCCTCGTCGTGCGCAGCAGCACGAAGGTCACCGCCGAGGTCATCGCGCACGCGAAGAAACTGCGCGTGATCGGGCGCGCCGGCATCGGCGTCGACAACATCGACGTCGAGGCCGCCACCAAGCGCGGCATCGTCGTCATGAACACGCCCGGCGGCAACAACGTCACCACCGCCGAGCACGCCATCGCCATGCTGCTGTCGCTGGCGCGCAACATCCCGCAGGCGGTCGCCGACGTGCGCGCTGGCAAGTGGCCGCGCGAGAAGTGGGTCGGCACCGAGGTGTGCAACAAGACGCTCGGCATTGTCGGCCTCGGCAACATCGGCACCATCGTCGCCGAGCGCGCGCTCGGGTTGCGCATGAAGGTGATCGCGTACGATCCCTTCGTCACGCCCGAGGCGGCGGCGCGCATGCGCGTCGAGCTGGTGACGCTCGACCAGCTCTTCCCGCGCGCCGACTTCATCACGCTGCACACGCCGCTCACCGCCGAGACGCGTGGGCTCGTGGGACGCGAGTCGATCGCCCGCATGAAGAAGGGCGTGCGCATCATCAACTGCGCGCGCGGCGGCATCGTCGACGAGGCGGCGTTGGCCGAGGGCATCGAGTCGGGCCAGGTCGCCGGCGCGGCGCTCGACGTCTTCGAGAAGGAGCCGCCGCCGGCCGATCACCCGCTGCTGCAGCTCGACCGCGTCATCTGCACGCCACACCTCGGCGCGTCCACGGCCGAGGCGCAGGTGAACGTCGCCGTCGCCATCGCGCAGCAGGTGGGTGAGTTCCTCGCCAAGGGCACCATCAACAGCGCGGTGAACGCGCCGTCGTTGTCGCCCGAGGTGCTGCAGGTGCTGCGGCCGTATCTGCTGCTGGCCGAGAAGCTCGGCTCGCTCGCCGCGCAGCTGAAGGCGGGCAAGCCCGACGAGATCACGGTGCAGGCGATCGGCGAGGTGGCGGAGCGCGAGGTGAAGGCGCTCGGCACGGCCGTGCTGCGCGGCCTGCTCGATCAGGTGATCGATCTCGACCTCAACTACTCCGTCAACTACGTGAACGCGCCCACCATCGCGCGCGACCGCGGCATCCGCCTGGTCACCGCCGCGGGCTCGCAGGGCAGCGACTACGCCAACGCGATCCGCGTCGAGGTGAAGCGCCCCGAGGGCACCACGGTGGTGCAGGGCGCCGTCTTCGGTGCCGGCACGGTGCGGCTCACGCGCATCGACGACTTCCGCATGGAGGCGGTGCCGGACGGGCACATCCTCATGCTGCACAACCGCGACGTCCCCGGCGTCGTCGGCCGGGTCGGCACGCTGCTGGGCGAGAACGGCATCAACATCGCCGGCCTCGAGCTCGGCCGCGAGAAGGTCGGCGGCATGGCGCTGTCGCTCTTCCACGTCGACGATCCGGTGCCGACCGCGGTGCTCGACCAGGTACGCACCCTGCCGCAGATCGTGGCGGCCGAGCTGTTGAGACTCTGAGGGACGATGTCCACCACCGCCATCATCGGTACGCAGTGGGGCGACGAGGGCAAGGGCAAGGTCGTCGACCTGCTCGCCGCGCGCGCCGACATGATCGTCCGCTTCCATGGCGGCAACAACGCCGGCCACACACTCGTCGTGAACGGCGAGAAGACGGTCCTGAACCTGGTACCGTCGGGCGTGCTGCACCCGGGCAAGGTGTGCGTGCTGGCGGCCGGCATGGTCATCGACCCCAAGGTGCTGGTGTCGGAAATCGACGCGCTCCGCGCTCGCGGCTTCCTGGCCGAGGATCGCTGGCTGCGCATCAGCGAGCAGGCGCATCTCATCATGCCGTGGCACCGCGCCATCGACCATGCGCGCGAGCGCCTGCGCGGCTCGGGGGCGATCGGCACCACGGGGCGCGGCATCGGCCCGGCCTACGAAGACAAGATGGCGCGCACCGGCATCCGCGTCGGCGAGCTGTTCGACGAGGCGGGCTTCCGCGAGCAGCTCGAGACCGCGCTGCGCGAGAAGAACGGCTACCTCCAGGCGATGCTCGGCGAGACGGCGCTGTCGTTCGACGACATCCTCGCCGAGTACGCGGGCTATCGGGTGCGTCTGGCGCCGTTCGTCGGCGACACCGGCATCGAGGTGCGCGCGGCGGTCACGCGTGGCGTGCGCGTCCTGCTCGAGGGTGCGCAGGCGGTGATGCTCGACGTCGACCATGGCACGTATCCGTACGTCACGTCGTCGAACGCCGTGCCTGGCGCCGCGTCCGCGGGGGCGGGCATTCCGCCGCGCATGATCGGCCGCGTCATCGGCATCGCGAAGGCGTACACCACCCGCGTCGGCGGCGGCCCGTTCCCGACCGAGCTCACCGACGCGCTCGGCGAGCGCCTGCGTGCCGACGGCGACGAGTACGGCGCCACCACCGGACGTCCGCGCCGCTGCGGCTGGTTCGACGCGGTGGTCGTCCGCCATTCGGTGGCACTGTCGGGGCTCGACGCCATCGCGCTCACGAAGCTCGACGTGCTCAGCGGCATCGACCCGCTGCGCATCTGCGTCGCCTACGAGATCGACGGCAAGCGTCGCGACCTGCCGCCCACGACGCGGCAGGGCTGGACGCGCGCCAAGCCGATCTACGAGGAGATGGCGGGCTGGAAGGACGATCTCGGCACCGCCCGCTCGCTCGACGAGCTGCCGACGACCGCGCGCAAGTACATCGATCGGCTCTCGGCGCTGGTCGAGGCGCCGGTCACGCTGGTGTCGGTGGGCGCCGGGCGCGAGCAGACCATCCGGCTCGGCGACGTGTTCTAGACGCCGACCCGAGCCGTGCTCGGGTCGGGGGCGATGGTGTGGCGGCCTGCTACGCCCGACCAGCGTGCCGCGGCCCGCGAAGCCGGCGCGGCATGGGGGGTACGCCCGGACGCGAGCCTGATAGAGCGACGGGTATGATGTCGCTGCTCGTCAACATCGATGTGCCGGATGTCGAGGCGGGGATCGCGTTCTATACGCGCGCGCTCGGGCTGGCGGTTGGACGGCGACTCGGGGCGAGGGTCGTCGAGCTGCTGGGTGGGTCGTCGCCGATCTACCTCCTCGAGACGGCGGCCGGCTCCATGCCGGCGCCCGGTGCGGGTGGACGTGACTATGGGCGGCACTGGACGCCCGTGCATCTCGACATCGTGGTCGAGGATGTCGATGCGGCGCTGGTGCGGGCGGAGGCGGCGGGGGCCGTGCGCGAGCGTGATGTCGAGACGCTTGCGTGGGGACGCATCGCGTACCTGGCCGATCCGTTCGGGCACGGGCTGTGCCTGGTCCAGTTCTCCGCGCGTGGGTACGACGCGATCGCCGAATCCGACTGACGCCGCGCCTTTTCCCTTGACCGTCTCGATCGACAGGCGGTACGTTCACCGTGCTTGCATGCGAGCAAGCAAAACGCCGGGGGGCCGACGCATGCGATACGCACGTGACGCGATGACGGGATGCGTCCGAATCGCCGCCGCAGTGTTCGTGCTGCTCGGCTCGCTCGAGCTGGGGACGGCGCGCGCCGCGGGCGAGCCTGACGCCACGTTCGAGCACGTGTCCCTCCCGCCGTCGGACCAGGTCAGCTTCCTCGAGTCGCTCGTGCTGCAACCTGGTGGCGAGATCGTGGCTGGCGGCTCCATCGGCGACATCTCCACCTATCGGGACTTCCTGTTGGTGCGGGTCCTGTCGAACGGGGCGTTCGATCCGTCGTTCGGTGTGGGCGGGGTCGTGCGCACGTCGATCGGCGCGGTGGACGCCATCGGCGACATCGTACGTCAGCCCGACGGCAGGATCGTCGCGGCGGGGGGCACGGGTGCCAACAGCAACGCGCAGACGGCGGTCCTCGTGCGATACGACGACGACGGGACGCTCGATCCGACGTTCGGCATCGCCGGCATCGTGACGACGGCGATCGCCGGAAGTGCCTTCGCGATGGTCCGGCAGCCCGATGGCGCGTTGGTGATCGTGGCCGGCAGCGTCGTCGCGCGATTCCTCGACGACGGCACGCCCGACCCGGCGTTCGGGACCGCCGGGATCGTCAGCGTCGGCCATCCCGTGCGGCAGCTCGTGCGGCAGCCCGACGGGACGCTGTTCGTCGCCGGTCAATCGGGGAACGAGCTGCGACTGCTGCGCGTGCTCGCCGACGGCACGTTCGATCCGACGTTCGGCGTCGGCGGGTCCGTCTCGATCGATCTCAGCGGCGTCGTGTCGGTCACCGCGCTCCGGCGGCAATCCGACGGTCGGCTGTTGATCGGTGGATCGCTCGGGTCGCCGGCGGGGATACTCCTCGCCCGCGTGCTGGGCGATGGCACGCTCGACCCGACCTTCGGCGTCGGGGGCATCGTCCAGACGGACGCCGGAGCCATCAGCGACATGGGCTTCGATGCCGATGGGAATATCATCGTCGTCGGCTCGGAGCCGCAGGGGGCCTCGGCTGCCCGCTTCGAGCGCTACAGTGCCGCCGGCATCCTGGACGAGGCGTTTCCCACGCCGGGAACCTTCAATGGTACGCAGCGATCGAAGATGGCCGTGCTGGTGCAGCCCGACGGGCGGATCGTGACGGCGGGGTGGCACCTGACCTACGTCGCGGTCGGCGGGATGCTGTTTCCGGTCTTCCTGGGCGAGATCGATCGGTACACTGGGGTCGGTGTCTGCGGTGACGGTACGGTCGACCTCGGCGAGCTGTGCGACGATCCCGCGAATCCCTGCTGCATCGACTGTCGGGGTGCCTCCGTCACCGACGCCTGCACGTCGGACGGCAACCCGTGCACCTACGATCATTGTGAGGGTGTGGCGTGTGTCCACGAACCCCTTTCGGGCTTCAACTCGTGCGAGGATGGCGACCTGTGCACCACCGGCGATCACTGCGTCGCCGGCGTCTGTACCGGCAACCCGCCGTCGCCACCGCCGTGCCAGCGCTGCGTTCCGGCGACGGGAGCCATCGTCGCGAGCCCGCGATCCGGGTGTAGGCAGACGACGCAGTCGGGACGTTCCTCGCTCAAGGTGAAGGACATCGCCGCATCGAGCGGCGACCGTCTGACATGGAAGTGGACCCGCGGTGAGGCCACGACGATCGCCGAGCTGGGTGATCCCATCGATTCGCTTCCCACCGACGGGTACGACGAGCTCTGCGTGTTCGACGAATCCGGGCCGGAGCCGATTCTGCTCGTCTCGAGCATCGCCCCAGCGGGGGATTCGAGCTGCTCGAAGCCGCCGTGCTGGAAGCGCAGCGGCAACCGACTGACGTACAAGAGCGCGCACCCGAACAACTACGGCGTCACCGGCATGATCCTCACCGCGGGGAGCGCCGGCAAGTCGTCGATGCGCGTCACCGGGAAGGGCGAGCGACTCTTCGCTGCGAATCTCCTGATGCCGCCGCCTCCACCGCCGCCACTCCCGTTGCCGCTGCGCGTCCAGCTCGGGGCGTCGGACGGCGCCTGCTGGGAGGCGACGTTCTCTGCGAGCGGCGTGCGAAAGAACGCCACGGGCACGTTCGTCGGCGCGTCCGACTGACGACTACATCGCGGCCGCCGTCATTGCGCCGCTCGCTCGCGCCGGCCGGCGTGCCGTCGCGCCGACTCCACGACGCCAATCGCCGACTGCCGCTCGGTCCGCCTGTGCAACGATGCGTGGCCGGGCGTACAAACCGCCAGGCGTCACGGGCGGCGAGGCGCGGAAACGCGTCGATGGCGGGGGGCACGGACCTTGCTGCCTCGTTCGGATCACTTCCAAGGAGGACCCGAACATGGCGACGCAGCTCGCAGCGACCGCGCCACCGGAGACGGCGCCGCGCCCGACACCGCGCGGCGGCAACTCCGACGAACGTCTCGCCCGCGCGCTCGGATGGCTCAGCATCGGTCTCGGGATCACCGAGCTCGGCGCGCCGAAACGCGTCGCCCGCATGCTGGGAGCCCCCGAGCGCCGCGGTATTGTGGCAGGTCTCGGCCTGCGGGAGCTGGTGAACGGCGTCGCCATCCTGTCCCGTCCGCGCGATCCCGCCTGGATGTGGGCGCGTGTCGGCGGCGATGTCATGGATCTCGCGCTCCTGGGTGCCGCGTTCGCGGCCGGTGGCATGCCCTCTCGGCTCACCGCGGCAGCGGCGGCGGTCGCCGGCGTGACCTTGCTCGACATCCAGGCCGGGCGGCGGCTCGCGCGGGCGGCGGTGGGCGACCGCGCCGATCAACTGGAGGCGGTCGTCGTCATCGGCCGTCCGCGGGAGAAGGTGTACCGCTTCTGGCGTGACCTCGGGCATCTGCCGCGGGTGATGCCGCAGCTGGTGTCGGTGACGGAACAGAACGAGCGGCGTTCGCACTGGGTCGCACGGACCCCGGGCCGTGCGACGGTGGCCTGGGATGCCGAGATCACCGAGGATCGTCCGGGTGAGGTGATCGCCTGGCGCACTCTGCCGGGTGCCGCGGTGCCGCATACCGGTGCGGTACGCTTCTCCGACGCGTCGGGTGGCCGCGGTACGGCCGTCCGGTTGACGATGGGCTTCGATCCGCCCGGGGGCCCGGTCGGTGCGCTGGCGGCGTCGGTGTTCGGTGCGATTCCCGAGCAGCAGATGCAGAACGATCTGCGCCGACTGAAGCAGCTGATCGAAACCGGTGAGATCCCGACGACGGAGGGGCAGCCCTCGGGTCGACGGTCGGGACGCACGAGGAGGGAGGACCGATGAAAGCCGTCTGCTGGAACGGGAAGAAGAACGTCAGCGTCGAGCAGGTTCCCGATCCCACCATCCTGAATCCGCGCGACGCCATCGTTCGCATCACGGCGACCGCCATCTGCGGTTCGGACCTCCACCTCTACAACGGCCTCGTCCCATCGATGGAATCCGGCGACATCCTCGGACACGAGTTCATGGGTGAGGTCGTCGAGGTGGGCTCGGGCGTCACCAACCTCGCCGTCGGCGATCGGGTCGTGGTGCCGTTTCCCATCGCCTGTGGCGGCTGCTTCTTCTGCGGGAAGGAGCTGTTCTCGCTGTGCGAGAACTCGAACCCGAACGCGTGGATGGCGGAGAAGATGTGGGGGCACTCCCCGGCCGGGCTCTTCGGATACACCCACATGCTGGGCGGGTACGCCGGAGGCCAGGCGGAGTACGCCCGCGTCCCCTACGCCGACGTCGGCCCCATCAAGATCCCGGACGGTTTGTCCGACGAGCAGGTGCTGTTCCTCTCCGACATCTTCCCGACGGGCTACATGGCGGCAGAGAACTGCGACATCGCGCCGGGGGATACCATCGCCGTCTGGGGATGTGGCCCCGTCGGGCAGTTCGCCATCAAGAGCGCGTTCCTCTTCGGCGCCGAACGCGTGATCGCGATCGATCGCTTTCCGGAGCGCCTGCGTATGGCGCGTGAGTGCGGCGGGGCGGAGACGATCGACTACGAGGCGGCGGACGTGCGCGAGGAGCTCCTCGAGATGACGGCAGGACGTGGACCAGACGCCGTCATCGATGCCGTCGGGATGGAGGCGCATGCGCCCGGGGCGCTGCATGCGTACGATCGCGTCAAGCAGGCGATGATGCTCGAGACCGATCGTCCCTACGCCCTCCGGCAGGCGATCATGGCGTGCCGCAGCGGCGGGGTGGTGTCGGTCCCGGGCGTGTACGGCGGCCTCATCGACAAGATGCCGATGGGCACGATCGTGAACCGCGCCCTGACGGTGAAGACGGGTCAGACGCACGTGCAGCGCTACACGCGGCCACTGCTCGAGCGCATCGAGCGCGGCGACATCGACCCGAGCTTCGTCATCACGCATCGGTTGACGCTCGACGAGGCGCCACATGGCTACGAGATGTTCCTCGACAAGCAGGACGCGTGCGTCAAGGTGGTGATGACGCCGAGCTGATCCACGTCCGTAGGCGTGCGGTCAGACCCGGTCGACCGGCTCACTCCACGACCGCGGCGCCGCCGTCCTTGCGCGGATCACCCGCGCCGGACGGCGTGCCGTCGCGCCCGAGCCCCGCGGCGGCGGCTGCGCCGATGGCGCGGAACTCCTTCACGGTGTTGCCCTGCAGCGTCAGCACGCGGCGCACGGCCTCCGGAATCTCCGGCTCGACCAGCAGCACCGGGGGAACCGCCTGATCGTGGATGCGCGGCGCCGCCACCGCGTCCGCGAGCGAGCGGTCGAACGCGGTGACGCCGAGCACCACCTGCAGCGTCGCCGAGATGATGAACGGTCCGCCCGATCCACCGACGACGAGCTCGGGCTTCCGATCGCGCAGCACGATCGTCGGCGACATGCTCGACTGCGGTCGCTTCCCCGGACCCACCGCGTTCGCCGCCGAGCCGATCAGCCCGTAGACGTTCGGGATGCCGGGCGCGACGGCGAAATCGTCCATCTCGTTGTTGAGGATGATGCCGGTGCCGGGCACGACGATGCCGGCGCCGAAGCTGGTGTTGATGGTCGTCGTCAGCGAGACGGCGTTGCCCTCGGTGTCGACCACCGAGATGTGCGCCGTGCCGCCGTCGCGCGCCTCGTCGGCCTGGGGCTGGATGCGCTGCGTGGCGCGCAGGCGGTCGCGGATCTCGGCGAGACGCGACGGGGCGAGCAGTCGCGCCACCGGCACGTCGGTGAACGCCGGGTCGCCGTACCAGCGCGCGCGATCGGCGAAGCTGTGCGCCATGGCGCCGGCCAGCAGGTGGAGCCACGTCGCGGTCTCGGCGCCGAGCGCCTGCGGGTCGTCGTGGGCGAGGATGCCGAGCGCCTCGAGCACGATGCCGCCCGAACCCGGCGGGGGCATCGTGACGACCTCGCGTCCGCGATAGCTGCCGCGCAGCGGCGTGCGCCAGACGACGCGGTAGCGCGCGAGGTCGTCGGCGTCGAGGACGCCACCGTTCGCCTGCACGGCGGCGACGATGGCCGTCGCCGTCTGGCCCTCGTAGAACGGCCGCGCGCCGCTCGTCACCACCGATTCGATCGTGGTGGCGAGATCGCGCTGCACGATCCGGAAGCCGGGCGCGGGCAGGGCGCCGTCGGGTCCGAGGAACGTCGCGCGCAGGGCCGGGTCGGCGCGCAGCAGGTCGGCGCTGCGCTCGATCTGCTTGGCCAGGGTGGGGGCGTCGTCGAGCGCGAAGCCGTCGCGCGCGAGACGGATGGCCGGGCCGAGCACCGTCGCGAGCGGTACGCGACCGAAGCGCTCGTGGAGCGCGACCCAACCCGCGATCTCGCCGGGGACGGCGATGGCGAGCCCACCCTTGCGCAGCTTCGACTGGTCGGGCTTGCCGTCGGTGACGAAACGATCGGGGGTGGCGTGGGCGGGCGCGACCTCGCGGTAGTCGAGCGCCGTGGCGGTGCCGTCGGCGAGGCGCACGAGCGCGAAGCCGCCGCCGCCCACACCGCACGACTGCGCGTGCACGACGCAGATGGCGGCCGATGCAGCCAGTGCCGCATCGGCCGCGCTGCCGCCGGCGCGCAGCACCTCGGCGCCGGCATCGGCGGCGAGCTGCGATTCGGTGGCGACGGCGCCCGCGCGCGGACGCGCCGTCGCGGGTGCGACCAGCGCCAACAGGAGCAGCAGCACGATGCGTGGCACGGTCGTCCTGCTACCGTGGCGGTCCAGTTGCGGCAAACGCTTGCCGGTGGGGCGGCGTGTGCTATTGGGCGCTCGATGCCGAAGCCGCCGCGCAGGCGCACGGGCAGCGAGCCGTTCGGGGAGAAGGAGTTCTACCTCGAGGAGTTTCGCGGTCGCAGCGTGCTGATCGCCGTCTCACCCGCGGCGGTGACGGCGCGCTCGCCGCTGCGCTCGCTCGGCGCCACGATCGCCACGCTCGCGCGCAACGACACCCGCGTGCTCCTGTGGTGGCCGTCGGTCGTCCCGGGCTCGGAACGACGCCTGCTCGCGGCGCTCGGCCGTCCGCCGGCCAAGGCACGCGGCAAGGTGGTGCGACACCGCAAGAAGAAGAAAGCCCGACGGCCGTCGTCGCCGATCGTGCGCGTCAAGGTGTCCGACCTCGCGATGCCCGGCGGGGATCATCAGCTGCGCGGCGCGCTCTGGGCGCGGCTCCGGCAGGGACGCCTCTGCGTCCTCGGCATCAGCGGCCCGGCGGCGTTCCCGCGCCACCCGATCGAGTTGGCGGCCTCGCTGCGCATCCCGAAGGTCGTGCTCGTCGATCCGCGCGGCGGTCTCGAGGCGCCGGGTGGGCGCCTGTCGTTCGTCGACGAGAACGTGCTCGAGACGGTGCTGCGCGAAGGGCAGGCCGAGTGGACGGGGCTCGGCGATCGGCGCGGGTTGCTCGTCGCCGTGCGCGAGGCGCTCGCCAGCGGCGTCGAGCAGGTGAACGTGTGCGCCCCCGACGGCATCGCCGAGGAGCTCTTCACGTACGTCGGCTCGGGGACGCTCTTCACCGAGGGCGACTACACCCGCGTCGGGCCGCTCGGCATGGACGACTTCGCGCAGGCGGAACGTCTGCTCGAGCGGGGCGAGCGCGCGGGCCTCCTCAAGATGCGCACCCCCGAGGAGGTCACGAGCGTGCTGGCCGCGGGGTTCGGCGTCACCGTGTGCGGACGGCATCTGGCCGGCGTCGCGGGCCTGCTGACGGCGCCCTACGCCGAGGACCGCGCCGGCGAGATCGTCGGCCTCTACACCATCACCCGCTTCAAGGGGGAGGGCATCGGCGAGCGGCTGGTCGAGCGCATCCTGGCGGAGGCCGAATCGATGGGGCTCGACTACGTGTTCGCGGTGACGCTCGACGAGCGCGCCCAGCAGTTCTTCGAGCGCATGGGCTTCGTGCGCGTCGAGTCCGACCGGGTCCCCGCCGCGAAGTGGAAGGGGTACGACGCGCGCCGCCGCCAGCGCGTCGTCACGTACCGCCACCGCCTCGCCGCCGGCGCGGTCGCGGAGCGCGCCTCGTGATCGCCTGGCTGCGCGGCCTCGGTGTCGTCGTGCTGCTGCTCGGCGTGGTCGTCGCCGTGGTGTGCAGCGTCCAGTTCGTCGGCGACGCGAACTACTACGAGATCGTCGCCGCCTACGAACGCCACCCGACACACGCCATCTTCCAGGCCGAATACTGGGCCGCCGCCGGACGGCACTGGGCTTTGCTCGTCGCAGCGGTGGGGGGGCTCTTCGTGGGCCTCACGACCGGCTCGACCCTGATCGCCCTGGCCGAGATCCTGCGGCGGCTTCCGCCGCGCTGATCCAGGCCCCAGAAACAGAGAAGCCGGATGGACCGCGGGGTCCATCCGGCTCGTCGCGTGCAGCGAGGGCTGCTTCAGGCCGGGCGCTTGAACAGGGTCTGCATCTTCATTGCGAGACCCATGTCGCCCGAGATCTTGAGCTTGCCGCTCATGAACGCCATCTGGCCGTTCAGCTTGCCGGTGGTCATGTCGACGTAGTCCTGGGCGGCCATCGACATGGTCATGTTGGCGGAGGGCGCGGTGCCCTGGCTCACCTCGGCCTTGCCGTCCTTGATGGTCACGTACCACTGACCGCCATTGTCACCGCTCAGGTTGAACTGGATGGTGGCATTCACGCCCTTGGCTGCATTGGCGTCGAGCTGCGCGGGCATCGCTTCGAAAATATCCTTGGGGGTCATGAACAAACTCCTCCTCGTTGTGGTGGTGGGGGCTGACCGGCTTAGGTAGGCTAGGTTCGCGGATGTTGTCAAGATGAGCGCCCCTCTCGACGGACTGCGTGCGCGGCTCGCAGAGGTGGGCCTCGACCTGATCGGCGTGACGTCCACGGCGACCTACGACGCGATCGTCCCCGCGGCGCATCGCCTCGCCCGCATCGCGCCGGGAATGCGGAGCGCGATCGTCATCGGCAACGGCGGCCGTGCCTTCTGGGACGCGTTCCAGCGCGCCGCGCCGGCGGGCCTCGATCCGCTCGACGCCTTCACCCGCACCGTCGTGAGGGCGGCGACCGATCCGCTCCCTGCTGGGGCGCGCGTGGTCTATCCGTTCGATCATCCCGGCACGCCCGTGTCCTTCGTGCATCTGGCCGAGTGCGCGGGGCTCGGACGACGCAGCCTCCTCGGCGTGCTGGTGCACCCCGAGTACGGGCCCTGGATGGCGCTCCGTGCGGCGCTGCTCGTCCCCGAGGCACTCACGCCGAGCCCGGTGCCGGCCTTCGACCCGTGTCCGTCGTGCGTCGAGCGTCCCTGCATCGCCGCCTGTCCCGCAGGGGCGGTCGGCGCGACGGGCTGGGACGTGCCGCGCTGCATGACGCATCGACTGGCGGTGGTCGACGACTGCGCCGACCAGTGCCACGCGCGCGTCGATTGCGTGTATGGACGCGCACATCGCTATCCGCCCGAGGCCATGGCGTTCCACCAGGCCTCGGCGCGGGCGACGATGGCCGTGCTCGCGCCGCGCAACGAGCCGAGCGACCCAGGACCTGGTCTCGGGTCGGGTCCTATCCGAGGGCGCCGATGAAGGCGCTCGCGAGCTCCGGCGCCCGTCCCGCCTCGTCGTGCTTCAGGAAGACGTACACGCGCTTCCAGCGCGTGATCTCCTTGAGCTTCCCGGCCCAGCCGGCGAGCTCCGCGGGCGAGTAGTCGTCGCGCCGCAGGCGCACGTAGCCGAACGGCGCCGTGGCGACGAGGGGCGTCGTCAGGCTCTCCGTATCGGCGATGCACAGCGCCGCACGGTGCGCCGCCAGGACGGCGTACACCTCGTCCGTGAACCAGCTGGCGTGCCGGAACTCGAAGACCGGCTCCGAGCCCTGGGGCAGCACGCGGAGGAACTCCTCCAGCCGCTCGCAGTCGGCGCGCAGGTGCGGCGGCAGCTGGAACAGGAGCGGGCCGAGCTTCTCGCCGAGCGTGTCGGCGCGCCGGACGAACTCGCGCGTCGGCTCGGCGGCGTCCTTCAGGCGGAGGTGGTGCGTGATGCGCTGCGGAGCCTTCAGCGCGAACCGGAACCGCAACGGCGTCTGCCGGCGCCACGTCGTCAGGAGCGTCGGCGTGGGCATGCGGTAGAAGCTGTGGTTGATCTCCACCGTGCCGAAGACGCTCGAGTAGAACTTGAGCATCTCGTCGCTCGTGATGTCCTTCGGGTAGAAGTGCCCGCGCCAGGGGGCGTAGCTGTAGCCCGACGTGCCGACGAGGAACCGCGGCCCGGTGGTCGCGCGCGCCATCAGCGCGCGGGGTCCGTCGACAGCCGGCGGTAGACGGCGAGATGCCGGATGGCGTCCTGGTGCCGACCGGCCTTCTCGTAGAGCAGGCTCAGGTTCCAGTGGGCATCGGCGAGCGTGGGGTCGGTGCGCACCGCCTCCTCGTAGCACGGCAGCGCTTCGTCGGGGCGATGGCCATCCTCGAGCACGACGCCGAGGTTGTACCAGGCGAGCCCGTAGTCCGGATCGAAGCGGACGGCGTCGCGGAAGTGCGATTCCGCACCGACGAGGTTGCCGTCACCGTGGAGCAGGCGTCCCAGATTGATGCGCGCGACGACGTTCGTCGGGTCGAGGTCGAGCGCGTGATGGTACGCGGCGCGGGCCTCGAGCGGCGAGCTGTCCTCGATGTCCATGGCGAGGTCGCACCACTGCTCCGAGGTGAGCGCGGGGAGACGCGCCTTCTGCGGCTCGGGCAGCTTGGCGACGCTGGCATGCTTGCGCGCGACGCGGTCGGCGTCGAAGTTGAACAGCAGCTGGCCCGACTCGGGCTGCCAGCGATTGCTGCCGTCGTACGCCACCACACGCGCGCCCTCCTTGAAGACGCTCAAGCGGGTGAGGGGCCGATCGCCGATCTGGCGGCGGAGCGAGCGCAGGACGCGGCCGATCTTGGTGAGCGGCACGTGCTGCTCGAGCAGCGCGCGCGTCGTGCGCAGCAGCACCAGGTCGAGGAAGTCGAACCGCAGTCGACCGCGGCCGTCGCGCTCGGGCGCGACCAGGCCGGCGCGCACGCACTGGCGGAGCCGACCGAGCGGGAGGCCCACGATCCGCGCCGCCTGCGCGGTATCGAAGTGGGCTTCGGCCACCCCGCTCACGTGTGGTGCCGCCACTATTTCTTCTTGCCGCCGCCGCGTGGACGCGCGCCGTCACCGCCGCCGCCGGCGGCGCGACGCTTCGGGACGTCCGCCGCCTCGGCGGCGGGCTCGGACGCGGTGCGACGGCCGCCCTCGCGGGCGAGGCTCTGCTTCAACGCTTCCATCAGGTCGATGACCTGGCCGCGCGGCGCGGGCACGTCGGGTGCGGTGACGACGTCGCCGGCGAGCTTCTGGTCGATCACCTGCTGCAGCCGGTCGCGATAGTGATCGCGGTACTGCTCGGGGTTGAAGCCGTCCGACGTGAGCTGCTCGATGAGCTTGCGCGCCAGCTGCGCCTCGCCGGGCTTGACGGTGACGGTGGCGCCGCGATCGACCTCGTCGAACGCGCGCACCTCGTCGGCGTAGTAGAGCGTGTGCAGCGCCAGCCCGTCGCGCAACGGACGGATGAGGACGAGGTGCTCCTTGCCGCGCGTGACGTGCTGCGCCAGCGCCACCATGGCGGTCTCGCGCATGGCCTCGGCGAGCAGCTGGTACGCCTTGTCGCCGCCTTTGTCGGGGCCGAGGTAGTGCGTGTTCTCGAAGTACACCGGGTCGACGGCGGCGAGCGGCACGAACTCGTGGATGTCGATCGACTGGCTGGCGGCGGCCTCGAGCGCCTTCAGCTCGTCGTCGGTGAAGAGCACGTACTGCTCCTTCCCGACCTCGCGTCCCTTCACCAGCTCGCGACGCTCGACGACGCGATCACAGCGCGGGCAGAAGATCTGCTGCTTGATGCGCGAGCCGCATTCCTGGTGGATCTGGTTGAAGGATGGCTGCTCGGAGTGGGTCGCGACGTAGAGTCGTACAGGAATGGACACCAGTCCGAAGCTCACGGTGGCGGAGCCGATCGAGCGTGCAGGCATGGAAAATCACGAAACCCCAGAGCACGTGCGCATGTCAAACCTCCAACCGGACGATCCACTCGTCGTCGATCGCCGTGACGTCGACGACGTGATGCCCGGATGCCTCGGCCGCGCGCGGGAGATCGCGCGCGCCGCGCGGGTCGTCGAGTCGGAGCACGACCTCCTCGCCGCGTGATCGGGTCTCGAGCCAGACGCGCGCCTTCGCCCACGAGAGCGGGCACCGCACGCCGCGGAGGTCGAGCTCGGGTCGCACACGGCCCCCTATACACGAAATCGCGCGCGCGGAACGCCTCGCTCGACGGCATCCGGTGATCGCTGTAGAACCGTCCCTTCGACCGGAATGGATACCTACACCCTCCGCTCGCGCCCCGATGCCCAGCCGTCGCAGCGCTATCGCATCGACTACGCCGGTGAGCTGAACGAGGCGCAGCACGCCGCCGCGACGACGCTCGCGGGCCCCGTGCTCGTCATCGCCGGCGCCGGCAGCGGCAAGACGCGCACGCTCGTCTACCGCGTCGCGCGCCTGGTCGAGAGCGGCGTGCCGCCGGGCCAGATCCTGCTCCTGACGTTCACCCGCAAGGCGTCGGAGGAGATGCTGGGGCGCGCCTCGACGCTGGTCGGCGGCAGCTGCGACCGCGTCTCCGGCGGCACGTTCCACTCCTTCGCCAACGCGGTGCTGCGCCGGCAGGGTCGGCACGTCGGCCTCGAGCCCGGTTTCACCATCCTCGACCGCAGCGACTCCGAAGACCTGGTGAACCTGCTGCGCAGCCGCGCCGGCCTCGACCGCAAGGACCGGCGCTTCCCGCGCAAGAACGCCATCCTCGAGATCCTCAGCATGGCGGTGAACCGCAGCACCACCGTCGCCGATCTCATCGAGGACGACTACGGCCACCTCGCCGACCATCTCGAGGAGCTGGTGCGGCTCGGCGAGCAGTACACGAAGTACAAGCGCGAGCGCAGCCTCGTCGACTACGACGATCTGCTGGTGCTGCTGCGCGACCTCGTGCGCGAGGTCCCCGAGGCAGCCGAGCAGCTGTCGCGGACCTACCGCTACGTCATGGTCGACGAGTACCAGGACACGAATCGCCTGCAGGCGGAGATCGTGCGCGGGCTCGCCGTCACGCACGACAACGTCATGGCCGTCGGTGACGACAGCCAGAGCATCTACTCGTTCCGTGGCGCCGACTTCCGCAACATCATGGAGTTCACCGAGCTCTTCCCGGGCACGCAGCTCATCAAGCTCGAGGAGAACTACCGCTCCACCGCGCCCATCCTGCAACTCGCCAACGGCATCATCGACCGCGCCCCCGAGAAGCACACCAAGGTGCTGCGGGCGCGCACGCCGGGCAGCCGCATGCCGTTGCTGGTGCGCGCCGCCGACGAGCGCAACCAGTCGCGCTTCGTCTCGCAGCGCATCCTCGAGCTGCGCGAGGAGGGCGTGTCGCTCGACGAGATGGCCGTGCTCTTCCGCTCGAGCTACCACTCGTTCGACCTCGAGCTCGAGCTGCAGCGCCACGACATCCCCTTCGTCAAGCGCGGCGGCTTCAAGTTCATCGAGACCGCGCACGTGAAGGACGTCCTCGCCCACCTCCGCGTGGTGGCGAACCCGCGCGACGCCGTGTCGTGGCACCGCATGCTGCTGCTGCTCGACGGGCTCGGACCCAAGACCGCCGACGACGTGTTCCGCCACGTCGGTGCGGCGGCCGCCGACATGGCACAGGCCGCCGAGCTGCTGGCGAACTACCCCAAGCGCGGCGCCTACTCGAAGGAGCTCGGTCGCCTGGCCGAGCTGCTGCGCGAGATCGCCCCCGAGGAGATCGCGCCCGAGGAGCAGGTGGCGCGCGTCGTCGGCTTCTACGCGCCCATGCTGCGGCACCTGCATCCCGAGGACTACCCGAAGCGCGAGAAGGACCTCGAGCACTTCCTCACCATCGCCGCGCGCTACCGCACGTTGAGCGGCCTGCTCACCGACATGGCGCTCGAGCCGCCCACCGACAGCGTCGGCGACGTCCTCGCCGCCGAGGTCGACGAGGGGATGCTGACGCTCTCCACCATCCACTCGGCCAAAGGACTCGAGTGGCGCGTGGTGTTCGTCATCGGCCTCGTCGACGGCCGCTTCCCCTCGTACCACAACCTCCGCGACCAGGAGGAAGTGGAGGAGGAGCGCCGTCTGCTCTACGTCGCGGTCACGCGCGCGAAGGAGCACCTCTACCTGACGTATCCGATCGACATCTACGACCGCGCAACCGGCATGGTGCTCGGCAAACCGTCGCGCTTCGTCGAGGGATTCCCTCCCACGATCCTGCGAGGGCTGCAGGTCGTCGAAGAGTTCGACTTCGAGTAGGATCGGAACCCACGGCCACGGGCCGTGTTGCCGATCCTCATGCGCAGCTGGCTCGCATCGCTGATCGTCGTCATCGTCCTTGCCGGCGCCGCCGTCGCACAGGACTACCCGTACGACGACGCGCCCGGTCCCGATGGCTACGAGGAGTCGCTCTCCCCGCACGGCACCTGGGACGATGTCCCGACGTACGGACGGGTGTGGCGTCCGAACGTCGCCTATGGGTGGGCCCCCTACGCGGACGGGCAGTGGGTGTGGACCGCGTACGGCTGGACGTGGGTGTCGTACGAGCCCTGGGCGTGGACCTTCCACTACGGTCGCTGGGCGCTGGCGCCGAGCTACGGCTGGGTGTGGGTGCCGGGCACGGTGTGGGGGCCCGCCTGGGTCGACTGGGTCTACGACGACGGCTACGTCGGCTGGGCGCCGCTCGGGGCGTTCGGCTGGCACGCGGGGTTCGACGACTACTTCTTCGTGCGCGACGATCAGTTCTGCAATCCGCGCCTGCGCTCCGCGTACGTCCCGCACGGCCGGCTGCCGAGCCGCGTGCGCGACTCCTGGTCCGAGCATCGCGTCGACCGCGTCGATCGGGAGCGCATCGAGCGCGTCACGCGCCATCCGGTGCGACGCTACGGCGACCGACCCGCAGAGACGCTGGCCCCGTGGCATCGCCGCGAGCTCGAGTCGATGGATCGCCGCGGCAGCGATCGCCGGCGACCGGGGTCCGACCCGGACGACCGCCGTCGCTACGATCGGGACGACGACGTCACCTCCACGCGACGTCCGGCGCCGTCGCGGGGCGGTGGTCGCGGTCCGGAGGTCCGGCAGCCGGAGCCGCCGCTGCCACCGCCCGTCCACGAGCAGCGCCGTCGCGATCCCGGGACGGTGACCCGCGCCGTGCCGAACGCGCCGGTGCAGCGTCCCGGGGTCGAGTCGCACGGGTCCGGCGCGTGGCGTGGCGACGTGCGCCCGATGGCGCCACGCACGGGAGGTGGGGGTGGTGACGGGGGCGTTCGCGGCGGCGAGGGCGCGGCGCGCGCCGACCGACCGGCATCGGGTGGTGGGCAGGGTGGTCGCAACGGCGGCGGGGGAGGTGCAGGTCACGCGTCCGACGGGCGCACCGGGAACAGCACCGGGAGCACGGGCGGCGGGAGCACCACCGGCGGCAGCACCGGGAGCGCCACCGGTCGGACCGGCGGGGGGTACGGCGCCGGCGTGGGTGGCAAGCCGTGATGACGCGGATCCCATTGCACCACGACCCTCCGCGGGGCTAAGCAGCGCTCGATGGACGACCTCGACGACTTCCGCCAGCGCCTCGTGGCGGCGGGAGTCCAGCTGCCGGACGAGGTGCTGCCCCTCCTGGCCGTCATCGCCGGCCCGATGGTGACGGCACTCGACGCACTCACCGCGCTCGATCTCGGCGACGTCGAGCCCTTCGACCCGGCGCGCGTGCTCGTGGGCGACGCGGACTGATGCACCCCTTTGGCACTGGCGAGTCCGTCGCAGCGCTCGCGCGCGCGGTGCGGACGCGGGCGCGGACCGCCGTCGACGTCGTCGAGGCGCACCTGGAACGCATCCGCGCACTCGACGATCGCCTGCACGCCTTCGTCACCGTCTGTGCCGACGCGGCGCTGCGCGACGCGCGCGCCGTCGACGCGGGCACGATCCATGGTCCGCTCGCCGGCGTACCCGTCGCGGTGAAAGACCTGTTCGCGGTACGCGACGTCGTGCGCGGCAACGGCAGCCCGGCGTTTCGCGACGATCCGCCGGCGCGTGCCGATGCGCCCGTCGTCGCGCGACTGCGCGCCGCCGGTGCCGTCGTCGTCGGGACGACCCACATGCACGAGCTGGCGTTCGGTCCCACCGGCGTGAACCCCGGGCTCGGGACGCCCGTCAACCCGTGGGACCCCGCGCGCATGCCGGGTGGCTCGAGCAGCGGCTCGGCGGTGGCGGTGGCGGCGGCCATGGTGCCGGTGGCGCTCGGGAGCGACACGGGTGGGTCGATCCGCATCCCCGCGAGCTTCTGCGGGCTCACCGGACTCAAGCCCACGTACGGCCGCGTCAGCCGCGCGGACGTCACGCCGCTGGCGTGGAGCCTCGATCACGTCGGTCCGCTCGCGCGGAGCGTGGAGGACGTGGCCCTCGTGCTCGGGGTGCTCGCCGGACCCGATCCGCACGACGGCACCAGCGCGATGGTCGCGGTGCCGGACTACGGGGCCGGCTTCGCGCGCGGGCTCGCGGGACGGACCGTCGGTGTTCCGCGGGCCTTCGTCGAGGGTGCGATCGACGACGACGTCGCGCGCGCGTTCGCGGAGAGTCTCGCCGTCCTGCGCGACGCGGGCGCCCTCGTGCGCGACGTCGCGCTGCCGGAGCTCGAGCACGCGAACGCCGCGCTCGGTGCCGTCGTCTTCGCCGAGGCTGAGGCGGCGCTCGGTGCCATCGTCGGCGATCGTCGCGACGCGCTCGGCTTCGACTGCCGCGTCTTTCTCGAGCTCGCGAAGGTGGTGCAGGCGCGCCACTACCTGGCGGCGCAGCGCTACCGCACGCGGCTGCATCAGGCGATGCGGGCCCTGCCGGTCGATCTGCTGGCGACACCGACGACCGGCGTCGTCGCTCCCGACAGCTCGGCCCAGGTGCTGGCCGTGGGCGGCGTCGAGCGCGGCGTGCAGGAGGTGCTGGCGCGGTTCACCGGTCCCTTCAATCTGACCGGTCTGCCCGCGCTGTCGCTCCCCGCCGGTCGCGCGCGCGACGGGCTGCCGATCGGGCTCCAGCTCGTCGGCCGTGCGTTCGGCGAGCCCGACCTCCTGGCCGCTGGGCATGCGTTTCAGCAGCGCACGCGATGGCACGCCGACCGTCCGGACGTTTGACGTCGTCGCGACGATCACCCAGGTTGCGCCGATGGCCAGCGACGACGATCTGCCGGATTACGTCCGCCGCAACCGTGAGGTGTGGGACGTCTGGGCCGCCGAGTACGTGCCGTCGGCCGAACGTGGCTGGGGCGAGAACGTGCCGCGCTGGGGGCTCTTCGGCGTCCCCGAGGCGACCCTCGGGCTCCTCGACGACGTGGAGGGCTGCGACGCCATCGAGCTCGGGTGCGGCACCGCCTACGTGTCGTCGTGGCTCGCCCGGCGCGGGGCGCGTCCCGTCGGCATCGACAACTCGGAGGCGCAGCTCGCCACGGCGCGACGGCTGCAGGCCGAGCACGGCCTCACGTTCCCGCTCCTGCACGGCAATGCGGAGACGGTGCCGTATCCCGACGCCAGCTTCGACCTCGCCATCTCCGAGTACGGCGCATGTCTGTGGGCCGATCCGTACAAATGGATCCCGGAGGCGGCACGCCTGCTGCGACCCGGCGGTCGGCTCGTCTTCCTGACCAACGGGTGGCTGTCCGCCCTCTGCCTGCCCGACGGCGAGGGCGGCGTCGCGAGCGATCGGCTCGTCCGACCCGCGTTCGGCCTGCATCGTCAGGAGTGGTCGAACGATCGCAGCGTCGAGTTCCATCTCGGCCACGGCGAGTGGATCCGCCTGCTGCGGCGCACCGGCTTCACGATCGAGGATATGATCGACGTCCAGCCGCCCGAGGGCTCGACGACGCGCTACCCCTTCATGCCGCTCGCCTGGGCGCGGCAGTGGCCGTGTGAAGAGGTCTGGAAGGCGCGGAAGACCGCCTAGTCAGGGCGGCGGCGCCGAGAAGCAGAACACCTGCGTGCTCATGGCGCGTGCGAGCTCCTCGACCGCGGAGAGCAGGATCGCGGTGTCGTGCTCGTTCTTCAGACAGTCGTCGGGCTCGAGCGCTTCGATGCGGCGGGGCAGCTGACCGCGGCGCATGGCGGCGTCGGCGTCGGCCCGGGACGCCGCCAGGCATGCATCGAGATTGGACGGATCGCCGTCCACGAGATCGACCATCGCGCGTTGCACGCAGCGCGAGATGGCGCGCCCGTAGTCGACGAGCTTCTTCGAGACGGCGCTCTCGGTGCGGTAGACGTTCGCGTTCGGCTCGAACCCGCCGCCGAAGCCGCTCGGCACGAGCGACGTGGTGCCGTCGCACCAGAGGATCGGATCGAAGACGGGACCCAGCAGCGTGATCTGCTCGCCGAGCGTCAGCTGCGTCGCCGGAGGAATGCAGGCGACGCCGTCGAGATCGTCGACGCGCGAATCGTAGCGCAGCCGCACCTTCGCGACGCAGGCGCCCACCGCCGACGGATCGGCCTTCACGAGCGCCCGCACGGCGTTGCGGTGACAGGTGGCGACGGCGTTGCCGAGGGTGGTGGCAGCCTTCGCGATGGCGACCTGGATCTTGGCGGCGTCGGTGTCCTCGGGAACGAAGCCGAACAGATGGCCGCCGGAGATCACCGGGTCGTTCGGCGTGGCGAGCGCCACGGACCAGGTCAGGACGATACCGGCCAGAGTCGCTGTGGATCGGCGCATGAGCAACCTCCGCGAGTTGGCGATCAGTCCGTCGGAGCTCGGCGTGTAGCTTGTCTCCTTGGCCACCGTCAAGCTAGGACGATTGACGCGCTGCGGAGTCAGTGCTCGTGCGCCAGCGCCGCGGCCAGCTCGTCGGCGGTGCACACGCCGTGATCGACGACGAGCCGCTCGAGCGCCGCCGTCCACGCCTCGTAGTACGGGGCGTCCGGCGCCTCGGCGATGGCGGCGATGAGCCGCTGCTGGAACGCGCTCCAGTCGAGACCGAGCCCGCGCACGACGGCGAGGGCCATCCCGAACGCGCGCCCCTGCCACGGCGCCTCGAACACCAGCTCGCCGTTGCGGCGGGGTGGCGCCGCGGGTCCCTGCATGGCCGTGACGGCGGGGTCGATGGTCACGGCCGCGCCGTCCCGATCATGGCGTCGCGCCCGACGCGGGCGGCGAGCTCCGCCTCCGAGAGGCCGCCGGTGTCCGCGGGCCGCTCGGGCAGCACCAGGTAACGCGTGTCGGCGCTCGAGTCCCACACCCGGATGGTGACGTCGGACGGCAGGTCGAGGCCCATCTCGCGCAGCAGGACGCGCGGCTCGCGCACCATGCGCGCCCGGTACTCGGGGCTCTTGTACCAGGTGGGCGGCAGCCCGAGCACCGGCCACGGGTAGCAGGAGCACAGCGAGCACACGACGACGTTGTGGACGCCCGGCCCGTTCGGGACGACCACCATGTGCTCGCCCTCCGGACCGCCGTATCCGAGCTCCGCGATGGCGGCGGTGCCGTCCGCCAGCAACCGGGCCCGGTACGCGGCGTCGACCCACGCGCGCGCGACGACGCGGGCGCCGTTCATGGGGCCGATGTCGTGTTCGTACGCCTGCACGACCTGGTCGACGAAGCCGGGCGGTAGCAACCCCTTCTCCGTCAGCAGCTCCTCGAGGGCGCGGGTGCGCGCTTCGACCGGCGACACCGGTGCGGGATGGTGATGATCGTCGTCGTCGCTCATGCGGGCTCCAGCCAGCGTTCCCAGAGATCGACGTGGATGTGCTCGTCGGCCGGCGCGTCGGCACCCCACAACTCGCGTGCCGCGAAGCGGACCGCGTACGTCGGCTCGCTCGGCGCCGGGCGCACGTGGGCGCCGACGTCGGGTACGCCGAACGGCGGATCGACGCGCACGACGGTGCCGCGCCGGCCGCGTACCCATCGCGGGCAGCGCGTGTGCCCGCGCGGCCGCAGCGTTCGGACCACCACCGCGTCGTCGACGGCGAAACGCGGCGACGGACCGGGCCCGGCGGGCGGCAGCACGAGATCGGTCGCCACCGGCCTCGACAACGGGACGTGCCCGCCGGCGCGCGAGTCGAGTTCGGCGGCGGTCAGCAGCCCGTGCTCCACGGCGAGGGTGAGGAGCCCCGTCAGCATGCGCTCGTAGTACGACGCCGTCAGGTAGTGCGCCGGGTCCATGCGCTCGACGGCGTGCCGATAGAGGTCGTCGCCGAGACGCATGGTGACGCCGAACAGCAGGCCGAAGACGCGGCGCTCCCACGCGGCGTGGAAGACGGGCTCGTCGGGCTCGACGACGACGCGGCCGAAGCCGTCCATGCCGCCCAGATCGTGGATGCCGTCCACGCTGCGGGCATAGCACGGGCGGTCAGGGCGCGACGAGGGCGCCGTCCGTGAGGCGGAGCACGCGGTTGCCGATGGGTGCGAGACGCTCGTCGTGGGTCACGACCACGAGGGCGGCGCCGTCCTCGTCGGCGAGCCGTCGCAGCTCGGCGGCGACGGCCGCGCCGGTGGCGGCGTCGAGATGCGCGGTGGGCTCGTCGGCCAGCAGCAGGCAGGGGCGGTTCGCGAGTGCCCGCGCGACGCCGACACGCTGGCACTCGCCCGCCGACAACGCCGCCGGATGGAGGTGGGCGCGGTCGGCGAGGCCGAGACGCTCCAGCAGGACGTCGGTGCGGGCGCGGGCCTCGCGCCGCGGCCGCCCGGCGGCGGTCTGCACCAGCGTCACGTTCTGATGCGCGGTGAGGCGCTCGAGGAGCAGGCCGCGTTGGAAGACGAAGCCCACCCGGGTGAGGCGGACGCTGTCGCGCTGCGGTTCCGTCGCGCTCCCGAGGTCGACGTCGCCGAGCACGATGCGTCCGCGATCGGGACGCAGCAGGCCGCCGAGGAGCGACAGCAGCGTGGTCTTGCCCGACCCCGACGGCCCCGTGATGACCACCGCCTCGCCGCACGCGACGGTGAGCGAGGCGTCGCGGACGCCGACGATGGGGCGCCCGCCGACCTGCCACGTCTTGGCGACGTGTTCCGCCTGCAGGATGGCGTCAGGCACGGAACACCAGTGCCGGATCGGTGCGTGCGACGACCCGGACTGGCAACCAGGCGGCGACGAGACCGACGGCGGTCGCGACGGTGGCGGTCGCCGCGACGAGCCACCACGGGATCGTCACCACGAAGCGCGGCACCAGTCGCTCGATGCCGGCGGCCGCGACCACGCCGCCTGCGCTGCCGAGAACGACGCCGAAGGCGGCGACGAGCATCGCCTGCCACAGCACGACGGCACGGACGCGTCGTCGCGAGAACCCGAGCGCGCGCAGCAGGGCGTGCTCGGTGCGGTGCTCGACGGCCGACACCCAGAGCGCCAGCCCGAGCACGAGGGCGCCCACCAGCCCCGTGATGCCGGCGACGACGCCGATCACCGGCCGATAGAACTGGCGCGCCATCGACAGCATCTCCGCGTCGAACTGCGGCCGCGTGTAGACGTCGACGCCGCGGACGCGCGCGATGCGCCGGCGCAGCGTCTCGACGTCGGCGCCGGGAGCGGCGGTCACGAAGAGATGGCTCGGGTCGACGACGCCGGCCATCGACAGCGCGTTGCGGTTGGCCCAGGCGAAGGTGCCGATGACGGCGTTGCCGCCCTCCGCGATGCCGGCGAGACGGAAGCGGGCACCCGCGACGCGAAACGAGGCGCGCAGCGGCAGGTCCATCTCGGAGACGAGGGCGCGGTCGAGGATGATCTCGTCGAGCTCGTCGGGGCGGGACTGGCCGGCGACGACGCTGGGCGGCACGCCGAACGTCGCGGACGGATCGATGCCCACGAGATAGATCAGCCCGCGCTGCCCGTGGCGCTCGATCCACACCAGCCGTCCGTGGAGCGCGTGCACCGACCCCACGCCCGGCAGGGCCCGGATCGCGTCGGCCGCGGCCGGGGCGATGCGTGACGTCGAGCGCATGAAGATCGGCGAGGCGCCGGCCTCGGTGACGACCACATCGCCCGGCAGCGAGCGGGGAAACGCGACCATGGCGTCGAGGAGCCCCAGGTAGACGCCGCTGGTGACGAGCACCAGGAGAACGGGCAGGGCGATCGCCAGCGCGAGCGCCGCACAGCGGCCAGGCTCTCCCCGGACGTTGTGCCAGGCGACCGCGAGCACCGCCTACTGCTTGGTTGCCGTGAAGGTGGTCTTGCCCTTCTTCGGGGTACCCTGGCTGAAGCTGACCGTCATTCTGCCCGTCAGCTTGGTGCCCTTGAGCTTGGCCTTGACGGTGTAGCCCGCGATGTCGCTGCGGCAGCTCGGCGTGCCGCTCATCGACACCTTCTCGACCTTCTTCTTCGACTGCGACGTCACCGTGGTGGCACCCCACGCGGCGTCGGTGGCCGCGAAGCTCATCCCCGCGTCGGTGAAGTCGACGCCGCGGGTGAGGACCCGGGTGGCGGTGACGCTCCCGCAGTTGAACAGGCCCGAGAACGCGTAGTCGATCGTCATGGTCTGGCCGTCGGGCGCCGCGGTGACGGTGGCGCCGAACGAGCCGTTCACCTTGAACGTGGTGTTCTTCCACGTGCCCGACCAGGTGCCGGCGTAGTTCGCCGGGTCGAAGACGGCACCAGCACCCGAGGCGGTGAGCACGACGAGCCCGGCCGCCATCCCCAATGCCTGCATCCATGCATGCATGGTGGGCCACTACCATGAAGCATGGAGGTGGTCGAGCCGGGGGTCAGGCCATGCGGACGACTTCGCCGCTGGCGAGCCGGTAGCAGGTCTGCACCAGCGCCACCTTGCCCGACGACACCGCGTCACCGACGATGCTGCTGTAGGTGACGAGATCGCGCGCGCTCTGGCGCACGTTGGCCTCGACGGCGCGCTGCAGGCGCTCGTCGCTCGCCGGATCGTCGCGCAGGTTCTCGACGCTGGGGGCGATGCGCCGCATGAGGGCCTGCAGGCTCGGCGACGGCATGGGCTCGTCGTCGAGCGCGGCCTCGACCGTGCCGCAGTCCTGGTGGCCGAGCACGACCAGCAGCTTCGGGTGGTGGTGCTTGATGGCGTACTCGATGCTGCCGAGGCCGACGGGGTCGACGACGTTGCCGGCGGAGCGCACCACGAAGAGCTCGCCGAGGCCGCTGTCGAAGACGGTCTCCGGCCCGACGCGACTGTCGGAGCAGCCGAGCACGACGACGCGCGGGCGCTGGCCCGCGGCGAGCTGCTCGCGGACGTCGACCAGGGCGTGCTCGGCCGGCGTGCCGGCGACGAAGCGCCGGTTGCCCGAGACGAGGTTGCCCCACAGCTCCGCCGCTTCCACGCCGCGATCCTGACAGACGCCGTCCAGCACCTCGTCCGCCGCAGCCCGTCGCGGTCCCACGAGCCCTGCCAGGGCGGCCATCCCCAGCAGCGATCCCAGCTCCCGTCGCGTCAACCCCATGACCCCCCCATACGCATCCACCCCACAGGGTCGGCAGAGCGCGGCGATTTCTTGAGGGTCAGGGCCGGCGCGCGACCAGTTGGACGACGCCGAGCCGACCGTCGGCCAGGCCGGCGGCCAGGGCGTCGCGGACGTCGGCTTCGCGGGACAGGGCGGGGTCGCCGGCGGCGCGGAGGCGATGGAGCAGCTGCTGCCGCGCCGCCAGTACCGGGGCGGAGCGCTCGACGGCCGCACGGGTGACGTCGTCCGCCACGACCTCGACGAAGCCCACGGCCTCGATTCCGGCCACGCGGGCCGCACGCGTCGCGAACCGCCACCCCGGAACGACGGGAGGATCGGCGGTGGTGCAGACCAGCTCCTGCACCGCGAGGTGGCCGCCGGGACGGAGCGCGCGGAAGGCGTCGGCGAGCGCCGGGTCGATCATTGTTTGGTGCTCCTCCGTGATCTACACGTGCGTGAAGCGCGCGTCGCGGACGGGCAGGGCCGCCGGCGCGGCGGGGACGTGGAA